>CAVXXE010000038.1:0-104717 GCA_963765595.1 uncultured delta proteobacterium
TGCATTTTCACCCGTAACAGTTTCAGATGGTGCAACAGGCTGGTATGGACTCGGGCCGGTTTCTGTGCCGCCGGATCATCAGAGACAGGGCATCGGGAAGGCACTTATCAATGAAGGTTTGTCATTGCTGAAAGAGATAGGAAGCCAAGGTTGTGCCCTTGTAGGGGGCCCAAATTATTACCAACGATTTGGTTTCAAGAATTATCCAGAACTGGTCCATGAGGGGATACCACAAGAGTTTTTCCTTGTCTTGCCGTTTTCCGAAAAGGTGCCAAAAGGAAGCGTTGTGTTTCATGAGGGGTTCTTGGCAAAAGACTTCGAATAATCAAACTTGTTATCACATTAAGGAGGTGTCAGATGAAAGTTGACGAAGATGCTTGGAGATTTATCCAGCAACATCTTGGATATACCGATGAGGAACTCGAATTATTTCGCAGCAATCCAAAAAATACAGACATTGTTTCAAAAGCACCAGACTTAATGAATAAAACAATTGTTGCAGAAGTCGTGGCATCACATGGATGCAATAGTCAGCATCTAGTGGGGGACAGATTCTATTTTGATGGTGCGGGTAATCTTCTGACTAAATTGAACCCAAAGCGTATATGTATACATGCTTTAAGTGCCCTGTCTGGACCAATATACACGGCTAATGAATTATTTTATGCTGGCATAGATCCAAACGAAATGCGACTTAACCGGGTGGGATGTTTTGATGTTGGTGTTCAATGCGGTGGCTGGGGACACATTGATTTAGAGCTAAAAATGGAAGATCGAAAATAATGGGGAAAATCAAATATAAGAATTGGGCTCCAAATCCAAGCAACCTTAATTTAACAATTGGACGTCTTTAGAGGATAGAGTTATGAAAATAAATCCGGATTTTATTTCTCCGTGTGGCCTTTATTGTGGAGTCTGTGCCATATATATAGCGCACCGCGATAACAATCAAAAATTCAAGGAGCGGTTAGTGGGTGTTTACAAGGGGGACCTCCCCGGCAAAGGTACGCTTCCAAACAGTGATGAACTTTCCATCGAAGATATTAATTGCTGTGGCTGCTTATCTGATGAACAATTTTTACATTGCAGGCAATGTGAGATCAGGGATTGCTCTAAAGAAAAGGGTTTCACAGGGTGTCATCAATGCGATGAATTTCCTTGCCAATATATTGAAGATTTTCCCATGACTGTCGGCAAAAAGGTCATTTTGCGGGCTATTCCGTATTGGCGTGAGGTTGGTACTGAGAAATGGATTCAAGATGAAGAAGCTCGTTATATTTGTCCTGAATGCGGTAATAAAGTTTTCCGGGGCGTTGTAAGATGTAATCAGTGCAAAGCGAATTTGGACCTGGACTAATATTTTTTTTCGTTAAGAGATGATTGCTTATTGTGGTCTTGTATGCTCAGACTGTCCAACCTTTTTGGCTACTCAAAATGACGACGATGAAGCAAGGAAGAAGACAGCTGAGTATTATTCTGAAAAATTTGGATTCATATTGAAGCCAGAAGATATAAACTGTGACGGATGTCTCACAGATGGGGGAAAACTGATTGCATATTGTAAAACCTGCGAAATCAAAAAGTGTTGCCAAGATAAATGTCTGGACCATTGCGCGGTTTGTGACGAACAGCCTTGTGATAAACTTTTAAAGTTTCATGAATTCTCCCCTGATGCAAAGACAAGCTTTGATGCGCTGGTGAAACAAATGTGATCAAATAGCATCGCAGCAACATAACCGTGGACTTCGGCTATGCCCGGGCAATATTTTTGGCCGTAGTTTTCCAGGAATATCGTTTATATCCTTTATTTTTGTTATGATTTAAGAATGTTGCGGTTTTTGGCAAGTTAGGTCTCCAATAATTGAGATACCCAGCCAATATCCCGCCTAAACCCCGCCCCATTTATAAAAATACCCTGCCTATCCCGCCAGTACCCCGCCGGTTTTGATATCCAAAAAGTATTTGCAATTATTTTAGAAAAATTGATATTTGTGTATCTCTCAATATATCTTTAGCTCAAAATCATTATAGTTCCTCTTGTATAAAACATTATAAAGGGGATGATACACAGTTCTACCCAATAGCTGGATATGCCGCTTTATTTGCACTATTGAATTATGACCAGTAAGAAAACGCTTAGGACAAAAAAATCTAAAGATCCAGAAACTCCTCCGGAGTTAAAAAAGCGAGTTTTGTTTACACCGCATCGTATTGCATTGATCACAATGTGGCTTCTCACAACTGTTTCACTCGTTGTCATGTTGTTTATTGGAGTTCGATATACCGATCAATTTCGTACAGAACGTTATATCCTACATGTTGCATATGTTTTAGCATTATTTTGGTATCTCATTAGAACAGGCTCTTCAGTAAAACAACTACCTGATCTTAGTCCACTTATACTGCCTAAGCTGAGAATAGGAAAACTAATACCTGTCATTGTCATCGCATTACTATTAGTAGCAGAATTCTCTGGTCAGGGCATTGTATTGCTTCTGCTAATGCTCGCGACAATATGGATTATGGTTGTTTGGCGTCGTGAAATTGAATTATCCCCTATCCTTATTGGTCTTGTAATCACCGCTATTGCCTTTCTGGGAGGATTACCATTTTGGCAAAATCAATTTGTAAGGCAAACAGTCTTTATTGGATTACTTGTCTTTATAATGCCCATGTTTGTTGCTGGTGATCTGCTCCACAAACGTACTGGTTTGGGTGGCAGTCAGTTATATTTAAGGCAGTATGGCAAAGCCATGTGGTCGTTTCTGTTGGGTTGTCTTCTGTTTGTGCCTTTTGGTCTATTGAACGCAGCTACAGGTTCACCAGGTTCTGGGATCACTTGGGTTACTCATTGGTGGCTGCCTTTTTCACTTCCCTGGTTCTCAGGTATTGCGGAAGAAGCGCGGTACAGATTATTACTGGTCACTTTGTGCTATTTTATGCTGCGACCTGCGTTTAACAAAGTTCCAGCCATTGCCATCGTTTTCTCGGTACTTTTTAGTGGCATTGTTTTCGGTTTGGGGCACGGTGGAAATCTCATGGACAGATTTCTGACTACTGGATTACTGTATGGTTTACCCATGGCGGTCACATACGCCAGGCGTGACTGGGAGCATGCTGTGGGTGCCCATTATATGATCAATTTTATTCCATGGATTATGGTTTTCTTGACAACCTAATGCGGCATAACCAGCGCTTCAACCGGAATTTAAACGCAAACCATTGTGAATTTCTGATAACTCCAACAAATCTGTCTATCAGACCTTAGCTTCATGACTGAGGTAACAATTAGAAATCTGGATGAACCAAATTCCACTATTCAGCAGACTACGGCTATTAGACATCGGGTCGATCCGCAAAAAATCTGCAAAGAAAATCGGTTTTATTCCTCGCAATTGCACTTTTCATAACTAACATGTATTCTTTTACGGTTTAAAACAGAGATTGATTCCGAAATAGGATGAAAAACAGCGGTCGTGAAATATCATTCAGTATTACAATTCCTTCAATTTCGCAATGTGTGCATGTTGCGTAATTTTTATTGCTCCAATCCTATCTTGTTAGAACACCCCAAGACAAACAGCAATTTGAATAAGGCCATATGCTGTCTTACCATTGAGGTGGAACCAAGCTGGATAATTTTTTCAGTGCGGGACCATGGGTTAAATGAAACTATTCATCTACCCTCCTCCTCGGGCAGGCCCCGTCCAGGCCTGCCCGTCTCATTTCATACTCCGTATCTAAAAAGTTCCTCTCAGAGCGCAGGCCGTTTCAAACAGATTGGTAGTTTCGACCTCCCACCATACGGTCAACTGGCTCACATTGTATATTTAACTGGATGCTGTAAATTATATTCAAACAGAACGAAAACAACCAACAACCAACCAGACAACCAAAGAGGTGATATCATGGCCGAGAATAATACCCAGGACTACTTTGATGACAAGAGTGAAGGACATGTTGATACACGTGAAGCCAATTTCAAATGCGAGAACCCCGACAAGCATCTTGGATGTGATCTGGGAATCGATGTGATGGATAGTTGAAAGGAAGGTGCCCTATGATAGGCTTAACACTGACGATCATTACGCTTGGCTACTTCATTAACAGATGTATGGCTGGCCGGACATCAGGAGCAACCTGTAAGATCTAAGGGCATGATTAACGGCAGAGCTTCGAGATAGCAGGCATTAAAATTTGAGACCGCTGAACAGGCGGGAAAAAGGCAGAGCCTCTAACGGGGCTCTGCCTTTTTTCTGTTACTGTCCAAACACCAATATCAAGAAAAACATGATTTCCCGAATTGTTAAGAAAATACAGATTGAGAGTATCTTATAATCCCGATCTTGTCAAAACCTGAGATTACCAAATGAAAACTGCAATTATCTTATAATTGTAATATGTTGGAGATGTCTTTACCGGTCAAATTCCTACCGGGCCTGATTTTGCCAGCACAAACATGCAATTTGAGAATGGATGTTGGGTGCAGAGGCAAACCACAAGATTCGATAGTTTATAACAACTAAAATTGTCCCAATCAGTTAGCATTAAATCGTAACAAATGCTGTGAATCAGACTTTTTGGTAGCCGCCACCCACCACCCAGCTTAGAACCATTTCCGCGAAGTCGTCGGCTTTGTCCTGATAGGAGAAGTGCCCACAATTTTCAAACACCTGAAGTTCGCTGCGCTTAAGGCGTTGGTTCAAACGATAGGCGTTGTCAACAACCAGGAACTGGTCAAGATCGCCCCAAAACACCTTGACCGGCAGATCGAGCTCGGCCAAGTGCGGATCAACCGTCGCCAAGTTTTCAGGGTAGGTTGCGAACCAATGAGTAACAGGAGCGATACGCCCTTTGTACGAGGCGACATAGTCGGCCACCTCTTCCGCACTTGGACTGTAATTGACAAGGGCCAGTCGAACACCTGCATCGACGAAGGCACCGGCACCCGTGATCCTGAACATCATGCGCCAGAACCCTGAATCAACCGCCTTGTTGATGATACTTCCGTTCGCCGTGGGCAGGATGCCGGGACCGTCACCGATAATCAAACTTGCTGCGTCGTGATCCCGATGGATGGCGTAATGTAGGGCGGCGGCCATGCCGACGTCCGGTCCAACAATGTGCGTTTGTTTTAAGTTTAGGGTTCGGACGAATTCGTCCAGAAATCGGCTTTGAGCTTCAAAGCTCATGAAATCCAGCCCCCCCTCGCTGCGTCCGAATCCAGGTAAATCTAAAGCAACCAACCTGCATTCCTCACCGACGCGGCTCCAGATCAGATCATAGCAAAGGATGCTTTGAGGCAAGGGACTCAGCAGCAATACCACGGGACCGTCTTGTTTGCCTCCCTCGGCGACACGTACTTTGATCCCGGCAATGGTGCGATATTCAGTTTTCATAATTGGGGGTTTGGTGCTGGATGAAATACGGCCTGCACCTTCGCTTCGGGCAGCCTTAATTTTGCTATATTCTGGTGTCACGGCGAGCATAACACTTGCGTTGAGTTTGTCGAAAAAACCTATGGGATTACTGGTCGAGTTCATAGGGGGACTCCTTTGGAATGGATTGAAGTGTTAGTTCTGCTTATTTTCGTCTATAAAACCGTGCCATGGACTCCAATTATCTGAAACCGGAACAATCCCTTTATCTTTGGCGTATTGTTCATAAATGGTAATCATCTTTTCAAGTTGATCAGGATATTCGGCATCCAAAGGGCGAGTCTCGCCAGGATCTTTTTTAATGTCGTAAAGGTGCCATTTCCCGTCACCGTACATGGCAGTACGCACTCTAATCGCCTTGTAGTCCCCGGCCACGACGTAGCTGTTACCAAACAGTTCGAATGCAACCCATTGCTCTTCCCTGCGCGGACTTGGTGAACTTCCCTCTAAGAATTTTCGCATGGATACACCAGAGGGTGCGACGATCTTGCGGCCTTCGTATTCGGTCTGGGGGTGCTCCACACCGGCATAGTCCAGTATTGTAATGGGTAAGTCCTTGACGTGTGCATACGCGTCTGTCTTCTGATCTGCTCTGACAAATTTTTGGCCTTTGGGAGGGATCACGATCAAAGGAACACGGACCCCCCCCTCTCCAATGAACCACTTCCACCATTGAAGTCCGCCGGTAACGGCATACGCCCAGTCCGTGCCAATAAAACCGAAGGAGTTACCTCGTCCGATGCCATCGAATTCCTGACTGAAGTTGGATCTGATCCATTTGGTAGCCATTGGGTTGCTCAGCTCGCCTCGTTCATCTAAACCCTCGTGTTGTCGATCTGCCCATTCTCGTGTAGGTAATTGAGCAGTATGCCGATGTGATAATCTTGGGACTCCATCATTGCGGAGTAAGTTGCCATCATGCGGGCCTGTCGGCGCTTTTCCTCGTCGCTCAACTGTGACCAGGAGCGCAGCAGACGGTTCTTGCTTTTTCCGGGAAAGGGTGCGTCTTTGGGAATTAGGCCAATTGCCTTTTGAGACTTGAATCGGGCACGTTTAAGTCCCTCAAAACCGGCTTCCAGATAGTGGTCGTAGTATTTCTCAATCAAGAAGTCGGGAGCTTGGAGCGGCGCATGCGCCGTTGTATAGGCCAAATAAGCAAAAAACGGTTTGCCGCTCTCTCGGCCTTGTTCGAGATATGTAAGCATCTTTGAGGTGTATAGGTCATCGGAATAGATGCCTGACGGACGATCAACTTCCTTTCCGTCCTCATAAAAGGGCTCTTTTGGCACCTTGCCCGCTTTTACCATGGCTACCACTTCCGGATCGTGCATATCGATATGAAATACGCCCTGGTTCCAGTGATTCGAACCTCCCGTGTAAATTGCATAACTGCGATCGAAGCCCCACTCATGCGGACCTTCGCCTCCGTGAGCCGTCCCTCCCAGGTGCCATTTGCCCACCATATACGTGCGATACCCGGAATCCTTGAGCAACTCCGCGATCGTAACGGTTGTACGCGTCAAATACGCCTCGTATCCGGGACTGCCCTTTGCTGGCGGATAAAGCGCGTAGTCGAAGGCCCCGAGTCCTATTTCAATGGGGTTGTTGCCGGTCAACAGCATCCCTCTTGTGACCGAGCAGACAGGCGACGAGTGAAAACTCGTGAAAGTGACGCCTTGTTGTGCCAAGCGATCGAGGTTAGGCGTCCTGACCACTGAGCCGCTGATACCGAGGTCGCCGAAACCAATATCGTCTCCGACAATAAGCAAAATATTGGGCCTACTTTCATTTGTCTGTGCGTATAACTGGCCCACCGAGGATCCCAAAATGACGTAAGCCATCACTATTATGGAAATAATAAATCGCATTAGCGCCCCTTTAAAACCTCTTTTCAGATTGATTTTAAACTACCGAATTCTGTGTAGATGAAGGTATTTGTCAAGTTGTTGTCCTTTTTCGGTAGAATATTAGATGACAGTAAGTTGTTGTCAAGCTCGGGTTTATTTTTTTTTGCTTTAACCTCTTGTCAAACATTGGAATAGATGACGGGTGGACAAGGGGATAAATTTCGAGTGGCCGGGCAATGTATGTTCTGGCT
The DNA here is from genome assembly GCA_963765595.1 of uncultured delta proteobacterium. Lineage (GTDB taxonomy): Bacteria > Desulfobacterota > Desulfobacteria > Desulfobacterales > JAFDCJ01 > JAFDCJ01. Next base: position 7,537 of record CAVXXE010000038.1, read on the forward strand.
ATCCCACAAAATACGGGTTGACGAAAATAACAGGTTACTTGCCAGACTCAAAATCTATTCACTTAACCCCATAAGGTGGAATCATTGTAATCATTCAAAAAGATTCTAATGCTGATTGTGCTTTCTCAAGAAAAACATAATTACTGTAGTCATAAAATATTTTTATTGCCTCTTTTAGACAATTGTATTCCCATATATTTATTGGTCAGGCAGTCTGAATATTAAGGGTTAAAACCAGGGTGGTTGAAATTGAATTACCGTATATATTAATTTGTGTCAAATATGAAGGTTGGCGATATATTGTGATTTAAATCATGATGGGTAGGCCATAAGGTGAATTTATCACTGTTAATCGAAATTGCAGAATACTTGCCAAATTGTCACCATTACCGCCTGAATCATATTTCAAGAATGTATCTGGTATTCCACTGTAGCCACCGTCTGGAATATGGTTGGACCATAGCCGTAGTGTGCAGTATCTTATAGATAAGCGAAACCGAAGATTAATAGTCGTAGTGTTCGCATCCGATAGCCAAGAAGGTTTTACCAACACCGGGAGGGCCTTGCAAAATTATGTTTTTCTTTGCCCTCAATCGATCCATAATGTAATCAAAATCATCTTCTTCAATGAATAGGTTCATTAAAGCATCCGACTTTGAATATACCGGGACCGGGACATCAGGCCCTGGTCCATTTTGAATAAGTTCTTGCAGGGCCTGGTCTTGATCTGGAGTCACTGTAAAATTGGTGCCCTGTGGATTTTTTAGATTTGGCAGGTTTGCAAGGATTGGATGGTTGATCAATGAGCTCTTCTTTACTGGATAATCCAAAACCTTGTCTATTTGGACTACAGTTCTGGTTTCTAAATCCTTAAATTTATCTTCTGATATTATAAACTTTTTTGCCTCCTCATCTTCTGTCATTTCTGCTGGGTCAGTCATGGTTGTACCAAGAGCAAGTATACCGGCATCTGGACCGGTATTCCAGATATAAACCCTATCCCCAGCTTTTACAGCCTTTTTGTGTTGTCTTACAGACCACCTCTGTTGTTTTAGTTCTTTAATTGCCCCATCAATGTCATAATATTTTGGGTTAGCCTGAAATATCCATGATTTGGTTTCTGGGCTAATATCAATTATTACATCATCTATTATACTATCCTTGGAAATAGCAATAAGAAACCAATCAACCTCCTGGGGTTTCAGATCATTATTTATACGGAATTCTAATGCAGCTTTATTAAAGATCATGTATTTTTTAGCTACATCTTTGCCTTTCAAATCAGCCAATAATCCCATTTTTTTAATCCAGCCTCGATTGGCTTGTTCCAGATATTATATTTGTCCGGGTCCATAAGGTATAAAAATAGTGCTGCAATACCTATACTGGCACGGGTGTAATTCAACCTCGTTGCAGTTATCAAGCCGCCAGTAAAGTCTCAGTTCGTTGATTCCAAAAATCTTCCCACCAATCGTCGGCTCTTAATACGCGCAAGGCTAACATAGGATCAATCGAATCAGCATTCCAGCTTGCCCCTGGAATTTTCAAACGTTTTTGGGGAATTGACTTGTGAGCACTTTCTATTTCGCCAGAACCTATTGGGTAGCCCATCGACTTAAAATTATCGTAATCCAATGCGTTATAGAATCGTTTGATGTATCCGATTAACCTTTTCAATCGCTGGTTTGGATTTTTATCATTTTCTTCTTCCAGTTCTTTCAAGACGGCTTCAACATTGCCGTCAGAAATTTCTCTAACTCTTGGTTTGACCCAGCCTGGACGATCTTTTTGGTTTATTCCCAATGCTTCTGCTGTTTCATATAAATGATTTTTTAGATGTGATTTATCCAATATGAATTGCATAGAGGGAAATTGTCTTTTCAACTCTTCACTGAGACCAATGCCACCATCTGCTACTCCTATGATCTTGGTTTCCGGGGTCATACCAATAGAAACCGCAGCACTGTGCATTTGACTGACAACATTTTGATAGCAATCCATCTTGCCAACAAATGTTTTTGATTTTGAATCCAATGGTCTTACAAAACCTAATCTGACATCGCGCCAGTTTATAATTTTTTCCTTTTTAGGGTTTTTGTATACCGGTGTTGTTTCTGTTGAGTCCTCAGCAGGAACAAGTTGGGCTGTACGAAGTTCACATCCATCCAACTCAACCAGCATCTTTTCTATGGATGTGGATTTCTGTATCTGATCAGAATCGTTGTCTGACAATTTGTTTTCTATATATTTCATCGCCTGCAGGGCTGTAGTTTTTGTTGATCTGTCAACAGCACTCGGCCCAATTTTGTAATGATAATGCTCTTTGAACCTCACCGCAGCCCTAGCAAATGAATCCTCAATGCCAAAGTCGCTCAAGGCGCGATTGACGGCTTCGCTTCGGCCCTGATGAGTAATGTTCATGTCATCAATTAACGGCTTTGAGCTGCTTCCTGGCAGCCATAAATATGGAGATCGAAGTTGTGCTTTGCCAAAGATGAAATTAAACTCGATCATAGGGTTTTTATGAATCGTCAGCCCTTCGGAGTTTTTTTTTCGACTATTTTGTCACGTGTATTCTCAATCACCTTTTTGGTTGTTTGCAGACCAATGTCTTGAACAATGTCGGCGATATCTTTATCTATGAGCGTTGCTCTACGAGCTAAATCTTTCTCCTCGGAAATAATCTTTTGAGATAACTTTTTGCTGACTTCATCGATAATTTCTTGATAGCATTTCTTTTCCATAATAATCTCCTTGGGTTAGAGGTGTTTATTATCCTCTAACACAGGGAGGCCAAAATGTCCCGCACTTTTTCACTTTAAACGTAATCTCCTCCAACGGTCGTGATTTACACACTACTGGCACCTTTGACTTTAATTTCGGTTAGGCACTTATTAATTCTGGAATATAAATCATCATCTGAAAAAAGTAGCAGGTCAATCCAATCGTTTATTTCAGAGTTTGGTTGTTTAAAGATCACGTTAATGTTCCTCTTAGCTTGCGTAGAGCCGAACCACATCCCATTTGGATCAAATGTGTCAAATACCTCCTTCAAAATTTCTTCAGTATACTTCCCCCGATATTCTAACAACAATTCTTTTGCTTTCTTCTCCCTTTCAATTTTTGGTTGCAAATGCTCTCTGAAGAAAGATTGTATTCTTCACCTTCTTTAATATTTTTCACATGTCCAGTTTGATGTAGGTAACTGCTCTCTTGCATAACATAACCTCATATGAATTTTGTCAGATCTGCTTCAAAACAACAAAACCCCACCTCCGATTCCGGAAATGGGGTCTCCATATTCATTCGATATGATCTCCCTTTGTTAAAGGTTGAATCTTCAACAATTAAGCTTTGCCAATGTTCCAGATTCTGATTAGATTGTCAAGAATGTTAATTATATAGGCCATTAACAGTTAGGAATCATTCCAGTTATCGTGGCCTAAAGTGCATCAAGGCTCTCTAACCCACTAAATTTTATTGACAAAGGTGACTAAAGCTGGGAAATGGATATGGGTTAGAAATTTCTAATCTTTAACCACCTATCATCAAGGGTGATATTCCATGTGGGTTATCGACATTCGACATTGGCTTGATGAAAACCAAACCGGTCCAGCTGTACCCCAACTCAAATCAAAGGTCAAAAATATCACTGAAATTATAACCTATGCAACATCCGTTAATGCTGGAATTTCGACAGACTCTCATCCTAAATGTTGGAGAAGGCCAAAACGAAAGCCTTGTAAGGGGAATTTGGATATTTATTTAGATTCGGCCACCGGTCACATTCATTGGATATGTCCAATCTGTGAAGATGAAGGTGTTGTTACCGGGTGGAAGGGCTTGATCTGGGATATGTCAAATCCACCTACCTATTTCCAATAAAAGGGGAACCATATGACCCTCACAAAAGCCCATGTCGTTGATGCCATTTCTGATCAAATTGGATACCCAAAAAGCCAATCATTTGAAATAGTCGAAACTCTCCTTGAATTAATCAAAAAAACACTTGATTCCGGTGATGATGTTTTAATCAGCAACTTTGGTAGATTCTGTGTCAAGGAAAAAAGGGAACGAAAGGGCAGGAATCCTTCAACAGGTAAAGATATGATTTTGGAACCAAGGAGGGTTGTGACCTTTAGGAGTTCGGGGCGGTTGAGGGATAGAATAAATGGATAACTCCCGATTAATTTATTCAACTGAATCAGGTAAAATATGTCCATCGTGTCAAAAGCCGGTTTCAAAATGCACCTGCAAAAAGAAAAAGCCAAGATCCCAAATAAACAAAAAGTTTGATGGCATTATCCGGATTCAGCGTGAAGCCAAGGGACGCAAGGGTAAAACCGTGACCACTTTATCCGGGTTTCAGATTACTGACGCTGAATTAAAAAACCTTGCCACCCAGCTAAAACGCCATTGCGGGACAGGTGGGTCGGTGAAAGATGGCGTTATAATTATACAGGGTGATCACAGGGACACTCTAGTCGTTGAATTAAAGAATCAAGGCTTTAATGTTAAAATCTCCGGTGGATAAGTATCATCGGCAAGGCTAACGATGTCCGTTTGCACGGGCTCTTGGTTGCTTGCCAAAGCTGGCATTATAGATGGTCGCTGCGTCACTTCCAACAAGATTTATTTCAATATGGCCACTCAGTGAGCAAGCGGGTAGAGTGGATTCCCAGAGCCCGCTGGGTGGAGGGTGATCCTATCTTTACCGCCTCCGGCGTGTCGGCTGGAATGGATATGGCTTTAGCAGCAATTGCTTCCCTATTTGGCAAGGCGAAAGCTCTGGAGCTTGCCAATCGTACCGAATACAAGAGGAACCAAGATTCTGAAGATAACCCGTTTCACTGATTCCTTAATATGGCAATACCTGAATAAAAGAGGAAAAAATGAAAATTCAGTTGATTCGTAATGCAACCATGAAACTCAGCTACGCAGGGCAAACGATATTAACCGATCCAATGCTTTCTCCAAAAGACGCTTTTGATCCATTTGCCGGTGTTGCTCGAAACCCGACGGTAGAATTACCACACACATTAGAACAAATCTTGGACAGTGTTGATGGTGTGCTTGTAAGCCATGGCCATCCGGATCATTTTGATAGTGTCGCAAGTGCCGCATTGCCAAAAACGATACCTGTTCTGTGTCAACCTAATGATGAACTACGAATAACAGAAGAAGGATTTCGAACGGTTATCCCAATTGAGACCAATAGTGTATGGAATGGAATTACCATCTCTCGAACAGGCGGCCAGCATGGAAGCGGAAAAATCCTTGAGCACATGGGCAATGTCTCCGGGTTTGTGTTACAGGCTGATGGGGAACCTACGGTTTACTGGGTGGGAGACAGTATTTGGTGTGCTCATGTGGAGAAAGCAATAAAGACGTTCCAGCCGGAGATTGTCATCATCCATTCCGGGGGTGCGACGATTCCGGGGTATGATCCAATCATCATGGATATCGACCAAGCGCTTGAAACAGCAAATGCCTCCCCGGAAGCAATTATTGTGGCGATACACATGGAGGCCTTGGATCATTGTCCAATCAGTCGTGCAAATCTTCGTAAAAGAGCCGACAGAGAATTAAAACGGCCATCCCGTTTAATGATCCCAGAAGATGGCGAGGTTGTCTTATTCTGAACCAAGGACGATCAAACTCAATATATGGTGGGCACAAGAAACAGCGTTTAGATATAAAGAGAATCTTAAATTTGGATCGAAGGAGCCTTTATGAGCAGGTGGATATCAATTGTCATCATCTTTGTGGCAATTTTCGCCCAAGCAACCAATGATTACTCGTCGATCATGGCGGCGGAAACGCTTTGTTCCGATTCGTGGTACCGATTCATAGAAGAGACAGTGCTAACGAGCGATAACCAAGGTCACGGTCCCGACGTCGGCTCTGGCGAATGGAAGTCGGTGATCGAGTTTAAACTCGGCATTCGAGACAATCCGAATCTTCCGGATCGTGGCAGCGAAGTCTGGTGCCGCCATATAGATCAGATTGTACGGGAAAGATATGCAGCTTCATCAGAAAAAAATGGGAATCTAAGCGGATCGGTCATGGCGACTGGCCCGTCATACGACTGTGACAAAGCAGAGGCCAACAGTATCGAGGAGATGATATGCGAGGACAATGTATTGTCCGCGCTCGATCGCAAGCTGTCTGTCATTTACTCCGCCGCAGCAAAGAAAGCGACCAACGAACACCCTCCAGTGCTAAAGGCGGAGCAGCGCGGTTGGATCAAAGGGCGAAACGAATGCTGGAAAAGCAACGACAAGCGTGCATGTGTCCAGGACGAATACCAACGCCGCATCGTTGAGTTGCAGGCCAGGTATCGGCTTGTTCAAGGTAATGGCCCAGTACGCTTCATCTGTGACGAAAATCCTGCCAATGAGGTCATCGTCACATTCTTCCAAACCGATCCTCCAACCTTGATCGCCGAGCGTGGCGACAGCGTCTCGCTTATGTACTTGCAGCCTAGCGGCAGTGGCACGAAATATCAGGGCCGCAACGAGACTTTTTGGGAACATCAAGGCGAAGCGTCGATCACGTGGGGTTACGGCGCACCGCAAATGCGTTGCAAAAGAGCACCGTGAAGTGTTGGGTAATCCGAATCGGGTATAAGGTAAATGTCGCAATACGAAGAGGTCAAATTTCATACTTTTTATGGTTTATCTAGCACCTATGGTCGATCAATTACTCTTAAGAATTATTTAAAATACGTCGCAATACGCTCCTATTGCGACAAAATACTTCATGAATATTCAACTGAACAAACCACATCACAGGTTCAAAGAAATCCTTTGAATTGATGATATCACAATATCCCTCTCTTCAAGTTTTCCTCGATATATAATTGCATCTGCGTAGTGACATGTTGGAGAGTACCTTGTAAATAGTCACATTCAATCTCTGCTCCGATCTGTTTTTTTGTGTCTATGAACACAAAGCACGAAAAGAACACAAAGATTTATTTGAAATCAAGTGTTTACCATTGTGGTGGTTTTCTAAAGAAGAAGGTCTCAGGTGCTTTCTCGACTTCCTTCTAAGCAAATAACAAAAGGCTCACGGCCATGATGAACATTCCGACGATCAGCCCGCCGATGGCAAGGTGATGTTCTCCATATTCCTCTGCCGTTGGCAACAGTTCGTCCAGGGAAATGTAGACCATGATTCCGGCAACAGAAGCGAATATGACCCCGAAGGTTGTCTCATTGAAAATCGACCTCAGAACAAAATAGCCGATCAGGGCCCCTATCGGTTCAGCCAAACCGGATAGAAACGACAAAACAAAGGCTTTTTTCCGGCTTTTAGTTGCATAAAAAATGGGTGCTGAAACGGCCAACCCCTCCGGAATATTGTGGATGGCGACGGCCACGGCTATGCTGACACCCAGTGTCGGGTTTGTCAGCCCGCTCATGAAGGTGGCGAGACCTTCGGGAAAGTTGTGAATGCCAATAGCCAGAGCTGAAAACATTCCCATGCGCATGAGCTTTCTTTTCTGTTCATCCGTGCTGTCCTTGATTTTCTGTTGGACATTCATTTCGTGGGGGTTTTCATATGAGGGGATTAGTTTATCGATGATGGCAATCACCGCGATACCAGCGAAAAATGACACCACCGTCAACACGTAGCCCATCTTGTCGCCGAAGCTGATCGCCAAGGAGTCTCTAGCCTTTACGAATATTTCGATCATGGATACGTAAATCATCACCCCCGCGGAAAACCCCAAGGCAATGGTCAGGAACCGCGGGTTGAACTCCTTGGACATAAATCCGATAAGACTGCCAATACCCGTGGACAGGCCTGCGAAAAGGGTTAACCCGAGAGCGAATAAAACGTTGTTCTCCATGTATCATCTCCAAATGATATAATCCTATTTATACTTACACATGACATAAGATTTTATATTTCTCATTTTCTTCCTTAGTTTATGAAAAAATCAGAATCAGTTATTATCAACTTATGCGCCGCGATGATCGAGATTACAAGCAGCCAATCTATGATATGGAGATAATCACCAGTCACACAAAATTACTGATACCATATTTTGGGGTCGAAAAAAATAATGTTTAACTGAAGACTACGCTAATAAGTATTGAATTTCAATTTCTTGTCCCAGTTGAATATTTGTATGCCAAATTTTATAAAACTTGTTAAGTTTATATCGCAATAGTTAGCTATTGTGACATAATATAATCCATAAAGCTTTTTGATTTAATTCTCATCGTTTTATCTGTATTAAATTTCGAATTGTTAATTGTGAACAAGTTTTTAATCAAGAAAGAAATCTCGTATCTAAAATGTATCCACAAAAAAGTGCGACTGTTAATGGATGTTCCTATTTTATGTTCTTATGGAATATTGTACTTGCTTGCCCTGATCCTAAAGGCCTCATCACCACCTTCCATTATTGTTTTAACATCTTCAATAATAGGTTCATAATCAATACTTCCGTTCCTTGCCACCCTGCCTTTTGAACCATCTGGTTTGAAAACCAAAATATTTTCTGCATCACCGCTGACAGGAATGTTAGGATTATGTGTTGCAACAATTATCTGTCTGCATTCTTTAAGCCCTCGCAGTGTGTTTACTACAAGGTCGAATATGAACTGATTGTCAAGGTTACCCCAACGTTGCAAAAGTCGGAGGGCTTCAGAGTCAAGGCGTCTGAGGGTGAAGTCGTAGTTCTTTACTTCAAACCCTCAGCAACGCAGAATCTGAAGTCCTCCGGCTTTCCCGAAATGGCCACTTACGAAACTACCGTGAGCAGGTATGAAATAAAATACCGCTGTAAGGATAATCAAAATTGTAGGAATGATGATTCCAGCAATAACGTTAAAGCACGTCAATTTAGCTTTTCGTATCATCAGCTATTGTCAACGATTCTATTTATTGCCGAACTAATTTAATTTATATGTGAAGACAGTAGGTTATAAAATTTAATTTAAAGACAAGGCAAAAATGTTTTAGATGTATGAACGCTACAGAAGCGGACCCAAGAATTCCTAGAAAACTTGCTTTTTTTAAAACTTGCTCTCTTTTAGAAACATAAGACTTTAGAAAGTAAATAAAAAATAACAATTGTATTAAGATGAAGAATACGTTGGTAACCATTGTAAATTTCGCTATATATTCATTTTGAAATATAGCAGGGAATATAGTGCCGCTTGTTCTCAGAATAAAAGATACTGAGAAGCTGACAATCAATAAAAAAGTCGTTATTTTAAGATCATGGCTAACCGCGGTTTTTGAATTCATGATCGCCAGTTATTTCTTGAATCAAGAGTAAAAATGGGCCTCCAGATAATTAATATCCACTTAAAATATACAGAAATACTCAAAAACCGCAACCGATAATATTCGTATTAAGCCTGGCAATTGAGAGAGCTATACGCTAATCGAATTTCATACAGGTTTGATATCTTGATTTTCCATCACCTGCAAAGCTCAACAATACGGCTATTAAATATCAATAATCCAGCATTTGTGGGTTGAAGAATATCAGTTCTATTCTTGAAATTCAGGGTAATTTGAGAACGTTGCAGTTGATGGCAAGTAGTCTTCAGTTGCAATCCGCATTAAATCCTTCGACCCTTGCTGGAATGGTCCGTTTCTGATATCAGATTAGGAAATTCGTATTTTCACCTAAGTTGTGCTTACATCTACGTTATCTGTAATTTAGCCATTTTGCATGTATTCTCCATATATCAGTACCTGACTTCTTTTCCATTTTAAGATTTCATAAGGTACCGTAGGAACCGCCTCTGTCAATAAAATAAATAAAGCCTTTGGAGATAATGGGTTACCAACAAAAAACACAGCATCATAACGGCGGTTCCAACGGTGCCTTAGGTGCTCAAACAATTGCCCGGCTTCAAACCGAACATCCCCTGACCTCAAATTGGGGTGGGGCTTGAGCTTCCCGGATAAGCAAGCAATTATAATTGAAGGAGGCCGATAATGAATCCGGTTGGTAATGATAATCCCAATGATATTTGTACTGCCGGTCACGAGTCGGACTGCACAGGGTGTACTATTTCAGGTAAATTAAAATGTAGATTAAATGTTGTTGATTGGTTAAAATTTCTTTTATTGTTTTCCGTATTTTTGGTACCCGGGTTAATAGGGATGGGTCGTGGAGGTTACTCTAACCAGATTGGATGGATGTTTGTTTTCTGGATATTTTTTTTTGGTTTCTGGGAGATTAAGATTTTATGTAGTCATTGTCCCTACTATGCCAAAAAAGGCCTCCTCCTGGAATGCCCGGTAAATCTCGGGTGTCCAAAATTATGGAAATATAATCCGGCACCTATAAACAGGTGGGAGAAGTTTCAACTTGTAATAGGCTTTGGCATTCTTTTTGGTTATCCCATATATTTTTCCATAATTGGGGAGCAATACTTATGGGCAGGACTTGCTGCACTTGGAACGATTGTATTTTTTGTGATATTAGGAAGAAATACCTGTTCAAAATGCGTTAATTTTTCTTGTATTTTTAACCGGGTCCCAAAGGAAGTGGTTGATGAATATTTAAAGAAAAATAAAGTAATGAGAAAGGCGTGGGAAGAAGCAGGGTATAAAATAGGAAATGATTAACGATCCCGCGCCTTGGGCCGGGGGAGTGCGCGAAAGTGTGGAATTTTTCTCATCAGACCAAATGTATGTTATTTGTGCACGGCTTAGCAGTCACGGTGGCCTATCGCGGCATTCTGAAGCCACAGGTTGCTGATCAAAATAGCTGGATTGTTCTCCTGTGATTCGTTTCAATAAAAATGAATGATATCGGGATTCTATACAAAAGTCCGATCTCGCGCTCATTGATCTTGTTGGAACAGCCGCTGGTTTCATGATATCTGTAACTGAATCAGGCTTTGTTTGGCCTGTAATGATCTCAATTTATCACAATCCTGAAATTCACAAGATCAACTACCATATATGATGTCCTATTATTTTAAGTAATCAGATGTTCCTCGCTAAAATCTAAGGAGAATTAAAGAAAATGAAGACAAGAACACCATTCCGATTTCAGTTTCCGATTATTTTATGCATTATTCTCTGTTTGTTTGTGCTAACTGAAACCATGTCCTTGGCCGCAAACTACGACGTAGTCATCAACAACGGCAGGGTCCTGGACCCGGAGACGATGTACGATGCGGTATCCAATGTCGGCATCAAAGACGGTAAGATCACCGCAATCACCGAGGATAAGATCAGCGGCAAGCAAACCATTGACGCCACGGGAATGGTGGTGGCTCCCGGTTTTATCGACGGGCACCAGCATTGTATTGAACCATATGCCTACCGATTAATGCTACGCGACGGTCGTACTACCATTATGGATTTGGAGATAGGTGCTCACGGCCCAAAACTCAACGAGTGGTATAAACGACGCGAGGGGAAAGCTCCGATTAATTTTGGTGTTGCTGTAGCTCATGAATTTGCAAGGGCTGCGGTACTTGATGGTTTTAAAGATTGGAAATATTTCTACACTCCCGATGCTATCAGTTCTCGTGTCAAACAGGGTTGGTCCAAGACCAGGCCCACCCTGGAGCAGGGCAACCAGATCCTTGCCCTTATTGACGAAGGCTTACAGCAGGGAGGACTTGGAATCGGCTCTACTGTTGGATATATGCGCGAAGGAGTATCGGCCCGCGAAATATTCGAACTGCAAAAGCTGAGCGGACTTTATGGCCGCTTTATTGATATGCACTTCCGCTATACGCCCGGTGATGATACGGGTGAAATCAATGGTATCCAGGAGATGCTGGCAAATGCCGCTGCATTAGGGACGCCGGCCATAGCCGCCCATTTCAATAATCCGGGATACAATATGGTGCATGAGCTTCTGGTGAGGATGCGAGAAAAAGGCTACAACGTCTGGGGTGAAATCTATCCATATGCCGCGGGTTCCACTGCTTTGAATGCCGTGTTTCTCGAACCCGATATTTGGGTAAAGGCCCTGGGCAACAAATACGAAGACACGATTCAGGATGTCGCAACCGGCGAATTCTACACTCAAAAATCGCGTGAGGAGATGCTAAAAAAAGAGCCAACACGTGTTGTCCTTGTTTACAAGATCCCTAAATCGGCTATTGTAGATTGGATCAAAATGCCTGACGTCGCCATTGGCAGTGATGGCATGCCATTATTCCCCGACGATAATCTGACCTGGGACACCCCATACGAAGATCTTCCCAATACCCACCCGCGTTTTTCCGGGAGTTTTTCTAGAGTGCTTCGCATTGCCAGGGAAAACAATATTCCGCTGATGCAGGCCGTATCCATGACCAGTTACAATTATGCCAAGCCTCTGGGCGATATGGGCTTAAAAGCCATGCAGGTACGTGGCCGTATGCAGAAAGGCATGGTGGCCGATATCACCATTTTCGATCCTGAAACCGTAACCGATAATTCGACCTATGAAAAAGGCACGCTTCCGTCCACAGGGATTCCGCATGTAATTGTTAACGGGACACTTGTCATGAAAGACCAGGAACCTCTGAAAGGAGTGAATCCCGGTCAGCCAATCCGTTTCGAGCAGGCTGAGAGCCGTTTCGAGCCACTCTCCCAAGAAAAGTGGCAGAAAACCTACTATGCCTCACCGGTCGATTTCGGAGGCGGCGTGCCTGGTTCACAGCCCGACATGCATTAACAAAATGCCTAAAATCTATGATACACGCTATTGCTGTTTCCGACCTTCATTCAAGGTCACAATCATACGCATCTGCTCTTGCAGATCATCAACAATCTGAAAATGAAGGTTGATTATATTGACTAATTTCTGGAACTCTGTGGAGGTCTGTTTCGGCAGTTCATTAAATCTCGCTAAACTCAGATGCATGAAGGAATAGTCCGATCATGCATCATTGCAAAAATAACGATTCTATTTAACTAAATTATTTTAAAATTTTCCGTGACAGTAATCTCCTTTCTGTGGCAGCAGTCTCATATCTGTGGTAGCAGTCTCATATCTGTGGTAGCAATCTTATCTCTGTGACAGCAGTCTTATCTCTATGGCAACAGTCTCTTTTTGAATGGCACTTCACATTTATTTGGTGAATTTTCATTAAATATCCAACACGCTCACTTCAAGGGCATTATTCTGAATAAACTCTCTGCGGGGTTCAACCTCCTCGCCCATCAAAATCGTGAATATTTCATCGGTATCCACCATATCTTCAATTTTCACCTGGAGCAGGGTTCTTTTTTCCGGATTCATGGTGGTATTCCACAACTGATCGGGATTCATTTCTCCAAGACCTTTATAACGCTGAACATTAATACCTTTTTTGCCTTCTTTGAACAGTAAATCCAGCAGTTCCTTTTTATTCCGGGCTGAACCGGCCGGTTCTTCTTTATCTTTGATAAAAATATTAAAAGGTGGAAAATCATGCTTTTGTATATTCTTCCCGGTTAACAGACATTTTTGATAATTATTGGAGTAAATCAAACCCCTGCCTATTTTTAGGGGAGCGAAGGATTCAGCTATCGGGCCGCTGATTTCTTCTTTGTCCTCTGTGCCGCCATGCCCCGTAACCATCAATTCATAAATACCGCGCTCTTCACTCCATTTCAATTCATCGACGCGATACCCTTTTTGAATCAACTGGTTTCTTAAGGTGGACATCCTGCTCTGGTCTTGCAGAAAATTTTTGTCTTCAACACCCTGGTATATCAAAAGTTCCACCAGTTTGGGCGGAATGCCACGCTTGGTCAATTTTTCACTGTGTGAAAAATACTCGGATAAATCACAAATAAAGAGGTAGAGCCGGTGTCCTGACAACTTAATTTCATCCTGACCGGCGGTTATTTCTTTTTGGTCGCATATTTTTTTTAGTATCCATTCATTATACTCGACCTCATCTTTTAAATATCTTTCGCTCTTTCCCTTGCCCACCTTAAACAACGGCGGTTGTGCAATATACAGATAACCTTTTTGCACAATCTCCTGCATCTGGCGGTAAAAAAAAGTCAAAAGAAGGGTCCGGATATGGGACCCGTCAACATCAGCATCGGTCATAATAATAACTTTGTGATACCTGATCTTTTCAATATCGTATTCTTCTTTTCCAACGCCCGTTCCAAGGGCAGTAATTATATTTTTTATTTCTTCACTGCGTAAAATTTTGTCAAACCGCGCCTTTTCAACATTTAAAATTTTGCCCTTTAACGGCAAGATGGCCTGAAATTTTCGATCACGTCCCTGTTTGGCCGATCCGCCGGCAGAATCACCCTCGACGATAAATATTTCCCGCAAGGCCGGATCGGAAACCTGACATTCGGCCAGTTTGCCCGGCAGGGAGGCATCCATCAGGGCACCCTTACTTCTGGCAATATCCCGCGCCCGTTTGGCAGCATCCCGCGCCCGGGCGGCATCCACGCCTTTGGCAATAATTTTTCTGGCAACGCCGGGATTTTCTCCAAAGAATTGGCTTAACTTCTCATTGACCAGGGATTCCACCAATCCTTTGACTTCACTATTTCCGAGCTTTGTTTTGGTCTGTCCTTCAAATTGCGGTTGTTTTAATCGCACGCTTATGATGGCGGTAAGCCCTTCACGAACGTCATCACCGGTAATTTTTTCTTTTAAATTCTTCGGTAGGTTACCATTGGTTGCGTATTGGTTGATTGTGCGGGTGATACCCGCCTTAAATCCGATTAAGTGAAATCCTCCCTCCACCGTGTTAATATTATTGGCGAAAGAAAATAGCTTTTCGCTATAGGTATCGTTATATTGGAGGGCAACTTCCAATTGCACCTCATTTTTAACGCCTTCCATGAATATGGGTTCATGCAGAGGCGTATGTCTCCTGTTAATGTATTCCACAAATTGTTTGATACCGCCTTCAAAAAGAAATTCTTCCTTGGCATCCGAACGTTCATCCTCGATGGTTATCTTGACACCCTTATTTAAATAAGCCAGTTCCCGCAGCCGACGCACAAGAATATCATAGCTGAATTCAGTGGTGGTAAAGATTTGGGCATCCGGAATAAAATGAACCTTGGTACCCTGTTTATCGGTATTGCCGGTTACCCTTAATTCACTGGCTTTTTTACCTCTTTCATAGGTCTGAAAATGAATCTTTCCACCGGAATAAATTTCTACTTCCAATAAACTGGCAAGCGCATTGACCACTGAAACGCCGACACCATGCAGACCACCGGAAACTTTATAAGAATGATCGTCAAATTTTCCACCGGCATGAAGTTTTGTCATAACCACTTCAACTGCCGGTATCTTTTCTTTTTTATGGATACCTACCGGAATTCCGCGCCCGTTATCCGTCACGCTGACACTGTTATCCGTGTGAACTACCACCTGAATCCGGCTGCAAAATCCTGCCATGGCCTCATCTATACTGTTATCCACAACTTCGTAAACCAGGTGATGAAGTCCGGCAATATCGACGTTCCCGATATACATGGATGGTCGCTTACGAACGGCTTCCAGTCCTTCAAGCACTTTAATATTGTCTTCGGTATAATTATTTGTATTATTTTCTTCTTTCATATTCTCATCGGCATTATTACGCTTAAAAAGGATTTGTCGTTTTCACCCTCTATTTTACAGGGTTTTTCTTCATCTACAATATTTAATATGATGTTATCATCATCGATAACACCCAATGTATCGATAAAAAACTTTGGGTTGTACATCACTTCCACCGGATCTCCTTTATAGCTGATATCCATATCTTCCTTGGATTCCCCAATGTCGGGGTTGGTGGAATTTATCAGCAATTTATCCGGATTGAAATGAAAAATAACGCCTTTGTATTCATCGGATGACAAAATGGACATCCGCTTCAGCATCATTAAAAATAATTGGCGATCCATCGGAATATCATGGCCGTCGGTTTTTAGGACGATATCGCCATATTGTGGAAATTCTCCCTCAAGGAGCCGAATAATCAGGGTCTCCCTCTCTTTTTTTACAATAAAATTATTGTCTTTTATACCTAATTTTACCGAACCTTCATTATCGAGAAATTTAGCAACTTCCGTGAGTCCTTTTTTGGGTATCAATACATCAGGTCCGGACGGCAACTCAAAGTCTTTATCAAATACGCAATCCGCCTTTGAAAGCCGGCTGCCGTCAGTTGAAACCAGTCTAAATATTTTTTCCTTTTCCTGCTGAATTCGTTCAGCAAATATTCCGACAATATGGGCTCTGTTATCATCGGATGCACCCGTGATAATGGAGGTTTTATCGATCATTTTAGCAAAGGTAGCCGAATTTATTTCAAAAAAATCAACATCTTCTATTTTTGGAATTTCCGGAAAATCGTCCGGATTCAGCCCTACAATATGATATTCCACCGTCTGATTTCCGATTTCAATCCAATGGTTTTCAATTTCATTTACATAGATATCCTCGCTGGGAAAATCTCTGACAATTTCATATAATTTTCGAGCATTAATGGCGATGACACCCTGAGCATCAATTTTTGCAGGATAAAAACCTTCAAAACCGGTTTCGAGATCGGTTGCTGCGATGGATATACCGGATTCTTCCGTTTGAATTAAAATGCTGGTCGTAATGGCAAGATTGGTTTTACGTCCGGCCAATCCCTGAATTTTTGAAAGGACAGGTAAAATATCATTTTTATTTATGGTAGCTTTCATATTCCATTTCCTTAATAAATATTATTTATTAAATAAATAATTAAGATAATGATGTGTTGTTCATAAGACTAATAACTTTTTAACGCTCTGAAATAATATATATTTAAAATATAATCGATGTTAACAACACAAGCAATTCTATATTGAAAAGACGCATTATGTGAACATGAAAAAAAAAAATGTTAAAAAAACTGAAGTTATCAACAAAATATGAATATTTTGTTGATAAAAACAATGTTCAAATAAAAAAAATATTTATGCCGACTCTATCCAGTTTCTGATTTTTGGAACCATTTTATTTTGCCATCCATTTGACAATCTTAATTTGACAAAATGATTAAAAATATTTTCTAAAAGTTCTAATATTTTATCATACAGAAATATTTTTTCGAGGACAAAGCCCTCGAGATCTTCATCGGATTCCGGCAACCCGGTGTTCGGAATATTTAGACTACTGAAATTCAAACTTTCACCTTTGAGGGTAAACTGCCATGTTAATTCAGCAGACTTGTACACCACATTGAGTTCAGTGACCAAGGCACCTTTTTTTAATGTCAGAATACCCTCTTCTAAACTTGCCCCATCTCCCTTAATGGTAATCCGCTCGCCGGATTCTTTTCGACGGTTTTCAAATACAATACGGTTTCCGATTTCCAGGGCAACAAAACCATTATCAAAATTTTTAATCAGGTTTTGATCTTTTTCAATCACATACCATAGCCAGGTTAGAAATTCCTCCCCTAAAAAAACATAGCGATTGTAGGCCACTGCAACATCCAGCATAATAAAAATTAGTTCCCTTCGCTCACAATTGGAATATTGGAACAATGGAATGATGGAATATTGGGTACATGGGTGTTCCATCTGATTGAAAAATTATATGGTTCATGAGATAAACAAACCCCGGGTCGAAAAAACACTTTGTTTGGGCTCCAATTGTTATTTAAAAAAATGAGTCGGAGATATCTTCTGAAGTTCATCATGTTGTGAATCCGAAAGACCTGCTGACAAATAAGCGGTCGTGTAAGGGAACATTCGTATCAACGAGAGTTCAAAAGATTTTGAAAAAAGCGTTTCCAATTCCTCATTGGCCGCTTTTAGGTTGGAAAAAAAAAACACGCTTGAATCTTCGTAATTCCATACCAAATCATATATATTCGGCGTCGCTGGAATGCGTAAGCTCAGCGCATTAATAACATGATCTTTGATTAATTTTTTTTCGGTTTTAGATAAATATTCACGTCCACTGTCAGCCAGACGTTTGGCGGCTTCGACGGCATAATGTTTTTTCAAAATCTTCGGAGCAATGTTTTTTTTATCGATTCGCAGGGAAAAAACAAAATAGTTGCCGTAAACAAAAACGGATCCACTGAAATCAGGTTGGAAGGGTTTTTCAAAAGACGTCCATCCCACAGCCGTGTCTGGAATCTGGTTGTCTATCTCCGAAATGGTATTGTTTGTTAAACCACTGGCAACGGTTTCCAAAACCGGCGGTTTCATTTTCCCCTGGACTTTGTAACGGGTAATCGATGCGGAACCGGAAAAAAGACTCATGATAAAAAATATTGGAATTTATAATATTATTAGAATTAACCTAGGAGTTCACCGCAGAGCTCGCAGAGAACGCTGAGAAGGTTATGGAGCAATTAAAAAGATAAATTTATGGGAAATTATCTGATTGATTCTGGTTGCGACAATATACAAGATATGGTGTTGAAAACCCTTAAAAATAGAAATATAGCGTGTTTAGGGTTAGGTTACAAGCTAATTTTCAAGTTAGTTCGCTTCGCTCACAATTGGAGCAATAGAATATAGAAATTCTGATACATATTATAGATGTTATGGGAAGTTTATGAAATTCATTGCCGATTTACATGTTCATTCCAAATTTTCCAGGGCTACCGCTAAAAATTTGGATTTTGAAAATCTTTATATTGCTGCCCAGCTAAAGGGGATTTCGGTGGTTGGGACCGGCGATTTCACCTACCCGCAATGGTTTGCGGAAATCTGTGAAAAACTGGAACCTGCTGAAGAGGGTCTCTTTAAGCTGAGAGATGAGATTGCCAAACTATGTGATGAACAGGTTCCGAACTCCTGCCGCAGTTCGGTCCGCTTTATATTGTCCACGGAAATCAGCAACATATATAAAAAAAACGACAAAACCAGAAAGAATCATAATCTGGTTCTGGTGCCGGATCTGGCGGTTGCCGAAAAATTCAGCGCCAAACTGGATAAGATCGGCAACATTAAATCCGACGGACGGCCAATTCTGGGTTTGGATGCCCGCAACCTCCTGGAAATTTTGTTAGAAACATCAGATAAGGCATTTTTGATTCCGGCGCACATCTGGACGCCCTGGTTTTCGGTATTGGGATCAAAATCCGGATTTAATTCCATCGAAGAATGTTTTGAAGATCTGACACCTCATATTTTTGCCGCTGAAACCGGGCTTTCTTCAGACCCGCCGATGAACTGGCGGGTTTCCGATCTTGATCGTTTGACGCTGGTGTCCAACTCAGACGCGCATTCACCCCTGAATCTGGGTAGAGAGGCTAATCTGCTTAATACCCGGTTATCCTATTCCGGTATAAAATCAGCGCTTGAAAGTGGAGATTCAGACGTTTTTTTGAGTACATTTGAGTTTTATCCCCAGGAGGGCAAATATCATCTGGATGGACACCGCAACTGCAAAATTCGTCTCAATCCCCGGGAAACAATGGATTGTGGCGGTAAATGTCCCGTATGCGGCAAAGCGCTGACTCTGGGTGTATTGTATCGAGTGGAAGAATTGGCGGATCGCACCCCGGGACTTAAACCGCCGACCTGTCCTTCCTATAACAGTATCATACCGCTGGCGGAAATTTTATCTGATATTCTGCAGGTGGGAGTAAAATCAAAAAAAGTCCAAACAAGCTATCAAAAAGCGCTCATTCAGTTGGGCAGCGAATTTAATATTCTGCACACCCTTGAAACCGACAAGATTGGCAATGCCGGAATTCCGCTGCTCGGAGAGGCGATAAAGCGAATGCGGCAAAAAGAAGTTGAAATTATACCGGGTTATGACGGTGAATACGGACGCATAAAAATTTTTAATTCCGATGAACGCGAACAGCTGCTGGGTCAAAAAATTCTTTTTTCAGTACCTCGACAAAATTCAGCCACGCCTGCTATGTCGCAGACTATAGCACCATCACCTAAGGCATCATTGGCTGTACCCAGAGAGCTTTCCCAAATAAAACAATTGAATTTGTTTAATGAGCATGAAACCATCGATATTTTCAGTCAACTCAACCAAGAGCAGCGCCGGGCCGTTGAATATTCAGGCGGACCGCTGTTGATTGTTGCCGGACCCGGTACCGGTAAAACTCGCACCCTGACGCACCGGATTGCTTTTCTGATGATGAAAAAAAAAGTTTCGGCCCACCGGGTGCTGGCCGTCACTTTTACCAATAAGGCGGCCCAGGAGATGCGTACGAGATTAAAGGGTCTGATGGGAGACACCCGATCCTTGCCGTTAGTAGCTACCTTCCATTCGTTTTGTTACCAGATATTAAACGAGCATAACAAAAATCCAAAAGATATCATCGATGACCACCACCGCGGCATTCTAATCGCCGAAGCTTCGGCATACGTGCGAAAAAAAGGCGGTCGGGTGTCTTTAAAACCGAGACAGATTTTAAAAAGTATCATCGCAGCCAAACAACGGATCCTCGATCCTGATGAGTTTGAAAAGATAAATGCTGCTGATTCACAAAAAAAAATAATCTCAGATGTATACCGGACATACCAGAACATGTTGGCGATTCAAAACCTCTGTGACTATGAGGATCTAATTTTTTTTGTGGTCCGGCAGTTTGAAACCGACGAAAAATTCTGTCAAAAATATCAAAAACAATTTCAGTATGTTTTTGTGGACGAATATCAGGATTTAAACCAGGCTCAGTATCGTATTATCAGAGCGTTGGTGCCCGCAAAAAATTCCGTCAAAGATCTGTGTGTCATTGGAGATCCGGATCAAGCCATTTATGGTTTCAGAGGTTCTGATGTAAAATTTTTTAACCGTTTTATCAGCGATTACCCGGACACCGGGGTGATTAACCTTATCAGAAATTATCGTTCAACTAAAACCATCCTGAATGCTTCCTTCCAGGTTATCAAAAATCATCGCCAGCTATCATCCTCTGATGAACGGACCTATTCACAGATTGACGGCGCTAAAACCATCAGTATTCTGGAATTGGCTACCGACAAAACAGAGGCGCTAACCATTGCCGGGATCATCGAGCAGCTGATCGGCGGCACCGGATTTCATTCCGTCGATACCGGCAAGGGTATCGATGCCAACATTGCCGTTTCTCGCAGCTATTCCGATTTCGCGGTATTGTATCGCACCAACGAACAGTGCAGGGTTATTGAACACGTATTTGAGCAGGCCGGCATTCCCTTTCAGATTGCAAGCCGGGAAAATGAACTCAATCAAAAGGGTATAGCGGAAATAATTTCATATTTAAAGGCGATTGAAGGCTGCGGCGGTTATCTGGATTATGAAAAAGTCAATCGGCTTGTAACGCCCGGTATCGGCAAGAAAACCCTGGATTCTTTTAAGGACTGGTGTTACCGGAATCAGTTCACTCTGCAACAGGGACTGCTCAAGGCCACTCGTTTTCCCGTACCCGGTTTAAAACCATCCCAGCAGCAGAGGCTAAATGATTTTTCCCATCAAATTTCGCAATCCAAAGAGGATATATCCGGTTTGTCGGTGGCGGCCAAATTGTCGTATCTGGAAAAAAACACCAAGTTATTCGGCATATTGAACAGCGATGTCAAAATTAATGAGGCTTTCACCCGCCTGGTTGAAGCGGCCTTAATTTTTGGAACGGATTTAATTGGTTTTTTATCCAGCATCGCGCTGCACACCGATACGGATATATATGCGAAACAGGCTGAAAAAGTTTCGTTGATGACGATGCATGCGGCTAAAGGACTCGAATTCCCCATCGTATTTATTAGCGGCTGCGAAGAAAATTTAATACCCTTTAGACGACCGAATCGTGAGCAAGCGGATATCCAGGAAGAAAGAAGATTGTTTTACGTGGCCATGACCCGGGCCAAGGACAGGCTTTATTTAACCCGGGCTAAAAAGCGCAGGATCTACGGCAACCTTGAGGAGCGCAATCTCTCTCATTTTGTGGCGGACATTGAAAATCGCTTAAAACAGGACGATACGCCCCGGTTAAAAAAGAGAAATAAGAAGGGACCTGAACAGATGCAACTTAAACTCTTCTAACAATATAACCCTTTATAATTATTTAGAAATATAATAAAAATCTTGTTTTTGGTTGTGATTTGGTGTATAAAATATATAGGTTGAATGGTTCAGGGTTCAACGTTCCGGGTTGAAAAAGAAACAACACAAACGATGGGTGACAATGGACCGGAGTAGAATTAAATTTATTGGGATAACGATACTTTATGTGCTTATCCTTCTGTTTTCAGCCGGTCTATCTGTCCATGCGGATATTTATCGCTATATCGATGAAAACGGGGTCATGCACTTTACCAATACGCCGACCTCATCAACTCAAAAATTTAAACTCTTCCTCCGGGAAAAACCAAAGATAAACCCCCGCTATTCAACCAAAAAATATGACGATATCATCGCCAACGCCTCCCGGCAGTATGACGTTTCATTTCCCCTGCTCAAAGCCATTATTAAAGCGGAATCGGGTTTCGATCCCCGGGCGGTGTCGAAAAAAGGGGCCAAGGGTTTGATGCAAATAATGCCGGAGAATTTTAAACCCCTGGGTATCAAGGACCCCTTTGATCCATCGCAAAATATCCATGCCGGTGCGCGCTATTTTAAACAAATGTACGATCGTTTTAAAGGAAAACTGGCCCTGTCCCTGGCTGCTTACAACGCCGGCCCCACGGCGGTAGAACACTATAAAACCGTCCCGCCTTATGAAGAGACCGAAGCGTATGTTGAACGTGTTTTAAAATTTTATTATAACTATAAAAATCTCTAAAACTCTCCTAATTTACATTAAAACATCAAGATGCTTGTTACTGGTTGCTGCTAACCAATTAACCCACCCATTTTCAGCTGAAATGATAATGCTCCTTAGCTCAGGAGAAATTCCTAATTGACGGAGTTTTAATAAATCTAGAATTTTAGAGGATATTTTTAAAAGAGGGGGACATCTGTATCCGCTGTCTGTCAGGAACGTCGTTTCCATTGATACGCTATAATGTCGCTGGCCAAGCGTGAGTATGAAATTCCGGCCACCGCCAGCAGCAGCAAGATGGCAGGCATGAGGCCGTAAAGGGCGGACAGGATGGAAAGTGTAAACGTCTGGCCGGCCGCATACGGTCATTGGGTCAGAAAGCGCCACTTTGGCGTCTCTTGCAGTTTTTCGTGGTGTTGTCTGATGCCGAGCGCGATGACTGTATCTACGAAAATCTGCAATATGATTACCCAGGCTTTTTCGACAAGAAAATCCTTATCGCCTAAAATCTGTTGAATCTCGATCATCCTTACAGAAACTTGACATATTATCTAAATTTGGTCATATTCGCACTTTTAACTTCAAATGTATGTTATCAAATAAATCTGGATTCGAGAAGCTAGCAACTTACCTATTGGCTAACACTGAAAAAAGAAAAAGAGGTAATTATTCCAGTGAAAGTAAACATGATCCAGAATCTTCGTAAAAAACTACCGCTGCTCAATGAAGAGTTGCGACGCCATAAAGAGCGAAAACCTCTAAAAAATCATAAAATGTTATTAATTCAACATCAGTTGCTTGACAGCATTGCTCAGGTGGCGGCCTTGATAGACCTTGGGGTGGCTCCAAAAGATTTATTCTGGATTGATATTCCTTACACTTCCTTTCCAGAAATACGATCCGCTGTTATGAATCTCGGTGTACCCAAAGAAAATATCTGGGTACACGATTACCGCTTAACACTACCTTACAGATCTTATCAAATTGGTAGAGTAAAATATTGGGTACGTGAAATTGGTTCTAAATTTACTGGAAATGAGAAGTTGATAGTAATAGATGATGGAGCCTATTTTCTCGAAGCATATAGCTCAATAAACTTGAGAATCCCGAACGTCAGAATTGTGGAACAGAGCCAAAGTGGTATCAAATATTTACGAGACAGTTCTATACTTAATCGTATAGAACCGAAAGTGTCAGTAATAAATGTAGCAGAATCCAAGCCAAAAAAGTATATAGAAACACCAATGATCGTAAAGGCCATTGGTGAGGCATTAACTGAGAAAATCGAAAAACGTATAATGGTTTCAACATTAAATGATAATTGTCTAACATTAGGATATGGAAGTATAGGGTCAGTGGTGGCCGCAGCGATCCCCAAGCGTGTTGGATTCTTAAAAACAAAAAGCTATGTATTCGACACATCGATCGAAAAGCAAAATTTGGCTACAGAAGATGGATTTCCTTTATGGAGTCCAGATGATTCGAACCGCCGATTCAAATTGGTGATCGGATGTTCCGGATATCAATCTTTTTCTATTAAACATCGAAAAAATTTGGATAATGGCGCATTTTTAGTCAGTACATCCACGGGTTCAGTTGAGCTTTCGTCCGAGGAATATATCAAAGCCGCTACCTCAGACCATTATCCTGACATCCGCTTTAAGAAAAAAACAAATCTTACTCAGTTTTCGATTCACAACGATCTGGAATTTAAAATAGGAAACAGGATAGTCATCTTTTTGAATGGCGGCTTCCCAATAAATTTTGACGGCAAGCGTATTGATCGGATTCCACTAAAGGATATTCAATTAACTGCTACGCTTATGGTAAGTGGAGCTATTCAGGCAGCTAGAGCAAACGAACGAGATATTATTCAACTCGATAAACAGTTTTGTGAGAGGATTATAAACAAGTTTCAGATGGGGACAAAAATAGGTGCATTGCAAACAAGCCTGCGGCGATACTAATAATTGGAACGATATATATTAAATATGGGACTAATAATGCGTACCTGTAACCTCCTGCAGTACCTATTTCGACATCATCTCCGGAAATTCGAAGCCACTTATTCTGGTTTTTAAAATTATCCGGCTCGTTAATATGGTCATATGCGTCCTCCAATAAAAGCCTAAGAGATTTAATACATCTGAACTTGCGTTTGACGTAGTTTAAATCAATGAACAACCCGCCAAGGGACAATCCCAAAGAAACGAAAAACATTGCTGTGGTAGAAGAAAATATTAATTCAGCGTTGTCTCCTAAAAAAGATAGTAAGGCTCCCCACCCCGCAAATAGAAGTGTTAAAAAGCCCGATCGAATTTTCCATAAGGTAACATCATAGCTCTGGATTGCATTATTTTTCCCACTGATTTCATCAAGCACCATCTTTTGAATGATAGTTGTTTCCATTTGTTTAATTCTCCCGAAATACTGAAGTTAGCCAAAAAAAGAACGTCTATATCTTGTTTGGCGATGAAGCCTCCTTTCCCCAATGGGGTTATTTAACTTATACCTGGGCTAAATGGGCCAACAGCCTGTTTAGGCAGAGGAAGATCCAAGATTGGTTCCGGCCGAGAATAACTGGAACAATCCGGTTTCCCAAATCACGATTCGACGAATCTATCATTAATGGGTCATTCCATACCTGTTAGAATAAGAAATAATTTCTTTTACACCCGCTGCAGAATCAGTGCGGTGCGAGTGGGCAGATAAAGACTGAGAAGAGATATTCGGCGGTTGGCAACGATATCAAATGATGTTTTATGCTCCTGACCCACGGTCAATCGATTGTGGCCGCCGTATTCCGGAGAATCGCTGTTAAAAACATATTTATACCTCCCCGAGGGGGCCTTAAAACGGTAGTCCGAATAGGATTGATGCGGATGAAAATTGAAGGCAAACAAAAGACCGGCTCTTTCAAAAACAGTTACCATGTTGTCGGAATGTTCATATAAAAGATACGGCCCGGGGCTGTCAAGAAGGTGGAATTTTTTTGCTTGTGCAATCATATCGCGATCAAAGCGGGCGAGAAATTGATATTTTAAATTGAGATCATCCACCAGATGCCACTGGCGCCTGGCATATCTGTAGGACCAATTGTTGCCTTCCCGCGGAAAATCGATCCACTCCGGGTGGCCGAACTCATTGCCCATAAAGTTTAAATAGCCGGCGCCGGCGGTGGCCAGGGTGATTAAGCGGATCATTTTGTGCAGTGCAATACCCCGGTCCACCCGGATGTTCTCATCTCCGACACTCATGTGGTCATACATGTCCTCGGCGATTAACCGGAAGATAATGGACTTGTCTCCCACCAGGGCCTGATCGTGGGATTCGGCATAACTGATGGTCTTTTCGTCGGCACGCCGGTTGGTCAACTCATGCCACAGATGTCCCATGGGCCAGTTTTCATCGGAAACTTCCTTGATCAGCTTGATCCAGTTGTCCGGGACCCCCATGGCAAAGCGATAGTCAAAACCGAAGCCGCCGTTTTCAAGTGATGCGGCCAGGCCCGGCATTCCGCTGACATCTTCGGCGATGGTTTCCGCGTCGGGGCGCAGGCAATGTATCAGCTTATTGGCTAGGGCCAGATATGTCAGGGCATCCTCATCCACGCTGTCTGAAAAATAATCATCGTAAGTCGTAAAGGCTTTATTCATGCCGTGATGTAAATAGAGCATACTGGTGATGCCGTCGAAGCGAAAGCCGTCTAAATGATATTCGTCCAGCCAGAAACGGCAGTTTGATAACAAAAAATGAAGCACCTGGTGTCTGCCGTAATCAAAACAACGGGAGTCCCAGAGGTTATGACGCCCGCGCGGCCCATCATGAAAGTATTGATATAAAGTACCGTCGAAACGGCTGAGACCTTCAGTTTCATTTGTTACGGCATGGGAATGGATAATGTCCATGAGAACAGCCAGGCCGGCGAAATGGGCTGCGTCAATGAGGGCTTTAAGGTCGTCCGGAGTGCCAAAGCGGGAAGAGACGGCAAAAAAATTAGACACCTGATAACCGAACGAACCGTAGTAGGGATGTTCCTGAATCGCCATCAACTGGATGGTGTTGTAGCCGGATTTTACAATTCGGGGGAGAACATTGGTGGTGAATTCCTTGTATGATCCGATTTTTTCATCTTCCTGGCCCATGCCGATGTGGGTTTCATAAATGAACGGCGCTTCAGCCGGTCGGCGAAAATTTGGGCATTGCCATGGATAAGAAGCAGCGGGAAACCACACCTGGGCATTAAATATCAGCGTTTTTGGATCCTGCACGACACGCCGGGCATAGGCGGGAATGCGATCCCCTTGGCCGCCGGGCCAATGAATGCGAAGTCGATAGAGATTTTCATGTTTGAATGTATCGCAAGGCAGACGGATTTCCCAGATGCCGTCGTCAAAACGCTCGAGTGAAAACGCCTCTTTTTCCAGCCAGTCGGTCATGTCCCCAACTAAAAAAATCTTATCGGCGTTGGGCGCCCATTCCCGGAAAACCCATTGATTGTTTTGAAAATGAAGGCCGAAGTATTCATGGCCGGAGGCAAAATCGGCCAGGGTCATTTTACCGCCGGTCAGACGGGTTTCGGCTTCGATAATTTTCGATAAGCGCCGGTGAATTGTTTTTTCGTAGGGTTTTAAATAGGGATCGATGGCCAAGAGGCGGTCCAAGGCTTTTTGAACCTGATCGTTTGATGATGGAACAGGTTTATGAGTTGATCTGGGCATATTTTGTTCCGGCGCTTCGGGTTAGGCGCTTATCCTGTTTTATCTAACAACATGTTGCAAGGAACCTAAGGTTTCAGGTTTCAGTGTTCAGGTTTCAGCAATTAAAAAATACCAAATAACAATTCACAAATACCAAACAAATCACAATGACGGAAATTCAAAATCCCAAACTTATTTTAGTCAATGATTATGGGAAGTTGGATTCTCGATATTTAATATTTGATATGGGGTGCTCGATGTTTTATCATTATAATCGGAATTCTATCTATTAATTAAAATGATTAACATCCTTCATAATTGCTCACTCAACATCTCCTCCTAAGTGAGCAAATACGCTATCGAATTTTCGAATCGATGGTCTAAATAATTTGTGTATTCGAGACACATCTTTTTTGAATTTGTGTTTTGGTAATTGGATATTATTTGTGTTTTGCGATTTGTTATTTGTTTTTTCCGGCTCTTCCTGGTTAAGACGGACTCTCTTGACCAAAGTCAGCTTTGCAAGCGTCCATCATATTTTCAACGATCAGCGGTCTCTGCAGCATCTTTTCATACAGCTTAATGTACTGGCGTGCCGTATTGGCATGGGTGAAGGTGACCTGACTTTCCGTCATGATGCGTTTGATCTGTTTGGTCTTTACTTTTTGCGGCAGATTGTAAAATGCCATGGCTTGCTCGATGGCCCAGAACAAGCCATTGGCATCAAAGGTTTCAAACAAAAATCCGTTGCCGGTGTTTTTGTTCACATCCATATGAGTGATTGTATCGTGGATACCGCCGGTATCGTGGGCCACCGGCAGCGTGCCGTAGAGGGGCGCAATCATTTGCGGCAGGCCGCAGGGTTCAAACCTTGAAGGCATCAGTATAAAATCAGCAGCGCCGTAGGCCAGATGTTCCAGTTCATCACTGAAATCGTATAGGGCCACACGCTTTTGCAGCTCATGAAAATTCACGATGTCTCTAAACGTCATCTGATAATCGCCATTGGCCACAAAGACGATCTGCAGGTTCCGGTCCCAGTATTTTGAGATGACTTTGTAGAAAATGTCGGCCAGCAGCTGGCACCCTTTTTGAATCGGGTCCAGCCGCGAAGGCCAGAAAAATATCGGGGCGCGGTCATCCTGAATCAATCCCAGTTTTTTTTGTAGATGACGCTTGTTTTCTTTTTTCGCGGCAACAAAATCTTTGGGTCCGAATTTGCGTGCTAAATCCTCATCCTTGGCCGGATGGAAAGAAGGATCCGGCGCATTGAGTATTCCTGCAGCACATTGGGCCCGGACCTTGTTGGCCAATTCCTGCCGGACACAGTCCTTCATAAAATCATGGCGGCCGTCGACAATTTCCCGCAGAAACGTCGGGCTGACGACATTCACGAAATGGGCTGCGAAAATCCCGCTGGTCAGCAGGTCCACCGGATTAGAATCACGGGATTGTTCGTAGCTGGTGGCCATGTTTTCGTAATAAATATTTTGCCAGAAATTGGCCGCATCGATGCCTCTATCTTCGATATCCGCCAGGGTTGTTTTAACGGTGTGAATGTTGTGAATGGTAAAAAGACAGGGAATGCCGAGCTCTCTGGCCATGGCTGGAATCAGTCCGGTCATCCAATCGTTGCAGTGGATCAGATCCGGCTGGACCCGGGGAACGATATTATTGATGACCTCCCGTTGAAATGCCAGGGAAAGCTTGACGTTTTCATCTCCGTAAAAAGAGTACACCCGGTTGATATAATAAAAGGCCCGGTCTTCGGCCAGATGGATGCGGTCATCCGGCATTTTACGCTGAATCCGGTTGATTTCTTTTTTCAGCACCGGTGCCAGCTTGTCACTGAAAAGGGCGCGGTAATCCGGCATGGCGACATGGACGTCGGCCCCCTGCTCAAACAGGGAACTGATCAACGCAGCGGACACATCGGCCAGGCCGCCTGCTTTGGCGTTATAAAAAGAGGCCAGGCCCCCCATGCGGTCTGGCAGATAAGTAACCTCCGGTGTAACGATGAGAACCCTGGGATTGCAAGTTGCGGTGTTCATGATAGTGTTCCTGTGTTTATTTATGACGGATTCCATTCTGCGGACGCTAGGCCTTCACCTGGTTTTTTCTGGCAACAAGATGTAAGAAAATGAAGGATTAAGGTGTCAGCCCCGCAGCCGGCCTGAAAAGCGGTCAGTTTAATCAAAGGGGAATTTTCATCACCTCACACTAGGCCCATGTAATTAACCTCGGCATTGATTTAACCCGTGCATCTCCGGCGGGCGTTACCCTGACAGTGAAACCAAATCGACCCGAAATGTCACAAATTAGATTGCAGCCGTAAAGGTATTTCCCATCACCTTTTTCTTCTATAACCGTCATCGATTCAATACGGCTTGCGGATAATTTTTCCAGTGATTCCAGGTGGCCGTAGTAGAGCTCAACATCGACTTCATCCGGCCTGAACTCGCCAAGGTTTACTTCCGATGTCACCTGAAAGCTGTCGCTGACGCGATATGGCCCTGATGTATTTCTTAGCGGTGTCTTTATCTCGATATTTTCCCACAGAGTACGAAGTCGACTGCTTTGGGCGGCCTTTTTTTTGGCTTTCTCGGCGTTTTCAGCCAGCAAAACGTCCCAGCGTTTGGCGGACGGGATATAATATCGTTTTTCATAATCAGATACCATGCGCAAACTGCAAAAGGACTCCATGGCCATTTTCATGGAGGCCTTCATTTTTTGTAACCAATAGATGGGCAGATTCCCGTTTTTACGATCGTAAAAGCAGGGGATAACTTCGTTTTCCAGTACGTTATACAGGGCCTGGCTCTCCACGGCATCCTGATAGCCATGATCTTCGTATTCCTCACCGTTGCCGATGCGCCAGCCCCTGTCTTCCGAATATCCCTCGCACCACCAGCCATCAAGGATACTGACATTCAGTACCCCGTTCATGGCAGCTTTCATACCGGAGGTTCCGCAGGCTTCCAGCGGCCGCCGAGGGGTATTGAGCCATACGTCCGCG
Organism: uncultured delta proteobacterium; assembly: GCA_963765595.1. Lineage (GTDB taxonomy): Bacteria > Desulfobacterota > Desulfobacteria > Desulfobacterales > JAFDCJ01 > JAFDCJ01. Next base: position 37,893 of record CAVXXE010000038.1, read on the forward strand.
CCTTGAATCAGATGACGCGCCAGGTGCATGTCGTAGTCTTCCAGGAAAACGATCTTGTCGCGCACCTCCGGTTTGCTGGCAAACTGGAACAGTTGTTTGATCAGTTCTTTACCTTCGTTATCCTTGGGGTGGGCCTTTCCCGCAAAGATAAATTGAACCGGGTATTTTGGATTATTGATGATCGCTTCCAGGCGTTTCGTGTCCTGCAAGAGCAGACCGGCCCGCTTGTAGGTGGCAAAACGCCGGGCAAACGCAATGGTCAATGTATCCTGGTTAAGTGCCGATTCGACGGCTTCAAGAACTTTGCGGGGAGCATTGCGTCTCTCATACTGTTCGACCAACCGCCTCCGGCAGGTACGCACCAGACGGGAGTGGTTGGTTTCATGGCTGCGCCACAGCTCTTCATCGTAGATCTCTCCAATGCGTTTGATGTTTCCAGGTTTTCGGGAACCCAGAAACCAATCGGGGCCCAAATAACGATCGAAAAGATAAGCAAATTCCTGGGAAATAAACGAGGGGATGTGAATTCCGTTGGTGACATGGGATATGGGCACCTCTTCCTCGGTTCGCTTAGGCCAGACGAAAGACCACATGCGTCGCGCCACGGCGCCATGCAGCCTGCTGACCCCGTTACAGAAGGCAGACATATGCAGTGCCAGAATAAACATCGATAGCGGTGCATCTGTTTTTGATCCCTGTGGCTGGCCCCATGATAAAATTTCATCTGCCGAAATGCCCAGTTGCGCCTCAAAAGGCCTTAAATAGGGTCTTACAAGCTCAACCGCAAATTCTTCATGCCCGGCCGCTACCGGGGTGTGGGTTGTAAACACCGTGGTCCGGGGCATGATTTCAAGGGCTGTTTCGAGATCAAGTTCATTATCGGCCATGGTCTGTGCCAGCCGCTGCAGGTTGGCAAAGGCACAATGTCCTTCATTCATATGAAGGACCTTGACTTTATATGCCATGGCCGCTATCGCTTTCATGCCTCCGATTCCCAAAAGCATTTCCTGGGCCAGACGAACTTTGTTATCACCAGCGTAAAGCCGGGCCGTGATTTCACGCGAAGCGGCCGTGTTGTCCAGGATGTTTGTATCCAGCAGGTAAAGCGGAATGCGGCCCACCATGACTTTCCAGATAATAGCGTGGATCGGTCCTTCGGGACCCTGAATTGAAATTTTTAAATCATTTCCCGAAACATCTTTTATCCGCTCAACCGGCAGGTTGTAAATATCGGTTTGCGGATATTTCTCCTGTTGCCAGCCATCCTGGTCGAGATACTGGCGAAAATATCCCTCACGATACAAAAGTCCAATACCGATTAGAGGCGTTGCCAGATTCGAGGCCGCCTTCAAATGATCGCCGGCTAAAATCCCCAGGCCGCCGGCAAAAAAGGGCAGGCTTTCGTGCAAGCCGAATTCCATGGAAAAATAAGCAATGGTATCCCCATGTTCGAAGGGATATTCGTCTCGAATCACCGGATCAATGACCCAATTTTGAAAGCGCTCTTTTACCCCTTCCAGATGGGCGCGATAACCGTCATCTTTTGCCAGCTGTTCAAAGCGGCTCTGGGGAATTTTTGCCAGAAAAGCGATGGGATTGCGTTCGGACGCCACCCACAGCGGCGGGTCAATGCGCCGAAAAAGTTCGATGGCATCTTTTATCCAGCACCACCACATGTTGCGCGACAGCACTTCAAGAAAACCAAGGTTTGGCGGTATGTTTGGATATGTTTGATATGTTTGGAAATTTTTCATGTGTTCAGAATTCCTTTAGCCGGGCTCAAATTGATAAAGCGGGCAACAGGCTGTCCGCCAGTGGATAATCGCATTTACAGAGATCAAATCTGAAAGATACGGCTTAAAACTAAAAAAATCAATCATTAACCTTCCAGCTTAAGCCAAACCCGCAGCAGTTCGCTTGCCCCCCAGGCCTGGGCATCACAGCCGCGCGGGGTGTGCGGAAAGTCTCCATCCAGGATTTCCGGTATATGACCCAAACAGCCCCGACCCAACAACTGCACTCCACTGCCAAGCCAGGCCAGAGCCGTTTCCCTGCTTTTTTCACCATAGGTTGAGGCCCATGCTTCACAAAAGGAAGGAAACTGCCAGGTCCAGGCCGTACCGTTGTGGTATGCGGGTTTGCGGCGGGTGTCCTCATCGCCGGAGTAATTCCCCTGGTAGGGCTGATGGGGATCGTTGATAATATTTCCCTGGTGTACGATTTCGATCGGGTGAACCACAGGTCGATTCGCCAGACTGCGGATGGCACCCGGCACTAAAAGCGCTTCACAGGCGGCCAGAATACCATGGCAGATGGGTTCATCGGCGACGGCACCCAGGGTGATGGCCAGAAGCTGATTCGGCCGCAGGGCGTCATCCGGCGTCGCTCTGGTGGCCGACTCTCCGGTCGTCGCATGTAGACAGTCCGATAGATAGGTCTGGTCATTTTGCCGGAAGAGACTCAAAATGGAGGTTTGGACTTTGGTGGCGATACTTTGCCAGTTTTGATGATTTTCAGGACTGTCGACCCGTGCCAAAAGGCCCAGGGCAGCATACCATAACGCCTGAATTTCAATGGGATATCCCTGCCGTGGAGTGCCGGCCGGATAATCGGTATCCATCCAGGTAAAATGGACCGGACTGAATACAAGACCGGATTCGGGGTCCACCCGAATACCATTGGCGGTTCCGGCCATATAGGACCGGCCGATGGATAAAATAATCCGGCGCAGGGAGCGTCCGTCGCAGTCCGCATCCAGCAAATCACCCGGGTTGTCAGCAAGTATCAAATCGTTACATGCCAGAATGAACCAAAGCGGGGCGTCGGTGGTGTCCCGGTTGGCAGCGTCATTTCCCCGGATCATATTCGGAAGCGTGCCCTGGTCTTCAAAGCGGCCGAACTGCTTTAGAATAGCCAACGCTTCCTGTGTCTTTCCTGCTGCGATCATACCGCGCACAAAAATCAATGCGTCCCGACCCCAGTCCAGAAACCAGGGGTATCCGGCAATAACCGATTTTAGTTCACCCCGGCGCACCACAAAATCATCCAGGGCGCGGGTCAGAATTTCCGGCGGCTTTCTCCAGGCGTCGTTGCCGGATTCAAATGGATCCTGCGATGGTGGGGTCAAGGAGATCTTTTTCAAAACGTCGGAATCGGTGATCCCGTTGATCTCAGCAGATAGTGTGGCCTGTTGGTCTCCTTTTAAAAAAATCGAAAAATATCCGGGACTGAATAAGTCGGAATCCGGATCCAGGCCGCGTTCGGCATCAACCTCTCTGTGGACCATATACTGCCATTCCGGTTCTCGGACAAAATCACCGTCTGAGATTTTCAACCGAAGGTGATGTTTGGAATCCGGCCTAAAATTAAATTCCCGTTTATCACAACTCACCTTTTGCGGCCATTGGCTTTCCGGACCCGTATAGGCTTTGGTGGTATCATGAAAATTGCGGCTCTCGATGTCCGGCCGCAGTATAAGTTGGACCGTCCGGGTATCATCCAGGCGGTCGGCGATACCGCCGGCGGGCTGACGGTAAAATGTCAATTGCACGGCATTCTTGCCGGCTGTCATTTTCAGCCCGAGTGCAATCGAAACGTTTTCCCCCTGACCGGTGGGGATAAGGTAGCGCCAGTGTCCGCGGCCGGAATCATCCAGAGCGAATTTCTCCAGGCAGTTGGTGTTCATTGCCTGGGAGTAACCCTGGTATACCAGCCAGGCCCGGCAACGGGTGAACATGATCCAGCGATCCTCGGGAAATTCAGCACTGATATTGCCTGCCAGCAGGCTGTCGTAGCGACTGGTCAGTTTTGTCCAGCAAACCGGTATTCGCAGCATTGCGCCGCATCCGTTGGCATTCAGAAAAATAAAGTCGTTGCGCAGCAATTCGGGCCGCATGAATGTCCTTTTTACGCCGATATCTGCGGGTTTCGGCAGCAGCAAAAGGGGTGCGTCTCCATGCTGTCCTCCCTCGGGTGAATAGACGGATAGTTTCAATATATAGGGTTTAGCGCTTTTCGGTGGACCAATCGGTGTAAACAATACAAAATGAGATCCATGCTCTTGCCGGATACTCTCTTCAACTGCCACCGCCCGTTGTCCGTCGCAGATGCGTGCGCGAAATGCGCAATCGGCCCGAACGATTAAAAAATGGCCCGGCGGTATCATGACTTCGCGCCGCAGGTCTCGCGGCCATTGCCAGGTAATGACCCGGGTTTCGCGGCTGAACGGATTGACGTCTTGACAGAAAGCCACCGGATTTTCTTTTAACCGCTGCGCAACCCGATCCGTCCCGACAGCCTCAAAATCCCGGGTTCCATGATAAAATCCGAGCACTTCAAATGCTTTGGCGCGCAGACGTTGATTTTCAATTTGGCGGGGCACTAGAAACGCTTGATCGGGCGATTTTTGCGCGGACAGCAAATCGTTTTCGTCCCCGGAAAGGCAGAGCACCTGTCCGGGTTCCAGCAGGTAGCGATATAGATTCTGCGACGGTGAGGCGCTTACCGCAGCATTGGAAAGAAGATCGATAAAATCCGGTCCGTTCATTTCTGCGGCCGTCGGGTTCCATGAAGCCAGGGTTTGATTTTCATCATCGAGATTGACAACCACCAGCAGCTTCTTGTCCGTTGGTATATGGCGGCGCAGCAAGACAACATGGTTTCCGCCATTTTCCTGCAGCATTTTTACCTCGGTGTCAGTGAAGAAAGCCGGATGCGTCCTCAATAACTGACTTAAACGCCGAATGTGATCTAGCTGATTGGTTTGCGCACCCCAGTTCAGTGATGGACTGTTGTGAACGTTGATCTTTTCGGTGGCATACCACTCCACCCCGTTGGCAAAGCCAAATGCTCCCTGTTGACACGAAAGCGCGCACAAGGCCGTGCGCATGCGGGCATAGATTTTAGAACGGGATGCCAAGCGAGGATTGTCATGGGTTTCCGCAAAATTGACCGTGATGCCGTCGCTGTTCGAGATGTCGAGGGCCTCGGGCAGGTAGTTTTCAATTTGTCCACGCTCATAATTTTGAAACAGCTCCGAATAGGCCCAGTTTAAATTGGCGCTGTTCAACAAATCCCGGGTCACTGAAATTTTTCCGCCAAGCCCTTCGAGTAAAAATGTGGTTGCCGGATACTGATCACGAACTTTGGCAATCATATATTTCCAGGCCATGACCGGAATCATATAACCGGCATCGCAGCGAAATCCGTCCACCCCGCGGTTGCACCAGGTCAGAAACACATCCGCCATGTACTTCCAAAGATCTTTGTGGCTGTAATCCAGTTTGGTCAAATCTTCCCAGTCGACACCCCATGCTCCGGGGACCTCGATCTTACCCTCGGGGCCCCGTACCAGCCACTGGGGATGGGTTCCATGAAGGCTGGCCGCCCAACCGGTATGATTGATGGCGATGTCGATAAATATTCTGGCGTTGCGTTGATGAACCGCGTCCACCAGTTCAATAAATTGTTCCAAGGGGGTGGCGCGGGGGTCAAACTGCGCCAGGGCCGGATCGACGGTGGTGAAGCTTAATGCCGCGTAGGGGCTGCCGAATCTTCCCATGCGGCCGTAGGTCGTGGGGGTGGGATGAATCGGCAAAAGCATTAGAATCCGGCACCCCAAGTCACCCAGGATAAAATCGAGTTTATTAATCAGATCCCGAAACGTTCCGGATGGGGGAATGACGGTATAACCGTTTTCGTCAAGTTCATCGATGATCTCTTTTCCGGCGTCGGCAAGGGTTGCGCCACCGGCCACGTTCGGACCGAATTGCCGCACAAAAGCGTTGTAAATAATGTTTGCACAGCAGGCGTCGGCCGAGTCCACGTTAATCACGGTATTGGGTCCCTGAGGCCAGATCGGGCTCGTCTCGTTTTCCTGTAAAAAGAAACACTTGGCCTCAAAGTGACCGCTTTCACATAATGGCAGTGTGACCTTAAAAGACTGCGGGTCGATGCGTTTCATGGGAATGTCAAACCAGGCTCTGCCCAAAGGCGTTTCATCCTGTTCGACATGCCGAAAAATTTCGCTTCGGACGACCTGGGCCTGTCCAATATTCGTGCGCACCCAGGCCTTTCCGTCTTGGGGATGAGGCAACACAAGGGTGAAAACCACCGTATCTCCGCAAAACCTCACCATTCGCCTTCCCGGTGCCGGGTTTTGAATCAACTGTTTTTTAGGTTCCATGGGAATAAATTACAAAAGTTATGAATAATTTGCAAAGACTTTTGTGAATTTTCTTGAAAAAAAGCAATAATATAAGTATAAGATATATAAGAAAATATTCGGTTAGATCATCTGCCCTCATTTTCCGATTTTCTGACCCGCTATTTCCATCATTTCAGCAAATCCTCAATTTGTACAGGTTAGAGACCATGAACCATCGTATTTTGTACCTGCTGTTGCCTGCCGTTATCCTATGTTTTTTGTTTCCGTTTTCAGCCAAATCTCAATCCAGTGATATGGGAGAATCCAGGACATCGGCCGGTGAAATCGTTCTGGTTCAAGCGGTTATGTGTGAAGATTTACAGGAACTGATTCCCCAAAATCCGACCACGGTATTTTCAATCGAAAGACGAAAAGCCATCTGTTTTACTTCGTTTGATCCGGTACCGCAAAAAACGATTATTTACCATCAGTGGTTTCACCGCGATCAGACGAGTGCCAGAATAAAACTGACACTCAAACCTCCGCGCTGGTCGACATTCAGCAGCATTCAGTTTCGTGCAAAAGATATCGGACCCTGGCGAGTGGAGATCACCAATTCCCAGGGACACATTTTAGACGTTTTAAGATTCAGCATCACGGAATAGCAGAACATGGACAAATTTATCTACCTGATTTTGAGCCTTCGATGGCAGGATATCATCGACATCAGCCTGGTCAGTTATATTCTTTTCAGGTTCTATGTCCTGTTCAGGGGGACCAATGCTTTTCGCGTGCTGATCGGTATGACCCTACTGTGGTTCTTTCAGCAAATCGCGGTTTCCATGGGTCTGATCGTAACCAGCTGGGTGGTCCAGGGCGTCGTTACCCTGGGGGCTTTTATTATTATTGTGGTTTTCCGCAATGAAATTCGTACTGTTCTGCTGGCACGCAATTTAAAGTTCATCTTTTGGGGGGGTAGGTCGAAAAAAGTCATCAGCACCATCGAAATTATTGTTGAGAGTGTTCTTGAAATGGCTCGCCGAAATTGTGGTGCTATGATCGTGCTACCGGGTAAAGAAGATTTGGAAGAGGTGATCCAAAAAGGAATTCCCTGGGAAGGGGAAATTTCAAAAGAGATGATTTTGAGTATATTCTGGCCCGATAATCCGGTTCATGATGGTGCCGCAATTATTCAGAGAGACCAAATTACTCAGGTCTCAGCCATTCTTCCCCTGTCCCGCCGTGATGATCTGCCGTTTTATTACGGTACGCGTCACCGGGCGGCCCTGGGACTGGCTGAAGCCACCGATGCCCTGATTCTTGCCGTTTCCGAGGAAAGAGGGGATGTCGTGGCTGCGCAGGATTCTCAGATGAAGGTGATCAAACAAAGGCGCCGGCTCGAACAAATTTTGCAGCAGCACATGGGGACTGCCGCGAAGAAAAGCCGCGAGTCCATAAAAGAAAGGCTCACAGTCATTACCGCGGCCCTATTTTCAATCATATTTGTTACCGGGGTATGGTTCAGCGTTTCCAAGGGGGTTGACTCCCTGGCTACCCTCGAAATTCCGGTGGTCTACATGAATCGGGATCCGGCCATGGAAATTGTCAAAACATCCGCCAACACCGTCAGTCTTGAATTGGAGGGTTCGGGTGCGCTGATAAATTCAATAAAGCCTGACCAGATTCAGGTCAAGCTGGATTTGAGTAAATCCAAGGTGGGACCGAATCCCTTTACGATTACCCGTGAAAGCATTTCCCTGCCGCCCGGAATTATACTGAAAGGAGTGACCCCCCCTGTGGTGGATGTAGACCTCGACGTATTCATTAAAAAGGAATTGCCGGTTCAAATTGATTGGGTCGGGAAATTACCGGACCATTTGGTCCTTACAAATGTCACCATTAAGCCCGAAACAGTGGAGATCATCGGTGGAAAGCGGATGCTTGAAAAATTGTCGACGATTTACACGGGAAAGGTGCCCCTTAATAACCTGGAGGACAAGGGAGCCATCACGGCCAATCTGGCCCTAAATCCGGCCTCTTTAAAAATTGCCCCGGGCTCGAAAGAAAAGGTTTCCATCACCTATGCCACCAAATTGAGGGATCAGCGAACGAATAATTAACGTTTCGGAATTTCTATAATATATTGAAATCATGTAGCTTTTAATGACACTGGTTTTATGCCGCCTTCATGGAATGATGGAATGTTGGAATCATGGAATAATGGTCAAAAACGCATAACTTCAGTGTTTGGATCAAGGCTTTTAGGCGAAACCATTAGTCCGTCATCACATAGACATACACCTCACGAGGTCCGTGGGCGCCGTGCACCATGGTGGCTTCGACATCGGCGGTTTTGCTGGGTCCGGAGATAAATGTCATGCAGTTGGTCAACCCCTCGGCGGACGCTTCGGGATCCCACTGTATAAGGGCATAAAGCTCTTTGAGATCCGCAATGATTTGATCCGCATGGATGACGGCAATATGGATTGAAGGAACAAGGGACACCGAACGGGCCTGACCCGGACGCGTCCTGATTACCAGTGAGGCCGTCTCGGCCATGCAATAATCAGCGGATGTTACCCCGATATAAGAATCGACGACGTGTTTGCGAACCCGCTTTCTTTCTTTTTCCCTGGAAGTTTCAGCGGTGTCGTTCTCTTTCAGCTCGGTGATATGTACCGGCACATTCTGATCCGCCAGTGCGGCCGGAAGATCCAAGCTTTCAATCATTGGATGTTTCCAGGCCGCAACACTTTTTTGGCTGCCCCATTCCGAATCTTTGTCTCGAATGAGATCGGCAATTGCAGCGGCTACAGAAGGCGGGTCTTTCAAAACGATGACATTCAGGTTGATCGGTTCGGCCATTTCGATAAGCCTGCCAAGTAATTGCTTTTTTTCAGTATCGGTACGGTTTTTTATTCGTTCAAGAATTCTGCCGATTTCCGAGGCCGATCTACCGCTAAAAAGTCCGTTTGCAGGGCGCTGCCGATCCGGGGTATGCCCCAGCGCCGATCGTATTCTGCTGATAAATGCTGCCTGGTTTGATGTATCCATGTTATTCTAACTTAATCCATGTCCCCTGAACGCCAGCGGTCCATGAAACTTTTTCCCGCAACCGGCTGTATGTCCCGGCCCCGGGTCCATCCGCTCATGGGCGGCGGCAGCCACCGGAGCATGTCTTTATTCTTTGGTAAAAAGCTCTGTCCAAGCGCTGCCAGCCGGAGGAAAAAATCGTAAAGCCTGCGGTTTTGGACGATCCAGGACCACAGTGTGTAAACGCCTTTTTCCGTGATGCTGGCCCGGCTCACCTGCCAGCCGGCATCGCCATCGGCCAGTTTGGCCCGCAAGGCCAGCAACAGGCGCGGAATGTCGATATTGACCGGGCAAGCATCCTGACAGGCGCCGCACAGGGTTTCTCCTTGGCAAAGATCTTTAAACCGGTTGACACCGGCCAGGAGCGGCATGACCACAGCTCCCACCGGTCCGGAATAGGGATGCCCGTAGGAGTGCCCGCCGATTTTGCCATAGACCGGGCAAACATTCAGACAGGCGGCACAGCGGATGCAGTACAGCATCTCTCTGAATTCCTCATCCGCCAGGATGCGGCTGCGTCCGTTATCCAGGATCACCAGATGAAATTCATCCGGACCGTCAACTTGCTGCAAATACCTGGGCCCGCCGATGTAGCTGACATAAGTGCCCATATTCTGGGCGGCAGCGCCGCGGCAGAGCAGTCTCAAAAGAATATCATGGTCTTCCAGCAGCGCTGCGACCCTCTCCATCCCCATAATGGCGACATGGACCTTGGGCATGGTGGTGGACATGCGGATGTTGCCCTCGTTGGATACGGTGACGATGTGGCCGGTTTCGGCGCAGGCGATATTGCAGCCCGAGAACCCTATGCCCGCGGCCAGAAATTTTTCCCGCAACGCTTTGCGGGCGGCCCGGGTCAAACTCGGTGGATTATCGGTATACGGTATCCTGATTTTGTCGGCAAAAAGGTTGCCGATGTCCTTTCGGCTCTTATGGATAGCCGGTGCAATGATGTGAGAGGGGCGTTCTCCGGCCAACTGAATAATATACTCACCCAGATCGGTTTCAGTAACCTCGATGCCGGCCCCAATCAAAGCGCTATTCAGACCGATCTCTTCGCTTACCATGGATTTTCCTTTGACGGCCAGCTTGACGTTGTGCCTGCGGGCCGTCGCCAGACAATAATCTACAGCAGCTTCAGCATCATTGGCAAAGAACACCTGCCCGCCATTTTTTCGGATGTTTGCGACCAGGGTTTCCAGCACGACATCAAGGTTTTCGATGGTTTTTGACCGGATATCATGGGCTTTGAGACGCAAATCCGGACCTTCGGGCAAATTCCGATATGCAAGTGCCGTGCCCCGGCCGAAGCGATTCTGAAGATCAGCCAGTGCACTTTGGAGAACAGGATTATTTAGAGCCTTTTTAGCTTCAGCGATATAATCAGCAGTGGTAATTTCACTCATAATTACGGGTTGCGAGTTTCGTTTTACAGGTTACGAGTTACGGGTTTCGAGTCTCTATTTAAGGAATCCTATCTATTTCAATAAATGGTGGAGCGACACGCGGCGCAAGCGCCTGCGCTGCGCGAGCGATTTCCATAAATCTTCAATTGTAGGTTTTATCCGGCCAGAATCTGGGCAATATGCATGGTCTTGATTTCAGATCTCTTGCGGCTCAGCATTCCCTGAATGTTCATCAAACAACCCATGTCGCATCCGACGACGGTATCGGCGCCGCAGGCGATTATGTTATCGACTTTGTCTGCCGCCATGGCTGCGGATATATCCGCATACTTCACTGAAAATGATCCGCCGAATCCACAGCACCGGTCGGAGTCGTGCATTTCAATAAATTCAGCGCCGGCAATCCTGGACAGAAGTTTGCGGGGTTGCGCTTTGACACGAAGATTGCGCAAGAGATGGCATGAGTCATGATAGGTAATCCTACCATCATAACGCGCCCCGAGGTCTTCCACACCCAGGACGTCCACCAGATATTCCGTCAGTTCGTATGTTTTGGCGGCCACCTTCCCGGCACGCTGCAGCCAAGGGTCATCATCGTCGAACAACTGGGGGTAGTGATGACGTACCATGGTGACACAGGATCCTGAAGGACAAACAATTACATCGGCAGCCTCAAAAATGTCGATAAACCGTTTGGCGGCAACACCGGCTTCCCGGCGATATCCGGCATTGAACGCCGGCTGTCCGCAACAGGTTTGCTTCGTCGGGCAGATCAGGTTGATGCCCAGTTTACGAAAAATCCGCACCATGGCTTCTCCGACTTCCGGATAAATTCCATCCACCAGGCACTGAATAAACAGCGTCACCGTTTTGTTTGTATCCGACATGAAATAAAATACCTGAACTGAGCGGTTCAAGGTTCAAGGTTCAAGGGATCCTACAACGAAACCTCTTAAAAATCCAGCCCAAAAATGTCTCCATAATCGAACACCACCCTTTCGATAATTAACCGATTATGCTAAACTGTAAGACTTATCGATCCGGAAAATAGGAAGTGAACACCGACCTAACAATCCTAACCCAAAGCCAAATTGCCATGAGTGAAAAACGGATCGCCCTTATAGAGCTCATCGAAAAAATTGAAAGACTGGGGCAATTCCAGGACAGAATAGATTTCCCTTCAAGTGTCAACCAGATCTGGACAGCCTTTTTAGCAGATATTCAGAACTTGATTGAGGTTGAAGTCTGTGCGCTGTTCCTCGTCGACGAAACGAGCAATGAATTCGCATTAAAATACGCCGTGCCGGACAATGAGGCAAAACACTGCCGTAAGGAAATTGACCTTCAAATCGAATGCGGCATTTTTTCATGGATAATTAACAGAAGACAACCGGCCTTGATTCCCGCTCTGGATTTTGCAAAGGAAAAATCGATAGTTATGCTGCCGTTATCAACGGTGAAGAGAACTCTGGGAGCTGTAATGATCCTGACGCCTGTCCAGGATAGCTTTATTACCCATGAAAACATGAAGCTTTTGACGATTTTAACCAAAGAGTTTTCACTGGTCATGGAAAACACACGGTTGGTCGAACGGCTGAGAAAAAAACAACTATCACTGGAAAAAGCCAACCGGGAAATTAAACTTCTGTCCCGCACCGATTCCCTGACCGGATGTTACAATCGCGGATATCTCAATGAACTTTTACCCCGGGAGATCACAAGAGCGATAAGATATAAACGACCTCTCGCTCTGGCAATGTGCGATATCGACAAATTCAAAAAGATAAATGACATCTACGGTCATCAATGTGGGGATGAGGTCTTAAAAAAATTAGTCCAGAGTATTTCGGAAGTAATACGGGCCGGCACTGATTGGCTGGCAAGATACGGCGGAGAAGAATTTTTGATTGTGCTTCCCGAGACCCGACTTGAAAATGCCGCGGGTCTGGCGGAGAGGCTGCGCAAGAATATCGCTAGAAACTCAATTGAGACACAGGAAGATAAAATATCGATCACGGCCAGTTTCGGTGTGACCGGATTTAACTCCTCAAATCCGCCCAAAAACTTAACCCCTGAAGCGTTGATACACATGGCGGACAAATACCTTTACGCAGCCAAAAATCAGGGGCGCAACCAAGTCATCAGCGGCTCTTTTGAAGGATAGCTCCTTACAGGCCGATTGTTTGACTCAAAGTTTAAGCAAATTTCAAATATATTAGGCTAGAAAAATACCGGTGCGGTGAGAGATAGACGCTCCGGGCCCTAAGATGCTTTATCCTGGATCTCCGTTCTGCGGCGGAACTCCTCGAAGCCTTCTTGAATCGCTTCCTGAATAGCCTCGATTTTAAACGGTTTGGTGAGATGATTATCAAAACCGACTTCTTTTAACTTATCAGCATCATACAGATCCGTGTGCCCGCTTAAGGCAATCACAATTGTTTTGTTGTCGGTTTCTCGAATCTTCCGGCAAAACTCCACCCCGTCCATCTCAAGCAGGATTAAATCCGTGATGATAATTGAAACTTTTTCTCTTTCCAAATGGGAAAATGCAGCTTCAGCAGATTCAACAACCGCTACATCATACCCTAATTTTAAAAGAAGTTTCTGCATAAGTTCCCTGTGGAAATCTTCATCATCCACTACCAGTATTTTGTTTTCCATCATGAGCTCTTCATCCTGACACGTCTAAGGCTGATCATTAATAAGGTTATTTCAGGCCAAATTCAAAGAGGCACGTTGAGGTAAAGGAAAATTCCTAGCAAAGGACCATCAATCATCTCCTAATCCTTGGGGAGTTACTATAAAAAAAAACTATTTGAATGTCAATTCAGTTGTTTCTTATTCCAAAAAATCCATTTTAAGCTGATCAATAAGCTTCTGCTCGAGCCCCGCTTTTTTTCTAAAAATTCAGATCAATAAGACCCTGTATTCACGGAGTTTACTGTCCAGTTTTTTCGCGTCCCCAACCAGTTTGTCCATTTGATCCCAGAATCGCCGGCTGTGGTTCTTAACGCGGGTATGAACCAGTTCGTGCAAAATGGTGTAGTCGATCAATTCATCCGGTAGTCTGATCAGGTTGATGTTCAAATTTATATTATTTTTTCCGGAGCAACTTCCCCAGCGGGTTTTCTGGTTTTTTATGAACACCTTGCGGTAGTTGAATCCGTGCTTTTGTGATAAAATATTGAGTCGCTCGATGAGGTGTTGCCGCGCTGCGGCCTGATTGACGGGTTTGCTTTTTGATAATGCTCTGGCTTCCTGCTCCATCAGTGCCATTTTGTCCAGGTGCTTCTTTAGCCAACCGCTCTTTGAGCGTGCAAACATTTCGGCGCTGGCAAAGGAAACACCGAAAGGAACGGCAACCCGGGCACCCTTGAAGGGTCTTACCGAAAGGCTTAGATGTTTGGCCCGGCGACTGCGTTCTATTAAAATGGTTCCGACACTTTTTAGCTCAACGGTTTTGGCTTCCACATTCACGATGCCTTTTCGCATGCTTCTCCGCTATTTAGGTTATTGCAGGCTTTGCAAAATACTATGAAAGTAGCTCTTTTTTTTAGACATTATCGGGCCTGATAGAACCTTTTCCGAGCATGGGTTTCAGGTGTCGGGTGTCAGGTTTCAGGCTGGCCCTAGCATTTTCACGTTAACACCTGACACCCGACACCTGAAACCTGAGTATCAGTGTCCAATTTTCATGCAATCCCTTGACAGTCAAGGAATCACAGCTATTTTTGCAAGCTTAATGACGAGACCAGTGTTGCCAAACCCCGACAACATATAGAATAATGCAGGTGATATAGCAAAGAAAAAAAGCAGATGAATTCACTATTTGGGATATCCCCAAAATGGTGCCTTTAAAATGATATTATATATAATAACAGACTATTAACTATCCTTTGCCATGTTGTTTTTGCAACCCTGGGGTGATCTTGACACACACCTTCAAGGCCCTTATGTTTTTTCCAGAAAAAATCGGCTTCTGATCGCTTATCCTAGGATCACTTCAAAATGATCGATCGTTTTTGTTGTGATTCTGATGGTGAACATCGTAAAGAGATCATGCCATATACAGGTAATCAATCAAAATGAAGAAACATTATACTACCTTTCTGCTTTGTGCAGTGCTATTTATTGCCTGTGCCACCAGCCCCACGGGCAGGCGCCAGCTCATGCTTGTCTCTGAGGAATCGGCCATTGCCGCTTCCAGGCAGGCATACACGGAAATGCTCAAACCCTATGCCCAGAAAGGAAAAATAGACAACGATCCGGCCTTGAAAGATCGTGTTGATAGGATTACCGGGCGCTTGATTGCCCAGGCTATAAAGATGCGTCCGGAAACCAAGGGTTGGGATTGGAGCATTAAAATTATCGATGATCCGGAAACGGTCAATGCGTGGGCTATGGCAGGCGGGAAAATGGCTCTCTATACCGGCCTGGTGAAGAAAATCAAACCAACGGATGACGAGCTGGCCCAGGTTCTCGGCCATGAAATTGCCCATGCTCTGGCCAAACATTCGGCCGAGAAAATGTCTGTGGCCATGGCCAGTTCGATTGGAGTGGTTGCGGTAGGCGTCGCAGCGGATCGCAAGGGATTGGCGCTGACCGGAGCGGCGCTCGCCGCTGCATTGGCAGTCCAGAAGCCAAACAGCCGTGCAGCAGAATCTGAAGCCGATCATATCGGGATCGAACTGGCGGCCAAGGCAGGCTACGACCCCCGTGCTGCAGTCACCCTCTGGCAAAAGATGGCCAAAGTCGGCGGTAAAGGTCCTCCCGAATTTCTCAGCACACATCCGGCTCCGGAGAACCGTGAGAAAAAGCTTGCCGCGCTTGTACCCCGGATGATGCCTTACTACGAACAAAAGGGGGATCGCCCCTTCTACAGACTATGAATGCAAACTCCATCGTCGCAACGTCAGGGGTAATGCATCAGCCCTGAAAATTCAACTGAACGTTTCAACGAATGATCATCCCTGAATCCGCTTCATTGGCTTTTGCCGCGCAGGTCGATCGGCCATACCTGCATTCAATATTCAATATAATTTCGTCGATCACTCCTTCAGCAGGAGGCCGGAATGCATTGCTTTGTGGTTCCTACCGCCATCTGTGTTACTGAGATTTTACCTTCATCGAAGCAGACGGCCACATCGGTTCCCGGATTCCGTGGACGCTCATGGATGCTGCCCTCATAAATATAGTCGGATTCTTTTATTTTGAAATTGTATTTATGGGGGTTCGTATCCAATTCACAGAATTCGACCGGTATTTTGGCGTGTCCATTCAACAGATGTGGCAAGTTGACATTCCAAAAGGATGACGGCGCAATATCCAGTTCCATCAGAATTTTCAAGACCGCCGCGGCATGGTATCCCGTAATATCCCAGTTGATCTGATGGTCTTTCGCAATATATTGCGAAACTGCAATGGATCGATACCCTAATATCGCTGCCTCCCGCGCCGCAGCAACCGTCCCCGAGTTGTAGACATCAGATCCGAGATTGGCACCCGGGTTAATTCCTGAGATCAGCCAGCAAGCATCCGGTACTATTTGCTTGAGCGCTATCCGGGAGCAATCTGCCGGGGTGCCTTCAACGCTGTAAAAATTAGGCCCCATCTGATTTACCCGGATGGGTGATCGCGTGGTCACTTTATGGGCAATTCCGGACTGGGGTTGTGCGGGTGCCACAACGGTAACTTTAGCGGCATCTTGAAAGCAGCTTTCCAGAGTGTGCAGGCCCGGAGCATCAAACCCATCGTCGTTTGTCAGTATGATTTTCAAATTCGTCCGCCCCCCTCAAATTAAAATGATTCACTTTGAAAAATTATTGGATTCATAGAAAGGCTGAATTTACACTCCCTTAAATTTAACATTTGTGTTTTTTACGCCTTTTTACGGTTATATCAAAATGGATGTCTTCTAGCGTATTGTCAAATCTAAATTTGGGCACCAATTTTTTGGGTTAGAATAATTGAGGTGAATCCAACCAATTGATGCATTTTCAGCGTTTTCATATTTCAGGGTTTCAATCCGGAAAATCAATGCACCCCTTGAAATACTACACAGTGGTATTATACTAAGGGTAGGTCCGGCGCACCTTGTATTTACCCAATGTTGCGTAATTATCTGAATCTAAAAGAGTTTAGATATTTTAAATTTGCTCGCTTTTTCATACTGTAGCCTGCTATCCTCTTGATGCTTCTGAAAACGCAACTTCCTGTCTGAGCTGTTACCAAAAAGCGAGTCTTTCACTAAAAAAAATCAATTTTTAGGAACCGGGAGGTACAGCTATGCACACTCAATGGTATAAATATTCAATAAATTTCATTGCGGCACTTGTAGCGATCATGGCCGGGCTATTCATCGCCGAGTCGTTAATTGCTGCACAGACGAATGAACAAGACGATGTCCAATCAACCGTAGTAGCGGGTCAGCTTGCTCCCCGGCTGCAGAATCTGGGAAATCACAAGTTTCCTGTCACGACCAACTCAGCCCGGGCGCAGCTCTTTATCAACCAGGGCCTGATGCTCGCCTATGGTTTTAACCATGCCGAAGCCGCGCGATCCTTTCGCGAGGCCGCTCGTCTCGATCCCAATTGTGCCATGGCCTACTGGGGCATGGCGTTGGTGCTGGGACCCAACATCAACATGGCAATGGCGCCGGAAGCCGAACAACCGGCGCATGAAGCCATCCGCCAAGCGGAGGCACTGAAGAAAACGGTCTCCGAAAGGGAACAGGCCTATATCGACGCCCTGGCGAAACGCTATTCCGGGGAGGAAAAACCCAATCGCAGCGCGCTGGACCGCGCCTATGCCGCGGCGATGCGCGAACTTCACGATCGCTACCCCGATGATCTCGACGCGGCCACGCTTTACGCTGAGGCGGAGATGAATCTGCGGCCCTGGAATTATTGGACGCGGGATATGCAGCCCTATCCGGAAACCGCCCAAATTCTTGATGTGCTGGAATCCGTGATGGCCCGCAATCCAAATCATCCCGGGGCCATTCACCTCTATATTCACTCGGTCGAATATGCCCGCCCCGAGCTGGCTGAAGCCGGGGCCGAAAGGCTTCGAAAGTTGGCGCCCGGAGCCGGTCACCTGGTTCATATGCCGTCTCATATCTTCCGTCGAATCGGACGCTACGAAGATGCATCCAAAAGCAACGAAGATGCCACGGCTGCCGATGAAGATTACATCACCCAGTGTCGCGCCCAGGGCGTCTACCCCCTGGCCTATTACCCGCACAATATCCATTTCCTGTGGGACTCGGCCACGATGGAGGGGCGCAGCCAGGTCGCCATCGAAGCCGCTCGCAAAGCAGCTTCCAGCATACCGGCGGATGCCTGGCGTGAAGTGCCGCTGCTGCATCAGTTTCTGGTAACGCCGCTCTTCGCGTACACCCGTTTCGGAGAATGGGATTCGGTTCTGAATGAGCCCCGGCCGCCGGATGACAGTCTATTCTGGACGGGTGTCTGGTACTACGCCCGCGGACTGGCTTATACCGCCACCGGAAAACCGGACGAAGCGAACCTGGAATTGAATCGTCTGCGAGAAACAGCTGCGCATGATTCATTGGAAGGCTATCGCGTGACCTTTTCCAGAAACGGCGCCAAAGCGATCCTTGAGATCGCCACGGAGGTACTCGCAGGTGAACTGTCGGCAAAACGTGGTGATTATGACGACGCCATCGCCAGGCTTCATCGTGCGATCTTGCTGGAGGACAACCTGATTTACAACGAGCCGCCCGATTGGCACGTTCCGGTCCGGCAATCACTGGGGGCGGTGCTGCTCAGTGCCGGGAGGGCCGACGAGGCCGAAGCGATCTACTGGCAGGACCTGGAACGGAATCGCGAAAACGGCTGGTCATTGTTTGGCTTATTGCAGAGCTTGCGCGCGCAAGGCAAGGCGGAACAGGCCGTAGCGGTCGAAAAGAGATTCCGCAAAGCCTGGAAACGGTCGGATGTGACCTTGACGGCCTCGCGTTTTATGGAGGCTACCGACACGACCGTAGCAGCGACAGGGGCAGTCCGGTAATGATTATACTGATGAATTCATCAAAAACCTTGAACTTTGAACAGCCCACCCACATATCAAAACATACGGTTCCTGAGTTTTTAGAAGATTGCGAATTCTTAGTCAGCGAACTACGCAAGCTCTCAGTGTCGGGTTTTGCCGGGTTAATGGGCGTCAGTGAGAACCTGGCGACATTGAATGTCCGGCGATATAAAGATTGGCGGACATCTCCCGGGGGGGCCAACGCAAAACAGGCACTATTGGCTTTTAAAGGCGATATATATGCTGCCATGGATGTCGATCGCTATAAGGCGAAGACCATTAATTTTGCCCAAAAACATCTTCGAATTCTATCCGGTCTGTATGGGATCTTACGACCACTCGACCTGATTCAGCCGTATCGTCTTGAAATGGCAACAAAACTGGCCACTGATAGAGGAAAAGACGTGTATCGTTTTTGGGGCAGCCGCATCAATGCGTCTTTGAACGAAATCATAAAAAAGGAGAAGTCAGGCATATTGGTCAATCTAGCTTCGGCTGAATATTTCAAAGCGGCAAAACCCAAACTTCTGAGAGCGGATGTGATCACGCCGGTTTTTAAGGAGTACAAAGATCCGTCTTATCGCGTGGTTGCTATCTATGCCAAAAAAGCAAGAGGCTTGATGTGCGACTACATTATTCAAAACCGCATAACCCGTGTCGAAGATCTTAAATCCTTTAATTTGGATGGCTATCGATTTGCCCCAGCACAGTCTTCCGATAAGGAATGGGTGTTTACGCGCGGCGATATAAAGGCTTAAAAAGGCAGGAATAAAGCGGCAATCCGTGGACCACAGACAACCGGCAAAAAACATTGAGCGTTTTGCACTAAATCAGGGGAATATTTTACTTTGAATGTCGATTGAATTTTCCTGATCACTCCGGATCCGGCCGCTTCCATCTGTAAGGAAGCTCTTTAATTGAGCCGGGTACGGTCATGGTCTTCAAGGCTAATTTTTCCAATTGTTGGAAATCTCCAACAATTGCTTTTGGCCTGCGGTTGATAAGCCCAAGTTTTCTATATTTGCCGTGATCTCATCAGGTTCGCCATGGCCGCCGACATACCCATTTACCCGCGCTGCAGCGGTGGAATTGACAAAATCGATGTCACGGGAATAGATTGCCTTAAATTCAGTCATCAGCTGCCGGCGCTGGCGCAGTTGATATTTCTGATGATAGTCTTCCGCTAAATAGAACCTGCCGAAAGGCAGAATTTCGGTTTGTATTTTTTTGTTTCTGCGATTCTCCTCGAGAGCCCTGGTTTCCAATGCCAGCTTCTGCTGGGTTTTGTCGTGATAAAATATGGCCGACATGTACTGACGGCTCCAGGCGCGGTAGGTGGGGTCATGTTCATGCCAGAAAATATCCAAAAGCTCTTTGTATGATATGCGGGCCGGGTTGAAATCGATCTGGAGGGTTTCGCTGTGGTCACCTATGCTACGATAGGTTGGATTTTCTTTCTGACCGCCCGAATATCCGACCCGGGTCCTAACGATTCCGTCTAAACTCCCGAACCGGGAGTCCGGTCCCCAAAATCAGCCCAATGCAAATGAAGCTGTACTTGTCTCAGCCGGTGCGGCGGTATCTATGGGTGGTATCCTGGTTTCAATGGTTGGGTTCGATTGTGTTGATTCCATTTTACTTTCCTTCTTAATTTTCGTCGTCGGCGCAGAGTCAGCGTTGCTGAGATCGCAGGCGCTGATCCCAAGGCCCAGACCAAACGTCGACCAACCGATCAGTTTCATCAGACTGCGCCGGGACAGGTATGTATAGATTTCGGTCTTTTGATCGCCGTTTGCATTTATATATTTCATTTTAATATGTCTCGTCATTCCATGTCGAATTCTTTGATATCAAACCAATAGCCGGTTTTGCTCAGGTAATCCAACTCGAATTGAACCGTCTTTATGTGATTATTTTCTATTTCTAAAAACCGCTCAAACAGCGTGCGTCCCTCGACCGGCAGCTCATTGACCATCTTCTGGTAAAAATCACTGGTTTCGATTTCCACTTTCAGCGCCTTGCTTAGCATTTGACGTCTGATGCCAAGGAAATCTTTTGCAACCAGCGATTTGACCTTTGCGGCTTCCCGGTTGACGACTTCCTGGGAAGGGATTGCAGAATCAAGCCTTTCGGGTACAATTGTCCCGGTATCCTGCCACTGCTTGAGCTTATGTTGAAGGTAGTCGATATGATGCTGTTCGTCATTACACAAGGTCTCAAAGATGTGCTTGCCGACCTCATCATCAACCGCTGCGGTCGCTTCCCGATAAATATCACGAATCCTGACTTCATACGCTACCGCCGTCTTAATCGCTTCTTCGATCGTCATGTTATCTCCTCATTCTGTTTATTGCCCGGTGGGAAAAAGGCCATCCCTTTTATCGTCTCAGGGTATAACATAAGAATAAACTCCGTGATAATCAACTCACGAGGTAAACAGGTTAACGTCAAAGTCAGCTCCAGCTGATTCAGAATTGTGCTTTACTCTTCAGATGATTTTTTATAATAATGGTCAAAAAATCTTTGGGAGAGGAGTTCGCAAATGGAACAACATTTACCAGGCGGCTATAACGGCAAGATCCTTCGTGTAAACCTCAGCGATGGCAAGGTAACTACCGAACAAATTAATGCGGAATTTTGCCGGAAATATTTAGGTGGGGCCGGCTTTATTGCCTATTACCTCTTGAGTGAAATGAAACCCGGCATCGATCCATTGGGCCCCGAAAACAAACTCATTTTTGCTGCGGGACCCCTGACGGGCATCACATTAGGCGGCTGCGCACGCCATACGGTGGGTGCGAAGTCGCCACTGACTGGCGGAATTGCCAAATCCGAAGTCGGCGAATATTGGGGTGCTCAGTTTAAACGAGCCGGTTTTGATGCGCTCATCGTCGAGGGCAAATCGGATCGGCCTGTCTATCTCTGGATTCACAACGGTAAAGCTGAGATTAAAAACGCCGCTCATCTTTGGGGCCTGAACACAAAGGAGACCCAGGAAACCATCCGATCCGAGCTGGCTGATACCAGGATTCGGGCTGCCATGATCGGTCCGGGGGGTGAAAACATGGTCAAATATGCCTGCCTGATGCACGGCCCTTTTGACGCCGCCGGCCGGGGCGGCATGGGTGCGGTCATGGGTTCCAAGAACTTGAAGGCCGTAGCGGTCAGAGGCGATAAAATGCCGCCGGCCGCCGATACCGACGGTGTAAAAAAGATGGTCGACTGGCTCAAGGCAAACAATGAGCTTTATAAAGCGTTCTCAGTTTTTGGCACCGGGACCGCCATGGCCCGTTTTGAACAATTGGGCAACCTGCCCGTCAGGAATTTTCGCGACGGCGTCTTTCCGGGCGCGGACAAGATTGGTGCGGTCACCCTGAAAGAGACGATAAGTGTCGGAATGGACGGCTGCTTTGCCTGCCCGGTCCGTTGCAAAAAAATGGTGGCGTGTGAGGCGCCGTATCAGGTGGACCGTGCCTACGGGGGGCCGGAGTATGAAACCATGGCGGCGCTGGGTTCGGCCTGCGGTGTCGATGATCTGAATGCCATCGCCAAGGGAAGCGAATTGTGCAATGCATATTCCCTTGACACCATCTCCACCGGCCTCAGCATCGCCTTCGCCATGGAATGTTTTGAGAAAGATTTTTTAACATCTGAGGACACCGGAGGTATCGAACTGAAATTCGGCAATGCCGATGCGATGCTTAAAATGATCGAGCTTATTGCCCGTCGCGAGGGCATCGGCGATCTGCTCGCAGAAGGTTCGGCCCGGATAGCTGAAAAAATCGGCCAGGGATCCGATGCTTTTGCCGTCCAGGTAAAAAAACAGGAATTGCCGATGCATGATCCCAGAATCAGCAAAGCACTTGGGCTTGGCTATATGGTGAATCCTCATGGCGCAGATCACATGGACAGCCTGATTGATATTTTTTACTGTGAGATGACCGAGCAGCCCAATGTCGTTGTTGCGGACGCCCTCCCGCTGGGATTCGAACCGGCACCTTACCCGGACATCGGACCGCGCAAAGTGGCCTTGTTTAAGGTGCTGCAAACCAAACGATTTATCGCCGATTCCCTGGTGCTTTGTCTGCTACTGCCCTACACTTATACCCAGTATGCGGAACTCACAGCAGCGGTTACGGGCTGGGACACCAGTGTTATGGAGCAATACCGGACGGCTGAACGTATCATCACAATGTGCCGGCTGTTCAACGTCCGCGAAGGATTTTCAGCAGAAGATGACAGGCTTCCGACACGGTTCTTCGAGCCGACAAAAGACGGTGCCTTGTCTGACACCTCCCTGGACGATGAAGAAATGGAAAAAGCAAAGTATTATTATTACCATCTGATGGGATGGGATGATAAGGGCAATCCGATGCCCCAAAAACTTGAAGAGCTGGGTATTGATCATTTGGCCGCAAAGTAAATGAGTATAAAATTCAAGGTTCCAAAACTGTTGCAGGAGAAAACCGACGGTGCGGTGCTGATCGAGGTTCGGGGCGGCAGCGTTCAGGAGTGTATTGCAGACTTAATCCGCCGGTATCCCGGCCTTGAAGGCAGGATATTGGATGGAGAGGATAGACTATTATTGAAATGGATGGTCTACATCAACAATCAAAACGCCGCCGCATCCAATGAATTGTCCTATCATGTCAAGGACGGGGATATCATTACATTGCTGCCCATGGTGGCCGGTGGCTAACGGCCTGAAAAATCGGATGCTTAATATTGATGGCTTCGTAAAAAGTGAGAATTTCGATTTTTGTTCAGACCTGGTTGAATAGTTTACTGGTTTACTGGTTGATTAGGTAAATTATGGTCATAATTTCAGAATGTTACGATTGTTGCTTAAAGATTTTGGGGACACAGATTTGCACAGATAACCACAGATTAGTACAAAACGCCTGGCGGCGGAACCATGTCCAGACATATGTAGCTGTCTGCTTGTTATGTGTCCTTTCTCGCCGAAGGCGAAACAAACTTTCTTTTTTTATCCGTGGTCATCTGTGTCCTAATTGTCCTTTCTTTTTGAAGCATGAATGTCCAATTATTTTGAAAATATGGGATAAATCCATATTTACAACCAATTAACGATATGTGTATTTATCACGCCGGCTCGAGCAGCGCCTTGATTGCTTCAATTTTATCTTTGACTCCGGCACAACCTTCTTCAATGGTGTGATCAACCTGGTCGAAGTCCAGCATCTTCAGCTGCCCGAGGTGCGGCTGGATTAATATGTCCGGTGGTTCCACCGCAAGGTTGATGCGGGTGATCCGCTCCTGCATGATGTTGATCGAGGTCATGACAGTCTCGATGATATCCGGAGTCGACGATTCCCTTCCGAGCAATTCATTGATTCTACCCGCGAAGTTGATTCCGGCGGTTTCATAATAATCCGACAGTTTTTCAAACAGCTCACTTTTATAGGCCTGCGGATGGCTGGTTTCCTTCGCCGCGCGTCGGTTCTGCCGCATCCGTTTCGTGCGTGAGACAACCCCGCTGTTGAGGTCAACGGCGATCACGACATCGGCTTCCAGAGCCCTGGCGACACCCACCGGTACGGGGTCCACCAGGCCGCCGTCCACGAGCCAGCGGTCCTTGACTTTCACAGGGGCAAAGAGCCCCGGTATGGACATGGTCGCCCTGAGGGCGTTAAGGATGCTGCCGGATTTCAGAACGACTTTTTTGCCGGTTGCGAGGTCGGTGGCCACCATCATGAGCGGGATTTTCAGGTCGGAAAAATCTGCCGCATCGGCGTGCATTGAAAAAAGCTCTTTCAACCGTTTGGTGCCGTTCAGGAGGCCCGAGCGCGGGAACACGACATCAAAATACGAAAAGACCTTTTTGCCGTCCATCCTCAGAACGAACTCTTTGAGGCTCTTGAGTCCGCCACTGGCATAGATGGCAGCGACATAGGAGCCGATGCTGCACCCGGCGATGTAATCTATGGGGATTTTTTCTTCTTCCAGTGCTTCAATGACCCCGATATGGGCCCAGCCGCGCGAAGACCCGCTGCCGAGCACCAGGCCGACGGTCTTTCTCGATGGCATGGATTACTCCTGAAATAGGGTTGTTTCTGAATGTTCCCATGGCCGACGACACACAATTTTTTTCTAAATAATGGCAATTGCCTCGATCTCCACGATTAGTTCCGGATTGGCCAGGGCGGCCACCTCAACACAAGATCGTGCCGGTGGATCTTTTTCGAAATAGGACTTATAGACCTCGTTCATTGCCTGGAAATCCTTCATGTCGGTAATAAACACCAGACATTTGATAATCTTTTCCATGGAACTGCCGGCAGCTTCAAGGAGCAGTTTGATGTTTTCCATAACTTGTTTGGTTTGTTCCTGGATACCGGCTCCGGCCAGCTCTCCGGTTTCAGGATTCACGCCAACCTGGCCCGCAGTATATACCAAATTATCTATCTTGACTGCAGGTGACAGGACCGGGGTCGGTTTGTTCAGGGGATTTACGATTTCACGGGTCATGGGATCTCCTTTTTTAGTACCTATTTCAGACCTCGTTGAATAGTTTACTGGTTATGGTTGATTAAGTAAATTTTAGTCATAATTTTAGAATGTTACGATTGTTAAAACATGAAGTGTCCAATTATTTTGCAAATATGGGATACATCCATATTTACAACCACTTAACCACTTAACCAATCAACTGATCAACCAATCAACGATATCTGGAATACCACAAATCTTCAATTTTCAATCTTCGATCTTCAATTCCCCGATAAGCTTGTCCGGGTTGGGTATCAGTTTTCAAGTCAGTGATAACAGATGCAAGGCAATTTGACAACGCTGATCCGATAATCTTATGATGGCTTATTGGGAGCAAAATGAGAAATAAAGGTCACTTTTGGCATTCGTTTGTACCACCTTGGAATGTGCATCTTCAAAAAGATAAAATCACATGAATGTCCTGATATCGGCTATCCGGAAAGCCCGGCGTGAAATCTCATTCACTGAGAGGCAAGGCTGTCAGGTACTGCCGGCATTGTTGTTAATCATCCTATCCAGCCTTGCGGCGGCAGCTTCCTTTTCGATCTCCGGAAATATGGCACCAGTTGCGGCTTCCGCCGGTTTCCCCGGCAATGCAGCGCTCTGCTGGATCGATGATCTCGTTGAGGAGGCCATCCGGGAGAAGCGTCTGCCGGGCGCCGTGATTCTCATAGGTCAAAACGAGC
Source organism: uncultured delta proteobacterium (assembly GCA_963765595.1). Lineage (GTDB taxonomy): Bacteria > Desulfobacterota > Desulfobacteria > Desulfobacterales > JAFDCJ01 > JAFDCJ01. The sequence goes on from CAVXXE010000038.1 coordinate 63,785, forward strand.
GTATTTTATATCGCAAGGCTTTCGGCCATCGCGCGCTGGTGCCCGACCTTGAGCCCATGACAGTCGATACGGTATTCGACCTTGCATCCCTCACCAAAGTCGTTGCCACGGCCACCAGCATTATGATGCTGGTCGAAGCCGGCCGGATCTCTCTGGAAGATCCGGTAACCGTCTACATTCCTTCATTCAAGCGGCACGGCAAGTCGGAAATTACCGTGCGGCATCTCCTGACCCACATGTCCGGCTTGAGATCCGGCATCAATCCGGCGCGGCGCTGGAAAGGATATCGCGCTGCAATAGAGCAGATTGTAAATGATGTGCCGCTGACACCACCCGGTGAGCGTATCGTATACAGCGACGTCAATTTTATTTTGCTGGGTGAAATCGTTCAACGGGTGAGTGGCATGCCTCTCGATCAGTTTGCACAGGAGCATATATTTAAGCCCTTGGGGATGCACGACAGCATGTATCATCCCGGGGCCAAAATGCACTCTCGGATTGCACCGACCGACCGCTGCCGGAAGAGCGCGCGACCTTGCGGAGGCCCGGATAGCACGATGCTTCGCGGATTGGTTCACGATCCATCCGCCCGCCGTATGGGGGGTAGTCCGGGTCACGCCGGCCTCTTCAGCACGGCGGATGATCTTTCAATTTTCTGCCGGATGTTGTTGGGGGGCGGCACATCCGGTCCAGCGCAGATATTATCTCCGGCAACCCTGGCCGCCATGATGTCGCCATCAACACCCCTGAATAAAGGCTATCTTCGCGGTCTCGGCTGGAGTCTGGACACGACCTTTAATGAACGCAGAGAAAAGCGTTCATCCCTGCCGATCGACCACTCCGGTTTTACCGGCACCAAACTCTGGCTGGATATCGAGACCGGCCTGTATATCGTGTTTCTTTCCAACCGGCTTCATCCGGACGGGAAAGGAGACGTATTCGATCTGCGCGAGCAGATTATCACGATTGCCGTCAGTGTGGCGGCCGATCAGGCCACACCGGCAGAGTTGTCCGCGAAGGCTGATACCCCAAACCTGCGGTCGCTGAATTTGTCGACGGGAAAAAATCAGCCTCGCGCGCAGGTCCTGAGCGGCCTGGATGTCCTGCGGGCCGAGGCCTTTAATCGGATGCGGGGCCAGAAAATCGGCCTGCTTACGAACCAGACCGGCCAGGCTCGCGACGGTGTCAGCGCCATCGATTTATTAGACGGGGCCGGCAATCTTGAGTTAATTGCCCTGTTCAGCCCGGAACACGGCATTCGCGGCATCCGTGACGATCGCGTGGCCTCTGCGCGAGACAAAAAAACCGGACGGGTGATCCACTCACTTTATGGGAAGCACCTGCGGCCGTCGCCTGAAATGCTGGCGGGAATTGACACCGTCGTGATCGATTTGCAGGATATCGGTACGCGGTTCTACACGTATATGACCACGATGGCCTATATGTTGGAGGCCGCCGCCAAACTAAAGATCAAGGTCATGGTGTTGGATCGTCCCAACCCTATTAATGGAATTCGGGTCGAAGGCCCCCTGCTCGATCAAAAATTTCTTGGATTTACGGGTTATTTTCCCATGCCCATCCGTCACGGGATTGACCATGGGCGAGCTGGCGCTGCTTTTTAAAGCTGAAAATGATATCGCAGTGGAACTAACCGTCGTAAAAATGCAGGGTTGGCGGCGCCGACACTGGTTTGATGAGACCGGTCTGCCCTGGGTGAATCCGTCGCCCAACATGCAGAATTTGATTCAGGCCACATTGTATCCGGGAATCGGGGCCATAGAGGGAACCCGCATTTCAGTGGGGCGCGGAACCGGCACCCCTTTTGAGCAGATCGGTGCACCCTGGATCGACGGGCTCCAACTGGCCGCGGCGCTGAATGCAAAAAGCCTGGCGGGCGTTCGATTTTACCCGGTTGCATTTATCCCGCGCTCGAGTAAATTTGCCGGCCGGAAATGCCGGGGCGTTTTTATCCTGGTGACCGATCGCCAGGCACTACGACCCGTGCGGCTGGGCCTGGAAGTCGCCGCCACACTGCACCGCCTGTATCCGGCTGAATATCGCCTGGAAAATGAAGATAACCTGCTGGGATCTGAAACGGTGCTGATTCAAATTTTGGCGGGGGAGGATCCGGCCGGCATCGCGAAAACCTGGCGGGCTGATGAGAAACAATGGCGTCAGCTGCGGAGACGATATTTATTATACCCTTTTTGAGCGAAACTCAATTAGGTGGTACTGGGTATTGGTGTTTATCGGAAATCGGCCGTATGTTGGGTTTCGCAATTCGCAATAACAGCGACAAAATGTAGGTTGGCTTGAGTGCAACGAAACCCAACAAAGCCTGGAGCAGGCTCAACCCAACCTACAAAATGCAAAGTGGCCCAGGTTAGAACCCACTCCAACTTTTGAAATGTGGTTTAATAATCGGAGAACATAATGAAACCTCGGATAAAGAGAACGATATTCGCCTTGTGTGTGATTCTGGTTACCGCTGTTATCGCAGGCGGGTGGTATTTGAGCAACACGCTGCCCATCGGAACCGGTCACGTCGCCAAGACCATATGCTCCAACGTCTTTATATCCAAGCGGAACCCTGAAACCGTTTTCCGTGAAGATATTGCTCCGGTACATTTTCTGTTTGCCATTACGAAATTCGATGTGAATCAGACCGAAAAATCAGTAACTTCAACATCGTACGGGTTTTTCGAAACAAAGGCGATATTCCGGGAAGGGTGCGGCTGTACGGTTGTGGAAGGTACCGCGGAAGCGGAATTGCGCCGCCAAACCTTCATGAACGTTCCACCAAAGGCATCTAACGAAGAAAGGAAGACGGATTTGCTCTGGCCGGCGGGTGATCAGGTACCACAGATACCATTGCCGGCCGGTGTCGATGGCGACAAGCTGAACCAGGCGCTGGCAGCAGCCTTTGCGGAACCCGGCCCCGACAACCCGCGCAAGACACGGGCGGTGATCGTGGTCTATGATGGGAAGCTGGTTGCCGAACGCTATGCGCCGGGATTCAGCAAAACGACTCCCTTGCTGGGATGGTCGATGAGCAAAAGTGTGACCAATGCCCTGGTCGGGGTGCTGGTAAAAAAAGGAAAACTGGATATCCACCAGCCGGCCCCGGTTCCGGAGTGGCAAAACGCAGATGATCCTCGCCGCAGGATCACTCTCGATCAGCTTTTACGGATGAGCAGCGGCCTGGAATTTAATGAAGCATATGCACCTTTTTCCGATGCCGTTTCCATGTTTTACGACAGCTATGATTTCGCCGCCTACGCGATTCAAAAACCCCTCGAGGTTGAACCGGACACGAAGTTCAACTATTCCAGCGGGACGGCCAACATCATCGCGCGGATTGTACGCCGGGCTGCCGAAGAGGAATATCGAAACTATTACACGTTTATACACCGGGAGCTGTTCGATAAGATCGGCATGCACAGCATGGTTTTCGAACCGGATCCATCGGGAACATTCGTCGGTTCATCTTATGTGTTTGCGACCGCCCGGGACTGGGCGCGCTTTGGTCTGCTCTATCTTCAGGATGGGGTCTGGGAAGGCGAACGCCTGCTTCCCGAGGGATGGGTCTCGTATACCACGACCCCGACCCGGAAAGCACCCCTGGGAGAATACGGAGCCTTGTTCTGGCTGAATGCCGGATCGGCTTCGAATCCTGCCAATCGTCGCTGGCCTTCCATTCCAATAGATGCGTATTGGGCGAATGGATTCCAGGAGCAAAGGGTCATCATTATTCCATCCAGAAAGCTGGTGCTGGTCAGGCTCGGCAACAGCTCACCTAGCGACGCATGGGATGATGAAAAATTTATCTCGGCGGTGCTGGCGGCGCTGCCGAAGCCGTGATTAAGATGAAAACCGATATTGCAGATTATTGCATCGATCAGTGCCTGCAACGAAAGAATTATCAGTGAAATCAAGGAAAAGGCGGTTTTCCCGGATTGAGCTGAGCATTTGAAACGCGAGACCATTATTCTGCACTTGCGAAAGAAAATGGCATCACCATGGAGGAATGAACCGATGAAAAGTGGTAAAAAGAAATATTTCATTCTGATAGGCTTCGCAGTTACGATGTTGTCCTGTGCGCAACAGCGCCCGGTGCTTTATCCCAATAGCCACTTAACGTATGTCGGAAAAGAAGCCGCCGAGTCCGATATTGATGACTGCATTCAGCTGGCGATCGATTACGGGGCCAAAGAAGACAGCGGTACGAAGGTCGCCAAAGATACCGCCAAGGGTGCGGCGGTCGGCGGTGCAGCCGGTACGGCGGTCGGCGCAGTTACCGGGAACCTGGGGGTCGGCGCTGCCGCCGGGGCTGCCGGAGGCGGCGCAGCATCCATGACCCGCAGCATGATCAATTCGGGCAAACCGGGCCCTGTGTTTAAAAAGTTTGTGGACCAATGTCTCCGTGATAAAGGGTATCAACCGGTCGGATGGCGATAATGGGTTGAACTGGTTCGCTTCGCTCACAATAGGAATGATGGAATACTGGAATATTGGATCGGTGGGAATAGAGGATCAAATGTTTTTGGCGGATTTGACAGCGTCCTTGCCGGAGCCTTTGGCACCAAACAAGGCGTGATCTGCAGTCGCCAGCAGATTTGTCATGTCATCCGCATGATACGGAAAAGTGGCGACCCCGAAGCTGGAACGAATGCTGACCGCAAGGCCCTGGTCACGCAGAAAAACATGGTTTCTTATGCGAGCTTGAATTTTCTTTGCCTGCTCCACGGCTTGGGCATGATCAAAGTCGGGCAGGACAACCACGAACTCATCGCCGGCGTAGGCAACGGCGTAGGCCGGTTTTTCGAGGGTCTCTCGTATGGTTGTGGCCACCTCCTTAATGGTGCGGCTGCCGTTGAGATGGCCGTAGGTGTCCACCACGGATTTGAAACGGTCGAGATCCATGAAAATGACGGACACCACCGATCCGTTGGTCTTGGCGTGTTCGATCAACTCGGTCAGGGACTGATACAGATAGCGGCGGTTGTAGAGGCCGGTCAGATTGTCGCGCAGGGACTGCTCGCGAAAGCGTTGCTCGCTGGCGCGCAGCGCCTCTTCGGCTTGTTTGCGTTTGCTGATGTCGACCATGGCGATGAGGATGCGGCTGAAGCTATCTTCATGGCCGCCAAGCGGTAAGGATTTGCCCAGAATACTCTTCTGGGTACCTTTTAACGTCAGGAAGGTATCTTCGCGTTCATTGGAAAGGTTGCCGTCCGCCACCATCATGATGATATCCCGAGCCATGCGCATAACGTCCTCGGGGCTGTTGGCGAGTCTGATTCCACTATCGACTTCATCCCGGGTTTGAGCCTCCATCAGGTCCAAAAAGGCGGTGTTGCAATCTACCGTTTTGATCAGACCCATGCAGCGGGCCACCTCCTGGGGATTTTGATTGAAATAACGGTGCAGATCGGTGATGCCTTCGGCCCGCAGTTGCTCCAGGTGCCGTTTCAGTTCGCCGGCGTCTCTTTCGATCATGGCCACCGGCGCGGATTCAAACAGGCGGCGATATTTTTTTTCGCTGGCTTTAATTGTTTCCTCAGCAACCCTGAGTTCAGTGACATCTTCGACAAAGGCGATAATTCCGGAAAGTCTGCCATCCGGTTCGAGTACAGGGCTGATATGATAGCGCAGATGTTCGCATCCATCCGCGGTCAGCAGACAGGAATGATCGCTGACGATACGCCTTCTTTTTTCCAGGCAGCGCCGAAACGAGTCCGCGACTCCGGAATCCACCAGGGGCGGATGTTGCAGAACGTTCAGCTCCGTGACATCCCGATCGGACGGCCAGGCCAGCATGTTCAGCATTATCCGATTGGCGCCGAACACTCGGCCTTCGGTCTCCACGACAATAATGCCAAATGGGGCACTGTCACCCAGAAGCTGATTGCGTTGATCGGATGTTCGAAGGGCATCTTCAGCCCGGCGGCAGCGTTCTTCCAATTCCTGGATTCTAGCGAGCAATTCATCGCGTTCACTCGGCTGCAGGTCTGATCTATGGCTGTCCTGGCTCATTGCTGTGACTTTTCCGGGCGGATATGAAGTTGTTGTTTTCAACGCGGACGGCGTAAAGAATCCGAGCGCAAAGGGCCCTGCTTTGGTTTGCCCCCAAAGGGGGTCCCGGTAAAACCAAGCGAGTGTTGGCCTCCGGCTCTAAATTATCGGCAGAAACCCACCAAATAGAGGCGTCTCAATAGAACACATCCAATACTCATCCGGATAACGAAATTAGGCTTATTTGTCAATGTTTATGAATAAAGATGACCGCTTCTTTTCCCCGGGGCCGTTAAATAGCCCTAGTTTTGCAGGTGCGGATTCCGATATCCGATTGAGCTTTTTTGGCCGTTGTGCTATTTCATCGGCAACCGACAACAGCCATTTATGGGGGATGCTTTGGTAAATTCAAATTTTATCTGCAAATGCATCGAGGACACCCTCGATGGCCTGCAGGACGGCCTGTCCCATTTCTCGGGTTCCAGTCGAGCCGCAGTAATCTATGCGATCGCCCCCGACGAACCGATGCGCGTCTGCGACCCCCAAAATCTGCTGCGGGGACATGAACCCATTTTCGAAGAACTTTATCTTGCTACCGGCGATTGGCGCAAGAATACCAGACTTTCGGGCGAAATAAAGAAATTCCGACATATGGTGCCGGAAAAAAATTTGGAATTGACCGGTCTCATCTCCTGGGGCGGCCGATCCAGTTCGGTCTTTTACCAGATGTGGTTTAGCGAGCATCATCCGGACATGTGTTGCATCGGCCCGACAGAGTGTTGGTTGGAACACGCCGCCTGGCGGTTTTCCCATGACGCCGCCAATGAAGAAGAGTTGTACACCGGAATATCCGGCAGTTTTCTCAGTGAATATTCGACCCATGCCGTGCGGGATTATGTGGTCGATCGTATGAATGTCATCCTCGGTTGGGATACCCAGTTGCGGGTATATCCGATTCTGGATGCCGTGCTGGGTATTTCCAGAACCCGCGAAGAGGGACAATGGCCCCTCGGTGAGCTGGTTTTTATCGACGTGCGATCGCTTGCGGAACTGGAGTTCTTTGCCAGATTCCCTGAAATGGGACAGCCCAACCTGACGAATTTCAAGCATGTACGCAAACTGCTGCTGTCTGTGGAGAATTCAAATCGCCGACTGGTGTCGGAAGGCAAAACCATCCTGGGAATTGCCGGTGAAAAATTGCCGGAATTTAACATCATCGCCGACTATCGGGGCCGACACGGATTTTTGCGTATCAACGACGAAGCGGTCTGCAGCTTTTCCGACGGCCGATTCAAATCCAGCACCCATCAGGCCAACCTGGTCAATGTCGAGGAGATCCTGCTCGAATCAAATCTCGATGATGAAACAAGCCACCGGCTCTATAAAATTATCACCAGTCTGGTTCGTTGCGCCGAGAGCCATGAGCAGGGCAGTACACTTGTCATCGACTTCAACGAACCGCCGGTACAGATATCCGGACAGCGACTCGAAACGCCTCTGGATCTTCGACTTACTCAAAACCTGGAATTGTCAAAGTCCCTGGCCAAAGTCGACGGAGCGCTGCACATCGGCGCTGACGCATGCCTGTATGGATTTGCCTGCCTGCTGGACGGGCGAACGGTTGCCGGTGAAGATCGCGCCCGGGGTGCGCGCTATAACTCGGCGCTGCGGTTCACATCCGAGCATGACAACATCGTCGTGGTGGTGATTTCATCGGATCGCCCGGTCTCCGTGATTCAGGAAGGCGTGGAGATAAGCGCCCAGTGTCAATGGAAACCGGAGTTCAGCTGTGCAGAGACGCATCAGACCCTCAAGGAGTGGATCGAGACGTCCGATCAGTAGCCCTGATATGGAATCGCTTCGCTAAATCTTTTTTAAACATAGAGAATACATTCATTCGACGTTCGATGTTGGACGTTCAATGTTCGATGTTCATTAGTTTCTTTCTGTCTGCTAACTTTTGCTTGTAATTTGATACCGGGTGCCGTATATTGCTGTAGCAATTCGTTTCGGATCGCAAACATCAAGATAATTTCAGGCCTCCTGACCTCAATCTGAAAAGATTCTCGGGAGACCCTGATATCCAATGAACCTACAAAATTTATAGTTAAAATAAGCCTAAATTCAAGGTGCAATAGAGTTTATCAAAAATAAACAATAAAATTCAGAACGATTCGCCCAAATTCAATATTGTTGACGCGATTCCAGACATCTCTGTTGCATCAGATTTTTCGACACATCAGTGGTTCTGAATTTTGTTTTGACGATTTCAGATGGAGGCCCGGCCGGTTTTGGCCGGGCGTTTTTGTTGCAGCAGAGAGGCTCTTATTTGCCGGGTGGGTCGACTGTTGACAGGCAACAGGCATATGACCCGCGAGGGGTATGCGACCCGGAGTTTTTTTCAAAACGCAAACAGGAGCTTCATGATGACCGCCAATTTTAACGAGTTTGACCTGCAGCCGCAACTGGTGCGGTCGATCGCCGACATCGGCTACGCTGCACCAACACCGATCCAATCCACCATCATTCCGGCCATGCTTGCCGGGCAGGATGTGATTGGCCAATCCCAGACAGGATCCGGTAAGACCGCGGCGTTTTCCCTGCCCATCCTGCATAACCTTCAAACCGGTCAGCGCCATGTGCAAAGCCTGGTGGTAACCCCCACCCGGGAGCTGGCCATTCAGGTGGCGGATGCCATGGTCACCTACGGCCGACAGACCGGCGTGCGTGTCCTGGCCGTTTACGGCGGGCAGCCTTATGATCGGCAGATCAGCCGTCTCAAAAAAGGCGTGGACGTTGTGGTCGGAACCCCCGGCCGCCTGCTCGACCTGATCCGCAGAAACGTGCTCAAACTCGAGCGGGTGGCGACCGTCGTGCTGGATGAGGCCGATGAAATGTTAAGCATGGGCTTTATCGCGGACATCGAGGCCATCCTGGATCAAACCGCGTCCAGTCGTCAGACCGCCCTTTTTTCGGCCACCTTGCCCCAGCGCATTCAGCGGTTGGCCGAGCAATACATGAACGCGCCCCGATCCTTTAAGATCGGGTGCAGACAACTCACCGTGGAGACCGTCGAACAGCGCTATTACCTGGTTAATGAAGCCGACAAACCGGCAGCCCTGGCGCGCCTGTTTGAAATCGAGCCCATCACCAGTGCACTTATTTTTGCGCGCACGCGTCTTGGCACGGCCGAACTGGTCAATGAGCTGGCGTCGAGGGGATTTTCGGCCGAGGCCCTGAACGGGGACATGAGCCAGGATGCCCGGGTGAAGGTGCTCAACCGCTTCCGTGACAACAAGCTCAAAGTGCTGGTGGCGACCGATGTGGCCGCCCGCGGGCTTGACATCGACGATATATCACATGTCTTCAACTATGATCTTCCGCAGGATCCGGAAAGCTATGTGCATCGCATCGGGCGCACCGGGCGGGCCGGGAAAACGGGTATTGCCATTACCCTTTTGACCCCTAAGGAACGCTGGGGATTGCGCCGGATAGAAGGGTTTATCAAACAAGAAATCACCCGAACGATGCTGCCGAGCGCTGAAGATATCAAACTGCAGCGCGAATCACAGCTGTTGGAGAAAGTGATGGTCTGGCTGCGGCGCGGGCGCTGCAACCGTGAGCGGGAGATCGTGGCACAACTGATTGAAGACGGTCACGACCTGGCAGAGGTTGCCGCCGTGGCCCTGAAACTGGCGCGCGCAGAAGAAAAGCAGCGTCCGATTGCACCCCTCAAGGAGGTGGCGGAATTCAGCGCTCCTGTCAGCAAACAGGCAATCAAGCGTCCCGAGCGCCGCAAAGGCCGCGGTCGGGAGAGTGCTTCCCATGAAAAAGGAATGGTGCGCCTTTTGCTGAGCACCGGCCGGGCCGACGGCGTCCGCATCAATCATGTCGTGGGCGGGATATCCCACCTTGCCGATATCCCCGGTCGTTTGCTGGGCAAAATCAGCATTCAGCAGCAACACACGCTGGTGGATGTGCCTGAAAAGCTTGTGGGGCAGGTGTTGGGCAAAGGTCCCAACTACCGCATCGGCAACAAAAGCGTCACGGTTCAACGGGCCTGATTCAGCTTTCGAATCCCTCCGTACAAAACCAGAAATACCCCAGACAGCAAAGAAATCCGGCCCAGATAATCGCCGTGTCGAGCGAAAAAAGTTTGTCCCCGGCGAAGATGAATTTTCCCTTTGAGGGTCGTTTTTTGCCACCAGGGAGTCCTGGCGATAACCATGCCTTTGGCATTAATAAGGGCAGAAATTCCGGTATTGGCAACTCGAACAAAGTCCCGCCGGTTTTCGATGGCCCGAACCGGGCTGAAATTGAAGTGGTGTCGATAGCCAGGCGAGTTTTTCCACCACCCGTCGTTGGTGATCATGCAGATAAAGCCCTTTTCTTTTGGCAGGTTGCGGGAGCAGTAAGGGCCGAATATGGATTCGAAGCAGACAATCGGCAATATGGTTATCGAAGTGTCAGGCAATACAAAAACAGTGCTCTGCTGACGAAGACTGTAGGTGCCGGTGTAGCCGCCAAGCTCCAGGGAGTATTTCCCCAAAAAGCCCAGATATTGCACAAAAGGCATGCGCTCGAACAGGGGTACCAACTTGGTTTTGTGGTAAAACTGGGGTGCCGATGCGGAACCCTGTGGAAGAAAAAGCGCCGTATTGAAGGGCTCGTAGTAAAAGTTTTGCTCACGATTGAAACGACTTCCCGGCGGTATGTCTTCCTGGCCGAGTTTCTGATAGCTGTGTACGCCCAGGAGAATATTCAGCTTTGGATATTTTTTGCGGAATTCCAACAAATTCCGGTAGTAGATCGATGCTGAAGGATCGCTCTCGTCAATCTGGTCCACAATAAGGGTTTCGGGGCCGAACAGATATTGGGTTTCATCATCGATAAGAGCGTCAGCCGTCCTGAAAAACTCCGCCACATGGCGCGCATGATTTTGCGGATTAAATTTTTCCGTATACGGATCCAGGTTGGGCTGAATCAGAGCGATATTTACGGTTTCTCCCTCCTCTTCAAAGTTTTGGAAAATAAGATAGGACCCGGATATGGGGACAAGCAGGAGCAGCAGCGTTGTTGCGCCAACCGCAACCATAGAACCCGGGCCTTTTTTCCGATATGTACAATACGCCCTCAAGAGCGCAAAGTTGGTTAGTATTATCCAGAGCGTCCCGCCACGGACTCCGGTAAACTCGTACCATTGGATGAGTTGCGGTGCGGTCGCCAGTGCGTTGCCCAGATTGAGCCAGGGCCAGGCCAGGTCCCAGGACAGATGAAAATGCTCATACCCCATCCAGATGAGCAGAAAAGGGAAGATCAAGGGAATTACCAGGATGGTCCGGATACGGCTTGCCAGCCAGAAAACGAGGGCCTGCAGCAGTGAGTTAGCGAGAATGATGAGGATGGCTCCCACAAATTGAACCTTGGCAATCCACCAGGTTCCCAGGATATTCCACAGCAGGAAACTGACAAAGGCGTAGTTGAATATGGCGTAGGAGTTGGCGTGATATCGGACTTTCTCTTCCAGCAGCAGCAGGGGCAGCCAGGCAAAAAAAACGACAAAGAACAAGGCCGAAACGGACCAGGGCAGCCCCAACAGCAGGCCGCTGGTCAGCGCAAAGATAATGTTTTTTCTGGTGTTCATAGCATTTTTAAAATAGACCCGACCTTTAATGGGTGACGCTCTATTTTTTCTATTGCTTATTTTCTTTTAACAGGAAGCAGGTTGATTTATCAAGATTTAAGATTTAGGATGGGATCCTGGGCTTTTTCTATAACCTTGAGATATTTGGTGTTTGAGAATGAAAGTATACTTTTGAAGTCCTGAGGCTGTTCGCTTTTGTTTTATAATAGCGGGATTTACGTTTAGGCCATGAAAAAATTTATTCCCACGATTTGCCTTTTGTTGGTGCTAGCGGGATGCGGACCCCGCTTGATATACCCTCATCTGGGCTGGCTGATCCCATTTTATGTGGACGATTATATCTCCCTGAATCGGCAACAGAGCAGCGCGCTGGAAAAGCGGCTTCTGCGGCTATTGGACTGGCACTGCCGCACCCAGCTTACAGTTTATGCCCAATCGTTGAGGGAATTGGCCAAAGATTTAAAAGACCCCCGCCAACCCATTCGTTACGAGAGATTACAATATTATTCTAACCGGTTCCTAACACACTGGCGGGAATTGTCGCAACAAATCGGGCCGGAAATGGCTGACATATTAGCGACGGCATCAGATGAACAGCTCGCCGAGCTGTTTCAGAATATTGAAAAACGGAATAAAAAATTTAAATCTGACTATGTCGATATCCCACTGAAGAACCTGGCAGAAAAGCGTAAGAAACGGATAACAAAGGACATTAAGAAAGGAATCTCCCGCCTGACGGCGGAACAGAAACAGGCCGTATCTGACTGGAGCGATCAAATAATACCGCTGGCGGCAGACGGATTGATATATCGCGAAAAAGTTTTGACAGAATTTCGAAACCTGCTTACAACGCGGAGGCAGGCACCGGATTTTAAAGAGGCTTTCGTGGCGCTGCTGGTTAATTTCGAACAATTGAGAACACGAGATTACCAGCAGAAGATTGATTTCAACACGGATGTAACCCTTAAGCTATTAATAAAAATAGATCGGTCTCTGGACACCACCCAGCGCACGTATCTACTGAAACGCATTGGCTCCATGGCAGCAGATTTCGATAAACTTAGCTGTGATCCGGTCCAGATAAAGTCAAAGCGGAATGAAGGAAAAGAAATATTGGACCCGAAGTGAGCTAAACCCCGGCGCTGGCAAAGCGGGAGGGTAGACAACATGCAGAGAGGTTCAAGAAACACCTGCTTTCAGTTTCAATGCTCGCTGGGCCGGTATTCCATGACTGACAAGTCCCCGTATCCATTTGATTTTATAAGCGACACGCGCGCCAGGGCTGAACCAATAGGATGAGTCCGGCAGAAGCCAGATACATAAATCCCAGATAAGAAAAGACCAGGGTGTAGTTGCCCTGGGTGAGGTCCAGAATATAGCCGCTCAGCCACGGGCCCAGCGGTCCGGCCAAAAACCCGTAGGCGGTAAAAATCAGCCCGAAGATGGCCCCGAAATGGGTCATGCCGAAGCAGTCGCCAGCCAGCGGTGCGGTGACTGCAAACAGGGTTCCGAAGGCGAAGCCGATAACCGCCGCCAGAGCGGTCCACAACCAAATGCCGGCCACATGGGGCATGATCAAATAGGCGGCGGCAGCACAGGTAAAGCTGACCGCCATGGTTCGGCTGCGTCCCAAGCGGTCTGAGAAAAATCCGCTTACCAACCGGCCGCTGCCGTTTGTCAGATTAAAACCGGTGAGTAAAACGACGGCCTGGGTGAGGCTCAGCCCACGGGCCAAACCAAATCCTGTGGCCAGCACCAGCATGCTGGCTCCAGCGCCGCCGGCCAGGGCCCAGGTGAGCCACAGACACCAGAATTCGCGGGTTTTCAAGGCTTGAGCCACCGAGCGGCTTGCCGGCTCAAGCGCCGTATCGGCTGTCGCCGCCGATAGATGCACCTGTGGAAATCGGATCAGGATGGAAGCCGTCAGGCCGACGATGAGCGCCACACAACCAAGTACCAGGTTGATCGTTTTGTAGCCCCAGCTTGACATCAGGGCGCTGAACACCGGGGACATGACGCCTGCTGCCAGACCAAAGGCCATATTGAAAAATCCTGAGGCCAACCCGCGCCTTTCAGGATACCAGCGCTGTACCACCGTCAGGGCCGGAACATAGATGAAAGCCGACGAGGCGCCGGCTAAAAACGCCCAGAGGTAGACCGCATTCATGTTCTCAGCCCGGCCCAGCCAAATAACGCTGCTGCCGCACAGGACGGCTCCCAAGGCGGTTAGCTTTGCGGGGCCGTATTCTTCCTGCCAGCGCCCGCAAAGATACATGAAGCAGGTGGCGCCGGTCAGAATAAAAAAAATCGTCTGGCCAACCGCGCTGCCGCCGACATTGAAGGCCTCCTGCCAGTGCTGGCGCATGACCCCGGGAAAGCCGAAGATAAATGCCCCCGGCCAGAAAATGACGCAGGCGCAGGAGATCAGAATGAGTGTCCGGCCGGGTTTTTCGATCATAATGACTCCGGGATCAATGTCTTTTTGTGAGAGCGGCTAATGGATTTTATAGCATGAGAGCGGCTGTTTTGGCAAACGCCGGAACGCTGGATCAGGATAGACGACAATCGCATGATCCAAGTGGATTTACCTTGAATTCACCAAAGGGGATATCCGGAAAATGGTGCTCACACCGATGATATCGGGCATAATAACGGACCATCAGCGGCTTTTTGCTATGCTGTTCAGGCAAGATTGGGGTTTGGCATTCCAGTTATGCTCTTTACCGCAGCGGCTTTTTTTGTTACTTTTTTTTAATGGAAACCATCATCATTACCGAAGCCCGGCGCCTGGCGCTCTGTCGTGCCGGGCTTCTCAAACCAGAGTGGACCGGTCTTCCTAAGCGCGCAACGGGTCTTGAGCTGCGGGCCCGCAAAGCGGCCCATCGAATAATCCGGCGTTTCGGTTACCTTCAGCTCGACACCGTCTCAATCGCCGGCGCCCGCAGCCATGCAATCGAGCTTCTTTCACGCCTCGAAGGCTTCGATCCTGAACTGGCAGAGGCGTTGCTGCGTCCCCGCGAACCGCTTTTCGAGTACTGGGGGCACGAAGCGAGCTGGATCCCGATCGAGTTTTATCCGGTCTTCGAATTTCGTCGCAAAGCCTTTCGCCGTCATCCCTGGTGGGGGGATCTAATCGGGCAACACCCAAAAATAGCACAAAATCTGCGCCGACGTATTCGAGACGAAGGACCCATCCGCGCCCTCGATATGGAAGGCGGTGGAAGCCGCGGGTGGTGGGATCTGAAACTGGTCAAACGGGTAGCCACCGCGCTGTGGTCCTCGGGGGAACTCGCCATTCGTGAACGGCGGAATTTTCAAAGGATCTACGATCTGGCCGAACGGGTTATTCCCGAGTGCTGGCGGCAAAACGGCCTATCCGAACCGCAAGCCATCGAGCAACTGCTTTTTCAAGCACTGAAAGGGCATGGTTGGGCCTCGACCGCCACCCTTTCTCAAACCTGGCGGTTAACCAACCAAAAAAAGAGCATCGCGGCCGCCCTGAACCGCCTCGCTGAAAAGGGCGAAATTGTCCCCTGTATGCTCGCAGGCGATGACAAAAAGAAAATTCCCGGCTGGATCCGGCCCAACGACCTCGAGCTTGCAGCGCGTCTCAAGCGTGTGCGACCGCCCGCGGACCGGGGCGTTCTGCTATCGCCCTTTGACCCGGTGCTCTGGGATCGCCGCCGGGTCCGATATCTGTTTGGTTTTGATCAAGTTCTGGAAATTTTCAAACCTGCGCCGAAGCGCAAATATGGCTACTACTGTCTGCCGGTGCTGGCCGGGGATACGTTTGCGGGGCGCGTCGATCTCAAGGCCGATCGGGCAGCCGCAAAGCTCAAGGTGCTATCCGTCCTGTTCGAAGGGAACGTGACCGGCAAGGCGAACGCAAAAGATCGTGAGGCTGTGCGAACGGCGCTTGAGCGCTATGCGGCAGCACTGAAATTGAAACTGGTCGGCAGGTGATGATGCTGAAATAAGGAATTCATGAAACTGTTCAACATCCTGGCCGTTTTAATCACGCTTTCAGCGGTGTTCAGCTACCTCAACTACCGCTTCATCAAGCTACCCACCACTATCGGGGTAATGGTCATCTCGCTTCTGGGATCCCTGGGAATCGCGCTGTTAGGACCTCTGGGATTCGGTCTGGAGGAAGATGGGCTGAGACTGCTCAACAGCATTGATTTTGACGAAACCCTTTTGCACGGCATGTTGAGCTTTCTGCTCTTTGCCGGAGCGCTGCACATCGACCTGGACCGCTTGGCACGCCAGAAGTGGATCATCGGAACGCTGGCCACGGTGGGAACGGTCAGTTCGACGTTTATTATCGGAATCCTGGGCTGGTTTATACTGGATCTCTTGAACATCGGGCTGCCTCTAATGCACTGCCTGCTGTTCGGCGCGCTGATCTCCCCCACCGACCCGATCGCCGTGCTCGGCATCCTGAAAAAAGCCCGGGTACCGGAAAGCCTGGAGACCAAAATCTGCGGTGAGTCCCTGTTTAACGACGGAGTGGCGGTGGTGGTGTTTCTGGTGCTGCTGCAAATTGCCGCAGGCGGACACAACATTACGGCAGGTACCGTGGCATGGCTGTTTGCCAAGGAAGTGCTGGGGGGAATTGTCTACGGACTGGTCAGCGGAGCGATTGCATACGGAATGCTGAAAAGTGTCGACAACTACCAGGTGGAAGTATTGATCACCCTGGCGTTGGTGGCCGGCGGTTACGCCCTGGCGGACACGCTTCATCTATCCGGACCGATTGCCATTGTGGTGGCGGGTCTGCTGATTGGAAACCATGGCCGACTCCTGGCGATGTCCGACCGCACGCGCAAAAACCTGGACACTTTCTGGGAGCTGGTAGACGAGGTCCTGAACGCGGTTCTATTCGTTCTGATTGGCCTGGAAGTGCTGGTGCTTTCCTGGAACCACAGCTACCTGATCGCCAGTGCACTGTTGATCCCGCTGCTGCTGCTGTCACGATTTGTGAGTGTGGCTTTGCCCATTATAGTCATGCGGCGCTTTCGCACGTTCAGTCCGAATGTAATCAAAATTCTCACATGGGGAGGCCTGCGCGGCGGCATTTCGGTAGCCATGGCATTGTCGCTGCCGCCGGGCCGCCACCGCGACATCATTGTGACCATTACTTATGCAGTGGTCATATTCTCCATAATTGTGCAGGGCCTTACGGTCGGCAAGCTCGTTAGGAATTTACCCGGTGGAAGCGGAGCCATCAACGGGACAATATCCGCGGCAGCCAGAGACACAGGTCGGGGAAAATGAGATTGACCGTAATTCAATTCATTGGGCTCCGCAAGTATTTTTTTATAAAAGACTCAATTTTCTATACAATCAATCTCGGCTTATGAAACATCTGTTTTTGGGGGCTTATTATTTGTAGCCGGCTGATGAAAATAATCCCGACGAAGGTAAGTATACCCTGCAAAACCCCACCAGCAGGCAACGATCAGAACCGTAGCGAGCAGGATAACCTTTAGGAAAAATCCAGTTTCCGGGATTCCGACGGTTACTCCGTATTTGTCCAATAACGTCACCAGGTAAATTTTCCTTTAATGCGGGATTTCATTTGGTGGCCCCTTTATTTACCTTTAATTCCCATATACATAGGCTTTCAGATAATGTTTTTGGCAAGGCTAGAAGGAGTCCCCCTGAGTAAGGTCTACAAATAGTACATTGTTGAAGGGGGGCAACTGATAACGCAGTCCAAAAACTTTATCTGGAAGTCTATGGTGAGTAAAAATCAGGTCGAACAGCATATTTCACATCATAGTGAAACCCGTCAGACTTTACAGCGTTTCGTTCGTTACGAAACCCGATCCCATCACTTCCCTGCGCTTCAAAGAGAGATGTGCTGCTTGGGCAACTTTGACATTGCATTTCCAGGTACATATAGTAAACAGGTAACATAGCGTCATTAGTTTTTTTTAAAATATTGCGGAGGTAAATCATATGTCAAAAGCAAGAGATACTAAAAAAAGCGAAAAGAAAAAGCCCCAGAAAACTGCTAAAGAGAAGAAACAGGAAAAGCGAGAAAAAAAGAGTAAATAAGAGGGCTTATTATGAGTATTGAAGTCCTGTCATAAATTTGATACTTAGAACGTAAGGAGGTGGGTCTTTAACATTTAGGGGCCAAACGTTCGTGCCTTCACTTTATCTGCATCGCTCGCGGGCTGACTTTTTGAAATGGATCACAGTCCTCCTTGAAAAGCTCCACGGCAAACCCATTTTTATTAGCCCGTACAACTTGGCCTTGACGTTTAACATATCCATCCAAATAGGGGAGTGCAATTGTAACTGTTGATCCCACTGGTAGAATATTAAATGTCCTAATGAATAAACCATGCTCGCTATAATTTTTTAAGTTGCCTTCGTAAAAACCGTTTTTTGTCGTAAAGAAAACTTGTCCCGAATATTTTATTCTTGGATCATCTCTTTTTTCGGAATTTTTTTCTTTGGCAGATATTTTCATATTCTATTCCTTCATCTAATTTATCAGTATTGACGGAGCCCGCGATTTACAAATATGTTTTTCCAGGCAACAGCTTAAATATCGGCATTTTTTATGAGAACTTAATAAAAAGCCAACAATTTATCACGTGGTAATGAAAGGATAATGTTCTCAGTACATCTCGTATTTAACCAGCCGGCCGTCAAGTCCGCCGGCCTTGAGCGGTTTCTTCCATGATGCTTTCAGTCCGATTTTTTTGATATATTCCCGCGCGCCGAAATAAACAAAAGCGGCCGAGCCTTTGCATTTCTGTTTCAGAAAATCACCGAGATTTTTATAAAACATTGCAAGGTCCTCGTCTCCCCCCAGCCGAATGCCATAAGGCGGATTGGTTACAATTACATACCCTTCAAGGGCGGGCAGCTTTCTGAAGTCCGCCCTTGCAACGCTGACGTTATTTCCGTAAGGGAGCCCCATCAGGTTTGTCCGCGCCGCGCCGACAGCCTGGGCGGAGACATCACTGCCCGCAATCAACCCTTTGGGCAGTTCCCGGATGTGTCCATCGGCCTCTTTTTTTATCTGCTGCCAGACAGCGGCGTCAAAGTCGGGCAAAAATTCAAAACCGAATCGATTTCTGAAAAGACCCGCAGGAATATTGCTATACCGCATGAGCGCCTCACACAAAAGGGTACCCGAACCGCACAAAGGATCATATAAGGGAACGGAACCGTCCCATTCGCTGAATCGGATAATCGCGGCGGCAACGGTTTCCTGCATCGGCGCCGATACGGTCTCCTCACGGTATCCTCGCCGGTGAAGCGCGCCGCCTGAAGTGTCGAGGCTTATAACGGCCTTATCGTTTTTGATATGAAGGTTCAGCAGGATATCCGGATTCCTGACCGACACATCCGGCCGCTGACCGGTTTTTTCTCTGAAATAGTCGGCAACCGCGTCTTTAAGGCGCAGGGCAGCGTACTTTGAATGCGAAATCGCGCTGTCGGAAACATTCCCCGATACGGCAAAGGTACTGCCTTCCGCAAAAAAATCCTGCCACTCGATCTGTTTGGCCTTCTGATACAGCGTATCGGTGTCATGGCAAGCCAGTGATATTAACGGCGCAAGGCACCGTGAAAGAAGCCTGGTCAGATAATTAATCCGATACAGGGTTGATTTATCCGCCCTGAAATGAATCCCACTGAATTCTGGGCTGACATCTTCGGCACCCAGTTCTGCCAGCTCCTCCGCGCCGGCTTCTTTTAAGCTGTCGGCGATCTGGGCAAAACAACGACAATCCTTCTGATACTGATATACCGTCGCTGGCCGTTTTGCTCTTCTAAGGCGTTTGACCCGATTGGTTGATACCATTTTTTAACGCTTTCCTTTGAATCGGCGCCGCAAAGAACGGTCGAGATATTGCTTGATCATCTCGACCCTTATGCAGTATTAGCTGTGATGGGTCCGGGTGAACCCTGCCGCTACCCTACCAGGGTAAATAATGCAGGAGTTTGGGGGCAAAATCAACTGAATTGTGGGCAAGTCCGTTCTGTGGTCAAAAGAACGTGAGCGCGCCGCCGCAGGAAAATCTTAACGGGTATTGGTGTTGGCTAATCCCCGGTGCAATTTTTTTTCTATAGCTTGTCCTGTTTTTATGCAACGGCCGGGTAAACCGGAAGGGGGAGGTCTGTAAAATGGATCCGGATTATAAAAGCAGAACCCGCAAAAAAAATGAAGCCCGCGCGCTGCAGCGTCTAGGCGAACAGCTGGTCGCCCTGCCGCCCGGCCAGCTTGAGACCCTGGCGCTGCCGGATGAGCTTCTGGCGGCCATCGAATTGGCACGTAAAACAAGGCGTCATGGCGCCCGGCGCAGGCAGATTCAGTACATCGGCGCTCTCATGCGGCATATCGATCCGCAACCCATCGAAACCGCACTCGAACGCATCCGGTCGGGAAACTTGCGAAAGTAACCCGTTATTGCATCGTTGGGAATCACAAAACGAGGGATTCAGATACAATGCTTCCGAATATTCAGAAAAAACTGCAAGGGTTGCTTGCTGAGATAAAGCCGGAAAATAAAGACGATCTGGTCTATCGGCATCCCTATGGCGGTCCTCTGAACATCGCCGAAACCTTGCACTTTATAGATGTCCACTTCGATAATCACATGCGGCAGATCGATAAAATTTTAGCGCAATCAAAGATCGAGTGACATCGAAAATCAGTTTTAGCAGACAAAGAGCGGCCATTGAAAGCACTCAGAAACTATCACAGACTAATTGATCAGGTTGATATTGACTGCCGCCGGATTCAGGAAGGGTATGCCGGGCAGATTGCCTGTGAAAAAGGATGTGCCGGCAACTGCTGCCGTATTCACCTTTCGGTTTTCCCCATCGAAGCCGTTTCGCTTGCCATCGCCTTGAAAAAACTGCCCCGGAAAATGGTGCGTCACATACGACGGAAAGCCGGACAAGCAAACAGCTTTGGTCCCTGTCCGCTTCTTGAAGAAGGTGCCTGCCTCATGTATGCTGCGCGGCTCATGATCTGTCGAACCCATGGCCTGCCGATGCGGATTGAATATAGAGGTAAGCAGTCCATCGGATTCTGCCAAAAAAACTTCCGCAAACTGGACTCCGTCCCGGATGATGCCGTCTTTGATCTGGGCTGGCTTAACAACAATCTCACAGCCATCAACCAGATGTTTATAAATGAGTTTTCCGACCGTATGGGTTTGAGCCCGCGGTTGTCTATTGGTGAGGCGCTGCTGCTTGATTTTTGATTGAACAGTGCGTATCCTGGGCTGAGCGTCAGCGTTTCTGTTATCTGCGGCGCGGTGTAACGAAAAGCGGAAATCCGAGAATCAGGGAGTCAGAATCTTATGTCGAAAGACAATGATATCGTCGTTTTTATTTCAACCCGCAACTCGACTTGCGGAGAATGCAAGCAAGCGCTCGGGCGCAGCGCCTGGATAACATTGGACCGCAAGAAAAACGCCCTTTGCCTGAACTGCGCGGATCTGGATCACCTGGTGTTTCTTTCCTCCGGCGATGCCGCGCTCACCCGCCGTTCCCGAAAGCACTCCGGGCTGTCGGCAGTGGTCGTGAAATGGTCGCGCGCCCGCAAGCGCTATGAACGTAAAGGCCTGCTTGTCGAAAACGAGGCACTGGAGCGGGCAGAAAAAGAGTGTGCTGTCGACGAGGAAGCCAGAAAATTCGCCCGCGCAAGGGCAGCCGCCCGCCGCGATGAACTGGACCTGGAATACCTCCGCAGCTTTGCAGGTCGGGTGCGCGAAATGTTTCCCTTTTGCCCCACAGCAAGAGAGGGCCTGATCGCCGAGCATGCCTGCCGGAAATACAGTGGACGCGTGGGCCGGAGTGCCGCCGCCAAGGCACTGGACGAAGAGGCGGTGCGACTTGCAGTGACCGCGCATGTCCGGCATGCGGAAACGGATTATGACGAATTGCTGTTAAACGGTATCGAGCGGAGGGCGGCTCGCGACAAGGTGTATTCTAAAGTTTCTCGAATTCTTGGCCGCTGGGAGCACGGCGGATCCCAAGATTAAAGTCGCCGGATTCGAAGAGCAAGATTCTTTAAAATCAAAAAATTAGTAATTACAACTGGTTGATTCTATATGACTTTTTCAACTAACTTTTGGTTTCGTTTGGAATGTTTGGAAATATTTGACCTTGACGGGCACAATTTGGGCACGGTCCAACTAAGACGTAAAGTAGTGGTCAAAAAAAACATCTCTCCTCTTTTTTCTTATGATATGGATATAATCATGACCGTCCAAATATTTTTTAGGTGTCTCGACAAGCCTAGAATTATGGACAATATCACCAAGCAAGATAAAGGGCATAATCATTTTAGCTGTCCCGCTGGATAATGCTAACCCCCCTTTTACCCAGTTCCTCCAAAACAAGGTCCACATCCACGTTTTTCATGGGCGACAGTATCCCGGTCCCGCGGATCTGTCTTTTGAGTACCATCTGGGCCGCAATGCTGGCTGTATACCCCACTGTGCGGTTCATGGCATAGAATCCGGTTTTCAGATCGCGGTAGTCTATCAGGTCGTAAATGATGGACTTAGGCTGCTTATCCTTGAGCCCCCACGCATGTACCCGTAAAAAGGCCAGATCCCGCTCGTCATCGCGGTACTGCAGATGGGGAGTCAATAGCCTGCTCAAAAAACTTCGAGGCAAAACCGAAACCCCGTCCCCCATATCGATAGGCTTTTCACTCAAAAAACCCAAATGGGACATTGTGCGCCAGAACTCGCAGTGCCCCGGCCAACGGGTTGTAAAACGGCCCATTTCCTTTAGCTCTGGCCCTAAATCCATGGCGGGAATGAACTTCACAGCATCACCGTTGGGATAGCTTTCCATAAGGCCCACGTCCGGTATATCCATGATTTCAACCCATTCATCATTGAAGATATCCGATGCGGGGATCTCCACCTTTTTGCCTTGTTTCAAAAGCCGCGCCGGCCGGGCATAGGCAGCCAGCACACCATCAAAGGTCCAGCTGATTTTGTAGTTGATGGGATTGTCGCAGGCCTTGGGCTCTGGTACGCCCGATCCATAGCTGTTTAAACCGTGTACCTCATCAAGCTGGGCCACCGCCTTGGCAGCCAGCAGCAAATCAATGCCAGGGTCAAATCCCATCTCGGGCAGCAGAAGTACACCTTTTTGCCGAGCCAACTCATCCAGCCCTTCCAACACAGCGGCGTAGGTGGTGCAAATATATGGAATGCCAGCCTCTATACAGGTGATGGCGATAGGGCCGCAAAGCCAAGCGGGCATCATGCAAATCAACACGTCAATTTGGTGTTGAGCAATCAAATCCAGCAACACCGCTTGATCCATCGCGTCCGCCTCGATGGACGTTACATTGGTATATCCGCCATTTTCCAAGAAAACGCGGGCCGACGATAAATCAACATCCAACGCGATCACCTGGTCGATCAACCCGCTTTTGGACAAGTCATGGGTCACTGCCTTGCCCTGCATTCCCAAGCCTGCAACCATAGCCTTCATACTGGTCTCCCATCCTGATAGAGTGCTGCTAAGATTCTCAATCTCTGATTAATCCTTTTTTTGCTGTTGGGGGATTGATGTATTGAGGGATCTTGCAATTAATCGGCTCTTTCTGAATTAAATAATTTTTTTTAATAACTTTAATATGTCCTAACGGATTCACTGGCAATGCATAATACCAAGTAATTTTAACCCGGCACCACCGTGCCCCCCCCCTGGCAGCTTGTAGCCGGCTGCTATTCATACAGATGGCAGGCCACAAAGCATTCCTGAACAAATTCTTGGTATACGGGCTCAGATTCCCTGCACACCGGCATCACTTCGGGGCAGCGCGGGTGAAAACGGCAGCCGTTGGGCGGATTCAAGGGACTGGGCACATCCCCTTGCAGCACGCTGCTGCCCCAAGGAGTATCGTCGTCCATGACCGGTATGGCATTCAAAAGCGCTTTGGTGTAAGGATGCCTGGGATTCTTGTACAGCATTTCAAAAGGGGCCAGTTCCACAATTTGCCCCAGGTACATCACCGCGATGCGGTCGGAAATATGTTCCACCACCGCAAGGTCATGGGAAATGATGATATACGAAAGACCGAACTCGCTTTGCAGGTCCACCAGCAAGTTTATGATCTGGGCCTGGATAGAAACATCCAGGGCTGATACCGGCTCATCTCCGATTATCAGGGACGGATTAAGGGCCAGAGCCCTCGCAATGCCGATGCGCTGACGCTGCCCCCCGGAAAACTCGTGGGGGTAGCGGTTGCCGTGCTCCGGGGTAAGTCCAACTTTTTCCATCAGCTCGGCCGAGCGGCGCTCCATTTTCTTATCAGTGTACAACTGGTGTGCCTTCATGGGTTCGGTCAAGATGCGGTTCACCGTCATGCGGGGATTCAAGGATGAAAACGGGTCTTGGTATATCATTTGAATGCGGGTTCTTCGCTGCCGCAGTTCTTGCTTTGATAGGCAGGAAAGATCCTGACCATACAAAAAAACTTTGCCGCCAGTGGGCTCCAATAGACGCAGTATGGCCAGGGCGGCGGTGGATTTCCCACAGCCGCTCTCGCCCACCAGGCCCAGCGTTTCGCCCTCCCGCAAGGTGAAGCTTATGCCGTCCACAGCCTTCACCCAACCGGCCTGGCGGTTCAGCACCCCTTTGCGGACTGGAAAATAGACCTCAAGATTTTCAACCCGCAAAATATCTTTCATCACAACCAACCAAATCTTAAAAGGAATTCAACACCAACTCTATTGTCAGGTTCCTTAATTCCCATTTTGCAGCTTACCAGTAAAATGACACCAGGCTTGGTGGCTGTCCGAGAGAGTATACGCGGGGGGGCTTTCCTCCCGGCAGATCTCCTGTGCGTTGGGACAGCGGAGATGGAACAAGCAGCCTCTGGGAAGCTCTAGTAAGGATGGAATGGTGCCCACAATCTCCCGCAACCGGGTGCGCTTTTCCCGGGTGCGCCGTCCGATAACGGGAACTGACTGCAGCAGGCAATAGGTATAGGGATGAGCAGTCTCCTTGAAAATCTCCGCCGCCAAGCCCATCTCCACCACTCTGCCGGCATACATGACCACGATGCGGTGCGCGATTTTTGATATAAGCCCGAGGTCATGGGTAATCAGCATGATGGCGGTTTGGAAATCCTCTTGCAGCTTTAAAATCAATTCCACGATCTGGGCCTGGATGGTAACGTCCAGCGCGGTAGTGGGCTCATCGGCTATCAAGAGGTCCGGTCGGCAGGATAAGGCCATAGCGATCATCACCCGCTGGCGCATTCCACCCGAGAGCTGATGGGGGTAATCGTAAACCCGTTTTTCGGGTGAGGGTATCTTTACCCGGCGCAATATCTCGATAGCCTGGTTCAGGCCTTCCTGCTTGCTGTATCCCCTGTGTTTAATGGTCACCTCGGATATTTGCTTCCCAATGCGATGCACGGGATTCAAGGAAGTCATGGGCTCTTGGAAAATCATGGAGATGCGGTCGCCCCTCAAAGCCCGCATCTCCTTGGCGGGCAGCTTTAACAGATCGCGGTCTTTGAACAAAATCCGGCCCGATTCGATCCGGCCCGGTTCACGGATAAGCCGCAAGATGGATAAGGCGGTGACGCTTTTACCGCATCCCGATTCCCCCACCAAGCCCAACACCTCTTTGGGGTTGACACCGAACGAAACCCCATCCACCGCCTTTGCCACACCATCCATGGAATAAAAACAGGTGGTCAGGTCCTCTATATCAACCAGGGGGCCGTCTATTTGTGGTCTGGCGTCATTCATCCGGGTCTCCGCATGGAAATTTTGACCAAACTATGCTTCGGGATCTTTTTCTGCGGCTGGATTCAGACCAGCAGATTGGGCTTCAAGGTTTGTTCAAATACCCGCATCAAGTTCTCGCCCAGTATCTTTTTTACCTCTTCTTCGCTGTAACCCCGCTCCAGCAGCTTGTGGGTCAAATAGGGGTAATCCTCTATGCCATTGAAGTCTGAAGGTTGCCGGTTGTTGGTGTCCGGGGGATTAGCGTTTTTATCCAAGGGGTCGGTCACCAGATGATAGGGCAGATCGTCATCACTGAAGTCATGCGGCGGGTAGGCCCCCATGGTGCCCATGGAATCAGTGGAAGTGCCCACATGGTCTATGCCCACCAATTCAAGGGCATACTCCAAGCAGACCAAGTAGTCGTCCAGGGTGGGCATCTGATCTCCACCACGGTATATCAGGGGCGCCCAAGTGGTGACACAGATTATGCCTCCGGTATCGGCGACGGCCTTCATCTGGTCATCTGTGATGTTGCGGGGGTTGTCCACCACTGCCTTGGGATTGGAATGGGAGACCAGCACCGGAGCCTGAGCAACTTCCACCGCCTGCATGAAGGTGCGCTCGCCCACGTGGGAAAGGTCAAGGGTGACCCCCACCCGGGACATTTCACGCACCAGCACCTTGCCGAACTGGCTGATGCCGTCATCATTGAGTTCTATACAGCCGCTGCCCGCCAAGGTTTTTTCGTTGTAGGTCAGCTGGCAAAAAGTAAGGCCCATCTGTTTCCACAGTATCAAGTTTCCCGGATCAGAGCCTATCATCAGGCTGTTTTGAGCTCCAAAGATATGGGCCAGCTTGCCCTCTGTATGGGCCTGCCTGATAGCCTCCACCGTGTTGCCCATGCAAAAGGAGGGATTATCCGCGATTACCCGGTAAAAACCCTTGACCCGGTCAATGGCGTCGAAGTAGTCATCTCCCACACCCGGCACCGTGATCCCGACGGCGGTAAGCCCCGATTTGTCGGTACGTTCGGTTTTTTCAGTGAGGTATTGCACGCAAGGGTCTATAACGACTGACTCGCGGTGTAGCTTAACAGCGGAAGCGCTGATGTCCATTTTATTTACCTTTTGCCATATCATTTCCAAATTGTATGGGGATCCAGAATGTCTCTCAGCCCGTCCCCCAACAAATTAAGACCCAATACCGTGAAGAAGATGGACAGTCCCGGGAACATGGCGATCCAGGGTGCGGTAAAAAACTGATCCCGAGCATTTGAGAGCATGCCTCCCCAGCTTGGCGTGGGCGGCTGGGCACCCAGTCCCAAAAAGGAAAGTGCCGCTTCGGTCAATATGGCTGAGCCGACCCCCAGGGTAGTAATCACAAGGATGGGGCCTAGGATGTTAGGCAGTATATGGGAGATCAGGATCTTACTGTTTTTGTAGCCCATCCCTCTGGCTGCGCTGACATAGGCCAGGGAACGTACCGACAAAACTTGTGAACGAGTAATTCGGCAGCTATAGGACCAGTTGGTCAACCCCATGGCGATGTAGAGATTCACCAACCCCGGTCCCAAAAGGCCCATAATGGCCAGGGCAAATATCAGGGAGGGAATAGAGAGCATAATGTTGGTCAGTCCACTGACCAGGTCATCCCACAGGCCACCAAAATATCCCGCGGTCAAGCCCAAGGTGATGCCAATGATTGAATTGACCAACTGGGTGATCAGTCCGATGCTGAGAGAAATGCGGCTGCCGTATATCACCCGCGACAAGATATCACGGCCCTGGCTGTCGGTGCCGAACCAGAACTTTCCACTGGGAGGTTCCTCGGCCACCATCAGGTCGGCGTCTTTATAGGGGTGGGTGGGTGCCAACACAGGTGCGAAGATTGCCGTGCAAATCAAGACAAACATCATTATGCTGCCCAGCACCAAGTTAGTCCTCTGCCTAAATTTCTTGAACAAACGATTCATGTATGCACGATCCTGGGATCAATTACCGAGTACAGGATATCAATGACCAGATTGACTACTAAGAAGAGTATAACGATCAACAAAACGCAGCCCTGAGTGATGGGCAGATCGCGTTTAAAAATCGAATCCACCAATAAGGACCCGATACCGGGCCAGGAGAACAGCTTTTCGATAATCACGGTGTGTCCGATCATGCTGCCGAACTGAAGCCCCACGGTAGTCAGGATCAAAATAAAGGCATTGCGGAAGACGTGTTTGAACAAGACTTCGTTTTCGTTCAGGCCCTTGGAGCGGGCGGTGCGCACAAAATCTGCGTTGAGTATCTCCACCACTGCGGCGCGAGTAGTCCGGGCAATGAGAGCCATGTATCCAATGCCCAGTGCAGTGGCGGGCAGAACCAAGTTGGCGATTGCACCATCGCCATAGCCGAAAGTGGGCAGCAGCCGTAATTGAACCGATAAAAAATACATCAGCATCAATCCCAGCCAAAACTGGGGCACAGACACCCCCGAGATGGCAGAGATCATGAAGAACGAATCAAGCCAAGTACCTTGTTTGATAGCCGATAAGAAACCCAAAGGGATGCCCAGCGCAGCCGCAATGGCCATGGCCACAACGGCCAGTTTAATAGTGGGCCAAAGTCGGTCCATGATCAGATGGTTGACCTTTTCCCTGTGTATGTAAGATAGTCCCAGGTCACCCATGGCAAGGTTTTTTATGTAATTCAGATAGCGGATATGAATCGGTTTATCCAAACCCATTTCAGCTTTTAGCTGGCGCACGTAGTTGGCATCCGCAGCTTGCCGGGCATCCATGGACATCAAGGCCGCATTGCCCGGCAGAATATTGAGCAGAATGAACATGATAAGAGTGATGACCAGAATTGTCGGAATAAACTGAAGCAATCTGCGAATAATAAAGGCTTGCATGGCGGCAAATCCTCTGGGTGTTTATGCGCTTATCTTTTGCGCATAAGCTAATTGCGGCTTTTAACCTTAGGGCTCTTATGCATGTCCGCTGCACCGGTCTATGAGGAGGCTTTCATTTACACAATATCGAGGCAGGCAAACCGCCCCGGCATGAACCTGATGGCCCATGCCGTAGCGCTGGCCAATTAAAGCCAGGTCATTTCTTCTTGGCCCGAGGCGATGATTCCTCAACCCAAATCTTATCCATGTCCTGGAACATGGCCTCTACAGGATTGGACTGCATACCATGCACCCAAGATTGGTAGGCGATGACGGCTTTGTTGTAGTTGAAGAACCACATGGGAGCGTCAGCCATGAAAATGCCATCGGCTTTTTTCAAAAGCTCAATACGCTTGACGGGATCTGTCTCCTTTTCAGCCGCATCAACCACCGCATCATACTCCGGATTGCTGTACCCGATGTAGTTTCCAGCGTGGGCCGGGTTCTTGGAGTGCCACTGCTTCATGGTCGTCAGAGGGTCTGGGCCGGAATTAAAAGACATCACATAGGATTCGAAATCCTGCTTAACATAAACCAATTCCTGGTTAACCGCGCTCTCGACCAGTTTGGGCTTCAATTCGATACCCACATTGGCTAAAAACGGCATACAGGCCTCTATGATGCCAATGCCATAGGATTTGCTGTCAGTGGTGACCAGCTCGAAGCTGATGCCGTTGGGAATGCCGGCTTCCTTTAAAAGTTGTTTGGCTTTCTCAGGATTGTATTCGTAACCCTTGGCCTCTTTGTTAAATGCCGGGGACGAACTGGGCAGCCAGCCCTTGGCTGCGAAAGCCTTGCCCTTGACGTACTTATCTATGATCAGATCCTTGTTGATGGCGTGGTTGAAGGCTTGGCGGATACGCTTGTCCTTGAACTTGTCCAGCCTCAGGTTGAAACCCACGTGGCGGGTGTACATCTCGGCCACGGTCAGCAAGTTCTTGGATAACTTGGGATCTTTGGCATAGACTTGGTACTGGGCTGAACCAAGGTTGATGGCGTCCAGCTCCTTGGAGCGGAAGGCCAAGTCACGGGCAGCGCCTTCGCCCATAATCTTATAGACCACCTTGTCCAGATAGGGGCGGCCTTTTTTGTACCACTCGGGAAATTTCTCCATTACGATCTCACTGCCGCGAACCCATTTGACGAACTTGAAGGGTCCCAAGCCCACCGGGGAGGTCGCGAAACCATCACCCTTGGCCTCAACCACTTCCTTGGGCAGGATGGCGGTCATGGTCCTGAACAGGAAGTAAGCAGGGTCTCCAGGTTTCTCCAGAGTCATTTCCAGGGTGTAGTCATCGATTTTCTTCAAGCCTAAGATGCTCTGAGCTTCCCCCCCCTCAACTGCTACCGCACCCTGGATGTTGCGCACATACCTGGCTGCCGGCGAAGCAATTTTCGGGCTCATGATCCGGTTGTAGCTCCAGATGATGTCATCCGCAGTCATGGTGCGGCCATTGTGGAATTTGGCGTTTTTGCGCAGCTTGTAGGTGTAAACTTTCTGATCAGGAGACACCTCCACGCTCTCGGCCAACTCCAAAACCGGTTTACTTTGTTCGGCATCCCAGTTGTAGAGTGCTCGGTGGATGGACATGCATACGATGGCGTCCTGGGTCCTGGTGGTTCGATGGGCATCCAATGAGGATACGCTCGATCCATATGGAGCGACAAAATGGAAGGTGCCCCCATAGCGCTCGGCAATAGCCTGAGGAACCCCAATCACTCCCGCCAAAGCAAATACCAAAAGTAACAAGAATAGTTTTTTCATGGTTCTCCCTTCCTTTCATGACCGTTAACGAATAAATCCCGCTTATTTAGACATCGGTCCGGATCGAGGCTGCTGATCCGAAACCGGTACAGAACACCAATAACTGATTTTGTGTAACTTGACCTTGTATTTTTATGATATCTTATTAATATTTATAAAAAACTGAGTAAATACATAAGCATAACTGCAATTTTAAGTCAAGGTCAATTTCTGAAAAAATTGCACGGGCGATCATTGCTGGGCGGCCCGTCCCTGCCGGGTTGGCTATGGTAATCGAATATGTTCGCGAATAAATTTCCGTTTGCAAGGTTTGGCAAAGGGGATATAACGAAGCGGCTGACTCTCAGACGGTATCACAACATCTGGTTTCTTGGACCTGAATCAATCGGCCTATTAACCGGCCCGGAATTGAGTCTGGATTCTTCCGGTGTAGCCCGGCAATCGAATCGGTCAATAGCCCAGAGCAATACCTGCCCGGCGGGGGTCTGCGCCTGCATAGAGGATTCCCGATTCGGTATTTGCCTGGATAGCGCAAACGCCTCCGGCTTTCCAGGACCAATCCGGCCACCATTTTATGTTGTGGCCAAGGGATTTCAGTTTATGCGCCGTTTCTTCAGGCAGGCGCTGTTCGAGCATAAGCAGGCCTGGGTAATAAGCATTGGGGGCAAATGAACCTGGGAAGCTGAAGGTGGCGAAGCGAGGTGATTCAATCGCCGTCTGTATATCCATGCCAAAGCAGACAGCATTTAAGAACACTTGGGTCATGGCTTGAATCTGCACATCGCCTCCCGGTGTACCCAGGGTCATAAAAGGCTCGCCGTCCCGTAGCACCAAAGCCGGATTGGGGGTCAACCTCGGTCTTTTCCCCGGAGCCACCGAGTTTATGGAGCCGCTAATCCCGCGTGACTGGCATCCTCTGGTCGAGGGGCAAAGGCCGGTGTCAGGAACCACCGTTCCGTCATGGGAACTGTCGCTGGGCGTGGCGGAAAACATATTGCCCTGGCCGTCAATTACGCATACATAGGAGGTGTCTGGTGCGGTCGGACCATCTGGCGGCGGGCTGGTTTGGAATCTGCTGACCTGGGTGTCATCCCCTCCTTGCATCAGGCTGATTTGGTCGGCCTCATCGGGAATGAGATTGCACCCAGCCACGGGATCACCGGCCGGAGGCATCTGGGGCCAGGCTTTGTGCGCGAAAATCAATTCGGAGCGCGACCGCAGATAACCGAGGTCCAGCATCTGCTCCACCGGCACATTTACGAACCTGGGATCAGCCACATGGCGTTCGCGGTCGGCAAACACCAGCTTTAGGGCCTCAGTCAGAAAGTGGATATAATCAGGTGTGTTATGGCCCAAGGCCTTTATGTCAACCCCGCCTATCAAACCGAACATCTGGGCCAGGGAAATCCCTTGGGACCACGGCCCGCAGCAGTATATATCAGACCCATCCAACCTTACCTTCAAAGGCTGTTCATAGCTGACCTGGTATTCAGCCAGATCCTCCAGGGTCAAAAGACCGCCGTTTTCCTTGTGGTAATCGCAGAATTTACGAGCTATATCACCCCTGTAAAATGCATCATAAGCAGCTTGAAGCCCATTGTTGCGTGAACCTCCAGCTGCTGATTCCTTGTCGGCCATATATTGCAGGCTGGCTGCAAGATCGGACTGAACAAACAACTCATCCACTTTTGGTGGCCGCCCATTAGGCAGGTAGATGCGCTGGTTCTCCCCGGTGCTCTGATAACCGGCTTGATTGTCGGTTATATAGTTCACGAACAGGGGAAAAGCAGGAAATCCCTCCTTGGCATAGTGGATCGCAAACCTGGCGACTTCGCCAAATTTCATGGTCCCAAAGTCCCGCAATGCAGTGAGCCAGGCTGCCGGAGCCCCGGGCACAACTGTACGCATTATGCCCTTGGGTATGCCGCCCGCATATTGTTGCTCGAATAGCTCGCTGGAGGCCTTGCGGGGCCAGGTGCCCACGCCGTCTATTGTGATGACCTGCAGGGTCTCCGCCATGCGGATCATGATAGGGGCCACGCCAGCCACATTGACCAGATCACTGTGCACCACACCTAATGCAAGTCCGGCGGCTACTCCTGCATCAACAGCGTTGCCCCCAGCCTGCAGGATTTCCAGACCGGCTTGGCTGGCCAGTTCATGTCCAGAAGCTATGGCGTATCTACTTGCCATTACGGCTGGGCGCCGGCTAGTCATGTGTGAACCCCTTTTTTAAGAAGTGATACCTATGCATCGTTTTCTGGAAAAGATGCTCTTCAAGCGCGCGGAAGGGGCGAACAATGATCTCTAAAAGATTAAACACAGTTACCTCCGGGATGAAATGACATATGGTAACTTATTTATCTCATCCGGAGGCTTTTGACCAGATTTTTTTCAAGTAGTTGATATTATTTTTGAAATAGTCCAGAACGAAAAAATTCTGCTCATCGAAATGAGCAGCAAAATTATTTGAGTTGATGTCAAACGGAAAGGGGTATCAAAGCTTGAGTAGTGAAATAAGCAGATCAAATTTCAATGGTTCTTTACAATTCAACGAGCTGTTGCCCAAATCCGATTCTAAAAACTACCGCTAAGGTTCAAACTAAGCTGTTTTACTCCGCGATCAATCTGGAGCAGCGTGTTCGTAAAAATCACATCTTAAGGAAAGTTAATCGTCATGTCGACTTTGACTTATCCCCAATGAATTCAAACACACATACGGCATCAACGGCAATGAAAGTCAACTATTTTCCAGACACAGACACAGCCCATGTCGAATTCAAACATAACGATGTTCATGAGACTAAGGAGATCAGCGAAAATATATATATTGACATAGACGCAAAGGGTAATCTTGTTGGCATGACGATTGAGCACGCGAAAGCTAACGCGGATTTGTGGGAATTTTCTTTTCAAGAAATGGCTCAGCAAACTGCTTAACTACCAAATGGGGCAACAAAAAAAGGCCGCCAGATTATCTGACGACCATTTATTCTAAGTGGCGTCCCCAAGGGTACCTGTAGAGTATCATTGTTTGTCTGATACGTTATTTTTGACTTGGAAAGGACTCAGATCAAAATCATAATAGTGGTTAAGTGTAGGGTTTCTCTGTTTTTACTGACCCTTTGCTTAGAATGATGTATTTAGATGTGAACCAATCGAAATGTTTTTTCAATAGATCATCACCTGCAGTTTCACATTTCTTAACCAGGCCTGAAACAAGATTTTCTAAAAATTGGATATTGACTCTATCTTTGTATTTCCCTTCTATGAGAAAATGAATTAACTCCGATGTCTTGTTTTCCAGAGCTTTGTTCTCAAATGGCAAAATAAAAAATAGATGTGTTTTATCATTATATCCTAAATAGGTTAGATTTCGAATAAGCTGATAATACTTAAAAAATACTGGACGATTTTGGAATCTGGTTGATATGATGTTCCTCATACGCTTTTTATATATTTGTTTAAACTTTTTGTTCCGTTCTTCATTATTTATAGCTGATCCAAATCCACTTTCCTGTAGCTTTACCTCAAATAATATCTGCATTCCATTTTCATACCCAATATAAAAATCAAAATTAGTGCCTTCCGGTTTGTCTATGACCTTTTCAAATGATGCTTCTGATACACCATTCGTTGGTAGCCCTAATGTGCCAAGCAGTATATTTAGATATCTGTTATTATCCATTATAAAGGGATAAAATAGATTAAAACACATGGCTTGGGATGAATTCAGATGATAGAAATACCGATGCATTTTCAGTGCATTTTGAGATTCAAAATAATCCCAAAATTCATCACGAATAGTTTCTAATATATTTAGCTTGTAAAGTTCTTTGGGTAGAATATGGCGGTAAGGCTTAGATCTCCAAAATCCATCTTCAAGTATTCCAAGATTAGATATTTTATAATCTCCTAAGTGATCTTTTAATTGTGATTGAAAGCTCATAAATACCCTTTATTTTGATTAATTTTATCGTTCATGGTGATCCCTGAATCTAAAAACAAAAAACCTTACCCCCTTTGAAATAGAAGCAAGGTCTTTGAAAGTCAGGCATTCAACATTATCCCTCCAAGGATGTTACAGCCAACTTTTTATAATCAAATCAATCTATTATATTGTCTATCAAATGGTGTTTTTGTGTCAATCGCCATTTTTTGTATAATATCAGTATATTATTAGTACACTAAATCTTAAATTTACTCAATGATGTTCTGATCATATGTGAAATTACATCTTAACGATTCAACTATTTGACGATTTGACAAATTTCTAAACCAAAAAGGCCGCCAGGTAAATTCTGGCGGCCTTCTATATATGTGTGGCGTCCCCAAGGGGATTTGAACCCCTGTTGCCGGCGTGAAAGGCCGTAACAGCAAACTGAGCAAGAGCAGGAAATCATTACAAATATTAATTATTTCAGAAAGTTGCAAAATTTTGCATTTAACCTGAGTGTACCTGAAAATACCTCAAAATACCTATCTGAGGAAGCCATCTACTTCCTATGTACTTCCATGAAATTGTCCGAATCTAAAATGAACTCCGCTATTTCAGCAACCCTTAGAATTTTTTTCACACGCAGCTGAGCCACCTTTTTCATTTATCTGATCCGCAATCCATCCCATGATCAACCCGACAACATAACCAATCTTCGCCTCATTCAGCGCCCTGCCCTTCTCTATTCCATCCCATTTTTAAATACATTTCCGTAATCATGTTGTGGTATCATGTTGGCATTCAATACTTTCAGAAAATTCTACAAAAAAACAATTTACGACAGCTTGACAGAGAGGTTACCCATTCTTATTATCCCCTTTCTCTAAACTAATTCATTCGAATTAAAGAGACTGGACAGCTTTGAGTTTCAACGATTCATCTTTCGGTTTAGATGAAAACCAGGATGTTTTGTTGAGGGTATCAAATGTATGCAAAAAATCAGGGTTGTCCCATATAAGGCGTCCCGCATGTTCCCGAAGAGGCTGTAGGAGGCTATAAGAGAAGGGGGAGTAAGTTGTTGTGTTGTTGCTGGAAGACTCCCCCCTCTTTTCTTTAAACCTGCTCCTCAATCCACCCCATAATCAACGCCACAATAAAAACGACCTCTGTCTCATTCAGCGCCCTGCCCTTCTCAATTTCATGCCACTTCTGGATACAACCTCGACAACATGTGGCGGTGGCATGTTGGGCGATGAAAACCGGATGCCCTCTCATCGGTGTTTGTTTCCCATCATTCTTTGGAAAATCGCCGGCAATCCTGGAATTTATAAATTCAAATGCGTGTTCTTTGATTGTTTCAAGACCATTGGCGGCAAGGTAATCCCGGTCTTTTTGCGCTAGCTCGAATTTTGATCTGAATTTGGATTGTTTCAATGCGATGAGTTTATAAGGTATGTCTGAATCCTTTGAAATCATAGTCTGAAAATTAGCATTTATCTTGTTAAACCCTGCACACCGCACTTGCAATCCTAACGGCTTCCTGCTCCAGCGGGGCTTCCGGATATCCAATCTCGATGCATTCCCACAGATACTTTTTCAGAAACGGATAAAATCCGCCAAACTTCTCGCACTGCATTGTGTGAACCAGTTCGTGGACAATGGTGTAGCGTTCATCTGAAAAATTATTATGAATGAAAATTCCATACCTTAATGAGATACCGATAGTTGCCGGTGAAATGAGTTGGGTTGCTTCGGCCGCCGCTCTTAATATGGGGTGTTTGGGAATTGGTATCTGCGGGACTTCGTAAACCCTGACTCGTTCAGGATATTTCACGCCGACCGATTTGGCGTCTTCCATGTATTGTGGGGATAAAGCTTTACCGTGCTCCATAATGACCTTTTCTTTGGCCTCTGCCCATTCCACCGCAAGCGGAAGGATATTTTCGAATTGTTCCGGTACGATTTGTATCATCTCACATTTTTACCATCTTGAAACTTCAAAAGCAAAGGAAGTTGGCGATACAAAATAGTCTGACATACATATATCATTGTTTAAATATGCCAAGTCAAATAGATCAAGCATTTTAACAATTGCCAAATCATCTTCGTTCACCGATAAAAAATTTTGCCAGGGACATGTCGCCTCCTTTATTCTTGCCAATAAAGTTTTTTTCCCGTCTATAATTCTTCCAAAGATTGCTAAAGTAGCGAATCTCGACAGAATATGCCAGAGGTGAAATGAGTAAAGCGACCGTCCCTTCTTGTTAAAAAAGGTAACCCAGGTATGAGTTACCTTTAACAGTCAAATCATTTTTTGATAAGAAGATCAATCCCATCGGCGCATGCTCGGCTCACTCCATAGTCAGCCTTTTCCTGCCCGGGCATTTTATCCCAGCCCCCTTTTTCAATGAAACCAGATCTCTGATAGCTACTTACTTCCCCTAACTCTTTAAGTTTCTCCTCATGATTCGGTTCCTTCATAAATTGGGCAACGCAGATCGCCGCCTGACTCGCCAGGACCGCCTCTTCGGATATCTTTTGGGTAGTGGCGGCGGTTGACCAACCTCCCCACGCAAAACCAATGATCATTGCGATAACGGCCCCAAGAATAAGACTCCAAACGCCATACTTAATTTTCCCTGCAGTTTCTGTTTTCATTGATAATACCTCTTTGAATTATATTGTGATATTTTTGCCTGTGATGACCTTGCGACGTATGAGTCCGGTGAGGTCATCGGCCCTGGCCGTATTCTTTGGATATAATATTCTTTGTTTAGCTTTAACTCGTATTAAGATGCATAAATCATGCAAAATCAACCAGATATGATATAATGATATGAATGTTAGACAGTTATATCAATTGTGGGACAAAAATAGGTATGCTAATTCATACCAAAGTATATGGAATTGTGAGTTAAATTACATAAAAACAATTACAATATTTATATAGTGTTATGAATCAATTCGAATGGATATATGCTACATGGTGATAGTAGAGGAGCCGGTTGTTACTAAAGATGGGATATTGAGGAACGATAAAGCTCAATGCCAGGCCCTGTTAAATCGAATCACCGTCGAGATTTGACATGAAACTGGATATGCTCAGTTATCTAAAAGATGTAAAAATGCCTGACCGCACTATCCGGAATCCGGATTATAATCGAGTTTTTGATGAAACGGCGAAACGTATATATGAGGTCATTACGGGCAGGGGATGTCCTGAATCGGTGAAGGTGATGTAGATTATAAATTTTGTGAACATGAAAAATGATCTGTGTCAATAATCAACTCGCCTCTTCAATTCCTGCCCACACTTAAAAAACGGCAATTTTTTAGGAGCCACCTGGACTCTTTCCCCGGTCATGGGATTCCTCCCGGCATACGCTTTGTATTTCTTAACATAAAAAGAACACAGTCCCCGGATTTCAACCCGGTCACCCTTTGCAAGCGCATTGGCCATTTCATTAAAAAACAGGTCAACAATTGTTGCAGCTTCTTTCTTTGAAATCTGGCATTCAGGCTCCTTCACGATTTGCTCGAGCTTTTATCCATGACCGTCGAGCCCGTTAGGCCTGGACGTGAATATCAACGTAATCATAAAAAAAGAAAAAACTTCTACTTGAATTACAAACCAATCGGCTAAAGTTAATGACATTGAGGTTCAAGATTTAAATTTGTTTTGATAATAGTATGTTGCATAAAACCCTTAACCATAATAGGTCCTAACTGATTAATTTAACAACCGAAATTAGTATCTGTCAAGAAAATACGCAGCTTATCTGGCTAATATTCTTGACAATTGAAGCTGAGTCTGAGAAATAAATTCTAATTGACCCTGAAGCTACAACCTTTAATCAAAAGGGAGAGCATATGGATGGATCATTAGACCCTGTTTCCGGCATTGGAGATAGGGTTTTTATTTTTATAATTTCAGGAGGTCTGTGAACATGAGGTTCTTATCTGGTGGTTGCAACGCTTATTCTGATGTTTTTTTCATCCCAGGCATTCTGTCAGGTTCTCGAAATACACCATATAAATGTGGGCCAGGGAGATTCCACTTTAATTGTCGGTCCAAATGGAACCACGATTTTAGTCGATGCGGGAAACAGTGGATATTTTAGCCTCGATGGTGGAAAAATCGTCTTTGAGTATCTCGAATCACTGGGAATTAGCATTCTGGATTATGCGATTGTGACTCATAGAGATGGCGATCATGTTGGAGGGATTTGCTTTCAGCACATATGCCACTTCCAGGCACAGTCTTTTGATGGCAGAAAGGGAAGCCGGCGGTGTTATAAAAAGTTGGGCAGGTCTTTCGGGAATCGATGATGATGGAAATGGTTTTATCGATTTTACTGGAGATGACGGTTGTCCAGATCCGGCCGAAACTCCCGACGCTGCGGAAATAGGCTTCAACGGCACTGATCCATATTTCCCGCTTATGGTTTATGACAACGGTGAAGACAGTACCATTGCCTATTGCAGTTTAACAAAAACGTTCCGACGTATGTTCAAACTGTTGAAGCCGCAGGTGTTCGCAATCCCCTGGGGACATATGCCGATCTGATGAATGCACACAATGACCCTATCGATTTAGGCAACGGTGCGACGGCGACAATTGTATGCAGCAGCGGTTGGGTGGCCGGCACCCCGATTCGAGTATCTGGAACTGATGGCGCAAATAGTTTGGCTGTTAATAGTCGATCTGTCGGAATCACATACAATATAAAGGCTTTGATTATCTGGTTGCCGGAGATCTCACAGGAAATGAACCCCCATACATGGAACAGGCGGTCAAAGACTTGCTGGTATCTATTTCTGATAGCCCAATTGATGATCCGGTGGATGTTTTAAGAATCAATCATCATGGCTCCAACAGCTCATCGGATCAAACATATATAGATGCTATGAAACCCGAAGTAGCTGTCATGTCGTTGGGAGATGAGACTCCTATGGCCATCCAACCCAGGATGTAATTGACAGATTATATGCGATATACAACCAACCGCTCAAACACATTTATCTGACCGAAGAAGGTGTGAGCCCGGCAGAAATTATTACGATATGCCCCATGATGTTTTAAATGGCGCGGTTATCGTTTTAACTGATGGCATTACGTTTACAGTGAAAAATACTTCTGGGGAATTGGATGGTTATTACGCAGACAACATTGATTCTTGCAAAGGTGATTTTAACATTGACGGCGATATTGATGGAAATGACCTTTTCAAATTAATACCTTCTTTGGGGGAAACTGGTCTATCTGAGTTTGCTGGCAATTTCGGAAACACAGACTGTTTAAACGAAGGATAAAACATTTTGAATCATTCTTATTATCATCACCACCTGACCTGAAGCGACTCTTCATCTTCCTGAGCGAACCTGATCTCCAAGCTGATTACGTATTGTTTAAAGTTACCCCATTTCCAAAGCTTTGCCACATATTCTTAAAAATAAGAATGTGACCAACAGAAAGGAGGTAAATAAATGCCAAAAATTTTAGCCAATGATGTACAGCTTCACGATGATGAAGCCGGATCAGGTCCAGAAACAATTGTTTTTTCCCATAGCTATTTAGCCGACAATTCTCATTTTAATCCTCAAATCCAGAAGTTAAAGAATCGCTATCGTTGTTTAGCATTTGATCATCGCGGTCATGGCCAAAGTGAGATAAAGAAAGATGGCTATGACATGGAAAATTTGTATGCAGATGCAGTTGGGTTCATCGAAGCTCTCGATTGTGCTCCTTGCCATTTTGTAGGGCTGTCCACTGGTGGATTTATCGGCTTGCGAATTGGGATTCGTAGACCCGATCTTGTTAAATCTCTTGTTTTGATGGACACATCGGCAGATGAAGAAACCAAAGAGGCATTGCGCCAATATCGTCAAATGTTATTTGTAGCAAGATGGTTCGGATTTTGGCCTTTGATTGGGCGGATAATGCCAATATTCTTTGCCAGCAAATTTTTAAATGACCCGGCACGCATTCATGAGGTGAAGGAATGGAGACGCCGATTTATGGCCAACAATCGACTCGCAATGTATAAATTTGGTCAAGGTATTTTTACGCGGGACAGCGTTTACAATCAACTGGAGAAGATTCAAACGCCAACCCTTGTAATTGTAGGTGCAGAAGATGTGCCGGGACCACCAGCCAAAGCTGAGCGAATTGCCAAGAAAATACCAGGAGCGAAATTCACTGTCATCCCTGAGGCCGGTCATTTATGCACAGTAGAGGAACCATTGGCTGTTACATCAGCCATTGAAGACTTCTTGTCTAATCAGACATGACTAACAGGCAGTTCTTTATCCAGACCAGTCTGCGTTGATTTAAATTAGACCTGCAATCCAAAAAGGGGCCTATGCATTTAAAATTAAAAATCAAGATGGAGGAAAACCAATGAATAAAGATATTAACATCCGCTGGGAATGGTTGAAGATTATGTATTGGTACACCATCGTGGGAGCTGGTGGATTCGGATTGTTTATGATTGTTTTGCCTGAAAATGTTCGTTCTTTATTCGGATGGCCCACTCAAGATCCGATAGTATATGGTATTACTGGCAGCGTTTGGCTTGCATTTGGGCTTTTATCTATTTTAGGTTTGAAATCCCCATTGAAATTTATCCCTGTTCTACTAATGCAACTCACCTACAAATCAGTCTGGTTCATTGGCGTTGTATTCCCTCTTTTGATTTCTGGAAAATTTCCTAATTACGCTATACTTCACGTTATCATAATGGCATCTTATATTATCGGTGACCTGATTGCGATACCCTTTTCTTATGTGTTTTCCAAAAAAGATTTTGCAGATACGGGTCTAACGGCGGAAAGAATTTAAGAAAGGAATTTATGTTATGAATATGAAAAAAGATATTGATTTCATCATT
>CAVXXE010000039.1:0-8156 GCA_963765595.1 uncultured delta proteobacterium
AAAAACTAGGCCCTTTGCGGGTTTTTTTGACTACCTGTTGTAAGAACATGAAGGTTTCAGGTGTCGGGTGTCAGGGAAAGGAGATGTTAGATACCGTCACCCGACACCTGAAACCTATATAAATTATCAGCGTGCTTGCTACCATTCAGAGGTCACTTTTTCCGAGCGCAGTCTCGAAAAAAGCATAAACCGTTAACGGTCATTCAAAAAAAGGAGGTATCAATGAAACATCTGGGAAAAGTTATTGCGATCATTATCTTCATGGCTGTGGCCGCCACTGCCGTAAACGCGAAATTCAATAAAGCTCAGGATGCGATCCGCTACCGGCAGGCTGTTATGGTTCTGATCGGCCAGCATTTCGGCAGCATGGGGCAAGTGGTAAAGGGAAAACAACCGTACGATCAAGCCTCATTTGCAGAAGAAGCAGCCGTTCTGGAAATGCTGTCCAAGCTTCCCTGGGACGCTTTTTTTGTACCCCGAAAGCGATCGCGGTAAAACGAAATTGAAATCAAAGGCCCTGAAAAACAAGGATGATTTCATGCAAGCGGCGCAAAACCTCGAAAACGAGACGGCAAAGCTGACCGCCAATGCCAAAACCGGGGATCTTGACGCCATTAAGGCGCAATTTGGGGCCGCCGCCAAGACATGCAAAGGCTGCCACGGTGAGTTTAAATCCTAGTGATGATTGGGTCGGCCGGTTTGGATCCGACAGGCGCGGGTGGCTTAGTACAAATCCATTCAACACTCAGTGCCCTAATGGGTGAAAATATTACGGCGAATATGCTACCGTAATTATGAATAGGAACACTTAGTGTCCGTGGACCAGGAGGTAGACAGCCAGGCTTGCCAGTCCAAAAATTGCTGCGGCCAATAAATTGCTGCCGGCAATGTTCTCAACGGCTGCATGCCAGCGTTTCCTGCCGGTAATCATCGGCCCGATCAGATTTTCGTGTTTGAAAAAGAAATAAAAAAATACGGCAAAAATGTGAACGGCGATGAGCGCGACGAGCACGAACCGGTTGATCAGGTGAACCCAGGTAAGCATATTGCTGGTCTCTTTGCTTACCCATACGTAGAGGGGACCTTCCGTTAGAATATCGTCGTTGGCAAACAATCCGCTGGCGACCTGCACGAACAAAACCAACAGCATGGCAACAATCGACCATCCGCCCAGAGGGTTATGGCCGAGATAGGGTGTCTCCGTCTTTTTTTGCAGCAACACCGCCAGGTGTGCAAAAATGGTGGCCGGGCCTTTGACAAAGCTCGAGAATCGGGCTGTGCGACTGCCGACAAAACCCCATGTCACACGAAAAATCAGCAGTACAAAAATCGCATATCCGCTCAGCAGATGGTATTCCATGACGTTTCCACCGATATTGCCGGTCGCAAATGATAGAATTACGCAGATGAGAAGCAGCCAGTGGAACAAACGGGTGGGAAGATCCCATACCAAAACCGGGGTTGATCGCTCGGTTTTCTGGAATTTATAAATTTTCTTGTTTTCCATTTTTGATTGGTGCTGACATTTAGAATTCCGATTGGAGGCTATCCAAAAACACAATCGATGTCAACAATTGAACTTCCATAATCTTCATCTTTTCATATTACCATAGCTGTGTCTGATGTAGCAGAACCACCTCTCGATTTCCTGCCAAAAAGTTGACACTTTGGGTGATGAAAATCACGCAAAACATTGAATGTGGGAGCGGCTTCCAGCTGCGACAGTTGATTTCGCGGCTGGAAGACGCTCCCACAAAGAGTTTATCTATTGGCAATTTGCAGATAAGCAGACAATTTAATTCAGATAGTTATTTTTATACCCGAATGGCATATCTTATGCATCCCGTTACCATGTGTGTCACTACCATTGGGGCGGATCTCAAATACATTTCCTTTTTTCCTACTCATTAAATTGAAAAATAATCACATGCAATTAAACCCTCGATTACTCTCATTCCATCGTCCGCTGGCAGTGATGGTGTTTTTAGTGACGGTCTGTCAGTTTCTATGGCTGCCGTCCGAATCGGCGGGATCCACAAATAAAATGCATCGATTGATAAAAGACACCATCATTGATTACCGTTGGCGTCTCAACCCCCTTTTTCCGAAAAGAGTGCGCAAAAGCACCAAGTACATTATTGTGCATACTTCAGAATGTGATTTAAAAACCACCCTTAAAATAGTCTCGGCCGGCAAACAGGACGACTTCAAATGGGTCTCGCGAGGGGGACACACCCATTATGTGATTGCCCGTGATGGGAAAACCTATCGTATTTTAGATGAAAAATTTCAAGCCCATCATGCCGGCCGCAGCATGTGGAATGGGGAAACAAGTATAAACAGGGTCTCCGTTGGCATCGAACTGGTAGGATATCACGATGGCGACATCACAGCCCGTCAGTATAAGTCGGTCGGACTGCTCATCGAAATTTTAAAAAACACCTACCGCCTTGAAGATCGTGCTGTGCTCACCCACAGCCAGGTAGCCTATAAATCGGGCCCCTTTTATAAACGCGGCAGAAAACACTGCGCACGAAATTTCGACCGTCAGCGCGCCGGACTGAAGCCAACCTGGCCCTATGATCCGGATGTCAGGGCGGGACGTCTTCAGCCCGACCCGGTGTTATCCTCAATTTTTTACGGTACCCAAACCCCGACCGCAGCGAAATACCCTGCATATGTAATTCAGCGGCATAAGACCGCCTGGCAAATCGCGGGAGATAAATACAACAGCCCCGATACCATATACAAACTCCCGGGGGGTTTGCTGATATCAGGAAACCGGCTTAACAAAAAGATAGGGTGGGACCGAATTCCGGTTGGAACCGAAGTCTTTATCGAACTAAATTGAGGAATTAAAAATTCACTCCTTTCTATTTTTCTCGGCCTGGATGTTCAGAAAATTACCGGTAAACATCACAACCCCGCCGGCCAGAACAAACCAATCCAAATTTTCGCCATAGAATAGAAAACCAACGGCTGAAATCAGGGGCAACCTTAAAAAATCCATGGGCACCACGACAATCGCATCTGCGATTGCCAGGGCACGTGCCATGCAGTAGTGACCGCTCAATGCTGCGACGCCGACGACAATGATCCACGGCAACATCTCCAAGGAGGGTGTTGTCCAATCAACTATCGAGGTCACAAAGCCCAAAGGCAGCTGAATGGTCGTCATATAGAAAAGGATGGTCAGCGGGGTGTCGACCAGGGCCAACCTTCTTGTCAGGGTATGCGACAGGGCATAGCAAAAAGCGCTGCCGAGCACAGCCAGTGCAGCGGGACTGATAACTGCC
Source organism: uncultured delta proteobacterium (assembly GCA_963765595.1). Taxonomy (GTDB): domain Bacteria; phylum Desulfobacterota; class Desulfobacteria; order Desulfobacterales; family JAFDCJ01; genus JAFDCJ01. The sequence continues at coordinate 3,297 of CAVXXE010000039.1, forward strand.
AGGCCCGGGCGCAAAATTATAAACACCCCCAGCACTCCGAAAACAATGGCGGCAACCCGCGCCCGGGTGATCTGTTCTCTGAGCAACACGGTTGCCAGGACAGCGGTCCAGACCGGAACGGTAAACTCCAATGCGAATACCTCCGCCAGTGGAATTAACGCAATACCGTAGAACCAGCCGAACTGCCCCCCGAAATGCGCGATATTGCGCAGTAGGTGTACCCGCAGCTGTTTGGTAAGTATCTGCCGCCAGTTGCTGCACCACAAAAAAAAGCCGACAATCAGACAACCGATAACGCTGCGGAAAAAAAGTATCTGGAAGGTATTCAATTGGGCCGAAAGCTCCCGGCCGCCGATGGCCATGGCCATGAATGATACCAGCGTTCCGGACATCCAGAAAGCGGCCATGACAGCATGATTTTGATTAGTTTGCATGAACAAGATGGAATTCTATAATATTGATTTTAACTCCTTTTTTTAAGCTAACATTGCAGATAAGCTGACGCAAAAGCCAATGATGAATAGCGCTAACGACTCGTTTTATAAAACATTTCTAAATACGTAAAATCGGCATGGCTTTTTCTGTCAGCCTAAATCCGATTGTTACGCGTTTTCAACAAGTTGGGTGATATTTAAGCCTTCACTTCGGTTCGGTGCTTCAAAGAACTTTGTCACCTGAGTAAATACTGCTTCTGTATCGAATGCAGCCCTTTCTGGTTGTTCTGTACGTCTTTGACCTATATGCTTTAAACACAGTTCATCACTAACGTTTAGATACACGAGTTCATGGTTTGCGCCGATTTCTGAAACTAAGTTTAGAAACCACTTTCTTTGACCATGAGTGTTTGCTGGAAAATCCATGACCACATTTGTGCCTGTGGAAAGGATATTCTGAACATGAGACCTAACCAATGGCTTCAGTTGAGCTGAATACTTTAGGTAGTCATCAAACGATGAAATTTGTTGAGGATACAAAGCTGATAACCAGTCATCTTCAGACAATAGTACAGCATTTTTCTCTGACGCTATAAGCTCTGATTTAGTTGATTTTCCTGCGCCCATTTTGCCGCAGAAGAATATCAACGTTCCTTTTTTTCTCATGTTTCCTCCATTGACGCATAACCAACTGAGGGGCTGGCGTCGAGCTGAACAAGACTTTGGTAACACACCCGGACTAAAACATTGAACAAAATTCAAAAACCGCAAGATATAGCCAGTCCCTCTCAAGCATGTCGTTGTGCAGCCAGCATCGCTGATCAGGCATACGCAAGGCGGCCCCTCGGTTGAGGGATGGGTCTACCGAGTTTGGTGGCAGTCTCGATCCACTCCTCGATAATTTGCTCCGCGTTACCGAGAGCCTCCTGGTAGGTCTTGCCGTCGGCCATGCAACCGGCGAGCTCAGGCACCTCGGCCACGTAGGCATTGTCCTCAGAACTCCAAAAAATGATGATTTCGTATTTCTTATCCATTGTCATTCTCCAATACGAAGGTGATATTTCAAGATCACATCCCTGACTTGTTTGACCTGATACGGTTTCCCCTTCCCATCTTTGGGTTGCAGGTTAAGGATCTCCTCAACACCATCCTTGGTGAAAATGTGGTGATCGCCTTTGATGCATTCATCAAACCCAAGTCGCCTGAGCATGGCACGTAACGTTTCGAACGGGACGTTTGCGTCTGATCTGCGCATCAGAATGTGCTCGTACAGCTTTTCGAGTTTGCCCATAATCGAATCCTATCATCTCTGTTTCTTTGTGGCAAAATCCTCTACTCATCTCTTTCACAACGCTCGGGCTCACCTGCCGGTGGGGCGATATAAGCTTTGGCAATGGCGCCATAAGATTGAGCACCGAAAGAGGTGGAAAAATCAAATGCCGCTGTGTCCCACCGGTCCAGTGCAACCCATTGTTATGCCAAGTGCTCGTTTATTCATTAAAATTTGCATTAACGGGTTTCGGCTTTGAATTCTTTCAATAGTTTTTCAGCTTTCTCTTTTCCGTATTTTTGAACCATTTCATCCCATAATGGTGAATTCCGAATCTGATTTTGATATTCTTTTGTCATTTTTTTTAATTGCTCTGGAGAAGGGGGAGAACCCGGGCCAGCAAAATGGGTACCATCATTATCTGCCCACGAAAATGATTGATCCGATGTTTGTTGTAAAAGACAGCATTTTTTGTACTTTTTCCCGCTTCCACATGGACAAGGATCATTTCTCTTGATTTTTTTCATTAATGTTCATCCTCTTTTATTGAGGGCATAACCAAGCGTGAGCAGCGGCCCGCATGAGTACCGATCTTGCACGGCTTTCACGAAAAACCGCTATCTTCACGCCGTCTGCTCAACGCATTTGTTATGCGATAGCCTCAGAATGAATCCCTATTTAACAGTCTTTCTTGGACCGTTTTTTACTTTTAATACGAGCTTCACGGAATTGGGCCCGGATCCTACCACCAGAAACAGCCATTACGATTGATTGGACCGCACCGATTTCGTCGTTGGTAATGCCTTGATCTTTGGCGACCCCAAAGTAATGCTCCATTCAAGGATAGCAACCAACAGCCATAGCCGATGCGAGGTGAATCATAAGCGTTATTTTGGGTTCCAAGATTTCATTATAGCGCGCCGAATCATAAAAATCATTATAAGCCTTCAATTGTTTCTCAGGTAACATATCCTATCCTTTCTGTTGATTGTTGATGGCCGGAAAAACTGTGCGTAAGTTTTCAATTAGTCACCCTGCAACACAGGAAAAGTCATTTCATATATTCCTATTGTGATGGTCACCTTTGAAATAGCTTTGACGCAACCGCATAACGTTAGAGGTGAGCAGCGGCCCAAAAAAATCCCTAACTTGCACGGCCTTCACTTAAAACCGCTATCTTCACGCCGTCTGCTCTACTGATTTGTTATCTGAAATTCATATCCAAACACTATCTTCGGCAGTTAAAACACCACTAATATCGCCGGTATTTATAGTACCTGCAGGTTCAACAAGCATTATTTTGCATTCGTTTGCAGCTATTGGTTTGTGCTCAATTCCCTTTGGGACTACAAACATTTCTCCGGCTTTTAAATCAATTTTTCCATCACGAAATTCTATGGTCATTTCGCCTTCGAGATTTATGAACACTTCATCCGTATCATCATGCCTATGCCAAACAAAGTCACCTTTAAATTTTACTAACTTAAAATGATAATCATTCATTTGAGCAATAATCTTAGGTGACCAATGCTCCGAAAATTTGGAGAACTTTTCCTTAAGGTTTATTGGTGTATATTTCATTTGTCTTCATCAATTTCAGCAGATAACGCTTCGCTGAGGGGCCGGGAAACGGAAACCGAAAATCAGACTAAATAGTACAAACATATGAATATTTGAGGCATTTTGAAAAGCCACGGCTTTGCCCGGTCCCTCTCCAGCGTGTTGTTGGCAGATCATTCAACTACATAACGAATTATCGCTTTCTGAACTTTCAATAGATATAATTTCTGCTCGTATCCAGAAAAATTGGTATAAGTTGTAGGATCAAAATCAAGTTCTTTACCGATTGTAAAAGGCGGTGTTGGTAAGAGCAATGGCAACCCCATTTTCTCAAGATAGCCTCGCGTCAGACTTAAGTTCCGATCAGTGTGTTTAGAAGGCCACCCATCTGTAACGACGAGGTCAACATTATCTGGCAATACCTCTGATACTTTATTTACAAGGTTTACGTTTGCACCACATGTTCTCGCTATATTTTCCCAACTCCTCAAAACATTGGTGGGCGGCCCCCACAATACAATGTTTGCCTGTTCGAGCGGTTTCACTGTGGTCTGGAACCAATATGCGTCCGATAAAGCCTCACAGGGATGCTCCAACGACGACATAGCATTGATTACAGGACGCTGGGACGCGTCCGAAAAGGCACTCATTCTGTCATGGTCGTGGTATCGTATTATATAAAGCGAATAAAAAGGGTCCAGATATCCAGCCAAATCTTGTGATCTTTCTTTAGTATCCAGAAACATCGGAAGTTCGATGTACTGAAGCCCAAGATGAAATATGGCTTCTATAAAAGTTGTCCGCGTCCTAGTCCCTGATCCCTGAAAGGAGAAAGCAACGGGACCAATATCATCCAGTGTATCGACAGCGGGCACTAAACTCCATATCCGTTCTATGGATTCTGATGTAAGTGATCGAGTGTCCAAAAGTGTTTTCATGGTTAGGTACGTTCGGTCTTGAAGATTGCAAGTTGTCTTTGTGATATTCGGGCGAATAGATACGGCCGTGCACAAGTTCATTGCGCCATTCGAAGTGTTCAGAACAGAGATCAAGATCGTCGCAAATCTCTTTAGCTAAAGCATCATCGCTCTTAGACAAGATGCCTTTAATTTTCTTTATCTTACGGCTAATAGGCCAGCGCTGTTGTTTTTCCGTATATTCCTCAATCGAAGCCAAATGAAACAGTAGTTCATTGATCCATCCTTCAAGGTGAGCCGAATTCATAACCACGAATCCTAATCCTCGGACTATTTCTCCATCGTCTTTAATCATGGAATTCCTCTATGATGTATAACATAGAAGTGAGCTACGGGCCTCCTGCATCCCGCGCTTGCAAGGCCCTTAACGATAAACCCGCCAGATGGTTCCCGTTAGCTCAACTGATTCGTTAGACAATTTTGTGCCGTTTGTGACATAGTGGACACGCTCTTACCACATAGAAAAAAAATTTTAATCCAGTAACTCGTCAAGTCCGGAATCTCTGTGGAAGATCACTTTGTATTTTTTTCGAAACCTTACGATTTTAGGATCAAAATTCTCCATGATGTCTTTAAATTGCTTATCCAGATATTTTGTTAACAAATTTTTTTCTTCTTC
>CAVXXE010000040.1:0-15441 GCA_963765595.1 uncultured delta proteobacterium
ATGCCAACTTAAAAGGGCTTTCCTGGATCTGGCCTGCCAGATCCAACTCGATCGCTTTCCCCGCCGGCGAACGAATTGTCCCTTTGATAATTTTAAAATTCATATTGAACTGGTTTTCGGGGTCCGGCCAGAACCAGCGGCCGTTTTCGAGGGTTGAGCTGAAATTTGACTGCTCGATGATTTCTTTCAAATTTCCGCCCCGAAGGTCAATTTCAACACTGAAGCGCTTGAGATCGACCTCCATGCTGTCGCTGATACCAAGGTCCTTGAGCAATCCGCCAAGTGATACGTTTTCGGCATCAATCTGCAGTGAGACCTCGGCTGCCTGGTCCTTTGGATGAAACGAACCGTTGACCTCGATCGGGCTTTCGCCGATTTTGCCGGAAAGCATCAGTTTCCAGGGATTTACCGGGTTCAGGAGTTCTGCAAAAGGATCCCCTTTGAGGGTAAAATTGAACGGGGTTACCTGAAAGCTACCCCAGATACTGAATAACATAGGCTCTCCCGACGCTGCCGTTCCGTCCAGGCCATCGAGCCTAAATTTATAGTTTTTTTTCAATCCGCCGTCGCGATAGGTGACGGCCACATCATATAATGCCAGTTCCCGCAGTTCGACGAACTCCACCGAAAATTGAGTACCGCGGGTGACGGGCGCTTCAGTCTCAGCTGGTTGCGGTTTGGTAATTAGGTCCAACGCCCAGTTTTTAGCACCGGTGTCGGTTGTCTCCAGCGAAAGCAGGACACCTTCGGCACTAACTTCACCGATCTGGATTTTGCCGCGCAGCAGGGGAATAATATCAATTTCGCCACGCACCCGTTCCGCGCGGGCCAGGTTGCCTTGCGGCCATCCCGTCGGATTGCCGATTTGGACACCCTGGATTTCAAGACCCGGCTGGAAAGAAACAACCAGTTCTACCGAGCCTTCGATGGTGATGTCCCGACCGAGAGCTTTTGTGGCGGCCGCATCCACTTTGCTTCTGATGCCGTCCAGATTGATCGTCACGCCGAGTTTCATAGCGACAGCTACGGCCGCAATAAATACAATTATAAGTATGCCGATAGAGAAGGCTGTCCAACCGAATATTTTTTTAATTTTCATATCAATATTATGTACTACAAAGAGAGTCTTCCCCAATGTTGCATAAGCAACATGGCAAAGAATAGTTAATGGTCTGTCATTATTACCTATATCATAGCCGGCACACCATATTCCGGATATCTCTTTTGGCGAATTTCAAGGATGGGGTCGATTTTGCCATGTTGTTTACCCTTTGGGAAAGCCGGAGGACTTCAGATCCTGTGTTGTCAAGGGATCAAGGTAACCGACTACAATTTCACCCTTGACGCCTGGACTCTGAAGCCCTCCGGCTTTTGCATCGTTAGGGTCTATACAGATGCTTATTGAAATAAGCCACTTTACACAATTCCAATCGACTATTACTTTCCGCGGACATAAGAGCTCCAATTCGGCAGATGGAGAAGGGATAATCCGAAGCTTTTATTCAATATATTACCATCGGCCGAGATTTCAAGTATAATTTGCACAGGATTAACTTGATCCCTAAACGCAATGTCTTATAATATCGGTAATCAATGATAACCCCAATGTTGAATAGACAACATGCCCAAGAATAGTTAATGGTCTGTCATTATTACCTATATCATAGCGGACACGCGATTTTCTGGATATCTCTTTTTGTGAATTCCAAGAATGGGGTCGATTTTGCCATGTTGTTTACCCTTTGGGCTTCGCTCTTCGAGCTACGACCCAACACGTCGGGAAAGCCGGAGGACTTCAGATCCTGTGTTGTCAAGGGATCAAGGTAACCGACTACAATTTCACCCTTGACGCCTTGGCTCTGAAGCCCTCCGGCTTTTGCAACGTTAGGGATAGCCATGCTGCGCTAACCCGTAAGGGCTAGAAATGCAGGTAAAAACGACAGGGCCGGTATGGAAAACAGACAGCACGTTTCATTCTTCAACCTGATCAGCCATAGTTTTAAAGATGTCTTGCTGCCGCAGTTCTCGCAGTTTGCGCTGTACGATATCTTTTTTAAAATCGTTTCAGCGAGCATTCTTGGACCGTTAGTGGCATGGGTGTCGCGCCGTCTGCTATCGGCAGCCGGTTACCAGCTTGCCAGCAATGAGCAAATATTTACGTTTGTGTTTTCTCCCATCGGCCTGGTTGCGTTTGCGGTGGGCAGTGCTTCGGCATTGGCAATTCTTTTTGCCGAGCAGGCCGGCTTTATTTTCATTGCCGCCCACAGTATGGCCGGTAGACCGGTGAAATATTATCAGGCGCTCTGGCACTCCCTTAAAAAAATTAGCACGCTCTTTGAGCTGGGCCTGCTTCAGATTGTCCGATATCTAGTATATCTGATACCTTTTTTGGCCATTGGCGGCATCGCCTATGTTATTCTCACCTCCGGTCATGATGTCAACTATCTGATATCGGAACGCCCGCCTACTTTCTGGGTTGGAGCGGTCACTGCTGTTTTGCTTGGGGCCGGCGCGGCCTGGGTTGTGGTGGTACTGTTTGTCCGCTGGATATTTTCCGTCCCGATCTGCATGCTGGAAAATAAAAAGCCGGCAGACGCCCTGAAGGAAAGCCGTCTTCTGATGAGAACCGATTTTTTAAAAATTACCTTGATTCTCGCAGGGTGGGGATTGCTGACCGTCGTTTCAAGTGCATTGATTTTGCAGGTGCTGGCATCGGCAAGTGCTTTCATATTGGGAAGCCTGGCAGACAACCTTACGATAATATTACCGGTTACGGGTATCCTGCTGGCTGTATATGTCTTATTGGCGGCCGTGGCGAGTTTTGTGGGATTTGCAATATTCTGCCTGCTTGTTACCCATTTTTATACCGATATTCGGACTCGAAACGGCCTGCCGGCAGCCGTATACCTGGAGGATACCGGATTGAGGGCCAACTTTGCCATCAAGAAACGCAGGATCATCTGGGTTGCCGCGCTGGCAATCCTGGCCGGCGCCACAGCCAGCTCGTATGCATTGGTCGAAAATTTGAATATCGGCGACCGGGTCGCGGTTACCGCCCATCGCGGTAGTTCAAAATCAGCGCCTGAAAATTCATTAAGCGCCGTCAAACGCGCCATCGCCGACGGCGCCGATTTCGCTGAAATCGATGTGCAGGAAACGGCCGACGGCGTGGTGGTGCTTCTGCATGATACCGATCTTATGCGGATTGCCGCCCTTGATCGAAAAATATGGGAAGTGGCCTATGACGACATCAAATCACTGGATGCCGGCAGCTGGTTTTCACCGGAATTTAAAGGGGAACCCATACCCACCCTGGGTGATGTTATCGATGCCGCCCGCGGAAAAATAAAGCTGAATATCGAACTTAAATTCAACGGTCACGAAAAAGATCTGGTTAAACGCACAGTGGATGTTATCAAAAGCAAAAATTTCGAATCCGAGTGTATCCTGACCTCCCTAAATTACGCCGGTATTTTGCGTGTCAAGGATCTGGATCCGGGATTAAAAACGGGCTTGATTGTATTCAAGGCCGTCGGAAACATATTTGATGCGCCCACCGATTTTTACAGTCTGAGCTCAAAGATCGTAACGAGTGATACGATTAGGTCCGCCGATCACCATGACAAAGCCATTCACGTGTGGACCATCAATGATTTGAATACCATGACCTACTTCATAGAGCTCGGCGTTGACAATATCATCACCGATTATCCCGCTAAACTGGTCGAACTGCTCCGTCAGCGGGCGAATCTGAGCGATGTCGAAAGACTCCTGCTCAAAGCCGGCAACTGGATCAAACAGTAAATAAATGATCCGCTCCTTTTGAGGCCGGAGCATCTATCGTTTTCGAGAACTTTAAGTGCTTCGTTATATAGACGGGGAATTCAGTGAGAAGAAAATTGGATGTCCCGGGCCGCTGCCGAAAAATTGACGTTTCTATATCACGCTCATTTGAAACGGGTTGCCATTTTCTGCTGCAGTTCTTGCCGGACACTGTGCAATCCTGCTCTCCCTAACTTGCCGTAATAAATTTTCCAGCCCGCCGTTGTGAAGCCGTAGGCCTTCAACCCGAGAGATCCGATGCAAGATTCTCCTTTTGCCGATAGCGTCTGGGCAGAGATCCGAACCTCTTGATCCTCGCCGGCGCATTCACTGATGAGATCCTCGATAAACGCCAGGCGCAGGAGAAGCGAAGCGGGAGTGTGTTTCTGATATTCTGGAGCGACCACTATCGATGAGATGAAAACCCCGCCGTCAGAGGAACATAATGAGGTATCGATATCTTGCGCAGTAATACAACTTTCCTGGAAACCAGGATCAATCGTCCGTTCAAATATTTTCTTGCATAGTGGTAGGGATGAGATATATCCGGCAACCGAATTTTCTGATGTCACGGCAATTCTAAATATAGAGGCGTTCTTATTGTACCATCCTCGAAGGAGTGAGGTCGGAAGTGTAGATGAAGGCCCGTAATTTTGAGCCGCTAATTCCTGCAGCGCCGCACACGGATCGTCTCGGCACTCTTGTCCGCGCACGATTCGGATGTTTTTAGATATACCGTCTGATTCACAGATCCAATAGGCCATTTCCAACGCACGTCGCCGCCGCAGAATCAATTCACCCAGGACCGTTTGCCGATAATCCAGTTCTTCGATGTTCAAACGCATGTCATCCTTTTATTTCGTTTGATTTTCAAAAAAATTACGATTAAAAGGGAAGGTACCCAAATCCATAGCAGCTCACTTTTTAAGACCGTAAAGCCGCGTTGACTTAAAAACGCTTTAACATTGAGTGGCGAAACTTCGATAGGTGTCCACGGAAAAAAGTACCTGTCATTGCTAATAGGTGATAGCAGAGCAATACCCTGACCGCCATTGGTCAAGGCGTCCAATAATCCATGGCTAGCGGCGAGAATAAAAAAATAAAGAACATATTTCAACCACTGATTTGAGAAAATAACTTTTTTGCGATAAAAAATACAAACAATTAATATACTAAGCAGTGCTGCGAAAAATGGAGAATGAAAAAAACCTCTATGACCAAAGAAATGATCGTACGGTATATACAACCAGCGGTAGCCAATGACGTCGGCATCCGGAAGGATCGAACATGCGATGCTCAAAATCCAAAATTTTAAGGTTTCTTTTCCAGAGCGATACCCCCAGGCCGAGGAAACAGCGACTACAGAATGGGTTATGATTGTAGGCAAAGCAATTTCCTGTCTATAATATAAAGGGCGACGAACAAATGACAGCAGCATAATTTATTCAATGGAAACAACAAAAATATCAATACTGCCAGCTTTGAATGTACCATTTATTATTTTCCAACGACATATTAAAAATAACCAGAGAATTGTAGTCGCCACGAGCCATATAAATTTTCACTTCCGCTTTATCGCCGGAAACTGTCATTTTCGGTTTTCCCAATGCGATCGAAGGATTTTCAGCAAGCCTTTTTGGAAGGATTTTAATATATTCCGCCTTGGACAGAATCGTTCGATTCCGGCCGGTCATTATCGAAGCTTTTTCATGGATGAGATTTCCAACTTTCTTAGAATCCAGAGTATTTACTCCATCCTGAAAGTCTAACAAAATACTTTTCAGCGCTTGCTCTAGAGGGGATTTCGGCTCATAATTGGATAAGGGTTCATTTTGCCCACAAGATAGTATTGCCGCTATTGCTAAAGCGAATACAAAGTGTTTAAGCATGATTTTTATCCTGAGTTCAGCATGATATGGTAAAAATAAAAATCTCAATTATCCGTATTTTTGCAGAAATCGCTTGGTCGCCCATTGCAGCACCTCTGAAGCGTAGTTCTGTCCGGCCAGATAAACGCCGACCCCGAACATGATGTGCACCAATAAGAAAGCAACAGGGCCGCCGACTGCGATTGTGATCGGCTTGCTCAATTTCACCGACAGATAGCTCAAGAAAGCCAGGGTAGACAAACCTATCAAATAACTCATCGCCATTAAGACTAAGCCGACGTAAACTCGCCTACAAGGTTGCTGCTTCAAGATAGCTAGCCCGTCCGGTTTGGTCAGGGATTTTTGACCGAACTTGGTCTGCGCCAACCTACGGGCAAAATACCTAAGAAGGGACACTTATAATATCTTCCTCATTTATCACTGCTTATGAGCTTTTTAAGGATAAAATCTTTTCTAAACATGAGTCTCCTTCAAGCTTACTTTGGTCCCGGCCATTTTCAGTATAGTTTACCACCATCTATCCGATACGTTCGGGAACCTAACTTATTTCGTGAGCATTTTGCGCTCTACTAACTCTTATCGCTGTTATGAAGCCGTATACAACAACACATAGCGATACAGTCTGCTGAATTGCTAAAATTGGTTTATTTTGAATAATCATCAATGTTCCCATACTTCCGTTCATAATCATAAAAAATAGCCACCCAAAGGCCTTATTTTTAGCTAAATGATAACTCCCCAGCAAAAAGCCAATCATAACGCCAATTTCTAACAACTGAGATATAGAAGTAATGCCACCATAATCGTATAAGCTATAACTGGTTCCAAATATTATAAACGCATAAGAAAAAAAAGACGCAATAATATCAAAGAAACTGTTTGGTTTTTCACTATTTTTATAAACATTATATAAGCCAAAAAGCATTGCAGGAATACCACCGGCCTCAATTGATGCAGCAATCCAATCGTGTTTAATAATAAGAATTGCTACCCATGCTGGAACCCCAAGGATATAAATTGTCCATCCAATAATTTTTAGCTGTCGTTTCCTATTTTTTTCTTTACCTTCGCCAAGTGCGAAACAGATTTTATTTGTGAGATAAAACAATCCTCCCCAAATTTGTAAAACAAGATCCATATAAGTTATGTTTCCTAGTAACCTGGCATGCTATGCATGCTAACCGCGAGTTTTACCGGCGGGAAAAACGCGCTGCGTGTTGACAGTCCGGATGCAAACTATTGTTAAAACCTGTCAGTTCTTTCGCACATGCAACTTAACACCACGCTGTCTTGTGAGGACGCTGAGCGCCTCAGCGTGGAAATCACCGAAATCCCAGAAGGTATTTAGAAGACTCAAGGGGTTCAAATCTGCATTTTTTATACTAATACATGAATATGTCAAGAATGAAGGCTTGACCCCTCGGTTCCTCCTGATTCTTTACTTTACTACATCCTCCAACTGCTTTTTGTCAACAGATAGATATTCAGCACAATCATCAAGTGAATCTGAAATTTCTATTGAAAACTGGTCATTGCTAAGCATGGATTTGTAAAGTTGGGGAAATCCCCCAATATAGTCTTCCGGTATAAATAATGAAATTTTGACAGGGGTGTCAGGTTTAATTAGTCTTCTATATCTATTGATATGAAAAGAAAATGTATCAAAATCTATTTCAATAACTTTAATATCAGTCATGTCAACAAACCTATTGTAAAAAGCAATCTTCCCATCATTTTCTATATAGATTGCTTTCAAAATATCTGATAATTCATTCAATGTAAGAGTATCAGATATCTTTAATATGAGTAGCTTCTTTTCTTCAATGAGATTTAGTGTCCACATGGAAGTCCTTTCAGATTATTTCGAACCAAGTATTAAAGTAACATGATAATTCAATATTCCAAATCCAAATCAATGGAACGACTTTGATTTTGCTTTCGTAGTCCATATTCTAATGGCCAAAAATAAACCCGGTACGTTGGCTGATCAGGGTTCATAACTTTTAGATAATCAGATGCATGGAAACGATTACAAATCTCATCAGCACCAATATCGGTTTAATTTTGCTCAACTGACAGGCCCCATTAAAAAACCCCACATCTCAATATGAGAAGTGGGGTTTGATAAACATCTGTATCATGATGACCTCTAATGTGCTGTTTTTTGATGCGTTTGTTGTGCTTTGTTGTGCCTTATTGTGGCAACTAAAATTCAAATAACCAATAAAATTTATTCGAAAAGCCCTATCTACCCTGAGTTTGTCTCCTACCACCGTTACAAATTGTTACACACTGTTACAGCGGAGAAAAGCATTCTAATCAAAAGGTGGTTAATATCTATATCAACGGCTAAGGCAGATATATTTTTAACCCATTCATGTTATTTCAAACAAAGGAGGCATCATGGTAAACAAGGGACTGTACATTTTGTTGATTGGAATGCTGGTTTCAGGTGCTGCATTGTTTTCCGGCTGCCGGCGTCATTCTCACGGACATAAGGCTGAGTTCATAGTCGACTACATTAGCGAAACGCTGGATTTGAATGACAGTCAGCAAGCGCAATTGGACCAGATCAAAGATGAATTAATGGAAAAGGCGCAGCTGATGCATGCCGACAAAGCGTCGATGCATGCAGAGCTTGTTGCCCAACTACGCAGTGCAGAAATCGATCAGGAGCTTGTGAAAGCTAAAATTGCAGAGCACAGGGCGAAGATGGATGAAATCGTTGACCTCATCGTGATCCGCCTGGCCGAGTTTCACAAGACGCTGACAGCGGAGCAGAAGGAAAAGCTGATTGCCAAAATTGAAACTTTTAAAAAATGGCATCACCGTGATCTGGAGTAGAAAAGAAATGCGAGTTGCGGGTTGCATGTTGTGAGTTGCGGGATAAAATGCAGGGTCGGCCACTGGGGCGGCCCTGTCCAATCCATCTCCGTTTGATTTGACGCGATAAAACAGATGCCGAAGGTGCGCTGCAAGGCTCTGTGTCTTGTACAGTGATGACATCAGAAGTGAGAATGATTATGGTTGGGGTCATATTCAGTTTTAATTCAGGAGCTCTTTTGATATGACACGAAGACAGTTCATTCGAAATTTTCTGATCACCTTTAAAAGTCTGGCGATGTTGAGCCTTATGCCGAAAACACCTTTTGCATCAGCTTCCGCTGATTCTGGAACAGAGATGTCCCATTATAAACCGCTAAACGGGCGCAGTCTGCGCGATATTGCGAAAGAAAAAATGCATCACAATTCCGGCGGCTTTGTGAACCCACTGGGGATGAACCGCGAAGGCCGGTTGTGGGAAGTCATGAAATGGAAGCTTTTCAGCAACAACCAGTTTAAAGAATTCTTTGATGAGGAACAGGTAATTCCCGTGTCCATCGACTGGGAGCCGGTTCGGCAGCATCAGGGCTGTTCGATAACCTTTGTCAAACATGCCAGCGTGATGATCAAAGATGAGGATCGCTATATTCTGGTCGACCCTGTATTCTCTGATATCTTCTGGTTTATCAAAGACTTTTCACCGCTGGCATTTGATCTGAAGACCATGCCGCAGCCACAACAGGTGTTGATTACCCACGGGCACTATGACCATCTTGACAAACCATCCCTGGCATCTTTGGATAAAAGTACCCATGTGATCTCGCCCCTGGGTTACAACCAGATCTTTCGCGATCTGGCCATGACTAACCGGACCCAGTTGGACTGGTTTGATACGCATCGTGACGGCAAACAGGAAATCACATTTTTGCCCTGTAATCACTGGACGATGCGCAACCCGATGGCAGGACCCAATCGCTCCTTGTGGGGTTCATACCTGATCAGAACCACCGGCGGGTACACAATTTATATGTCCGGCGATACCGCCTATTTTGATGGCTTTGATCAACTGGGGAAAGAATTTGATATCGACCTGGCCATCTTCAACGTGGGCGCCTACGAACCGCGCTGGTTCATGGCACCCAGTCACATGAATCCGCGCGAAACGGTTCAAGCTTTTAAAGAGTTAAATGCCCGCAAACTGCTGATTGTTCACTGGGGAACGTTTCGTCTGGGTGACGAACCGGTACATTTTCCCCCCATTCAGGTGAAAGAGGAGCTCAAAAAAGAAGGTCTTCTTGACCGCTGGGTTGACCTCAAACACGGTGAGACTTTCTTTTTATAAATTATGGAATCAACCATTCTCATCATCGATGATGACGAAAAACTGAATCGGCTTCTCACCGACTTTTTGAGCGAATTCGGTTTTAAAACCCTGACTGCCATCCATCCGGAAGACGGCCTTAAAAAGCTGAAACGGAAATCTCCCGATCTGGTGATACTTGATGTGATGCTGCCCGGGATGGACGGGTTTGAGGTCTGCAAGACGATTCGCCGGCACTCTATGGTCCCCATTATTATGCTTACCGCCAGGGGCGAGTTGATGGATAAAGTCGTCGGCCTGGAATTGGGTGCCGATGATTATTTGCCCAAACCGTTTGAACCACGGGAACTGGTGGCACGAATTCATTCCGTTTTGCGGCGTGCTAAGAAAATCGACAAGACCCGACCTCAATCCTTCGATCGCCTGGAGATCGATTTTCCCCGGCACATCGTCAAAATTGATGGCGATATTGCGGATTTGACCACCAATGAATTTGCGGCGCTGGCGTTGCTTGCCGGCAACCCGGGGAAAGTGTTTAATCGGGACGAGATACTGCAGGAACTGCGGGGGATCGACTGTGATGCCTTCAACCGGTCTGTGGATATCACCATGAGCCGGTTGCGCCAGAAATTAAATGATGATCCCAAAGCACCCGCATTTATTAAAACCGTGTGGGGCACTGGGTATGCTTTTATTGGAGAGCCAACCGAAATTATATAAAATGCGAATAAACTGGTTTAAAAAAATCATAAGATCGGTTTTTACCAAACTGCTGGTGGTTATTATTTTAACCGGTATCTGCGTGAACTTGATTGTTGGCGGATTTTTCTGGCACTATCGCAGCGCCGCCGGCCGACCGCTTCATAAAAATATTTTACAATATTTAAACTATATCGTTGACGATTTAGGGCATCCCCCGCGGCTTGAACGGGCCAAAATAGTCGGCCGGCAGGCGTCTCTTCAAATTTACTATGAAGGTGCAGATGCGAGCTGGACGACCGCTGAAAATTTTTCGGATGTCCACAAGGCGCATTGGCGTGACTGGAGCAAAAATCCCCTGATTCGAATAGGCCGGTACCACGGTCATCATTTTGTAGAATTGGACCATGATTCCGGACGATTTGTTTTCGGTTTGGACAAAAGTCTCGATCTGGATCCTGAGCGGCGGCGGGTGGTAATTGTGCTGTTAACGCTGTTGACCCTGATCCTGGCTGGGGCATTCCTGTCGATTCGGTGGATTTTAAGACCCTTAAGATGGCTGCATGAAGGTGTACGGGAAGTCGGGCGCGGCAATTTGAAGCACCGGGTGCCCATGAAAAGATCGGATGAATTGCGGGAGCTTGCAGCGGCTTTCAATGACATGACGGACCGTATTCGGGATATGCTGCACACCAAAGAGCAACTGATGCTGGACGTCAGCCACGAATTGCGATCGCCGATCACCCGCATGAAGGTCGCCCTGGAGTTTTTGCCGGAAGGCCAGGCCAAAGACAGCCTGAAAAGTGATATCGCTGAAATGGAGACGATGATCAACGAAATCCTGGAAACCGCCCGGATGCATCATTTACATGGAAACCTCAAGCGGCAGCCAATCAATCTGACCGGCCTTTTGGAGGGGATTCTGGTTGATTTTGACAGCCAGCCGCCCGGCGTTCAGGCCGGGGATTTTCCGGCTGAAATAGAGCTGAATGCTGATCCGGAGCAGATTAACACCGTCTTCAGAAACATTTTGACCAATGCCGTCAAGTTTTCCGCTCCTGACGACAAGCCTGTTATGATTTCTGTAAAAAAGCAAGCGGACTCTATCGTTGTGCGGATCCTCGATCACGGAATCGGGATCCCGCCCGATGAACTGCCCTTTATTTTTGAACCGTTTTACAGAGTGGACAAATCCCGTTCGAAACGAACCGGCGGCTACGGTCTGGGATTAAGTTTGTGCAAGACCATCATGGAAGCCCACGGCGGCCGAATTGAAGTTGACAGCAAACCCGGTCAAGGAACCTGCGTATCGCTTTTTTTCCCGCGATAAAGACACTGAGCAGCGAATGGATTGGATTTTTTATTTTTTAATTTAGAATCCAATCCTCAGATTCACAGGTAATTTCAAACTACCGAGATACCTTTGTGTCATTATGCCTTCATTGCCCCCCTTTTTAGAGTTGAGGCAGCGCAATAATTGACAATCCCACGCATTATTTCTATATTAACTTAATCCGATTTCGGGAAACCGTCAATTTCAGTGTTTGGGATTGTTTGCTTTAACATTTTCTACCTGACCTTCTCCCCGCGCCGGAGGCTGACCCATGCATCCTATCTCAAATCAAATAAAATCGAAACGGGGAAAATTTTTATGAAATCCAAGTATCTATGCTTTGTGCTGCTGATCACCATGTGTCTGACGGTCTGGTTTTTTAACATTGCTTATGCATCCGACAGTATCAAGTGGTACTCTTATGAAGAAGGTAAGGTGCTGGCAAAAATTGAGAAAAAAAAGGTATTTCTGCATTTTTATGCAGATTGGTGCGGTTTTTGCCTAAAAATGGCCAAAGTGACATTCCGCGACGCCACTGTGGTAACAAGCCTGAACAAAGATTTTATAGCCATTCGAGTGGATTTCGACGAAGAATCCGCCACTGCTGAAAAATATGGCGTTAAGGGACTTCCAGCCAACTGGTTTTTAACGCAGATGGGTCAGCCCATCGTCAGTATTCCGGGTTATATTGCCCCTGAGGCGCTGTTGTCAATGCTGAGGGAAGTGAACGGAATCAGCGTGGGTGGTTAATTATATGAAACTACATTTCAAAAGTTGGAGTTGGTTCTATCCTGGGCCACTTTGCATTTGGTAGGTTGGGTTGAGCCCACTCCAGGCTTTGTTGGGTTTCGTTGCACTCAACACAACCTACATTTTGCCGGTGTTATTGCGAAATGCGAAACCCAACAACGGCCGATTTCGGAATCGAGCCCCAAAAGTTTCTATTTCGATTAAACTGGCCGCTGTTCAGGCCAGCGGCGCCGCTCGTGTGAAGCTCCATTTGACGAATGCGGCCTCCGGCCCATAGGGGCCTACGCTCCGGAGGGAATGCGGAAGGACACATCATGAATTCGACTGTAATTGTTTTTCGATAAACTCCGGTGCTCAAGAGACCTTTGCCGGGCCCTTGATTTTCAGAGATTTTCTGATACTCGTTTTGGGACTCTATGTTTTCTTTTACCGGAATGCGCGCAAGTTGTGTGCTTTCAGTTCAAGGCCGGCACAGCCATGATATAAAATTGTTAAATAGACGTCGTTAGAAAAAGCACGGGGTACGAATTATGGCAGACAATGAAAAAAAGCCTACCGGTGCCGGCAAAAGCAGTTTTGACCTGATTGATACGGAAAAATTTTTTCAGGAACTCGACCTCCAAAAGGGAATTTCGTTTCTGGATGTGGCCAGCGGCAGAGGAGCTTACAGTCTGGCGGTTTCAGACATTATCGGGCCCCAGGGCAGTGTTTTTGCGGTTGATTTGTGGACTGAGGGAATCGAGATGCTAAAAACCGCCGCGCAGGAAAGGGGAATCGAAAACATCACCGCCGTCGTCAGTGATGTCGGCCGGCGAATTCCCGTCGAAGATCAATCGATCGATGTCTGCCTGATGTCTACGGTATTGCATGACTTTGTCGAGGACTGCATCGACCGGGGCGTGCTCAATGAAATTGTAAGGGTGGTCAAACCGGCGGGCTGCCTTGCGGTTATGGAATTTAAAAAAATTGACGGCCCCCCGGGACCCCCTATACATATCAGGTTGTCCCCTGAAGAGGTTGCAGACATGCTCGACCCTTACGGTTTCAAAAAAGAGCACACTGTAGATGTCGGGCCCTATAATTATCTAATATTGCTAAAAAAATATGAATAGTTCACCACTCCTATGAAATAAGTGCAAAAGAGATTTCACCCCGGTGGAATGGGATAAAAAGATTCCATTGGGCAGGTTGGGCAGGTAGAAATCGCAGGGCCCGCAGAGAGGTTGGAGTTTTCTCCGCGCACTCTGTGGGCTCTG
The DNA here is from genome assembly GCA_963765595.1 of uncultured delta proteobacterium. Lineage (GTDB taxonomy): Bacteria > Desulfobacterota > Desulfobacteria > Desulfobacterales > JAFDCJ01 > JAFDCJ01. Next base: position 13,894 of record CAVXXE010000040.1, read on the forward strand.
CGAGAACAATTGCGGTTTCAGTTATGACCACTCCCGTTATCCACATCATGCCAAATGAGGATTAATATGGCAGACCCCCGGAATGATGACAGCAGACAGAAATATTTGCGGCAAGAATATATTTCGCGAATTAACCGGGTCATCGACTTCATTGAAGCCAACCTCGATCAAGAACTTTCTCTTGCTAGCCTTGCAACGGTAGCTAATTTCTCGCAATTTCACTTCCACCGAATTTTCAGGGCCATGGTGGGAGAGACCTTAAACGGTTTCATCCAGAGAATTCGTCTCGAAAAAGCAGCTGCCCGGCTCCTGGACCATCCCAAAAACACCATCACTGAAATTGCCTTTGACTGCGGCTTTTCGGGCTCCGCAACGTTTGCGAGGGCCTTCAGGGAGCGGTATCAAATGAGCGCAAGCGAATGGCGTTCCGATTGGCTCACTCATAAAAGCAAGAATCGCAAAACGAATCACAAAAACGGCCAAACGGTTGGCAAGAATCGCAAAGACTTCGACATTTCCTCCTATTATGTTGATGGCCAAACCCGAAACCTAATATGGAGGATGAAAATGAAAAACAATGAGCCAATTAAAGTCGAGGTTAAGGAAATGCCGCAATTGAACGTGGCCTATGTGCGTCACATCGGTCCCTACAAGGGCGACAGCGAACTTTTTGAGGGCCTGTTCGACAAGTTGATGAAATGGGCGGGCCCCAGAGGACTTTTACGCTTTCCCGAGACCCAGGTGTTGAGCGTTTACCATGACGATCCCAAAATAACCGACGAGGACAAGCTCAGAACAAGTGCCTGCATCACGGTTCCAAAGGACACTCCGGTCGATGGAGAGATCGGCAAGATGGCCATTGCGGGGGGGAAGTATGCAGTGGCAAGCTTTGAAATTGCCGGCGATGAATTCGAAGACGCCTGGAATATGCTCATGGGCGGCTGGATGCCCGGAAGCGGCTATCAGCCTGATGATCGTCTCTGCTATGAACTGTGCCTCAATAATCCCAAGGAGCACCCTGAAGGCAAGCATATAGTTGATATCTGTGTACCGGTGAAACCGCTCTAGTCCCCAAGATTGCTACGTTCGGGTAGATTCTCATTGAGCAAAAACTCAATCGGTCCGCAGTCTGTTGTGAATCCTCGCTGCTAACGACGGACTGCGGACCATTGACAGTGAGCGCATGTGTATTGTCAGGGTAACTCAATGATACCCCAATGATTGAATATTTAAGGAGTTCTTCTAATTTTAAACGCAACCATCACAAAAATGCAGCAGCGAAGCGGCATCCTCAAATATTCATTCGACAATCTTCAATTTTCATTTTTTATGCTCAGGGCGTGATCAGGTTCATATCCGTTACAACACCAAAGTGGCGGAATCTGCCCTCCTTCACGATCTGGACCTGAACTTCCTTGACGACCTCGCCGATGTCGTTGAAACCCTTGATCTGGCCGGTAAGGGCGTTATAATCCTTGGATTTGTGGAAAGGGAAGGGTGGCCGGAAAGGTCAAAATGTGCGGGCCGGCGATCAAGCGGCATAGTTCT
>CAVXXE010000041.1:0-45070 GCA_963765595.1 uncultured delta proteobacterium
TGCTTGATCTGACAATACGGGCAATTCCGGCCAGGCCGAATAGACCGAGGACCGTAGCAGGAAGGATCATGTGTCTGATTCCGTCCCAGAAAACTTCCCAGTCTCCGGCAATGACCGCATCGATTAACAACATACCGGTGACCCGCGGCGGCTCGATGAGCATGATATCGAGTCGGCCCGGCTCGGGAAGCCACCCCAGTTTGAAGTAGAAAATCAACATCAGAACGAGTCCGAGCCAGAAAACCGGCATGGACACCCCGACCAGACTGATTACCCTGGCGAAGTGGTCCAACGGTGAATTTCGATACACGGCGGACAGCACGCCCAACGGTATTCCCACCAAAATGGAGATAAGAAGCGCTAATGACGCCAGCTCTATTGTGGCCGGGAAAAAGTGGAGAATATCCTCAAGCACCGGCCGGCCGGTCTGAAACGATGTTCCTAAATCACCGTGAGCCAGTCGGAACAGATAACGACCGAACTGAACATAAACGGGCTGATCGAAACCGTACAATTTGCGCAGGCGCTCTACGGTTTCTTGGGGAGCCTGGGGACCGGCAATGGCCGCCAATGGATCTAGGGGAACCACCAGGGAGATGAAAAAGGTGATCACCATGATTCCGATGAGGGTAATGGTTAGGGTTACCAGCCGACGAGCGAGGTATTGAATCATTTTATTCTCAGGTTGTTTCTAAACAGAGCCTGCCCGGAGGCAGCGTTGATCACGGGCAGGCTAGATGGATGCAGTTACTTTTTCCCGACCGAATAGAGCTTCCAGAGACTGAATGTCGGTGCAGCGTAGAAATTTTCGAGGTTCTTACGCACCGCATGTTGATAGAGCGGCTGGAACAGGAAGGCATAGGGCCCTTCTTCCTGAATGATAGTGTTTGCTTCCTGATACAGTTTAATCCGCTTATCGTTGTTCATTTCTACACCGGCTTTCTGGATCAGTTCGGAAGTTTTGTCGTTATAGAATACATTTCGCCAGCAGAGCTGTTTGGCCTTATAATCGGCAAACGGCTGAGCATTGGTGTGGGGGTCGATATAGTCCGGTCCCCACCGGGCCAGTATCAGCTCATGCTTTTGAGCGCGGTATTTTGGCCAGAGTTGAGCGGATATCAGCTTGTTTAGCTTGACCTTGATGCCCACTTTGCTCAGGGAATTCTGGATGACCTGCGCCACTGCCGGATACGGGGTTTGGTCGCCGTGATCCATGGAGGTCTCAAACCCATCGGGATAACCAGCCTCTTTTAAAAGGGCTTTGGCTTTTTCAAGATCCGTCCGGTAGATGATCTTGTCTTCATAACCTGCGAATCCTTTGGGTATGAACGTATTGGTCTGCACCCCGGCGCCGGCCATGATGTTGTTGATGATACCGTCATAGTCGATGGCGTACCGGATTGCTTTTCGCACTTTTGGATCGGCTAAGGGGCCTTTGCTTACGTTCATTCCCACATACCAGATTTGAAGCGCAGCGATCCGTGCAATCTGGATGTCCGCGTTCTTTTCCAGTTCTTTAACTTGATCCGCGAACATTTCCCAGGCCAGGTCGATATCACCCTTTTCCACCTGAAGACGTCGGCTGGTGGCTTCAACGATTTCTTTAATGACCACACGCTTTACTTTGGGAGGGTGGACAAAGTGTTTCGCATTGGCGTCCAGAATGACCCGATCGTTTTTCTCCCATTTGTTCAGGACAAAGGGTCCGGAGCCGGCGGAATTGCGGGACAACCACGTCATTCCCCTGTCACCATTGGGATATTTATCGGTTTTTTGCTCATGCTGTTTGACCACCTTGGAATCCACGATGCTGGCGACGCCAGCCGAAAGGCACGAGAAGAAAATTCCCTGGGCATGCTGTTTATCTAAGGTGATCTGCACCGTGTACTTATCCACGACCTTGATGGAGTCTTCGGTGAGGCCGAACTGGGTCAGGATAAATGCCGGTTGATCATTGAGATAAACCACCCGCTTGAATGAATAGGCGGCATCCTCCGCCGTCACTTCATTCCCGCTGTGGAATTTAATCCCTTCTTTTAACTTAAATTTCCACACTATGCCGTCATCGGAAACCTTCCAGGATTCCGCCAACGACAACTCGGGTTTGTCAAATCGCCCGGCTGGAAAATCGAGCAGCTTGTCATATAATTGATTGATGATCCCGACACCTGAAAACTCGAACGCCTTGGCGGGGTCCAGGGAAATGATGTCGCTGGTTGCCATTCCGATGACCAGCACATCTTTGCGCTCGGCAGCATCTGCCCCGGGAGTCAGTCCCAGGCCGAAAAGCAAAACCACGACAGCCACGCCGAAAATAAGTTTTTTCATCATGATGTTTCCTCCTTTCTGTGCGGTGTTGAAAATCATTGGGTGGATAGAATCACGACATTGGAAATACTAACTGAAACGGTGGGCCATAAAACCGGATTTTTTGTACCATCTAACACGCTCGCGGTCAACATGATATGATGATTCCCCAAGAGCAACGTCAAAGTCGGCTCTAACTGATTCAGAAAGAAGCGATTTTCTTTTCCGGATCAGTTCCGAAAATCCCAAATCCTAATTTGACAATGATAGTCCTATTGCTAAATCAAATTTCGTAATACATTAACAAGTGCTTATTGACAAGTATGACGATCCAAATCTTGATAGATCAATTTGAGCTCCGCCAATGTAGGATTTGACGATGTAACGATCTTATGTCAAGAAATTATCGGACTAATGAATGGCCTGAAATCTGACAGAGTATCGATATTCCGACGAACTGGAAGCCTATTTATCAAATAAAACAGAGCAGAGCGATTCTATCATTCGTATTCTCCATTCGTCATTCATCATTCCTATGAGGTATAGCCATGACAATCGACAATAAGCTGCCCATTTTCGACGGGCACAATGATGCCCTGCAAAGTATCTATTTACCCAAGAGCGGCAAGGCCCGCGCTTTTTTTGAGCGTACCGCCGAGGGACACATCGATCTGCCACGCATGCGGCAAGGTGGATTTGCCGGCGGTTTTTTTGCGGTTTTTGTTCCGTCAAATTCTTCCACCAGCGGGTTCCCGGGCGCTATGCCGGATTCAGCGGCAACGGCGTACGAAATACCGTTGCCGGCCCCCTCGATCTCACCTACGCCCGCACAATTACCATCAAGGGAATGGCCAGCCTGTTCCGTCTCGAAGCGGAATCCGAGGATCAGATCAAGGTCATCCGAACCGCCGCTGAATTGACGGCTGCCCTGGACCGGGACGTCATCGCCGCGGTGTTGCATTTCGAGGGCGCCGAAGCCATTGATCCCGACCTGGATGCCCTCGAAGTTTTTTATCAGGCCGGACTGCGGTCCCTGGGCCTTGCCTGGAGCCGCCCCAACGTCTTCGCCCATGGTGTCCCTTTTAAGTTTCCCGCGTCCCCGGACACCGGCCCGGGTCTGAGTGACGCCGGCCGGCAACTGGTAAGGGCGTGCAACCGCCTGGGGATTTTAATCGACCTGGCGCATATCACCGAACAGGGTTTTTGGGATACCGCCGGAATATCCCATGCGCCGCTGGCCGTTACCCACACCGGGGCCCATGCCCTCTGTCCGTCGACCCGAAATCTAACCGATAAACAACTGGATGCCATCAAAGACTCGGACGGGGTCGTGGGAGTCAATTTTCATGTCGGATTTTTACGTGAAGACGGGCGGCGGGAGCCGAATACACCGCTTTCTGAAATTGTGCGCCACATCGACTATATTGCCGGGCGCATCGGTATCGGGCACGTGGCTTTCGGTTCCGATTTTGACGGGGCCATCATGCCCCTGGAGCTCGGTGACGTAGCGGGGCTGCCGAAGCTGCTCAAAGCCCTGCGCGATCATGGTTACGACGAGGATGCGCTGCGCAAAATAACCCATGCAAACTGGCTGCGGATTTTGCGCAAGACCTGGAAGCAATAGCGAAAATCAGTATTGATTCCGGCCCTTTCCGGTTGTAAACAAAGAAATTTCAGATTGCTTGTTAAATAATATCATTGAAGAAGCACTAAAGATCAATTGGACCAGGGATGTTTTTGATCGATTGTTGGTCGCCGAAACCATGCGGGATCAATCTTTATTATTGATCACGGCGAACCAGAAAATACGTGAAAAATTTGCGCAAGCGCTCTGGTAGCTGATGGTTTTTATACCCCAACGTTGCAACACTGGGGTATACTGGGTTGGCAATAGATCCCGAGCAGGTGTGGATGCCCGGCAAACAACCGTTCACAGTCAAAACACGCAGTATATTATAATTTTATGGGCGGTCTGAGGCGGTGGGACAGCCAGGACGGACATATTATCGTCTGTAAAATTACGGAAGAATAGGTCACCTTGCGAAGGCAGTCGCCATTCTCGAAAAAGAAATGTAAACAAATTAAATGCAAGCAAAACGCAAAAAAGCGACATTTGTGATAGCAGGACTGGCCTCGGCCTTTCTTTTCGGAGCGGCAACACCTGCCAGCAAGGCCTTGCTGGGCGGCATTCAGGCCCAAGCCCTGGCGGGCCTGCTTTACCTGGGAGCTGCGTTGGGTGTGCTGCCTATGGTCATTAGAGAACAGACCTTCCGGTGGCCTTGGCGAGCAGGTCAATCCACATTTTTGTTGCTCGCAGGAGCCATTGTACTGGGAGGGATTACAGGGCCGCTGCTGCTCCTGCTTGGATTGAGAGCCGCCAGCTCGGGGTCTGTCTCCCTGTGGCTCAACCTTGAGTTTGTGGCCACAGTGATTTTAGGACAATTTGTATTCCGAGAGCATCTATCTCCGCGAGGATGGATTGCGGCAGGTGGAACGCTCATTGCCGCTGTGCTGTTGGCGGGAGACGAGGGGGGCGGAGGGATCCTTCCCGTTGTCCTGATCACTTCCGGATGTCTGTGCTGGGGCTTCGACAATCACTTCACAGCCCTCATCGACGGCATCTCACCGGCTCAGACCACCTTGTGGAAAGGTGTCGTTGCGGGAGCCTTCAACCTGCTCATGGGCAGCGCTGTTTCCGGTGGCGTGGGGCGACCGGCCGCGGTTCTTCTATCGTTACTCGTTGGAGCGGTGTCCTATGGACTCAGCATCACGCTGTATGTCACCGCGGCTCAGGGACTGGGGGCGACTCGCAGCCAGATGGTCTTTTCGACCGCTCCGTTCTTCGGTCTGCTGTTATCTGTGACCCTTCTTGGGGAGGCCTTCACGGGGGGTCAAGCGATGGCTGCGGGGATTATTGTGATCTCTCTCATGGTCCTCTTCAGCGAGAAGCATGCCCATGTCCACCGACACGATTCTATTTTACATCAACATCGTCATAGGCACGATGGGGACCATCACGATCACGCGCATGATGGACTTGGGGCCGAGGTGAGCCATGTGCACCGGCACGAACATAACCCTCAAGAGCACGTTCATGAACACTGGCCCGACCTGCACCATCGGCATGGTCATGGAGATGAAGACGAACCTCCGCGGTCCAGAGAGTAGGTGGCGTCGGACTTGGTTTCACTATCGCTTTTCTTTGATACTGAAGATTTGATATAGGCACGTTGTGTGCAATCGCTTTAGTCAACGGCTATACCCGTAACAAATTTTTTGAAATTGTCGAAATTTTGCTTGAACTCATAAAAGCTTTCCTGAAGCCCGGCGAGAATTTGATGATTTCCGAATTTGGGCGGTTCAGCGTGAAGGAAAAGGCTAAACGGCGTGGTAGGAATCAGGCCACCGGAGAAATCCTGGTTTTAGCTCCAAGAAAAGCCGTCACATTCAAATGGTCCGGGAAACTGATAGAAAAACTGAACACAAAACCAAAAACAAAGAAAATACGCGTTAAGAGCATAAAGAAATATTGAACTTTAATTTGCCATCGAATGATTCTGAGGGACAAAGATGGTTTAAGATATGAGTTATATATCTGAAATTTTTAGCAATTCTAGATACTGGCAAGAAATCGTTTGCCGGGAATCTGTCAAGGTTGGGGCAAATTTAGAGCATATCTTTAATATTGTCGGGGTTAAGAGAATCTCAATGTATCACCATCCACTGATATTTGGTTTTTTGGCATGGTATCACCACCTTTTAAACCCCTTAATAATGATTGACTAAATTCCTACGATTTTGGTATAGATACTAAATACCCTGTTTTATCAGACCTGATGCAGATTTGTAACCCCTGAACCGCACTCTGCTGCTCACCCGGCTCTGCATAAATCCGAGTGATCACATACTGGTTCCTTTGGTTTGAAACCTTGACTACGAGGCTGCATACTATGGCAGATGAAGGTTTTAAGCGTAAACTCGCCGCTATTCTCAGTGCAGATGTTGAAGGCTACAGCCGACTCATGGACGACGATGAGGAAGCCACCGTCCGCACACTCACCTCTTACCGAAATGTTATAACAGACCTCACCCAGCAATTCAGAGGACGGGTTGTAGATTCTCCTGGAGACAACATCCTGGCAGACTTCACCAGTGTTGTGGATGCCGTGAACTGTGCGGTTGAAATCCAGCGTGACCTTGCAGAGCGCAACGCTGAACTACCCGATAACCGCGTGATGCAGTTCCGTATTGGCGTCAATCTTGGTGATGTCATCGAAGAGGACGGCCGAATTTATGGGGATGGTGTTAACATAGCCGCCCGGGTGGAGTCTTTGTCTGAGGCGGGAGGGATTTGCATCTCCGGCAGGGCGCATGATCAGGTGGAAAACAAACTGGGGTTAGAGTACGAAGACCTTGGAAAGCATAAGGTCAAAAATATTTCAAGGCCGATACAGGTTTATAGGGTTCTCTCCTATCCGGGGGCAGCAGCGCACAGGGTCGTTCAGGCCAAAAAAACGTTAGGGCGGAGGTGGCGTAAAATAGGCTTTTCAGCGGTAGCAATTGTTATTGTTGCTGTTGCACTTGGCGTTTGGCATTTTTACACGCGACGCCCTGCTGTCGAACCTGCTTCAGTTGATAAAATGGCATTGCCTTTGCCAGAAAAGCCTTCGATTGCCGTATTGCCCTTTGACAATATGAGCGGAGATCCAGATCAGGATTATATCGCTGATGGCTTCACGGAAAATATCATTACCGGGCTCTCCCAAATTCCCGACATGTTCGTGATTGCCCGCAACTCGGTGTTCACTTACAAGGGAAAGCCGGTAAAGGTAAAACAGGTCAGTGAAGAGCTGGGGGTAAAATATGTCTTAGAGGGGAGCATCCAAAAGTCAGGAGATCGATTGCGGGTTAATGTGCAGCTGATTGATGCCTTAAAGGGGCATCATCTTTGGGCCGAGCGCTATGATCGAGAACTGAAAGATCTGTTTAAACTCCAAGATGAAATGACAATGAAGATCGCCGCCTCCCTGGAAGAGAAACTGACGCGTGGCGAGACATTAGGGAATAGTTACAAAACAGATAGCTTTGAGGCCTGGAGCCACGTCATCAAGGGGTTCAGCCTTCTTGATCGGGGAACAGTAGGAGATATCTCCTCAAGGCGCGGAAGCATTTTGACAGGCTATAAATCTGGACCCCGATTACGCAAATGCCTGGTCCTTGCTGGCGTGGACTTATGACAATGAATCGCGTATCGTTGGAGTGAGTCACCTGGTGAGTCAATCAAACGATCTTTTGATCTTGCACAAAAGGCCGAAGCGCTCGGTGAGAATCAAGCGGGATATCCATATTCTGATGAATAGGATTTATAGGATACAAGGCAAGTATGACAAGGCCATCGCCGAGGGAAAAAAATCCGTGGCCATCGAATCCTAATTTTGCTCGAGCTCATATCTTTTTGGCCGTAAGCCTTCACTATGGGGGAAGACCTGAGGAAGCAATTGTCCACGCCAAAAAGGCCATGCGTCTCGAACCCTATTATCCAGCGTGGTTTCTGTCAAACTTAGCTGGTCCATACGAAATGGTCGGACGCTATGAAGAGGCGAATGCAATCTGGAAAAAATTTCTTGAGCGTGCCCTCAAAGGCGAATATCCTCCCATTTATGTGCATGAACGCCTGGTAATAGGCTATGTAAGACTCGGCAGGATGGAGGAAGCCCAAGCTCATGCGACAGAAATACTTAAGATTAAACCCGATTACACGGTCGGATTTTATCGCAAAATAAGATCTTATAAAGACAAGGCATATTTGGAAAAAGCTGTCGACCTACTGCGAAAGGCCGGGTTGCCTGACAAACCACCCCTCCCGCTACCCGACAAGCCCTCCATAGCCGTTCTCGCTTTCGATAACCTGAGCAATGACCCCGAACAGGAATATTTCTCCGATGGAATCTCAGAGGAAATTATCACTGCCTTATCAAAAATCCAGCATTTATTTGTAATCGCTCGCACTTCATCATTTAAGTATAAAGGGAAAGATGTAGATTTGCGGACAGTTGGAAGAGAATTGGGAGTGAGATATGTGTTGGAGGGCAGTGTCCGTATAGCTGAGGGTAAGGTACGTATCACTGCCCAGCTCATCGATGCCAAAACGAATAACCATATCTGGGCAGAGCGATTTGATCGGGTTTTGAAAGATATATTTTCTCTCCAAGATGAAATTACGATAAAAATCATTAATGCTTTACAAGTAGAGCTGACAGAAGGTGAGCATGCTCGTTTGTGGAGGAAAGGGACAGATAATCTTCAAGCCTACCTTAAGAGCCTGCGAGCAAGAGAACTTTATCTAACCCAGACTAAAGAAAATATTATTCAAGCTCGGCGCATAGCAGAGGAAGCCATTGCTTTAGATCCTGAGTATGCGCCTCCCTACCACGTCCTATCCGTCATCCATTTTCAGGAGGTTTTTTTAGGAATCACTAAATCGCCCCAACAGTCTTTTAAGCAAGCTGTAGAATTCATACAAAAGGCAATCGCTTTAGATGATTCTTATGCTTTAGCACATGGTTGGTCAGGCTTTCTCAATACGTATATTATGAAGAAGTATGAAAAGGGTATCATGGAAGCGCAAAAAGGTGTCGACCTCGATCCCAATGGAGCTCATGGCTATTTGTATTTGAGCCTGTGCCTTAGATATGCAGGTAAATTTGAGGAAGCCATTCAAGCGATTGAGAAAGCGATACGTCTCAATCCTTTTCCTCCGGTTACTTATTTCAAGTTCGCCAGTCCAGCCTATTATGGCGCTGGAAGGTATAAGGAAGCGATCGCGGCCGGCGAAAAGGCGGTAAAAGTATCGCCTAACGACGCTGGTTCCCACATGACGTTAGCAATAGCATTCAGCTTGGCCGGTCGCCAGGAAGAAGCCCGTATTGCAGCGAAAGAAGTACTCCGGTTGAATCCCAAATTTTCGGTAGCGTTATATAGAAAGACGCTCCAATACAAAAATCAAGCCGATACGGAGCGCGTTATTGGAGCTATGCTCAATGCGGGATTGCCCGAATAGACAACCTACATATACTGCTATAAAACACAAATATTATAGCGGTGCCAAAACCTGTGGTTTCTCCAAAGTTGTAACTATCAAGGACGCTGAAAATTTAAGATATCATCTTTTCCGACAATTAGACTGCCGTTGACGTTATCTGCTATATCTACAATTTAAACAGTAGGTTAGACGTGAAGATACGCAAAAGATATCTTCACGTGGAACATAAGAAAAAAATGCCGCCCCGTTTGTTGGCTACCCACCTGCCGTAACAGGGTGTCTCGGCGTCATTCTGAATAATCACTAAGCTCTTTTGCCACCCACCATGGACACCCTTGCCTGTCTTTTAAAAGCGTGAAATCAGCGGCCACCAGCAGAGGTGGCCATGTCCCCTTCCAGGGGCCATCCTCATACCCCCAGCTCTGCTGGTGGTCGTTGATTTTTTGTATCGAATAATAAATATTTAAGATGCGACCCTTCGCAGTCCCCCAAAGAGCGAAGTCGGACGTGTCGGGGCGAAGTTTTAACGAAGCCTGAAGCCCGAAGGACGTAGCTCCAAACCGCCCAACCTAAATTAATATTTAGCCTTTACATCTATTCATTTGGTAATTATAATATAACCAAATGAATTGCCAGGGGGGATTCAAAAAATGTATGGCACATCAATAGGTTTAAAACCGCAAAACAGTGCGATGATCATTTCGAAGATTAAAAAGGGACTTCCAGCAGGGGCGTTTGAAAAGCTTCGTAAGAACTTGGGTGTTTCCGAAAAGGTGCTTTCAAAAGTTTTAAATATTGCTATCACAACCCTGACACGGCGTAAAAGCGCCGGACGACTTTCATTTGAAGAATCCGAGCGACTATTTCGACTCGCTTGTCTGTATGACAAGGCGGTAGAGGTATTTGAAGACCCTCAGCTAGCCCGCAAGTGGCTTAAGGAGCCTTCCTGGGCTTTAGGCGATGTTACTCCCCTGCAGTATGCGGACACCGAACTGGGAGCACAAGAGGTTGAAGATTTACTGGGCCGTATCGAACACGGGGTGTTTACTTGATGATCACTGTCTGGAGAATCGTCAGCGCTAATTACAAAGATAAAGCGTATACGGGCGATGGCGGCCGGATCCACGGCGGCCGCTGGAACAGCAAGGGGGTCGCTGCTGTCTATACTGCCGACAGCCTGGCCCTGGCGTCCATCGAAATGATCGTAAACCTGCCTACCCCAAAACTGCTTCAAAAATATGTACGCATTTCGGCACAAATTAGCTTGGATTTTGTTTCAGAGTTGTCCGGGGCCGATTTACCCGAAGATTGGAACAGCCGCCCAATTTCTCCGTCCACGCGAGCCATAGGCGATCGTTGGATCAAAGAGCAAAGCTCGGCAGTTTTAAGAGTGCCGAGTATCGTTGTGCCGGAAGAATACAATTACCTGCTGAATCCAAACCATCCTGATTTTGCCAAAATCGAGATCGGCAAGCCGATCGTGTACTTTTTTGATCCTCGTTTAAAGAAACATTAAAGATTTTGGCCCAAAGTACCCGGCTTTGGCTCACCCCTTGAATAGGCTTACTTTATAGCAACCGTGTTTAAGTCCGATTTTATAAGATCAGGCGTGATGCGAATTTTGAATTTATCTTAGCCAATTTAGGCGTCACCCTTCGGCGGATCTTCCGCTAAATCCCAGAAAAGCCCGGCCATGATTCGCAGCCCTTCCCGGACGATGGGGGCCATCAGATGCTCATCGGGAGCGTGCTGGGAACAGCCGCCATAGGAATGCGGCACCCAGATGGTCGGCAGGCCTAAAATGTCGCTGAACGCATCGTTGGGAATGGTTCCGCCCAGGTTGGGCAAAAAGGCCGGCTGGATTGTCAACGCCGAATATTTTGGTAACCTCACCTTTGTCCATCACTCAATTTTTAAAAATCATTGCGGGTTCATTTTAGCAGCCAACCTGGCATTGAATTTAGCCGCATCGATGATGAATCGTTGGTGGGTTCCCTCGGATATCTTGTCGATACCGTCATCAGCAACGATTGAAAAGACAAGTTTGCGGCCTTCCACCTGCACCAACCGGACCTTCACTGTAACAGACAGGCCGGGGGGTGTCGCTGCCAGGTGGCTGAATTTGACATCGATGCCGACAGTTTGCTCACGGGGCCAGTCAATATGAGGATTGATGGCTTGAATACACGTCCATTCAAACAGGCCTATCATAAACCCGGTCGCCAGAACTTTCGGCATTTCCTGGAATTCAGGCGATTCAGGATAAAGGTAAGGGACGGTTTTACTTTCCGGGACCTTGAATTGAAACGTATGGGTCAGGCCGGGCTTTAAGGTTGTCTTCATGGCGTACTCCCCTCTTATGGGTATGAACACTCTTGAATAAGCATTGCGGGTCAGTTGCTTTGGGTGTAATCTTCAACCAATTTCTTGCCAAGAGCTTCATATTTCGGTTCGGTCGCGATTCTCTGCAGATTCATCAGGGAATGATAGATCGTTTTGCGGCAACCCAAGTCAGACCAGTAGCTGCTCACGGATCCCCCGGCATCGGTTCGCATGATAAAAATTATCCTGGTTCGATGCGCTTCGATTCTTTCAAGAACCCAGTGAAGCTCGGAATCGGTGATGCGGACATGATCTTTGCGGATGGGAACGACGAGCTCCGGCACAGCCTTGCAGTGCACTTCAACTTTGCCGGATGCCATGTCGATCCCAATTTTAACATCATAAACGACGTCCCGGGGCCACAGCGGCCATGGGGTATTTTGGATGATGTAGACCATGTAATTATAAGCGGTTGAAGAAATTTGCGGAATTTTCCCGGCCTGCCGGCACTTAAAAAACCATTCGGTATAAGCGGGGATTTCCGCCAATATGGCTCCGATCACCTCAATGGGTTGATTGATATCAATGATTCCTTTGAATTCAGAGACTTCATGTCCGGCCACCTTCCGCGAATAGATTGCCACCCCATTGTCATCGCTGACAGATTTCCACTGCTCCTGTGCAAAAAGGCCGCCGGGGTTGGCAGAGAGAAGAGAAGTGATTAAGATTAGAAGATTGACTGTTCGTGGCATTTTGAGGTTTATTTAGTTCATTTCCCATTTAAAATTATTTTATCAAACATATCCGCCAGTTTCTGTTCATACCAGCTTTTCAAAAAAAATCCATCGATAAATCCATTGTGTCCGCCAAAAGCGTGAATGACTAAATTGGTGCGATGATTGAGTTCAAGCTGATAAAAATCCGCAACCGGTATGATCGGATCATCTTTGGCGGTAATAATTGTGGTGGGAACCGGCAGATCTTTGATGGTGTCCGCTAACAGAGAATATTCTCTGAAATATTCGGCAGCGGAATTAAAATCGCTGTATTTTTGCAGCAATCGATCGGTAACCGCCTGAATGGTTTTCAAGGACAACAAATCTGAAAAATCATAAATCGCGGGAAATAGTTTCTGCTTTTTTTTCAGCGACTGAATCCATTTTTTTAGAAAGTATATCCGAATCAAAGGATATTGATCGATTTTGGAAGTTGATTTGGCCGGGTCCAGGACCGGGCTGATGGCCGCCACATGACACAGGTTTGCAATCGGAGTCTGAAGCATTTTGCGGGCAATCCGCAAGGCAAAGTTACCGCCAAGGGAAAATCCCGTCAGAAAAACCGATTTCTGTTCTGCGCGCCTGCAAAGCTGGTGTACCGCCTGGAAAACTTCTTCAAGCAGCACGGCATAAAAGATACCCTGATTTAAATGGTGGCTGTCGCCGTGGTCCCTGAAATTCAGTCGAAAGATATCATACCCTCGCCCGTACAGCGCATTGCCGGTGCATAATATGTAGGTGGAGGCAATGCTGCCCTCCCATCCGTGCAATAAAACAACAAGCCCCTTGCTCTTTTTGGATGTTTGAGGGGAATAAAATCCAAGTAGCCGGACGCCCCCGGAAGTTGTGATAATCATCTCACGGGCAGCATCACACATGGGATTTTTACCCCAGGCCCGAAAGGAGCTGCTGGCTAAAATGGTTTGAAGATGGCCGTTTCGCAAATACGGTGCCGGTCGAAAAGATTCCGCAGTCAACATCATCAACTTTCTCCGCTTTCACAGGTCATAATATTTCCTCCTTTATTTGAGAAAATATTATCATATACCTTTGTCAGATCCGATCACAGTTTTGCAGGATTTTACTGAAATGGATGGCAAAATCTACGACTGCCAACAAGCTGGGAATTGGCATTTTTTTCTATGATGGTCAAGTGAAGATATCTTGATATCTAAATTATACAATAATTTCAGATAGCTAATGGATATCTTAAAGTTTTAGGTGATGTCAAATGTAAAGATTGATTGCAGCTATCGGTAGTTTAGGCTAAGTCGCGCTTTGTTGGAGTAATCCACAAAAATTGAAGGCCTTAGATATTTGGTTTTTTATAAATATTTCAGGTTTCGGGACTAATAGAAAAAATACTACATATAGTGTATCAAGTTAATGCGTCTCTTATTTTCATTATACCGATGCTAAGGAATCTTTCGCCCTTTTCAACAATACTTTTAATTCGCATTCTTCGAAAATCTTAATAGCCTCTGAAATACATTTTCTAGCATACTCAGTTTTTTTGTTTAGTTTGTGCAAGAGGCCTAAATCAAAATAAGTCTGGCCGAGAATACTCTTTGCTCCAATCTCTTTTGCGATTTCGGCTGCTCTATTGAAGTGTTCTTCAGCCATCCTGCTAGCAAATGGGAGGTTTTTAATCAGAAAACCAATATTTTTGGCCATTGTCATCAAACTAATTGGTGCAGATTTTTCAACAAGCTGCATATAGATTTTCCCAACAATGTATTCATGGAGAGCACAGCTGAACATTTCATGATTTTCCAAGAACGCTTTTTGCCCCTCTTTTAGGATTTTTAACCCTTGGCCCATTTGGCCTTTTGCCAACAACACAATTCCTAAATATATCTTTGCGGCTTTCCCAATTAATTCAAAACCAAACTGTTCATCAAATTTTATGACAGCGCGCAAAACCTCTTCAGCCTTTTCATATTGTTCGATAGAGATATAGTTTAATCCAAGATAGTATTTGGCAACTTGAGAATAAAGAGGATCTGCAGAGACATGAATTGCTTTTTTTAAGCCTTCAATGGCCGTTCCATAATCCCCATCCAACGCATAGCTTTGTCCAATAAAAGCATGACCAGACATGAGGCTTCTGATATTAGAGTGTTTGTAGCCGAAATCTAGTAGCTCTTTTCCAGCCTCAAGGACTTTCCTTTTATTGCCTTTGTTCCAATAAACGGCAGCTAGACCCTGCAGGGATTTAAAATAGATGTATGGATCCGATTTATCAGATTTATATATTTCCTGGGCCCTTTCACCATATTGAATAGCTTCATCCAACAATCCCATCTCACTGCATGTCCAGGTCAGCCAACTGCAGATATATCCAATCGATTGATCTTCCTTGATTTCTTCGCAAATTTTGAGCGCCTCGGTCAGATACTGGTATGAATCAGTCATTTTACCTCTGTTAAATATAGCAAATCCTATCCAGGCCTTGAACATTCCGAATCTTGATTTATCATCCAGTGATTTAGCCAAATCCTCATGTTTGATGAGCAGAGCGGCTAACCTCCTGAAGTTGCCCAGGTAATAGAAAACAAATGCCCACTTAATCAGTAGGTCTATAAGTATTGTGTTTTCTTCTTTTGTTCTTTCAGTATTATCGGATAGAAAGTCAAAAGCATCGTTGTAATATTGATTAGATTCCTCCAAAGCGTACCTTCTAAGACTTTTTTCGCCAGACTTCATCAAGTAGTCAACCGCCTTGAGTTTTGATTGACCATTTTTAAAATGAAAAGCCAATGTTTCATAAAATTCAGGAAGTCTGCCTTTGAATACGCCCTCCATAACAAGTGCGATCTGTTCGTGGATTTCCCGTCGCTCCTTTTTAAGTACACTGTTGTATACGACCTCCTGGGTGAGGGGGTGTTTAAACATATACTCCAGATCCGGTTGAAGCGCACGGGTTCTGATCATATCGATCCGCTCTAACATGCTTAATCCCCCATCAATGAAATCTTTAAGCTGTGTTATTTTTATGAGAATTTCATAAAGAAACGCCCTTCCAATCACCGCTGCCTCTTGAAGAATTCGTTTGGTTTCTTTGTCCAATCGATCAAGCCTGCCTGATATAAGCCCATGGATCGAAGAGGATATTTCAGCTTCAGAGATAGATCTTGTGATTCTCCAATGACCATTGTCTTGAATAAGCGTTTCTGATTCGATCAGGGAATTAACAAGTTCTTCTAAATAAAAGGGGTTTCCTTCAGCTTTGCTCTGAACCAATCGCTTCAAATCGGAAGGGATGTTGGGGGTCTTCAATAAAGATTCCAGCATATCCTGTGATTCGGATCGTGACAGATCTTGCAGCTGAATTTCATGATAGTAATTACCAACACTGCTTAACTGATGGCCCGTAAAAAGGCTAAAGGTCGGCCTGTAAACACAGAGAACAATCGCTGGTTCTCGGATTTCTAAACATGCTTGTCGGAGCAGTTCCACAAAGGAAGGGTCTGCCCAGTGTAAATCCTCTAAAAAGTAAATGGTTGGAGCCTTATTGGCAAGGGCGGAAAGGATAGCCTTAACTGCCGATTGAAGATGGGATTTCCAAAACTCGGGGCTAACTTCTTCTGATTCCGGATAACTGAGCGAATATAGACCCCCAACATAAGGGATAATTTCCTCCTGCTTGCCGACAAGGTTTTCAATCCCACGCTCGACTTTCTCTCTCACCTTCTCAGGAGGATCATTTTCTTCAATGTACAAAATGCGATTTAAAAGATCAATCAGCGGAAAATAAGGAATATTTTGAGAATATGCATAGGCATGTCCTTCTATCCATTGGATCTGCCCAAGATCTAGTCCGGCCTTGAACTCCTCGACCAGTCTGCTTTTACCCGTACCGGCAGCACCGCAGATCGAAAAAACCCGGCCTTTGCCTTGTCGTAAATTACCGATCGCCTCGTACAGTTCGCTCATCTCCACATTTCTGCCGACCAGGTCTGCTCTCAGTCCCGAAAGCCGATGGATGGTGACCGGTTTATCTCTTTGAGATAATACCTTATGAACCTGGACGGGAGCTGCCTTGCCCCTGATGGTTGTAGTTTCAATGTATTCACATGCAAAATGTCCCTCAACCTGACGGCAGGTATCCACATTGACCAAAATTTCACCCGGATTCGCCAAGTTGCTCAGGTGTGAAGCCAGGTTGATGGTATCCCCCGCAACACCATGCGTGCCTCTCTCCATGTTCACCTCACCGGTCACTACCAGGCCGGTATTAATGCCGGTATGCATCGAAATAGATTGCCCAATCTTCTTTTCGACCTCTGGGCTGATCGCATCCACCAGCTGATGGATTTCACGGGCAGCTTTGATAGCCCTGATCGGATCATCCTCATGGGCCTGGGGTACGCCGAAGATTGCCATCACCGCATCACCGGCATACTTTTCGATGAATCCATCGTAATTGGCTACGATTTTGGATATTTCGCCAAAGATACGACTGGTGATCTCTTTGACCTCTTCCGGGTCCAGCTTTTCGGACATGGCCGTATATCCGGTAAGGTCAGAGAAAAGGACCGTCACATGTTTGCGTTCACCGGCTGTGGAAGGGGTATCTGTACCTATGGTCTCTTTAGAGGGGGAAACAGGCGGGCTTAATGTCTCTGCGATTTGATCGGAAACCTCATTAACCAGTTTAAGATCTGATCCGCATTTATTGCAAAATTTATTTTCAGCCGGATTATTAGCTCCACATTCTGGACAGGTAAGATCAAATTTTTGTCCGCATCCGCCGCAAAACTTCGATGCTTCTGGATTCTCAAACTGACAATTTGGGCATTTCATTTTTGTGCCCCCCATTTAAGGTTTAAGCAGCTTGAAAGATGTTGGAGTAACATGGGATGGTGATATTGAATTACATTAAATATGATTTTGTGTCAAATTAGAGGATATACCATATATTGCGGTGGGGAATTTAGGTGGATTTTGCAGATACAACTATTGAAACCCAAATATCACTGAATCTGCGATTAATTGATTCTCTGAACTTCGGCAAAATTAAGGATATCCTCAAAATTTTCCCCTAATTTGACAGACTCCCGGAGAGCGTAACTTGCCATAAGTTTTAATTCGACAATTATCGAAATGTGTGATGATAAGCTTTGGATATCTCAAAAGCAAAAAACCCCAAATCTCAACTATCCATTAATAAGAATACCAGATTCGGCCGGTCATTTATTTCTCGGAATGGTTGGAAATGGGGTTGGAAACAGAATTTTTGGTAATAAAAAAAGGACTTGTAAATTCTTTTAAGTCTTTGATTTAATTTGGCTCCCCAGCAGGGACGCGAACTTCCGATCGAGTGGTTTCCAGCCGCGAAAAGAATTCGTTCTGAAGTCTTGATCGTTTACTCGCGGCTGGAAGCCGCTCCCACGAGGATTAAACCCGGCCTTAAGGATTGGGGACTTCGCAATCCGACGCTAACGGCACTGAACTGCAGCTATTCAAGGGGCAGCCCCAATGAATAGTGTTCGTATTCAGTCTGTCCGACCAGGTAATCTTTCGCTTCATTCTCATTGGCCAGGCGCGTCTCACTGTTTTTCCAGGTTTCCCAGGCTTCGATATCTTTCCACATCGATACCACCGTGATCTGAAATGGGTCTTCAAGGCGCTGCATGGTTTCTGAAGATATATAGCCGGGCTGCTGCATCGCCCCGTTGCGGTGGTTAATCAATAATCGCGCTGCCATTTTTAAATTTCCCTCTTTAAATTTGCGTTTGATTAAAATTTTTACAGCCATGATACCCTCCCTTCTTTCACCTAAATTGAGGTTGTCAATACCTCGGCAATCGCTCAAAAAAGGTTGCAAGTAAACTGCCTATCCATATTTATTAGGCATCTCCCCCTGTACGGAGGAGATGCTGCATAATCAGGCGCTGGGTTGGGGCTCCGCACTGGCAAAGCTTTTGGGGACGCCCTCGTACGGGGTTCGTCGGTTGTACCGCAGGGTCTTCGGATCACGCATCGTCTTCAAAATATCAATACTGTCTTTCAAGCCTTTGTTGACCCGGCACATCTCTAAGGCCATGCCGACAACCTGAGCAACTGCCTGAACAAAATTGACGTCGTTTAAAGTGAACTCCCAGGGCTCGGCGGTGTACACCCGCAAACATCCGATCAGATTGTCGCCGATAATAATCGGGACCGAAAGAATCGAAGCGATGCCTTCTCTGATAGCATCATCAGGGTACTGAATCCGGGGATCATCGGCGACGTCGAAAATGGCCACCGGTAGTCTGTCCTGAAGGGCTGCCGCAATCGAACGAAGAGAACTGACCGGACCCTTGTTCAGATATTCGTCACTTAATCCAAAACTGCCGGTTAGTTTGAGTTCGTCGCTCTGGCGGCTGAACAGGAACAGGGTACAGCCCTTAACCTTCAGGGCATTGGTGACGCCCTCAACCGTGATCAGCACGATTTCTTCCGGATCCCGGATCGTGGAAATGGCTTTGGTGATGCGAATCAGGCTTTCATAATTGATGATGGGCTTTTCCATGCTGACCTCCTTTAGTTAAAGATTAATAAAGGCTTTCAACAACCATCTACATCTAATGGGCCTCCAGAGGCATTTTTAACCCTTGTTTTGCAACATTGGGGATAATTAACACCCTCAGAGGCCTCTTGCCGGCATTTTCTGGAAACCCTTTTTCATGGTTCATTCCACCAAATTAAGAGTTAAAGGGCCTGCTTTTTGAATTCAGCAGATGAATTTTGGTCCAGGATTAGACTCGACTCACGGTTCAGAGCAGAAAGAGATCAATAAATTAGATTGAGATGCAGTTGCGCAGTGCGCTTCAGAAGCAATATGGGATGCACGATCACGCGTATATCTAAATATTTACTTGAATGCGTTATCATTGTCAAGAAATTACTAACTCTGATAGGCCAAATCTTTCCTTGCTTCGGCCCTTTTTTTTAACAGATTGATATAGCAGAATGAACGAGTGCTTAAAGTGATCTAAATTTCAGATCATTTACCCAATCAGGATGCATAAATCGAACACTTCTGGACCGCCATGGCCGCTTCCTGCAGGGCTTCGGAAAAGGTCGGGTGCCCGTGAACCGTGCGGGCGATGTCTTCGGAGCTGGCATTGAACTCGAGGGCCAGCACGCATTCGGCAATCATGTCCGCCGCCCGGGGTCCGATGATATGCACCCCAAGGACCCGGTCAGTTTTTTTGTGGGCGATGACTTTGACAAACCCTTCAGTTTCACCCATGCAGCGGGCCCGGCCGGCGCCGGAGAAAGGATAGGTGCCGGTACAAAAGTCGATGTCACGTTCTTTGGCCTGTTCTTCGGTGAGTCCCACAGCGGCCACTTCGGGCCAGGTGTAAATTACCGAGGGAATCGCATCATAGTTCACTTCGCCGGGCTTGCCGGCGATACATTCGGCCGCGGCGATTCCTTCGGCGGAGGCTTTATGGGCCAGCATCGGACCGGGTATTAGATCACCGATGGCATAAATGGTGGGAATATTGGTGCGGTATGATGCATCCACCAGCAGGTGTCCGGTGTCGGGGTCCGTTTTTATACCCACTTCCTCAAGGCCCAACCCTGTTGTGCGGGGGCTGCGCCCGACGCTGATTAAAAGGCGGTTGCAGGATAACGCTTCCCGGCCCTTTTTGGTTTCCAGGTCCACCCGTACGGATTTGCCGGCGATTTTGGCGCCGGTCACTTTGGTTTGCATATGGAAATTAATGCCCTGACGCTTGAGGACCCGCTGCAGCTTGCGTCCCACCTGTCCATCCAAGGTGGTGGCAATATTAGGCAGCATTTCAATCACACTTACCTTTGCCCCGAGGCGCAGCCAAACCGAGCCCAACTCCAATCCGATGTAGCCACCCCCCACAATGCCGAGGTGTTTGGGAACGGCATCAAAATTCAGAGCCTCACGGGAGCTGACAATATGTTGACCGTCAAACTCAAGACCCGGCAGCGACGACACCTTACTGCCGGTGGCCAGGATGATCGCTTTGGCCTGTAAACCTATATGCGCGCCTTTTTCAGCCCCCTGGGAGTTTTGCTCGACATCCACACGATCCGATCCGGCCAGTCTGGCCGTGCCGTGGATGATTTCGATTTTGTGGCCTTCAAGAAGCCTTTTGACGTTTGCGGTCAGCTCCTGAACAACTTTTTCCTTGCGGGCCATCATGGTGGGCAGGTCCAGACTTACCCTGCCGGTCTTGATGCCATGGGCGGCGAACTGTTCTCTGGCCAGGTGATAGTATTCACTGGAATCCAGCAGGGCCTTGCTGGGTATGCACCCGACATTCAGGCACACGCCTCCCAGGCGCGGTTCTTTTTCGATACAGGCGACTTTCAAACCGAGTTGGGCGGCGCGAACCGCAGCCACATATCCGCCGGGACCACTTCCAATGATGACAACGTCGTAGTTTTCAACCTTGGCCATTTTAAATCTCCATCATGATTCGTTCCGGATTTTCCACACATTCCTTGATGCGTTTGAGGAAGGTGACCGCCTCTCTGCCGTCGACAATGCGATGGTCGTAGCTTAGGGCCACATACATCATGGGCCGGATGACCACTTCATCATCGATTACCACCGGGCGTTTTTCGATCTTATGCATTCCCAGGATAGCGCTTTGGGGGGTGTTCAAAATGGGCGTGCTCAACAGGGAGCCGTAAACGCCACCGTTGCTGATGGTAAAGGTGCCGCCTTCCAGATCGGAGAGTTCGAGACGATTTTCATTGATCTTTTTTACATAGTCCACGATGGCCCGTTCCAGCCCCGCGAAATTCAGCATATCGGCATAACGAATCACCGGGACCACCAGGCCGCGCTCGGACCCTATCGCCACCCCGATATGATAATAGTGGTGCTCAATGATATCTTTTCCGTCCACAAAGGCGTTGATTTGAGAAAACTCCTTCAGTGCTTCAATGCAGGCTTTGATAAAAAATGACATGAATCCCAGGCCGACACCGTATTTTCGCTCGAAAATTTCTTTATACTGCCGACGAATGGCCATGACGTGGGCCATATCAATTTCATTGAACGTCGTGAGCATGGCCGTGCTGTGCTTGGCCTCCAGCAACCGGGCTGCGATACGTTGACGAATCTGACTCATCGGCTTCCGGTTGGTTCGTTCTTCGACGGCTACGGCTTTTGGGGGCGGCATTTCAGCTGAAGTCTGCTTGGCCCCGGTGACCGTTGCCGGATCGGAGGTGCCGACCGCAAGCGGAGCCCGCCCGCTTTCAAGGTACAAAACAACATC
This sequence comes from uncultured delta proteobacterium, assembly GCA_963765595.1. GTDB lineage: Bacteria > Desulfobacterota > Desulfobacteria > Desulfobacterales > JAFDCJ01 > JAFDCJ01. The sequence continues at coordinate 21,705 of CAVXXE010000041.1, forward strand.
TGATTTGGTAAGGCGGCCGCCGGGGCCGGTTCCCGGTATTTGACCAGGATCCAGATTTTTCGCCGCTATTAGCCTTCTCACCGACGGTGAAAATTGCAGCCCTTGCGCGCGGTCAAGGACAGGCGCTTCAACCACGGGTTCCTGCTGCGGCACCGCCGGTTCGGCGACCTTGGCAACCGCAGCAGCAGGGGCACTTTCAGTGCCTAATTCGGGCTCTGTCGGTTCTACCGGTACTGTAGCGGCAGGTCTTGCTTTAATCTTTTCTTCACCTTTGTCGGCAACGGGCTCATCCGCTGTTTTTGCAGCCACCTCAGTGTCCAGCGTACCGACCACGGCGCCGATGGCAACCGTTTCCCCCTCCGGTACTTTAATCGAAAGCACACCATCGGCCTCAGCCACCACCTCCAGGGTGACCTTATCTGTTTCAATGACAAACAGCGGCTCGTCGTTTTTTACCAGATCGCCATCAGTTTTAAACCACTGAGCCAGCAGCGCTTCGGTTACGGATTCTCCCACACTGGGCACTTTGATTTCTATTAGCATTTTGATTCCTTCAATATGGCCCTTATTAGTTTAGGGTTGGGATGGTGAAAATTACCCGAAACATTGTTTTTATTTTCGTCTGATTTAGTGGTTTTCGTGGCCAACAATACCCCATTCCTCATTCCGACTTCCCTCCGGGGCGTAGGCCCCGCCCCTATGGGCCGGAGGCCGCATTCCACATTCCCAATTCCGGCCTCTGCTGTCCTATTGCGCTATCGCTTAAAAAATGACAGGTGGCCGGCAACCAGATGCCAGCAACAGCAGCCCTAGCTCACCTCCGGCTGTTCTTTTTTACCGGCGGCTCGACCCACTGCTGTTTCGATAATCCGGCTTTGCTCCTGCTTAAATATGGCCGGAAAACCCGTGGCCGGACTGGAAGCCGGCTCTCTGCCGATATATATCAGGGTTTGTTTCATGAGGCTCTCAAGCCGGGGTTTGATAAATTGCCAGCCACCCATATTTTCAGGTTCTTCCTGGACCCAGCACCAATTTTTTGAACGGGAATATTTTTTTACCACTCTTTTCAATTGATCATCGGGAAACGGGTAAAACTGTTCCAGGCGCACAATGACGAGATCTGTTTTTTCCAGATCCCTGCGCCGGGCAGACAGTTCATAATAGATCTTACCGCTGCAAAAAAGGATTTTTTTCGGATTTTTTACGCCGCTGGGATCGTCAAGCACGGTCTGAAATGAACCACCGCCAAGTTCATCGAGGGTCGATACGGCCGCAGGATGGCGCAAAAGGCTTTTGGGGGTCATAATCACCAGCGGTTTGCGGAATTTGCTTTTGGCCTGACGTCGCAGGAGATGAAAATACTGGCCGGGGGTCGTGGGATTGCAGATTTGGATATTGTCCACGGCGCACAACTGTAAAAAGCGCTCCAGGCGAGCACTGGAGTGTTCAGGACCCAGACCCTCAAATCCATGGGGCAGCAGCAACACCAGACCGCTCAACCGCTGCCATTTGGATTCCCCGCTGATGATGAAAAGATCAATAATCGATTGCGCATTATTGGCAAAGTCACCAAACTGGGCCTCCCAGAGAACCAGCCCAAGGGGTTGGGCGATTGAATAGCCGTATTCAAAGCCGAGGACGCCGGTCTCCGACAGCAGGCTGTTATACACCAGAAAATGCGCCTGGTTTTTATCCAGCTCATTGAGCGGTATATACCTCTTGCCGGAGCGGGTATCCAATAGGACGCTGTGCCGCTGACTGAACGTTCCCCGGCCGCTGTCCTGGCCGCTGAGGCGGATGGGGGCGCCCTCCGTCAGCACAGAGGCAAAGGCCAGCGCCTCCGCATTGGCCCAATCAATTCCGTAACCGCGTTCCACGGCCTGCAGCCGTTTTTGCAGCAGTCCTTCAAGTTTGGGGTTTAAGGCAAAGCTTTCGGGAACTTTATTCAACTTGCGCGCCAGAGAGATGAGGGTTGTCTCTTTTACACCGGTGTCTATAGGAACATGGGTATAATCTGATGCAATCTCTTGCCAGCTTTCATAAAAAACAGGAAACGGAAATGGACATTCGCTTCCGTGAACGGCATCGTAAGCGGCATTTAAACGAGCGTTAATTGTTTTTTCGAGGCTATCGATTTCATCTTTTTGAATAATGTGTTCTTCCAGCAGTTTTTCGGCATAAATGCGGTGCAAAGAAGGCCGCTGGCGAATTTGCTCGTACATCAACGGCTGGGTGAAATAGGGTTCATCGCCCTCATTGTGTCCGTAGCGGCGATAACAGACCACATCAATCACAATATCTTTGCCAAATTCCCAGCGGTAGTCGGCGGCAAGCTGAAATACATGGACAAGTGCTTCGGGGTCCTCCCCGTGCACGTGAAAAATCGGTACCATCAGCATTTTGGCGATATCGGTGGAATATCGGGTGGAACGGGCATCTTCGGGCAGGGTGGTGTATCCGATCTGGTTGTTGATCACCAGATGAATCGTTCCGCCGGTTCGATAACCTTCAAGCTGGGACATGTTCAAAGTTTCGGCCACAATTCCCTGCCCGGCAAAAGCGGCATCGCCATGGATCAACAAAGGCAGCACCCTGATGCGGCTCTGGTCTGACAGAATATCCTGCCGGGCCCGGACAAATCCTTCCACCACCGGATCCACGGATTCCAGGTGGCTTGGATTGTTCATTAAAAAAATCCGCAGGCTTGAACTTTGAGTAATTTTTATATCCGTCAAATAACCGTTGTGATATTTTACATCCCCGGCACCTAACAAATCATCCGGATCGTAGCAGCTTTCAAATTCAGAAAAAATTTCTTCATAAGGCCTTTTTAAAATATGGGCCTGTACATTCAATCGTCCACGATGGGCCATGCCCAGAATGATTTCCCGACACCCTTTCTGAGTCACATGCTCGACCAATCCATTTAACGCCGGAATAATGGCATCACCGCCTTCGAGGGAAAAACGCGTTACAGCGAGGTATTTTTTATTGATGAACTGTTCGAACAGGGCCGCCTGGAATAGATTGTCCAAAATGCGGCGTTTGACCGGGGTGTCGAATTTGGGTTGGTTAAGCCCCGGTTCCATCCGATCGAGCAGCCAGTTGCGTTCGTCCGGATCCTGCAGATGCATAAATTCGATCCCGATGGAATGAGTGTAGGTTTTCTCGAGGGCTTGAATAATATCTCGCAACGGGGCCCGGCCGGATTTTGAAAACCGCGGGGCAACAAATTCGAGGTCAAGATCTTCGGCTGTGAGATTGAATGTCTCCAGGTTTAAAAGCGGATGATCGAGCGGACACGCTGCCAATGGATCCAGGCAAGCCATAAGATGGCCGAGATCCCGGTATCGATAAACAAGGGCTTGCACCCGGGCCTGGCGCTCCAGCCGGTCTTTATCGACGGTCTTTCCCGCTGTCGTTTCATCTGAGACAGCCAGCTCAAAACCTTCAAAAAAAAAGCGCCAGTCCCGTGAGAGCGTATCAGGCGCCGTTTTCCATCGCTTATACTGAGCATCAATATAGTCAGCATTCCAGGTGGCCGTGAGATCCATGGTCGTCATACCTGTTAGATAGTAATGCAGGTCGGAAAAAGTCCTCCGACAGCCCCCCATGAGACAGAGGCAGCCCATTGTATCCAAAACGGATAATAGGGAAAAGAGGATTGCCTGTCAAATTATAATTGCTATTTTTTTTTTTATGTTTATGCTACACCTTGAAGGTCTCATACTGATCGGGATACTGGATTTGTGCTATGCTGGGTTTATAGAAGCGGGGGGGAATATCAGCAAAAGGAAGTGACAAATTACAGGCTTTTCAAATTCTAAGACGTTTGCTGAGCTGAAAACTGTACTTAACAAAAGCTATCTGGATTAAAAAAATCATGGCAGATATTGACATCCCTAAAGACAAAACGGAATTCAGATATTTTATTTTAGAGGTTATTGGAACTCTGACTGCAGTGATCGAAGAAAAAGAGCCATTTTTAAAACAGCATTCCGAGCGTGTCGCCAATAATAGTGCCAATTTTTGCGAGGAGTTTAAGATCTTTGATGAGGCGGGAAGTGAAACAATTTATTATGCCGGTTTGCTGCACGATATCGGCATTATCGGTGTGCCGGCAGAGATATTACAAAAAGTCGACCTGCTTACCAACGAGGAAATGATCTGGATAAAAAAACATCCCGTTCGCGGCGAAAAAATTCTGTCGAACCTCAATTATCTGAAAGACATTTTGCCGATGATTCGCCACCACCATGAAGCCATAGATGGAAGCGGCTATCCGGATGGTTTGAAAAGCAATGAGATCCCCCTCGGTGGCAGGATCCTGTGCCTGTTCAATCATTTCGACAATCTCGCATTTCCCCGTTCCTCAAAACAGGCAATGAATATCAAAGATGCCCTGGAAGCCATAAAAAACAATGCCGGTAAGCTGTTCGATGAAAGTCTAATCCCGGATTTTATTAAGTTCATTGAGTCCAACTTCGGTGCATCCCCGGATTTTATGTTAAAAAAAGAAACGACCTCAATGAAGCAAATCTTCACAGCCATTTTTAAAAACTTTATGGCCGGGAAAATAAGTCCGCCGGTAATGCCTCAAGTCGCCCGGCAGATGCAACGGGTTATGAAGCAGCCGGCCTCAGGCTCTGATGACCTGGCGAAAGCCATCGAAATAGATCCGGTCATATCCCTGCGGTTGATTTCGATCGCAAACAGTCCGATCTATCGCGGGGTTACAGAGATTCGTAATGTAAAAAGTGCGATACCGCGTCTGGGCCTGAAGGAAACCCTCAACATTGTCACTGCCATTGCCAATAAAAGCCTTTATGAAACCGATAAGGTTCAATACAAAATTTTAATGGATAAATTGTGGGGACATTCCCTGGCCAGTGCTTTTGGCGCCAAACTGATCGCTCAGAATTTAAAACTTGAGGATCCGGAAACCTTTTTTTTAATGGGCCTGACCCATGATATAGGAAAAATCTTATTGTTGAAGGCGTTTACCGAGGTTTCCAATCAAAAAAGATTAAACATGCAGGCGATCCAGGCCAATATTCAAGAAGCCCACAAAAGTCTTGGCAGCTTGCTTGTCAAACGCTGGGGATTCGACAATAAATTTATGGACGTCATCGCCCACCATGAGGATACTGAATTCAGCGAGGATGCTGCTCAGGAAATACTGGTCGTTCATTTGGCCAATATGCTCACCCGCACACTCGGTTTTAGCCTTTTTGATCGTGAAGTGGATTTCGCCGAGCTTCGGTCCGCCCAAATTCTCAAAATAACACCTGAAACAATAGAAAGCATCGGGGAGGAACTCAAGCAGATCCTTCAGGATGTTGCGCACCTCTTTTGACCTTATCGTTTTAATTATACATTTATTTTTTCAATTGGGTTTTCGTTGTTAATATTGCGACTTTTTTTGCACTACTAAACGTTGGATTTGCTTGGTAATTAATTCACGAGATACGGAGCGCTCAAAACAAAAAGGAGGCGCAAATGGAAAGAATAGTCGCATCAGTAAAAATCGAGAATTTAACTGATCAAGATGCTAAGATTCGTTGCGATGCTTTAGTCGATACTGGTGAATCTTATATGGTGTTACCCAGTGCTTGGCGAGATCGGTTAGGTGAATTAGATGAAATCACCACTGTTCCACTCGAAACCGCAACTCAAGAAACTGTTGAAGGTAAGATCTGTGGACCCGTCCGAATCCAAATCGAGGGATTTAGATCAATCTACAATGAAGTTCTGTTTATTGACACGAAACCCGAGAACGGAGAATATGAGCCTTTGATTGGTTACGTAATCTTGGAACAGTCACAGGCAGCGGTAGATATGTTGGGGCACCGTCTCATCCCAGTGAAGCGAATGGATTTAAAGTAGCGGATCCAACAATCCAGTGGAGCAGACGGCGTGAAGATAGCGGTTTAACGTAAAGGCCGTCCTATGTTGGCATTTATTTAGGCCGCTGCTCACAGGCGGTTATGCGTCTTGAAATGTTAGTAGAAATTCAGGAAAATTCAATGGACTATTCAAAAATCCTTGAAGAATTGAAACAAGCATCTTTGTTTGATCTATATCGATTGAGCGTCGCGATCAATCAACTGTTGGAAGATCCTCGCCGATTATCTGAAATTAAAAAGTGTTTAAGGTCTGGTCAAAATATCAGCTATTTTGACGACACAGAAAATAGATTAATCAAAGCCAAAGTAATAAAACTAATGAGGACGAGATTGTTAGTCGAGAATATCGATGATCAGCAACGGTGGGAGATACCTCTTTATTATGTCAATTTTGATGAAGTAAATACAGATATAATCGGATCGTCGAAAATGGGACTGGACAAAAGTCAACTTAAGGTTGGTGATTTGGTAGGCTTCCAGGACAAACAAAATAATGATGTGCATGGAAAAATCATTCGTTTGAATCAAAAGACAGCTACAATAAAAACAAATACAAATACTGAATGGCGAGTTGGGTACGAGTGGTTATACCTAGTTATTAACGTAGAGCAAGGGATTCCGTGTCTGATAGAAGGCCGGATTATTGATGAAAAGAAAATTATCCCATAGGTAAAATGCGCAAATCCAGCGGGGGAATGGGGTCAAACCTTGATTATTGATTAAACGATTGACACTAATCAAGGATGTTGCTAATTATTCAATATGGCCAGACCATTACGCATAGAATTTAAGGGAGCCTTGTACCACATTTTATCCAGAGGAAACGAACGGCGTGACATTTTTTTTGGAGATGCTGATTATAAGGTCTTTTTAGGTGTTTTAGAAGAGATGTCCGAGCGATTTGAGGTTGATATATTTGCCTATGTTTTAATGAGCAATCATTATCACCTGCTGATTCGGACGAATCAGGACAACCTATCCAAAAGCATGCAGTGGGTAGGTACGACCTACACACGTCGATTTAATTTGAAGCATTTTCGTAGCGGCCATCTTTTTCAAGGACGTTTCAAGAGCATTCTGGTTCAAAATGATGCATACCTGATGCAGCTTTCCTGTTACATTCATCGAAACCCTTTGCGAGCTGGTCTGGTGAATCGTTTGGCCGATTACCGCTGGAGCAGCTATCGTACCTATGCCTATAAAGCGAGTCATACTAAATGGCTGAATAAGGATTTGATTCTTTCACAATGTAACGGGGAGGATTCATACAAAGCTTATCGTGAAAAGGTTCAGAAATATTCTGAAGAAGAATCTAAAGTTTTCGAGAACCTGCGACATGGAATTGTTTTTGGAACCAAGAGGTATTTGAATAAGATTACGAAAAAACATCTTAAAAAGGAATCTGATGTAGAGCTTCCCCAGCTTAATCGGATTATAAAGGACAAAGATCCGGCTAAACTTTTGAAGAGTGCGGCAAAAGTAATAAATTTTAACCTTACAAAACTCAGCCAATCAGATCGAATTCTCAAAAAAGACATTCAGGACCGAGATGTCTTGCTTTATTTTTTAAGGGGGACCGGTTTATATACGAACAAACAAATCGGAGAGTTATTCGGTCTAACATATTCTGCGGTGAGCCGCAGGGCAAACATTGTCAAATCAGAAATATCCAAGCAATCTGAAATGAGACAAAAATACAGCCTGATTAAGTCAATGATCAAGGTTTGACCCCATTTGGTACGCAGAGAAAGAAAAATGGCAGAACTGGCGGAAATCGTTGCGGCCGTCATGGTACCGCACAACATTTCAAGCCTCGCCGGAACGATGGCTACGGCCAAATTCGGTTTCAGATTAATTGGCCGCTTATAGAGAATTGCATTGTCGCTGGGAACCACGCTGTCGGGCGTCTAAATCATCGGCGGTCAGTTAGTTTTAACCGCATCCGCCCTAAAGGGCAACACCAATGAAACGGCAAACGCCGCTAAAGCCGCCAGAACAAACCGGCAGCTGATCAGAACCCACCAGTTGGCCCCCAGAGCGGCAAATATCAGGGTATCTTCAACTATACTGTGGCAGATTCCCAGAAAAACGAGCACCAGAATCAAATCTCTTTTGGTCAGGGTTCCATCGTTGGCAAAAGATATGATAACCCCCGAACCGAAGACAATTCCCAAAAAAAAGCCTGCCAGCAGCGGAAAGGCGACCCTGCTCGAAAGATTGAGGCGCTGCATGACCGGCTGGATAAAAACAACTCCCCGGTCCAGCAGGCGCGAGTCTCTTAATAGCGCTAATACGATCATCAAAGGTATGATGATTGCCGGAACCAAAACGGCTATATGAGCGCCTCCCGTAATTATTTCCCTTAAAATAACCTGCCAATCCAATCCTATTACCTCTTTACAAAGCCATTTTCCCGAATAAGTTCAATGTGACGCCGGCCCCAAGAGCTGTGGCCAGGCGAATGCCCAGAATAGGCCAGGCGCGAATACCGGTTTTTTTAATAATGGCTGTTTCAATCACAAGTTCGTGGCAACAGGAAAGAATGACGGCAATGATCGTTATCTGCCATGGGGTTAAATCAAGGGCGACAATAATTCCGATAGCTGCGTAGAAATTGAGAAACATGCCCGTCACAACGGCCAGTGCCGCCTCCCCAGGCAGCCCAACAAAACGCATCAGCGGATCGCAAAATTGCGAAATCCAGCCGATAACGGGCGTATGTTCCAAGACTTTTATCAATGCGAAAACGGGAATAATGACCTTCAGAAGCATAAAAGAGGTCTTCAGACCGTCTAAAAATCCGTTCTTCCAGGTTTTGGCGGTAATCAATTGTTATTTCCTTCAGTTGTTTTCCTTTTATTCCATGTCCAATTCTTTGAAATCAGACCAATAGCAGGTTTTGCCAAGGTAATCCAACTCAAATTGAACCGCCTTTTTTGTTTTTTTAAAATGAGAATATCTGGTAGGATGATCAAGAAAAATGAATAACTCTCAATTGAAGCAGGGACCTATAGCAAGATGTGATCAAGAAAAATGAATAACTCTCAATTGAAGCAAGGACCTATAGCAAGATGAGATCTATTTTAGCGGTGTCGGCCCATCCTGATGATGAATCTTTGTTTGCCGGTGGAACTCTGGCCATGTACGCAAAACAGGGACACCATGTCTACGTCCTGGAGACGACCCGGGGTGAGGGGGGTGAAGTCGGCGAGCCGCCCCTGACGACAAAGGAGAACCTGGGTAAGTATCGAGAACAGGAGGCCCGCAAGGCAGTGAATGCTCTTGGAGTCCGGGATATCTTTTTTCTTCCTTATATCGATCCCTATATGGAAATCAATGGGATCGCCCGTCCGATCGATATACCGCTGACAGAGTTCATAAAGGCCATCGGAGAATGTGTTAAGAGAATTCGGCCTGACCTTGTTATCAGCCACGGTTCCAATGGAGAATATGGCCACCCCCAGCATATCTACACCCACCGGGCGACTCGCATGGCCCTGGCAGTTGACGCCCCGGATACAGCGCTGCTGAGCTGGTGTGCATGGTACGAACCGACTGAACACGAGCGCATTCTGAATCCAGATGACCACGCAGATATTGTCCACGACGTCACGCCCTGGATCGATGCCAAGATTGCAGCTGCCCTTTGCCATCAGACCCAACACGCCATGTTTTTGCGCAATTCCGGAGCTCCTTCCGTTCGCGATATGGTCTGGAATACGGAAAGTTTTCATATCTGGCAAGGATCTTTACCGAGAGATCTATCACTTTAATTTTTTTAAGTGAGCGAATCCGACAAGTCAAAACGTGACATTTTACCTTATTTACCATGACATGAAGGTAAATATACAAATTGGAGGTGTTAATATGTCCGAGAAAACCGATGGATGTTTCGACGATGGCGGGTATCGCATAGAAGTCAAGGTCATCAGCCGGGAAGGGACCTGCCAATTTTGCCATCAGGTGGGTGATGTTGTCATATTCGACGGCGAGACGATTCAGGGCAGGATTTGCCTGAGCGCTCTTTACAGCTTCATGCCCAAAGTTTTTGCCATGCGTTTCGGGGCCGACTTTCCCTGGTTAAAAGAAAACAAGGACGTGTCAACCCACGCTTGTCCTGATGCATTTAATCCGGTGGTTTTTGAAATTCGCCGAATTCGTGATTAACACGTTCTATCGGCACAGGATAGATTCGATGCGTCCTTTGGTGCGCATTTTTGGCCGGCGCCACCCAGGACACGAATTCATCGCAACTCGCTGCAGAACCTGTCTTGCCGGTAAAAGCGAAGATCAAAATAGATGCGAAAGTGATCTTTAGGCGCTTGAAGAGTTTAGCCAAATCCATCGATTTATTAACACAGCTATAAAGGTAATCAGACATCGGCCAAGCCCGGTGGAAGACTTCAGCACTGGGCTTTAAGTGAGCAGGTAAGCAGGGTTTTCGAGATATATCCAGTGAATTTTGTCAACCCTGTCGACTTAAAAAAATTTATATAAGGAATCCACTCACACCTATCACCACAAAAATTCATTCGCCAAATTTCAAAATCAGTTTGCCCACCGTCTTCCCGGATTCGAGGGCGCGATGGGCGTCAGCGACTTTCTCAAAGGGATACATTTGCAGGGCCGGGGCTTGAATTTTCCCTTCTGCGACCCACTGCATAAGATCCCGCATGGATTCCTTCAGCAGATCCATCCTGTAAAAAAGGTATGACAGATTAAATGCGATCAGGCTTTTATTCTCGTTGGTCATATTCAACGGGCTCCATCTCGGAATCCGGAAATATTCATAAGCAAGTTTGAAGTAATTGGGAAAGCCACCCCGTTTTGACAGCATGGAATGAAAGCCGTAGGTCACCAGCTTGCCGCTCGGAGCCAGATGCCGGTAGCTTTGCTTTAAGGTCGCCGGGCCGTTGGCGTCAAAGACGACATCAAAACCGTGCGGACAAATTTCAGCGGCTTTGGTCCAGAGGTTGTCCTTGCTTTTGTCGATGACAAAATCGGCACCGTATTCGAGAGCGCTAGCGACTTTGTGTCCGCCGCCTACCACCCCGACCATATAGCAGTCGGCGATCTTGCCCAATTGCAGCAGAGCACCGCCAACCCCACCGGCGGCCGAATGCACCAGAATTTTCATTTCCGGCCGAACTACAATGTTCTGAAAAAGACCGTGATAGGCCGTTAGAAATACCGCTGGGAAGGCGGCCCAATTATCGGAGCTAAGTTTTGAATCCTCGGGTAGGGCAAAAACCTGGGGCTCGGGGACACACAGATGAGAAGCATAGGCGCCGAATCGGGTTACGCCAAAGACAGACGTCCCTTCAGCAAGGTTGGACACATCCCGGCCGCATTTGATCACCTTGCCTGAAAACTCAAATCCCGGCGTTATCGGCCAACCCACAAACTCCTTACCGGATTTGTAAAGCCCTAGTCGAACAAACACATCTGCAAAGTTAACCCCGGCCGCAGAAACTTCGATGAGGACCTCATGGTTTTCAGGTGTCGGGGTGGGAAATTTTTTTATCTGAAGCCGGCGATATCCACCGGGGCGTTCGATGACTATTTTTTTCACGGCATTATCCTGGGTAAAATTTCTCATCCAACAAATCCGCCCCGAAACTGAAAAGACCGTCGGAGACTATCAGCGCCGGACTTCCCATGTTCCATTCCCCGTGATGCCCTTGAATATTCCTCATCTCGCGCCGTCCTTCATAATGGGTCACTGTCCAATCATGATAAAAAATTCCTGCCGCTCGGTAAAAATGACAATTCGCTGTGTTTTGTCAATGATTTTTTAACTTAGATTAATAGCGTGTAGCGATTCCACAAATCCAAAATCCCTCCGGGGCGCAGGCCCCTATGGCCCCTAAGGCTTCCGGCTCGTAGAGCCTACAGCTCGGAGAGGCCGGAGGCCGCAATTTAAAATTTCAAATTGCCACAAATTATTAGCGGCCCTTTTTTTCGCGAAATTAAGTATTAGGTTTAAAGGTTATAACATTTGGGCTGCGGGCAAAAAGAAATCCTTCATTATTCTTGTATTCCGGCTCGCACCATCCGATAAAGATTTACATTATTCGGAGACCGAATTATCAGGATGCCACATCAAAACAAAGATGAAATAAAAGGAGAATATAATGACTCACACCAAAAGCCGCGAAATCCGTCTCAAAAACCGTCCCGCAGGGCTGCCCCGGGAAACTGACTTTGAATTGGCTGAAGTTGAGCTTGCCGCAATCGGCGCAGGCGAGGTTCTCGTTCAAAACATATACATGTCGGTGGACCCTTACATGCGAGGCCGCATGATCGATCGCAAAAGCTATGTTCCCTCGTTTCAGCTCGGCGAACCGCTGGATGGGGGCTGCGTCGGTCGTGTAATCGCGTCAAAAAACGGTCCGTTTCACGTCGGAGATTACGTATCGGGCATGCTGGGCTGGCGCGAGTACTTCGTATCCGACGGGCAGGGACTCGTTAAAGTAGATCCCGCGAGGGCACCGATTCAATCCTACCTCGGGACGCTCGGCATGCCGGGGCTGACAGCCTGGGCCGGTTTGCTGGAGATCGGCAGACCCAAAGAAGGCGATACCGTTTTTGTCTCGGCCGCCGCCGGCGCCGTTGGCTCGGTTGTTTGCCAAATTGCAAAGCTCAAAGGCTGCCGGGTTGTCGGAAGCGCAGGTTCCGATGAAAAAGTTGCCTGGCTCATAAATGAGGCCGGCGTTGACGCTGCGTTCAACTATAAAAAGGTGGAAGATGTTATTGCCGAAGTAGGCAAACACTGTCCCAAAGGAATCGACGTTTATTTTGAAAATGTGGGCGGCGTGCACCTGGAAGCAGCCCTTGAGCACATGAACACCCACGGCCGCATTGTCATGTGCGGCATGATCTCCATGTACAATGCCACCCAGCCGGTCCCGGGGCCGACCAATCTGGCCTATATCATCATGAAACAGCTGACCATGCAAGGTTTTATCGTCATCGACCACTATGACAAAATACAGCAGTTTTATTCGGATATGGCAAAATGGATTGCTGAGGGCCAGATCAAATGGAAGGAAACCGTTGTCGATGGGATCGAAAATGCTCCCAAAGCCTTCACCGGTCTTTTCAAGGGTGAAAACTTCGGCAAAATGATTGTCAAAATCGGCCCGGACGCGGGGGATTAGGAATAAAATCAACCTTTTGAATTTAAACGCTTATAAATCGCCTTATTCTGTTTATAAATATTCAAATACTCCTGAAACATGTCGTCATATATTTTACGATGTTGAGGGTTCGGTTCAAAACGGTTATTGATTTCGACATACTTTGGAATGTCTTCGAATTCAAGAAAACCCAGGGCAACCGATGCGATAAAGGCTGCCCCGCGTGCATTGGTTTGAATAGGGTCTTTCACCTGTTTTATGGTCCGATTCAGGATATCCGCGTGAATCTGGCACCAAAGATCGGAAACGGCTCCGCCGCCGACGATGTGCAGCGGGTCCATCCGGCGACCGATGAATTTTTCGACGTATTTCAGGACCCATTTTTGGTTAAATGCCACGCCTTCGAGAGCTGCCCTGATGATGTCTTCCCGGGTGTTATCCAGGGACAAATTGAACAGGCCGGCCCGTACCGAATTGTCTTCAACTGGGGTGTTTTCTCCGTTCAACCAGGGCGTAAATATGACCTTGTTGCTGCCGGCCGGAACCTTTGCCGCAATGCGGTCGAATATTTTATAGACATCCGGCAGGGCCGCCTCTTTCAACAGTTCGTCCTGGTGGTAAAGGATATTGTTTTTCAAATATGTCAACACCCCGCCGGCGGTATCCTGTTAGTTTACAATGATATACCTGCCGGGAATCGAGCTGGGTATGGAGACGATGGCGTGCATGATATCCGTTTTTTTGAAAGGGACATGGGCAACGATCCAGGAGGATGTTCCAATATAAATATGTCCTTCAAAATCCCTGATGGCACCGGAGCCCAGAGCCGCGGCATGGATGTCCGGAGAGCCCATGACCACCTGGACGTCCGGCCGCAAACCCAGCTCATCCGCAACGTCCCTCTTTAGCGGACCGAGAATATCGATCGCCCGGTAAAGATCGGGAAATTTTTCTCTGTCAAAGGCAACCAGCTTTAACAGTTTGTCATGATATGAAATATTTTGGATGTCGCGATTGTCGGTGATCCAGTGACAGGTTATGGAGTCATGGGAAGCGGCAAATTTGCCCGTCAGGCACAAGTTAATGAAATCCTTCGGTTCAAGGAATTTATATGTTTTTTGATAAATTTCCGGAAATTCGTTTTTTATCAGTAAAATATGGCCGACGGGATCTTTGCCGGACTGCTCCGGCGCACCGCCTGTCATGCGAACCCACCGGATCAACTTCAGCAGCCCGTAACCTTCGATGTTAACGAGGCCTTTTGCGATGTCCCGCACATATTTAGCGCCGCGCATATCCATCCAGATAATGGCGTTCATCAGGGGGTTGCCTTGCCGGTCCACGGCGACCGTACCCGGCCATTGGGTCGAAGCGGCGATGGCCACAACATCGTCCGGATTAACCAGCCCCCTGCCCAAAAGGCGTTTTGATGTTGCCATGATAGCGGCCCACCAATCACCAGGTTTTTGCTCGGCCCCGCCATCGGGTAATAAAATTAGCGGAACTTCCTGGAACTCGAAGTCGACAACTTCGCCATGGGTCGACACCAGGGCCGTTTTGCTGCCGGATGTCCCCAAATCAATGGATAGTATAAATTTTTCAGCGTTTTGCGACATAAGTCTTGCTCGTGTATTACCGGGGAAAAGAGAAAATTCACTATACAGAAACTCAATTTCATGTCATGGCGGAGTACTTCGTTGCCGATGCGATGAGCACGTCGATCACGTCGGGCTCAGCATCGGCCTGCACGTCGAAGTCGACGCGCACTTCGCTCGAATCCCTTCCGGACCTCGGCGTCGATGCCGGGCGCCACCGCGGACGTCGATGTCGGCAGTGGCGGTCGACGACACCTTCGTGAGCTCGATGCCGCGGGCAGCGGCACCGGTTGCGATCCCGGCGGTGATGCACGCCGCGAGTGCATGCAGCACGTACTCCTGGGGTGTCGGGCCGTGCCCGTGTCCCAGTGTCGGGGTGGTCGGCTGCGAACCGGAACTCCTACGTGCAGGTGGTCGGCGCCGGCGCCGAACCACTCGTGAATCGTCGAAGCGCTGGCGGTGCCTTCGATCCACTCGTTCTTCGCCGAGAAGCGGAAGGCGGCGAGGTCGCCATTGTCCTTCATCTTGGCGATCGTTCCGAACAGTTTGGCCGTCGGCACGCCGTTCGTTTCGTCGGTGACAAGGGGTGTCTCGTTGATGGTCATGGCATTTCTCCTTGATGTCGTGGTTGTTGGTTGTGTTGGTGTTGGTTGTGTTGGTGTTGGTTGATCAGATGTGGCTGCGCGCGATGTCGTGTGCGAGGTGGCCGACGAGGTGTTCGGCGATGTCGGCTGCGTCGGGGCCGACGCCGTCGAGGAAGCTCGACTTGCGCCGCCGCATGAACGGCAGACCGAGGGCGTAGAGGCCGGGAACGGGCAGGACGCCCCCGTCGTGGACGAGACGGCCCTTGTGATCGAGCAGTCGCGATCGAGCCACGGGTAGGTCGGTCGGAAGCCGGTTGCCCAGACGATGGTGTCGATCGAGCGCAGGTCGGTCTCGAGCAGCGGCGGCGAAGAAACGGTCGGGGCCGGCCGCGTCGCTTCGCCGAGCTCGGCATCGAGGCCGTGGGAGGCCGCGTACTCGTCGAGCCGGTCGAGCAGTCGACGCTCTTTCAGGTCGGCGGAGGTGCACATGTTCGCGAACGAGCCGGAGAACTGTGCGCGGTGGCCGCTGCGACCGACGAGACGACCTGCGAGAGCGACGCCGTTCTCCGCAACGGTGGTGAGATCGAGGTCGCGGCGCTCGGGCGATCCGATGAGTTGGAGCGACGGCAGTCGACGTGCACGATCGAGGTCGTCGACCTCGTCGTAGCGCTCGTCGAGTTGGCCGATGGCGTCCATCCACCAGTGGATGTCCATGCCGCGATAGGTCCGCGGCAGTCGAACATGGTCGCCGACGGCCAAGGTGACATCGCGGCCGGAGCGGCTGAGTTCATCGGCGATCTGGAGCCCCGACGCCGATGCCCCGACCACCAGAACACCGCCCTCGCCGAGTTGTGACGGGTTGCGGTAGCCGATCGGCGTGACGTGCTCGATGTGGTCGGGCATGTCGGCGGCGATCGCCGGGACATGGGGGTTGCTGCATGCACCGGTCGCCATGACGACCGCGCGGGCGGACCACGGTCCGTCGTTGGTCTCGACGACGTGTCGGCCACCCGTGCTGGTGATGCGAGTGACCTCGACGCCGGTGTGGATCGGGGCGCTGATCGACGTGCGATAGGCGTCGAGGTAGGCGGCGACCTCGGCGGCGGACATGTATCCGTCGGGATCGTCGCCCTGGTACGACCAGCCGGGAAGGCGGGCCAGCCAGTTCGGGGTGAGCAGTCGGAGTGAGTCCCATCGTTCGGTCCGCCACGAGTTGGCGGTGTCGCCACGCTCGAGAACGACGTGGTCGATCGATCGGCTGGTGAGGCACTGGCTCATCGCCAGGCCGGCTTGTCCGCCGCCGATCACGACGACATCGGTGGTGCGTGTGGGGTTCATGGGACTCACTCCCTGCTCGGTGGGGTCGCTCAGACGACTTCGACGACGATTGCGGTCGGGTTGGCGACGACGTCGAAGACGGCCGAGCGCTTCTGCGACTGGGCGACGACGGCCTCGATCTCGTCACGGGTCGCATCGGCGTCGATCTCGAAGCGGACACGAATGCCGCCGAAGCCGTTGCGCACGTCGGGGTCGATGCCCAGGATGCCGGCGACGTCGAGCGCGCCTTCGACGGTCGACTTGACCGAGCGGAGCTGGATGCCACGGTTCTGGGCAACCGATGCGACACCGGCGGTCAGGCAACCGGCGAGGCCCATCAGGACCATCTCCGGCGGGGTCGGGCCGTTGTCCTCGGAGGCGAAGATGCCGGGGTGGTCGGTGTCGACGCTGTACGGCTGGCGGTGTGACTGGTTGTCGCCGAGGCCGAAGAACTCGCTTCACGGTGCTGCGGCTGTGCGTGCCGTTCACCCACTCGTTGGTGGCCGAGAACGTGAACTGGGCCGCTTCCGGGGCGCCGCTCAGCATCTCACGGGCGCCGAGCAGTGCCTCGACGTTCACGCCGTTGTCGGCGGTGTTGTTCTCGGTGTTGTTTCGGTGATGGTCATGTCATTTGCTCCTTGTGGTCCCCGTCTGGCGGGGGTTGTTGTGTGTTGGGTTCCACCGTGACGGACCGGCTCGATCGAGGCTTGGAGGCGACGTGGAGAAGTTCTGGAGAGCGATCTCCACGCCACCTCCAAGACTTCGGCGCGATGCCGACCGTCGACATGATCGATTGGCATGACGAACATCGACACCGCAACGACCACCACCATCACCCACCAGCCCTCGGCGCTGCCGCCGGCCACGAATGGGAGCAGGCCGGGGCCGCATGGGGCCGGCGTGCCCGCGACTGGGCCTGCCTGTTCGAGCACTACGCGACCGACGTGATCCAGGCGATCTTCCCGCGCGTCGGCATCGAGCCCGGCAGCTCGGTACTCGACATCGCGTGCGGTTCGGGCTCGCGATCCGCCTCGCCGACGGAATGGGCGCGACACCGCCGGCATCGATGCCGCCGCCGACCTGATCGAGATCGCCCGTGATCGTGCGCCGAACGCAGACCTCCGCGTGGGCACGATGTTCGATCTGCCGTGGGGCGACGAGTCGTTCGATTCGGTGACCTCGATCAACGGCGTGTGGGGCGGCTGCGAGGGCGCGCTGATCGAAGCATTCCGAGTGCTGCGCCCGGGCGGCCGCATCGGGATCAGCTTCTGGGGTCACGGCCACCTCGACCTCCGCCCGTGCTTCAAGGCGTTCGCCCTGAACGCACCCGAGTCGCATGTGGACGGCATGCGCCGTACCAACAACATCGCTCGACCGGGAGTCGCCGAGCAGATGCTCGAAGCGGCCGGGTTCGAGGTGACCGAGCGTGGCGGCCGCGTCTCCACACTCGAGTGGCCGGACGAGGAGACCGCATGGCGGGCGATGTCGAGCGTCGGACCCGCCGTTCCCGCACTGGAGCACGTCGGTGCCGACGTGTTGCGCCCGCAGGTGCTGGCCGCGATGGCCGACATCCGGGACCGGCATGGCATCTACCGATTCCGCAACGACCACCAGTTCGTCATCGCCCGCAAGCCCCACTGACCCTGACGCCCACACGCACACCCGCACGAAAGACACCGAGGAGCACAGACATGACGAAGATCAACTCACCCATCGACCGCGATCGATCAGCGGTGTTGACGGCACCCGACGGATGTACCACCTTCCGAGCGTCGTCGATCCCGACCGCTCGCCAGATCGCCGACTGGTGCCATCCCCGAAGCAGCCTCGATCGCCGGATCCGCGACTCGGTCGATCTCTCGGTGGTTCGGCTTGCCCGCGACCGCCCCACTCGCCTCCTCGGCATCTGGGCGCACCCGGACGACGAGGCCTATCTCTCCGCCGGATTGATGGCCCGGACGACCGCCGACGGCGGCCACGTCACGGTCGTCGCGATCACCGACGGCGAGGCCGGCTTCCCCGCCGATGATGCCCGCACGACTGGGGAGCGCGCAGCGCAACGACGGCGCGAACTCCAAGCCGCCATGGCCCGCATCGGCGTCGACGATGTTCGCTTCCTCGGGGTCGCCGATGGCGGTGTCGCCACTGCGCCCGCCAACGCGCTGGTCACCGAGATCAGCGACATCATCCGTGACGTCGATCCGGACGTGGTCGTCACCTTCGGGCCCGACGGAATCACCGGCCATCCTGACCATGTCGCGAACTCACACCTCGTGACCCCGCCTGGACAGACACCAACATCGGTGACCTCTGGTACGCCGCGAAGACCAACGAGTGGCTCGCCGAGTGGCGTCAGCTGCACGACGACTTCGGGGTCTGGATGACCGGGGAGCCGACCGGCGTACGAGCCGAGGACGTGGAGATGATCGTGGAGCTCGGCAACGTCGAACTCGACACGAAGCGGGCAGTGCTCGCCGAACACCGGAGTCAAACCGACGGCCTGGCCGCCGCGTTCGGCGAACGCCGATACCGCGGATGGATCTGTCAGGAAACGTTCCGCCGGCCGAGCGCGCGTGACCTCGTCGGACAGTCCGATCTGGTCGGATCGATGGCGCCATGACCATCACTGCGGTCGATCGAATCGACACCGCCGTCCACCGAGCGGTCAAGGACACCGCGCCGTTCGGGGTCGCGTTGATCCCCTTCGGGATGGCAGTCGGTGGGGCAAGTGCGGCAGCCGGCCTCTCCGCATGGGAATCGGCGTTCGGTGGCGTCGCGCTCCTCGCCGGTGCATCGCAGCTCGCGGCGGTCGACGTCATCGGGTCCGGGGGCGGCATCGGTTCCACTGCGATCGTCGTCGCCCTCATCAACCTGAGGTTCGTCCTGTACGGGGCCGGGGTCGCACGATGGTTCGCCGGTGCGCGACTCGTTCGTCGCATGGTGTTGGTCGTTCCGGTCGTCGACCAGACGTTCATGCTCTGCCAGGAGCGTTTCGACGACGACACGGACCTCGCGTGGCGCCGGCAGTACTACCTGACGGCGACGGCGGTGTTGGCGTCGGCCTTCATCGGCAGCCAGGTCATCGCCTTCCAGCTCGGCGGTGGACTGCCGGAGTCGCTCGGCCTTCACCTGGCGGCGCCGCTGGCTTTCGCCGGAATGCTCGCGAGGACCATGACAACCCGACTCGAGGTGCTGGCGGGCACCGTCGCTGCCGTGATCGTCGTCGCGGGAACCGGCGTCATCGGTGCGGCGGCACTTCCCCTCGGCGTCGTCGCAGGAGCGAGCGGGGCGATCATGACCGACCGGAGGCGACGATGAGCGCGATCGTCGTGTTCGCTGTCGCCGGTGTGGTCACCTACCTGCTCCGCTGTTCGATGGTGGTGCTCGGCGACCGACTCACCACGTCCGCAGTCGTCGAGTCGGCGATCGGACTCGTCTCACCCGCCGTGTTGACCGCCGTCATCGCCTCGGCGTTCTTCCTGGAGCACGGCCAGGTCGTGCGACCGGACGTCGCAGGGGTGTTGTCCGTGGCCGGCGCGGTCGTGGCGGTCCGCCGAACCTCCAACGTCAGCATGGCCCTCGCCGTGGGCCTCCCGATCTACTGGCTTGTCAGCGCTTGCGGTTGACCGGCCACTCTGGAACTCTGGTGAGCGCGTCCCAGCGACGTCACACTGAGAAGCGACAAGAGAGAAGGTGTTCGCGATGCCGATGTTCGTCGTCGAGCGAGAGCTCGCAGAGAAGTTCGATCCCGACGAGGAGACCCTGAAGCTCGTCGACCAGTACAACCTGGACAACGACATCAAGTGGCTGACCTCGTTCTTGTCGGCCGACAAGAAGAAGACGTACTGCCTGTACGAATGCGCCGACATCGAGGTGCTCCGGCGTCACGCCCGCGACCTCGGGATCCCTGCCGACGAGATCACCCAGGTCGACGAGTTCGTCCGCTGACTCAGTGCCGAGGTTCCGATTCGGGGAGTTCACGGTCGACTCCGACAGCATCGAAGTCGCCGGGCCCGATGGGATCCGAGAGGTCGAGCCGCAGGTCTTCGACGTCCTGCTCTACCTCGTCGAGCAACGGGGACGGCTGGTCACCAAGGAGGAGTTGCTCGACAACGTTTGGGGCGACCGCTTCGTCTCCGAGTCGGCACTGACGACCCGGATCAAACAGGCCCGGCGGGCCATCGACGACGACGGCCGCGCACAGTGGGCCATCAAGACCGTGCACGGTCGCGGGTATCGCTTCGTTCCACCGGTCGAGGTCGAGGACGTCGGGACGACGGTGGGGCACGCGGTCGCTGGAGGTCCATCGTCTCAGCCGCCCGCGCTGCCGGACGAACTCCGCGCAGACACGCGTCGGCTGTTCTGCGGACGTGACGCCGAACTCCGACAGTGCCTCGACGTGTTGGAGACAACCGCGGCGGATCGTCCGATCGGATGGGTGTGGATCCTCGGTGAGCCGGGTATCGGCAAGACCCGTCTCGCTGCGGAGCTCGCCGGCCGCAGCACATCACCGCGGACACCGGGTGCTGTTCGGCCGCAACAGCGAAGACCTCAAGGTCCCGTACCAACCGTTCATCGAGGTCATCCGCCAGGCGATCCCACAGCACGACGGGAGCATCGAGGTCCCCGACGGGCTCGCCGTGCTGTTCCCCGAAGCGGGAGCCCACGTTGCAGCCGCGTCCAGGGCGCGGCGACTCGACGGTCGACAGCGAGACCCGCCGGTACCGCCTCTACGAGGCGATCGCCGATTGGCTCATCGACCGCGCGAAGGAGAGTCCGCTGACGATGATCGTCGACGATGTCCACTGGGCCACCGACTCGACGGTGCAGCTGCTCAGCCACCTCCAACGCCGACAGGGGCTGGAGGCGGCGATCACCTTCGTGCTCACCGCTCGCGACACTGCCCCGGACAACAATGCCCGGGTCGCCGATCTGCTCGCGGCCGGGCAGGGTGCTGCACACAGCACCGTCGTACGACTCGGCGGGCTCACGAGCAGCGAGGCGCTCCGACTTGTCGGCGAAGCCATCGACCTCGACGACATCATGGAGCAGACGGCGGGGAATCCACTCCTGCTCCAGGCCGTCGATCCCCACGACGGGTCGGTCGACATGCAGAGCGCCGTCCACCGACGGTTGGCCAGTCTCGATCAGGAAGTCCAGGAGACACTGCGATTGGTGTCGGTGCTCGGCCTGGAGTTCGAGCTCAGAGTTGCGGCAGCCGCGAATCGGCGCGACGAGCTCGAATTGCTGGAGGATCTCGAACGGGCGGTCGCGGCGCGCCTGCTCGACGACGTGGGTCTCGATCGGTTCCGCTTCACCCACGCATTGGTCAGGTCCTCGCTCCGCGACGAGCTGAGTTCGGCTCGACGCACTCGGATGCACGAGCGCGTCGCCACAGTGATCGACGAACTCTTCCCCTCCGATCCGCGGTACCTCCCCGAGCTCGCGTTCCACAGCGCCGAGGCCGCCACCGCGAACGTCTCGCTGCGCCCGGTTGCGATCGCTCGGCTCCGCCGGGCCGCCGAAGAGTCGATGTCGCAGTTCTCGTTCGAGGAGGCTGCCGAGCTCGTCGAGCGAGCCCGGTCGCTGTCCGACCCGGCGGATTCGTTCCTCGCTGCGGCGCTCGCGCTCGAACAGGGCATCGCAGAGGTGCGATCCGGACAGAACATGGTCGCGGCGCGAACGTTCGAGCACGCAGTCGACGCAGCCAGTACGAGCGGCGATCCGGTGCTGCGCGTCGAGGCTGCAATCCGTTTCGAAGACGCGACCTGGCGGCCCGGATTGTCGGGGCTCGACGCACTCGCCCACCTCCGCGAAGCCACGGCGGTCCTGGACACCGCAGTCAGTGAGGGACTCGTCATCGAGCACGAGACCGAGATGCGAAGCCGACTCGCCATCGCCACCCTCCGGGCATTGGCGATGTCGGGCCATGTCGACGACGTCGACGCTGCCTTCACGCACGCGCAAGCCCTTGCCGAGGTGCTGGACTCTCCCACCGCCGAGGCCAACGCGCTGTGCGTCTACCTCGGCCAGGTCAAGTTCTACGAGGCCCGACCGGAGATCGGTCCGATGGTGACGCGACTCGAGGAACTCGAGCCCCTGATCGAAGATGGCGACGTTGCGTTACACACGATCCACGACCGGATGATGCATGCGACGCTGACCGGCCGATTCGATCAACTTCGCGGGCTCGCCCGAACTATGGCCGACCTGCAAGAGCGATCCCACTCGAGTTTCTGGGCATTCATCCGATCCAATCAGGAGGCGATGGACGCGTTCTACCGCGGCGATCTCGACGCGAGCGAGCGACTGGCAGAGCACTGTCTCCAGCTCGCCGATGACCTGCCCGAGGAGGACGGCGCCGGTACCTATGGCCTGCGGATGTTCATGATTCGACGCGAGCAGGACCGGCTCGCAGCCATGACCCCGCTGGTTCGACGAGTCCTGGCGAGTGCCGACAACGGGTCGGTGTGGACGCCGGGTCTCGCGCTGCTCCTGGTCGAGACGGGGGCTGGCGATGCCGCGGCGGAGGCCCTGGCCCCCGCCCGATCGAACGACTTCGACCTCCCGGTCGACGCGATGTGGAGCACCGTCATGGTGCTACTGATCGAGTCGATGGTCGGACTCGGCGACGTCGAGGGATGCTCGATGCTGCGCGACCGATTCGAACGGCTCATCGGCACGAACGTCGTGATGGGGTCTGGCCTGTTGTGCTTCGGGCGCGCGGAGCGATACCTCGGCATGCTGTCGCTGACGATGGGCGAGCTCGACGCCGCTGAGGAGTTCCTCGGCGCTGCGCTCGAAGCCGACGCCGACGGTGGCTCG
>CAVXXE010000042.1:0-45168 GCA_963765595.1 uncultured delta proteobacterium
AATCTCCGATATTTTGCAAGGGATAAAATTTGGGATGTCGTAATAAAATCTGGTTAATAGATTGATATTATTATGTATTTGTTCAGAAGACCACAAATTTTTTTATTCAATTTCACCAGAAACCTGAAAATCCTTTAAGTTTGAACTTTGACAGACTATATCAATTAGATTTTGAGGTGGGAGTAAAGAATCCAGGCCCATCGTAGATCCCGCGTTAGTTTGCGGGGAAGGACCTGGCTTTGATTTGTGCCCTGGAAGGGGGCTCTCATTGACTCTGTACTGCTCAAAAGACGATGGAGTAATGGAGTATTGGAAAAACGAAAACCCAACAACGATTTCCTGTAACTTTAATCAGAGGCCATCGAGATGCTATGACGCATAGAGTTGACTATCGATAGACCATCACTGCAGTACTCCATCACTCCTTGAAACTGTTATAGACAGAGCCGATTATCTCTGACCTGGTCCAGAGGACCAGGCTTTCTAAGTCTGATTAAAATAGAAGGGTATGAGCCGCCAAAAAACGATGGCTCGCTTCAAGATATCATTTGACCATCACATTGTCTAAAGTATCTATTTAATTTAAAATATTTAGCAGGAAGCACCACCGCAGCCCTAAGAACGGGGATTGATGACATCACAGGTTTTTTTAACTTTAAAAGAGGTTAACGCCGAAGACCCGGCGGTCAGCCACAGATTGGGTCTCCGACGCTTTACCTGCAAATTATAGCCCGCCGATGGAAATCTCTACCCGGCGGTTTTTAGCGCGACCCTCCTCGGTGTCATTACTGGCGATGGGATTTTCAGCGCCGTACCACAAGGCAACCACTCGGTCGGAACCCAGATTAAAGTTCTTGGATAAATAATCCGCCACTGCCTCGGCTCTACGCCGGGACAGTTCCATGTTGTACTCCGGCTTGCCGGTATCGTCGGTATAGCCGAACAGCACGGTGAATGCGCTCGGATTATCCACCAGGAACTTGCCGACCTTGGTGAGTGCTTCTTGACCAGCCGCAGTCGGTTCGGATTTGTTCAAATCAAAGAGGATATTGTCGACCTTGTAACCGGCGACTTTCGTCTCCGATGTGGTCACAACTTCGGTATCCCATTTTGTATAGAAAAGGGGGCCGATTCCATAGTAAGGCTGGGTGACATATGAATCGAACGGAATGGCCCGTGAGCACATATTGGCCCTGCTCATATCAGAGACCGTCTTTCTGTCCCTTTCCTGCACGGCGTAATCGATCACCTGGAAGCAAACATCATGATTTTTTGCCAACGCCGCTGTTTTGTCCCCGGGACTGGTAGAGCCTGCGACTGAATCGTAACCGCCGTCGCTGAAAATATAGACGAAGGTCTTGCCGCTCAGACCTTTCAGAACGGTCTCTAATTCATTTAGACTCTTAACCAGCGGGGTCTTTCCCGCAGGTTCAGCCGGAAGTTTTTTTAGCGCAGCCGTCACCCCGGCCGCATCAAATTTCTGCATTGGATACAAAACTTCCCACGGCGTGAATTTATAGATACCAACGTTGTAGCCTAGATCCGGCAGTCGACCAAATCCGGTGGTGAGTGCGGCTATTTCAAGCTCATAGTAAGGCTTTTTGTAAGTTTTGTTTATTGCCGCCAAGGAGCTGGAGGTGTCCACCAACACGATGACATTGTCGGCCGTTCTGACAAGCACCTCTTTGGTTATGACACTTTCGCGAATGTCATCGACATAGATAATCTCACCGGCTTGAACTCCGCCGCCAACAGTGAACACCAGAGCCACTAACATGACCAACGTCAATAGAACTGTTTTTTTGCACATACTTTCCTCCTTCTTGTTTTTTGTGTTTTGGTGCCGACGAGGGCACCGCCTGTTTGCCCTTTTATTCGTTAGTTATTTTTGACTTCTTTATTCCATATATAGTTCGCTTCCCAAATCTGCCCGAGAAAATTATGAATACAATAGCGTCTTGTCAAGATGTATTTTATTAGAATCAATTCAATTTCATATATTTATGTCAGCAGCCGGGGCACTCACGGTCAGGCATTTAAAAACGAATAGCCCCACTATCATTACCCTTAATATTGATCTATATTTCATAGTTTTCTGCTTTCACAGTTTTGGGTTTATGATAGTGCAGATAATCCTGCTGTTTCTCCAACTATTCTTTGCAGCCGTTTGCAAGCTGGTACGCATTCACGTCATTTCACCAACTCAATCTCACCAGGCCGCCAAGTTTTGTCGAACCAAGCCTCCGTCGGGCTGTAGAGACGCAACACGCAGAACCAGCCCTTCTCGGGAACAGTCTGAAGCCAGTTCGCTTCCTTGCCGGCCGGCGCCTCTGGACCGAAGTAAAGGTCGACAGACCCGTCATCGTTCACTGCCACCTTGCCCTTGTGTTTCTCGCTGTTGTAGCTGGGGAAGGGCTGGCTGGTCTGGAGCTGGGAGCGGGTTTGGGGATCGTAGAGTACAATCGATATGAACTTCTTGGCCGGCGGGTCCTTGGGAAGGTTCAACTTATAGGTCTTGCTTCCGTCCAGATAGTCATCATTGGCGTCCAGATAGCCCCAGGCGTATTGCGACCCCTTGCCGATCAACTTCCAGGTCATTGCCGGCGTGTTGACGGTCGCGAAGTAGAAGAACTGGGTACGCGCATCCATATTCCGCCCGCCCATGCCGCTATCCTTGAGGAATTCATAGGAACCGCCTACGAAACCTCTCTTCCAATTGCTGCCTTCATAAAGGAAAGCCGATTTGTCTCGTTCGTACCAGAGCATGGTACGCGCTGTGGCGTTGGCTACCTCAGCGGCTTTGGTCAGGATCTCCTTCATTCGGTCATCCGGCGCAAACGGCTTGCCTTTCTGGATGCCGATGGACGCGTAAATCCCGCGCAACTGGGGTTCGAGCATTTCAATTGGCTCGCGATCGATGACGGCATGAAGTTCTTCAAAGAAGTGGAAGTCAGTGGAGTGAATCGTGTTGAATGCCTTCCCGGAAGCGTTGTAAAACTCCATCGCCGGTGGGTTATCTGCCTTGGACAGGGGATAGACTTTCAGGCCATCCCTGAACAACTTACTGGAGAAGTCCGGTTTGCCGTCCTTCAGGAAGCCTCGCGCAATAAACCAATTTGTCCAGCTGGTTGATTTGGCGACGAAGTAGCCATCGGGGACTTCGCCTTGCAGAAGAACATAATCGGGCGGAAGGATCAGGTACTTGCCACCTTTTCCCTGGTCGGGGCCTGGAGGTCCTGTGTCGGTTACGAAGCGGAAGAAGGCGTCGTTTACCGTCCCGGGGCCTGTCCCAGGCGGTATCTCAATCACTGTTGGGCCGTCCTTCTTGAGGTCGAGAAAAACGCTGACGTAAACCGTATCCGTGTTGCCGGTGAGAAACAGGGGATTGCTGTCCATTAGCTGATCGAAGATCAGGACCTGGTTGTAGTTTTTGACCCCGAGAGAAGCCTGCCCACGCCGAATCGCCTCCAGAGAGGCTGCTGGCATCCCGTTGAGAAAGGACTCCACGCCACGGATATAGTCGAGGTGGTTGAAGATCGCGTCGGCGGTTTCTGGGGTGGGAATCCCGTCGAAGTACTTGAAGGTACCGATCCGGGTCTCCAAGTCCTTTGGAGTCATGATCGACTCGGGGATCTTGTTGTTGTAGCCGGGTGTATTCTCTTGGGCAGAGACCGTTATTGCGAATAACACGGTCGCCAACATTGCAAGTATTACAGTTGTGTAAACCGAAAGAGTGATATTTTTAACGCTCATGATCTTCCTCCTTTTGGAATGTGTAAATATTACTTAAACCTTGCTCTAAAAAGAAGTAATTGCAATTGAATTTCATGTCCAGCGGCTCCATTTGTTTATTCAAATCCTCGCCCTTTCATCCATTCGCGATTATTTGGACATATTTATTCAAGAACCTTTGATATTGAGGTCAAGTAAATTCTAATCCCATGGTCAATTTTTTCGATCTCAAATCCAAATTTGTCAGGAGCAGTTTAGATAAGAAAATAATAGTTTCGATTAGTTGCGAATGGCAACATCAGCATCGATTCGGATAGTCCCAAAGTGTGGAAGCCGGGTTCAATTGCAAATGTGACATATTCCCCCGCTCGCAGTTTGCAGATGATTGCATCATCAAGCACCACCGTAATCGGTATACCAAAACCAAAAAAGCGGCTTTCTCGAATAATATAAACCTGCGAAGCATTTGTAGTTGAGGGTTTGGGCTCTGGTAATTGCAAACCCCGATGCCCACATGAAAGAAAGATAAAAGGCAGAATCATCAAAGCTAAGCGTATATAATATTGATTTTTTCTAATTATAGATGTTAAGTTCATTTGTGAACCTACGTTAGGATAGTTTATACATAAACTATGCTTCCTATTTAGGAAGAATAAAAGAGGGAAATCGGAATATCGAAGAGATTTTAAAGCTCAAGCCTGATTTTCCGGTCCGTGGCCGATCATTGATTAAGCATTTCATTAAGTCTGACGGGTTGGTCGAAAGTTTAATTGACGGCCTGAAAAAATCTGGCCTCGATCTAACATAGTGGTTACGAAAAAAGCATTGACAGTTGCTCGGTTTTTGTATTCTTTTCTAACAAGACCCCAGTAATATTGCCAGCCTCGCTGATATTCCACCCACCCCGAAATTTTGCACCATGCTTATGCCATTACGCAGCTTCTAAGAAATAGGGGAACCGATCAGCGTTACCAAGCCGATATTCTTAAGGCCATTAAAAGCAGACCAACACATCATTTTGTGGGGGGACAAGATCTTATCTAATTAAAATTTCCAATTCAGGTAGAAATTGATGAAGCTCATTGACGTGTCCTCATAAGTGCCCGAAACCTTTCCCGCCAAAGGCCCCCGGTTGACGTCCATGTCCAGGTCCCCGTTCCAGAGAAACGTGTACCCCAACCCAAAAGCCAGTTTTTTGGACCAGTCGTAGCGGGCCCCCAGCCCGAAGCGCCAGGACTCACCTAAGGGCAGATCGGGGGTTCGATCATCGTCATCCACCATGGAGCTGTCGTAGGCGACCCCGGCCGTCAAAAGCCAGGGAGCTGCCACCCGGTACTGGGTCCCGAAGGCAACATGCCAGGTATCTTTATAGTTTCGGTCGACGGAAAGACTCGAGGTGTCCTCAGAGGCCACGGTGACACCCACCTTGCCGAACTCCGACCAATCCTGCCAGCCCAGGTTGCCCATAATTGCCCAACGGTCGTTGAGATCGTGGTAGGCGCTGAACATAAGTGCCTGAGGCATGGTAAACTCAATCTTTATTTTTGCGTCAAGCAGCCCTTGGGCTCGCAGGATGGCCTCCATTCCGGGGCCAAGATTACTGAAATCGGGCTCGTCTTTGAATTTCAGGTCTCCCTCCGAAAGATATGTCAGGCCGAAGCGCGTACCTTTGCGCGGTTCCACCAAAACCCCCAGGTTTGCCTGGTAGGTCCAGTCACTATCCTCAATCTTGAGTTTGCCGTCCGGTTGATTCGGGCCGATATTGTTTACGGCAACTTTTTCATCCAGCACGCCGTATAATGCCACGACCCCGGCGCCGAGCGAAAGCCAGTCCGTCACCCGGTAGGCCAGTGCCGGCTGAACCCCCAGCGCCTGCAATTTAATTTCCTGAACGTAATAACGTCCCACCCAGTCGTTTTCGTACTCCAATCCCAAACCAAAATAGCCAACAGCGCTGACCCCGATTTTGAGCTTCGGCATCAAATTATGAACATAGTACAGGCCGCCGGCAGGCAGCCAGGTGCTCGCATCACCGTCACTGCCGGAGGTGGTGGTGTTGGAATCCGGGGAAAACTCCGCATGCAGATAAAGCGGTTGGACACCGACCAGTAATTCCGACTTTTCGAGCCGGGTCATCCCCGCCGGATTGGTGAAGACGGTTGCTGCATCTTGGGCCCGGGCCGACCAGCCTGCGGCAGCCGTTCCCACATCGGGGGTTCCGAGTTCGTACAAATAAAGCCCACCGGCCTGTGTCGAAGGTGCAATCAACGAAGCAAGAAGAATCCCTGCCCAAAAATACCGGCTCACGTAGCCCATAATACTGGTCCTTTCTTTGCTTGGATAAAAATCCAAATGCGATTAGAAATCGTGATTCGCGGAAGATACCATACGACCCTTCTAAATCGGGTGCCGATAAAATGACCAATCAGAGTCCATTCTCAAAGAGAATGACTCATTTTAGACTAATAAATTCTGAATAAAATTTAACCCTATTGAGAAGCATGAATTCCACAAGGAATAGATTTGGCTAAAACTACCGGTTTCAAATTGATATCGCAAGGATTTTTAGAAAATGAAATATTAAGCCCAATACAAGCATCTTGTTCCGAAAAAATAATACTGAAATGGCAGCTGATGCCCATTGCAGATTGGTCATCACCAATCCATTCTTTTTTGAGCCTTAATTGAGTGTAAATTTTCGTGCCTCAATCGAATCTTCTTTATTAATTAAACGTCTCGGAATTTCTATAATATATTGAAATCATGCAGCTTTTAACGACACTGGTTTTGTGCCGCCTACATGGAATGATGGAATGTTGGAATCATGGAATAATGGTCAAAAACGCATAACTTCAGTGTTTGGATCAAGGTTTCTTGTGCGCCTCCGGCGCATTGGGATCAATTTTCACTGTTTCTCCATGAATGCTCATATAAGTACCCGGGATGACCACCCCTTCGTGGCAATCATGGCATTCCCAGACAAATGGTTGTCCCTTTTTGATGTCGAAAAACTTTTCAAAGCGCAAGATACGACGTCGTGGCCTCCGGCTCGTAGAGCCTACGGCTCGGAGAGAAAACGCCATTGGCCCTCACGATGGGCTCTTTTCATGCGGGTGGTAACCTGATACTTCCATCGCTTTTTTAGCCCCCCGTGGTACATGAGAAATTTGGGGTCAGTTTCAATCCAGCGTTTGCCGTCAAGACTCAGGCCGCCAGCTGTGACAATCAGATGAATATGAGGATGCCATTTCATGTCGGCGCCAAAGGTATGAAGGACAATGAGGATGCCCATGCGCATGCCCTTGATGTCGCGCGCCCATTGTTGTATCGACTCAGTGGCGGCGTGAACTAAAAGATTCAGACCTGCTCTGCGATTCATTATGATGACAATACGCAGTTGCCATGGAATCGCCATAATCAAATGGTGATAAGGCACATCTAAAAGTGCATTGAGCACTTGATTGGCCCAAACATCGGTGGCGTGTTTGCCACAAGTGGGACAGAAACGACTCTTGCAGGAATGAGCAATCAGTTCGACATGCCCGCAACCTTTACACTGATAGATATGGCAACCCAAAACGGGTGTACGGCAAGCCAAGACCTTGCGGACATTTTCAAAAACAACCGGTCTGATCCACCGTTTGTATTGAGCTACGAATTGGAGCCAATGCACAGCAAGTATGGCCGTAATATGATAACGGATATGAGTTGCGGGGCGCAGCATAATCTTTACTTAGAATGAAAGTTATCTTCCCACTTTTTATCGGTTTGCTTTTTTTGAAGAGATTCAATCAGTTTAAGTAACGCATTTTCAACCTTATAATGCAGCTGGTCCAAGCGCTCGTAGTCATCGGCTGTTATTTGCTCGGCTTGCTTGCAACTGGTATAGCAAGAATGAAATTCGCCGCAGGAACCAAGCGCAATATTTAGATAATTCAGGTATTCTTTCAAACTGCGACGACAATAACCTTCTGAAATGTTTCGCGAGATGCTGTGTGCAGCGTCAATACTATTGCCGGCCACTTTCTTTAGTTCGAATGGAAAGTTGGCAAATATTTTACAGGTTAAGACATAGAGGGAAACAGCATCTTGCCCTCCGGGGCGTAGGCGCTACCCTACGGGCCGGAGGCCAGACTCGGAGTTTTTTAAATCCTCTGTTGATGTTTTTTCGATCCATGGTTTGTTTATCCCATGAACCGTATTATTTTTCAACCAGATGGAACACCAATGGTCCCAATATTCTCTCCGAGGCGTAGGCTCTACGAGGCACTCTACGAGCCGGAGGCCATCATTCCATTGTTCCATTATTCCAATTGTGAGCGAAGCGAACTAAGTTCTATCCAGAATTGCCCTTTTCCCGGCGGTACCAGCAGGCAAGGCGTTCAGGTGGGATACCTAAGTAGTAGGCGGCGATAATAATCTGGTTCAATAACCATGTTTTAAAAATCCCGAAATTCAGATATCGCCGGGGTGAGGTGCGCACGGACGCGGGTAAAATGCAGATTTTACCTTTTCGCCTCAGGCGCCGGATCAGCTCGAAATCTTCCATGATCGGAAAATCCGGGAATCCGCCGATTTCGTTAAATAAATCCCGTCGAACAAACAAGGCCTGGTCTCCATAAGGCATCTGGAAAAAGCGGGAGCGCCAGTTGGCGACACGTTCAATGAATCGTAATCCCCAGTCATCCGAATCAATCCCCAGCGAGAAGGCCCCGGCGCAAAAACCATTTTGGTTGACGGCAGCCATGACTTTTGCTTCGAAGTTATTTGGCAGGCGGGTATCGGCATGCAAAAACAACAGCACATCAGCGACGGATTGAGCGGCACCGGCATTCATTTGGACTGCCTTTGAGACCTCCGTTACCAACACCCTGGCGCCAAGTGACCTGGCCAGCTCAATAGTGTTGTCCCGGCTGCCGCCATCCACGACCACAATTTCCACCTCTTGGCTTTTTTGCAGGGGGGTGATTGTTTCTTTTATATTTTCTGCTTCGTTCAATGTCGGTATAATGATCGATAAACGCTTTTTTCCAAAGGTTTCCACGGTCGGCTTTAAAGCTCGCTGCCAGACGGCAAGGTCCTCCGGACGATCCACATCATCCAGGGTATCCAGGAGGACATAATTCAGTCTCAATTCTTTTGCGACAGCAAGGGTTTGTGATAAAACCCCGTCCGTACCCCATTGGATTTCGTTAAACAGCCGCGGATTTGCCCGGCTAAAAGCGGGTTTTTGCATACCGATCAGATAGTAACCGCCATCGCCGGCCGGACCCAATACCAGATCATGGTTCTTGAGTCCTTCAAAGGCCTTTCGCATGATATCAGCGGTAATATCCGGGATATCGGAACCGATGATCACCACGGCTTCATATCCGCTTCCAAATCCGTCCTCAAGAGCACGGCCCATCCGTAGGCCGATGTCACCTTTGCCCTGATGGGAATAATTAAAACCGGTCCCCAACCATGCCTTCATGAGATCTTTATTGCCGCCTTCAAAGCGAACCTCCAGCGATGTGGGATGAAAACCAGCAAATTCCGTTACGCTTGAAACGATATGCCGGGTCATTTGACGCTGGAGTTCGGCAGCACCTTCAGCGCCCAACTTCGGTATCATGCGGGTTTTGGTCGTGCCGGGTTCCGGGTAGCGGGTGAAGAGAATTAAACGGTTGCGAGACCTTTGCGGCATTGCTTTAATCCATCAACAGGACAACTTGGGCCCTTAGCGGGGTTATTCCGACAATATGTTGTCAAGATACTTAAGGTTTCAGGTTTCAGTCCAGCTGCCGGCTGAAAAAAACGGCCGGTCGAATCAAAAAAGAAACTCTGGCAATGTTGGGCATATAAGGTGGTTACTAAAAAAATGAACGTCGAACATCGAACGTCCAACATCGAATAATGTATTCTGCCCGTCGAGAGCCTCAGGGTCTAATGACAGGGTCGAACGATCAATTAAAAAAAGGCTGTGCAAAGCAAAACCATCCTTCAAGACTTGTCCGCCTTTGGAGGATTCTGCGGTTCGCTTGTTTTAGATTCGATAAAGCGCAGCGCCATCAATATTCGACGTTCGATGTTCGATGTTCAATCTGTTTGCTGTTCCGACCACGCCAAGTTTCAAATAAGCGCCGACTCGCCTTCCTGACACCCGTAACCTGACACCTGACACCTTTGTTTATTCTCACATAGCAGGTAAAAGAGGGGCAGACAACTTATAATAAATTAAAGCCCCAACCGGCTAAATTGACAAGAATTCGCATGGTATTATATTATTTTTACAAGAACCTGAAAAAGGCCGACAAATCTTACAAGCTGAAAACAGCATCTCGAGCGGTGACACCAATGAATGAGACGCGTTCCCGCTATTGGTATTCCCTCTTTTTATATATGACGATTTGCATCGTGACCCTCGGTTTGCTTCATTTTGTCGTCGAGGCCTTTTTTCCCAAAACATCTTCGGAACTTATACCTAAAGACGACGCTCTATCTGCAAGATTTATGTCTGCCTCCAGATGGGATGGCGATCATCGAGATGCCCCAAAAGAAGCGTTTTCAACCCCCTTAAAAGAAAAAATCATTTTAGTGCTCGATCGGGCTACAAAATTCGGAAAATCAAAAATTGTTTATCGCGGATTGGACGGAAATGCCAAATTCAAAATGGATGTCGTTGTTCTTGAACTTGATCCGAATGCATATTACCGCTATCGAATTCAAATCGATGATGCTAAAAAAGGCTTCCGGCTCGTTGGGCAAAAGTTTAAACTAATTTCAACTCGCAGATCGGCAATCCAAATCTGGCACTTCAAAAAATAAAGGAGTGAATATGGACGGGAACCATTCGAAAAAATTCCTTAACAGAGCCTTTGTCAAGACCGTACTGCGCAGAACGTTTACCCTGATCGCCCTGGTGGGCTTTATTTACGGCCTTACTGCCGTCGTATATGCGACCCGTACGATATTTAAAGCAAAAATGAATTATGCCGTGGTACTGGAACGTTTTGGCGGTGAGTGCGAGGCGGTCACCGCGGTGGGCTGGCATGTAAGGCTGCCTTACTTCACCCGCATCGAGCAGGAAGTATCCCTGATGAACCAGCGGATTTTTTTAAGCGGCATGATTGAACCCATGCGCATCATTTCCAAGGAAAATGTAGCGCTGTGGACATCGGCGGTGCTTACTTACCGCATCCGCAATTTGCATATCTGGGCGATTGAAAATCTCGATCCCCTGGATTTGCTGCAAGGCGACTACGACGGTATTGTTAAAGACATTTTGCAGGCCCAGCATGTCAACGAACTGGTCAGCAACCGGGAAACCGTCAAAGGAAAATCAAATTTTATAAACGGCTTTTCCGTGTTCCGCTGTTAAAAACGATTCTTAAAAAGAGAATCGGCCGAAGCCTTGCCGAACTGGAAGAGCAGGGAATACTGGTGGACGCCAGTATGGTCACGCCGAACGATTTTCAGACCGCCCTGGCGGGAGAACCCGGCAACTATTTTAAGAAATCACTCGGGGACCCGAGAAGAACATCGATCCGGCACATCGAAGAAGCACACAGCGCTTTCGGCCGGGCAAACACCAGAGAATCGGGAGGCGTTGAGAGACAGCAACGGACGCTGATCGATACTTCAAACATCGTACTGGATGAAATCATCAACGGCAGTCGTGACTGCCTTTTGATTGCCACCACCGATCAACCCGAAAAGTTCGATCCGGCCATCTATCGGCGATTTGTCGAAAAAGGTAAAATAATCAACATCGCGGACTATTGGGAAAATCCCGAAAACCTTAGTGAGGTCGTACATCTGGAACTGATCCGCCACGATATCCGGGTGGGTTTCCCGGATGATGTTTTTTGTCCCACTACCGCGGTTTGTATGCCACCGCAGGATTTGCACCAGGCGGTGGAAAAGATTTATGTCATCTTTGATGAAAGAACGCTCAAGGTGATTCCTTCTTATGTGCGCAAACTGATCGATTCCGTCATAGAAATAAAAAGTGGTTTTAGGCCGGAATATCTCGATGACTCCCTGCTGGTGCGTCATGCGTTTGAACTGGTCGCCAAGAATTCTTATGGCGATCTTTTCGGCAAAGTTGTGGATCGGATGGATCGGCATTTAAAGTGGGATGAATACGTCGGCGGGGTCAAGAACGTGTTTTCCGAGATGGCAAACAACTGTCTGTCATATGGTGTGAGTGAGGAAAAGGGGGTGGTTTTGAACGGCCCCCCCGGCAGCGGCAAAACCTTTCTGGTGCGCGCCTGGCTGAGTGAAAACGATGACATCCATGACATATCGGCGGGCCTCTCCGCCCTGCAGGATCCGATGAATCCCATCGACGGTGCCGTTGAGAATTTAGAGAAACTTTACGATGTTGCCAAAATGATTGCGCCCACCGAGGTATTCTTCGACGAAGGAGATGCGCTGGCACCCAGGAGAGGCGCTTCCGGAGGTTCTCCTTCATTTGCGGCGTATGTTTATGCCCCTGAAAAACTACAAAGACCTTGAGCTGGATTTTTTGGAAAATTACTGGCTTCAGGGTAAAGATGTGCTCGGGGTGACGAACTTTGGTGACCTGGTTCCCGAAGTGATGTATTTCGGTGAGGAATATGAAAAGACCCTGTTTGAACTTATCGACATGCGCATCGAGTACAAGTTAAGAAAATTCCAGGGAAATAAGCCGAATCAAGGCATCAAAAATGAGATTCTGATAAAAAAGCAGCTGCTGAAAGATCAGGCCGAAAATGAAATCTTAAGCCGCCTGAATGCCCTGCGAAAGTATTTGCGCACGCCTGAACGGGATCCTCACATCTCCCTGGAAGAAATATTCCGGCAACGGGGAAAAAGAAACATCAAGACGCTATTTGTCACCCTGATGAGCTATTTTCAAAACCGCAAATCAAAACTGCTGACCGATAAAATCAAAACTTAATTTAGATTGAAATTTCTCGATGCGTTTAAAAATTTCTTTGAGCGTCGTCTGCTCAATGCGGGAAAGTTGTTTGGGATTTACATAATTGTCC
The DNA here is from genome assembly GCA_963765595.1 of uncultured delta proteobacterium. Taxonomy (GTDB): domain Bacteria; phylum Desulfobacterota; class Desulfobacteria; order Desulfobacterales; family JAFDCJ01; genus JAFDCJ01. The sequence continues at coordinate 12,747 of CAVXXE010000042.1, forward strand.
GGTTCCGAATTTCCAGCGATAACCGCTTTCACCTGGGTGACAAACCGCTGCTGCATCAGGTAACTATAAGCGGTGTCCAGTTCATTATGTTCCTGTATGGATATTTTTTTTTGGGCGAGAAGTTGATCGAGTCTTTCGAAGGTGTTCGTTTCTTCAACTCTGTGACGCAGGGCATATATGCGGGCGTAGTCAACAACCGGTTGCATGGCGGCTTTGATGTTAAACGTATCGCGATGTTGACCTTTGGATTCCACCAGAAAATTACGGAAAAAGCCGATCGGCGGGTTAAAATAGAGGGCATTTTCTGTGAGGTGGCGGAAAAATCCCGGCCATCCTTCCAGGGAACCAAACAGGTGCCGGCGCAACTCGTCAATGAGAGCCGTATCACCGTAGGCCCCCCGAAAATCAAAGAAGATGCTGGCCTGGAGCAGTGCTTCGGGCTCGGCTTTATGGATCCACTCTGAAAAACACTTCTTCCAGGTTCCCAGGGGTTGGCACCATTTGGGGTTCTTTGCCATGACATCACCTTTGCAAAGCGCATATCCCGCTTGATTCAACCAGTTGCAGACTTTTTCGCCAAATTTCAAAAAATACATCATGACCTCTTTGCGGGATTTTGCATTCACATCTTCGAATAAAATGGCGTTGTCCTGATCGGTTTTGAGTGTTTGCTCCTTGCGCCCCTCGCTGCCCAATACCATAAAAACAAATTTGGCCGGTGCGGGTCCCATCTCGTCAAACGCAAAACCGATGATTTTTTGTAAAATGGCATCTGATACGGTGGTTAAAAACCGTGTAATATTCTTGGCTTTGGCGCCTGTGTTGATCAGCGTTTGAATGAGCCTGGGAATCTGTTGGCGGATTTGAACGATCTGGTTGATAAATTGGGCGCGTGCAATCTCGCGCACGATAAAAAAAGGGGATTGGCCCTGGGCTTTCAGAAAAGCCCGATTGGTGATTACACCGACCACTTCGTTGTTGGTATCCCTAACGGCAAGATGTTTAATATTTCTTTTCATCATTTCCATCAGAGCCTCAAAAACCAGGGCCTTTGATGGAATGGTGTATAGCGGGGAGGACATGATTGCGGAAACGGGTTTTAGAATATCCAATCCCGTGGCAATGACCTTTTTTCTCAGGTCATTGTCTGTGACGACCCCCACGAAATCAGCGCCGGGCTCGCGAATGAAAATGGAACTCGAATTGTGCTCGCTCATGACGGCCGCCGCCGTCCGTATCGGTAGGTTCTGGTCGCAGTAAACCAGTTCCTTGTTGTAGATATTCTCCACAGGCAGGTTGAAAAATTGCCCAGAATCCGCCTGAGGTCTGAAGTTGCTGCTAATAATCTCTGCGTAGGATCGATCCAGCATCCGTTTGCCAAAGGTGTCCGTGAAAAATTCGGTAAAGGCATCATGTTGGCTGCAAATTTTTAAGAACATCTCCTTTGGTAAAATATACAGCCACGAATCTTCCGTAATCCTCAGGGTACGGATGGGAATCCCGTTGTTCAGAAGAATCGAAATCCCGCCGTACATGTCGCCCTCACCCAATAATCCGCGCAACGCCTTCTGGTCATTTTCTTCAAAGTAGCGCTCCGCAGCCCCTTTTTGAATGATATACAGATATTCGACTTTCGACTGCCCCTGGACAAACAGCACAGTATCCCGAGGATATTTAATAGTGGAAATTTCTTTTGAGATCTTGGACATTTCTTCTTCCGAGAGAAAAGAAAAAGGCACCAAGCGGGAAAGAAAATGCTGGGCTTGCCCGGTGACCGCAACAGATGAATAGGTTTCGTCGGACATTCGCTTGCGGAATTTAGCGGCAAAATATTTGTAGAGAAAATTATGGCGGGCGCAGACCTCTAAAAACACCTTTTGCGGCAATGTATATAGGGTTGCATCATCCACGGTTTTTACCGTGCGCACTGAAATACCGGCGTTCATCAGAATGCACATTCCGCCGAAGATCTCACCCGGCTTCACAAAACCGGTGAGCTTCTTTTCACCGTCGGTCTCGTAAAACAGTTCCAGTGATCCTTCTTTGATAATGTAGACACTTTCCAGTTTGGTCTTGCCCTGGACGGAAAGGACGATGTTTTTCGGGAAATTCTCCTCCGACATTTCACCAGCCACCTGTGATAATTCATTTTCAGGCAGCTTTGAAAAAGGTGGCGTATGGGACAAAAATTGGAAGATTTGATCTTTCATGAACTCACCTGGTAGTGGAATATAAAGTTACGGAGATCAGCATTTAAAAACTCTTGAACTTTGAACCCTGAATCTGGAACCGCTCAGTTTAGGTTAAAGTATCACATCTCCATTGGCATGCCAATCCAAATTCCAAAATTAGAATTCACGTTAAAACAGCCAAATTGACACTTTTGTCTAATTGGTCTATGGTAACAATATTTGTCGTGAATTCGGCCTTAACCTCTGAAAGAAATACGATCGATGACGCGTGAAAGCAAACTAAATAAACGCCTGGTCGCCTTATTTCTACTCGGCTGTGTCCTATTCAATTATCCGATCCTTTCTCTTTTTAATTTTGAAATCCCGATTTTCGGCTTGCCGTTGTTGTTTGTGCACATTTTCGGTATCTGGTGCCTGCTGATTGCTCTTACGGCCATGGCGACCATGTCCAGTTCGAATGAACATAAGGATGATTCCGATGACACGGGAGGTTGATAATTGTTAAAAACCGGGACCATCTTATTTGTTTCATTCAGCTATGTCAGCCTTCTTTTTGTGATTGCCTATTACGGTGATAAACGGGCAGATGCCGGACGAAGTATTATCAGCAATCCCTATATCTACGCCCTTTCTCTGGCGGTTTACTGCACGGCATGGACTTTTTACGGCAGTGTGGGACTGGCGACTCAAAGCGGCCTGAGCTTTCTTACCATTTACATCGGCCCCACCTTAATGGCGACATTGGGCTGGCTGGTGCTGCGGAAAATCATCCGCATCAGCAAGGTCCATCGCATCACATCCATCGCTGATTTTATCGCCTCGCGCTACGGCAAAAGCCCGACCCTGGGTGGCCTGGTTACCATTATTGCCGTCGTGGGTGTCATCCCCTATATTGCTGTGCAGATCAAAGCCATATCGACCACCTTTTTTCTGATCAATCAGTACCCTGAAATCTCCGTAACGGCTAATACCGCTGGTATTCCGGTGCTTGGCGATACCGCGTTTTATGTGGCCCTAATGCTGGCCGTTTTTGCCATTTTATTCGGCACCCGTCATCTGGACGCCGCCGAAAGGCACGAAGGGCTTGTGGCGGCCATTACCTTTGAATCGATCATAAAGCTGGCCGCCTTCCTGGCGGTGGGACTTTTTGTGACTTACGGACTTTACAATGGGTTTGCCGATCTGTTCGAAAAGGCACGCAGTTTTTCTGATCTTAAAAGCGCTATGACCATCGAATCACGCGAGCAATCCTATCCTTTCTTCAAAGAGCTTTTAACAATCAATACCGGCGCGATCACGTTTATTGATTGGAGCATGTATATTTTTCTGTCAATGATGGCCATCCTCTTGCTGCCCCGTCAATTCCAGGTAATCGTGGTCGAAAACGTCAACGAGGAGCATTTGAAAAAGGCGATCTGGCTCTTTCCACTGTATCTGTTGGCGATTAATATTTTTGTGCTGCCGATTGCTCTCGCCGGCATGCTGCGGTTCGCCGACGGCAGTTTCGATGCCGATACGTTTGTCTTGACCCTGCCGATGGCCGGAAATCAACAATTGCTGACGTTGTTCGTTTACCTTGGCGGCATATCCGCCGCCACCGGCATGGTGATCGTGGAGACCATCGCCCTGAGCACGATGATCTGCAATGATCTCGTTATGCCGTTTTTGCTGCGGTTGCCGATCCCGGCCATTGCCCAACGCCGCGAACTGACCGGTTTGCTTTTGGGCATCCGCCGGGGAAGCATCATATTGGTTTTGATGCTGGGCTATGCCTATTTCCATTACCTTGGCGGTTTCTATGCCCTGGTCTCCATCGGGCTGAGGTCTTTTGCGGCGGTGGCGCAATTTGCACCGGCCCTGATCGGCGGTATATTCTGGAAAGGCGGAACCCGCTCCGGCGCCATCAGCGGGCTGATCGCTGGATTCGCCATCTTGACCTACACGAGTTTCCTGCCCTCCCTTGTCCAGATCGGCCTGATTGACCAGGACTTTGTTACCGGGGGACCCTTCGGCATCGAGCTGTTGAAACCGTATCAACTGTTCGGACTGCAGCATTTCAACCCTATCTCCCATGCGGCATTCTGGAGCATTCTGGTCAATATGAGTGTCTATATTGCTGTATCCGTATTAAACCGGCCCCGGACGATCGAACACACCCAGGCCGCGCTGTTCGTGGATGTATTCAAATATTCCGGCGAAACCGGGGATTCTCTTTTCCGACGCGGGACGGTCAATTTACCGGATTTAACATCGTTGTTGGCACGGTTTCTCGGTAAAACCAAAGCAGATGAAGCATTATCCGGTTACGCCGAAAAACACGATATTAATTGGGACGACTACATGACGGCCGACGCCGATCTAGTCAGTCACGCAGAGCGGCTGCTCACCGGTGCTGTTGGGTCGGCTTCGGCACAGATCATGGTATCGTCGGTTGTCAAGGAAGAACCCCTGGGTATGGAAGAGGTGCTCAACATCCTCGATGAAACCCGACAGGTGATTGCCTACAGCCGGGAATTGGAAAAAGCGACGGCCGACCTAAAAGAAGCCAATATGCAGTTGCAGGAATTGGATCGGCTCAAAGATGACTTTATATCAACGGTTACCCATGAGCTGCGCACCCCCCTGACCGCCGTACGGTCCCTGGCCGAAATTCTGTCTACAAACCCGGGGATCGATGCCGTCCAACTCGAAAATTTTGCCGCGATCATTATCAAAGAAAGCGATCGGCTGATCCGGCTGGTCAGCCAGATCCTGGATTACGAAAAGATCGAATCAACCCAAATGGATTGGGCGGTTGCGTCACTTGATCTAAAAGAGGTCATCAACGATGCCGTCGACAGCACCCGCCAGCTAATTAATGACAAAAACATAACCATTGATCTGGATCTCACCCGGGATGTGCCGCGGGTGTACGGTGATCGCGACCGGCTGATCCAGGTCATGGTAAATATCATTTCCAATGCCGTAAAATTTTGTGATCCTGGCCGTGGGATGATTGCCGTCCGTCTGCGAGCCGAAGACAATCAAGTGATTGTCGAAGTGCAGGACAACGGCGTTGGAATCAATCCAAAAGATCTGGACAGAATATTCCAGCCCTTTCATCAGATCAAAAATCCGACCCAGGGCCGCCCGCCCGGAACCGGTATCGGTTTAACGATCACCAAGCGCATTGTTGATTTTCACCACGGCCGGATCTGGGTTGACAGCGAACCCGGTAGAGGCGCCCAGTTCTCATTTTCGCTGCCGATAAATCGGGCGGTAAGCGGTCATTAGGCCCTTAAGGGCCTTTTTCTGACAACATGTTGTAAGAAAATGAAGGTTTCGGGTGTCGGGTGCCAGTATTAAAAAATTCCAAATAACAAAACACAAATACCAAACAAATCACAATGACCGAAATTCAAAATTTCAAGCAATTTGGCTTTTGATCTATATTTATTTGAGATTTGGAATTTATTTGTCATTTGGTGCTTGTAATTTGTCATTTCCGGTTTATGTGGGTCAGGCATTTGCAGTTCCAATTTTCGCATTGACAACTGCCCCGCAGGGGCCACTTTTTCCCAGCGTAGTCTCCGAAAAACCTTAGGCCCTTAACGGCGTTTTTTTGACAACATGTTGTCAGAAAGTGATGGTTTCCCCGCTTACGCTTCGCTTCAGACGGGATCGTAGACAGGTGTCAGTATTCCCCGCTGCCGCTTCGCTTCAGACGGGATCTTCGACAGGTTTCAGGATTTTGCGCCTCGCCTTCCTGACACCCGAAACCCGACATCTGAAACCTACTTTAGCCCGAAACCTGGCATCTTTTCAGAACTTTATTCGCGCATAATACGTTTTTTGGGAAGCCGCCAGGGCATCTTTCAGGGTGTAGATACCATTTTGCGCCAGAAGGGGCAGCAATTTTAAAAACAGTTCCCCGGTGGCCAGGGCATCCCCCACGGCGGTGTGACGACCCAGGATGCGGACTCCCAGGCGTTGTGCGATCGCTTCCAGGTCATGGTTCGAGTGCGACGGATGCACCACGGCGGACAACAGCAGGGTATCCAATACCGGGTTGATAATCTTGACCGCGGTTTGTTCTTCTTTCATTTGCAAAAAGCGCATGTCAAAGGCCGCATTGTGTGCGACCAGAATGGTATTTTCGACAAATTGTTGAAATCCGGGAAGGACCTTGTCGATGGTCGGTTGTCCGGTGAGCATCTCTGGATGGATCCCGTGTATCTGCACTGATTCCCAGGGGATGGCCCGCAGCGGGTCAACCAGTTGCTCAAAACGCTCTTCGCGCAGCAAACGGCAGTTAACAATTCGAATGGCGCCGATGGATAAAATTTCATCTCCTTCGGAAGGATTCAGGCCGGTGGTTTCCATGTCAAATACGGTATAGGTCAGTTCCGTTAAAAGCTGATTTTCCAATTCTGCGACTTGCCCGGCCCGCTCAAATAAATCAAAATCATAATACTCCGGTCGGCTTTCCGGCAGAATCGCCAGGGGTCTGATCTCTTCGGGTTCAAAAGTCTCGGCAACCGGCAAAAAAAGGCGCAAGTATGATGAGCCCTTCAGCCGTTTGGAGCCATAGGATCCGATATCGGAACCGAGATGATCAATGATTTCCCGAAGTGTCAGGGACAATCCTTCCTGCTCGAACACCAACGGCGCCTGTTCCCACTCGCGCAGGGTTTCAATTTTAATCGGTGCGCCCGACCACAGCAAATCAAGTCCGACATACCAATCCAGGTCGGTCAATCTGCAGGTAAGCTCCTCGATGCCGATCAAGTTTTTTAATTTGTCGATTAAAAATAGCAGCACCAACAGGAAGGAGTAGCTGTCAACCTTTACCCAATAGGGTTCACTGATATCTTCCCGCCGAATCTGGACCTGAAGCTTTTCGAGGGATCTGGTTGAAAGCAGATCCGTCAGATTTTCGGCGGACATGGTGGTCAGCGGCCACTGATTCAGTCCTATTTTGACATCAAAGCTCAAATTACTCTCCAAAAGCTCACCCATGCGGATTGATTCTCGATGGATGATATTTCTGAATTTTTCGAGCTGATCGATGTCCATTTGCGGATACGCTATGATGGTTTCAATGGCTGAGCGAACACCGGCCAGCGATGCCCGGAAACCTCTGACAACCGCCTGCAGGGCCAAATTCAAATCACTATCGATCGCCAGTTGCCGGGTGATATCGTAAAATATCAGTACCAATCCTGAGAGTTGCCGCCCCTGGTTTAAAACAGGGACAGCCTCCACCCGCAGCAGTCGGTCATCAGCACCCGGCACCACGAAATAAGAGATTGCCTGGGGATCATTTTGTTGCAGTTTCCCGGTGATTTGATCAAGAACATGCGCGAGGAGATTTTTGTCGATTATCCCGAAGATGGAACGTCCCAGGCCGATATAGCGCTCAGATTCACGAGAACCGGAAGGGTCCTTATCCGTTTTCAGACCACCGGCCAATAATTGTTTGGCGCGGTTGTTATACAGCAGAATGCGGCCGTCGGCGTTGCAGATCAGCACACCTTCAGGCAACTCGGCCACGATGGCCGCCAGGGTATTTTTTTCCTGTTCAGAATCTGATTTGGCCAGCTGGACTTTGGCCTCCACATGCTTGGCGAGGCTTTCGTGCCGCTGTGCGGATTCGTTGATGCGATCGCAAAGCCGGCGAATTTCCCCTGCGCCTTCGCCCGGAATCCGGTAGGACGGATTCGTGGTGTTGATCAAGGACACTTTTTCCGCCATTTTGCGGACGGGTTTGATATAATTACGGAATACAGCTTCGACGGCCCAGACGCAGACTGTCAGTAAAAGCAAGGTGATAATGATAGCTGGACCAAAATACTGTTGTAAAAGATGGGAAATAAAGTTCAGTTCTTCGGATGTCAGTTGACGCTTAAACCAGACTGCGGAAATGGTGAGAATGAGGATCAAAGAAACAAAGGAAAGGCCGACAGCTCCCCAGAATTTACTTCTCGGCATTTTCATGGGTAATGGCTAAAAGTTCTTTGACTTTGGAGACCAACTCGGTATTCGAGAAGGGTTTGGTAATATAGGCGTCGGCACCCAGTGCCAAGCCCTTGGCAATTTCAACTTCACGTCCTTTGGCGGTTATAAATATGATTTTGATATCCCTGTACCTGGGGTCTAACCGGACGATTTCACAAACCTCATACCCATCGATTCTGGGTAGCATGATGTCGAGCAATATGAGGTCCGGCTTGTATTTATAAATTATATCCAGGGCACTTTCACCATTCTCGGCGACCATGACAGTATAGCCCTGCTGTTCCATCAGAAATTGGATGGGCACCACGATGCTCGGTTCATCATCCACTATGAGGATTTCTTTGGGCATAAAAGTTATACTCGCCTTATTTGCTTGTACGCCGGAGGAAATTTTACAAAGTCTATCTTCCCTAAACTATGTGATTCAGGTTCAAGGTTCAGAGGTTCAGGGTTCAAAGGTTACAGCCGATGATTGTTGCTTACATTTTTTGCCCAATTGAGTTAAAATCCTACAAAATAAAAACAGGATCTTTTCGGTACGAGCTGTGTTTGGGTTTTTTCAACCCGGAACGTTGAACCTTGAACCACTTAACCTAGGTTTTGGCCTTTGCATACCCGATACCGGTCAATGCCTCGGTCATTTCATCCAGGATGACGGGATCGTCTATGGTGGCCGGGGCCTTATAAGGTTTATTGTCGGCAATTTTTTGGATCGTACCCCGCAAAATTTTGCCGGAACGGGTTTTCGGCAGGCGCTTGACCACCGTCGCGGTCTTAAAGGACGCTACCGGACCGATACGATCTCTGACCATCTGGACCGTTTCCCGGATGATTTCATCCGGGCCGCGCGTCACCCCCGCATTTAAGACCAGAAAACCGATGGGCACCTGGCCTTTGAGTTTATCGTCGACTCCCAGCACCGCGCACTCGGCCACATCCGGATGATCGGCCAGCACTTCTTCCATGGCCCCGGTGGAAAGACGGTGCCCGGCGACGTTGATAATATCGTCGGTGCGGCTCATCACGAAAACATAGCCGTCTTCATCGATAAAACCGGCATCAGCGGTTTTATAATAACCGGGAAACTCTTCCAGATACGCCTTGATATACCCGTCATCGTTATGCCACAGGGTCGGCAGGGTGCCCGGAGGAAGGGGTAATTTAACCACTAAGGCACCGATATCCCCGGCTTTAATCGGATTGCAGTTTGGATCGACCACCTGCAGGTTCCAGCCCGGGGCCGGTTTGGTGGGTGAGCCCTCTTTAATCGGGTAATGATGCAGGCCGAGGCAATTGCCGGCAATGGCCCAGCCGGTTTCGGTCTGCCACCAGTGGTCGATTACGGGAATCCCCAGGCTGTTTTCGGCCCATTTCAGGGTGTCCGGATCCAGTCTCTCGCCGGCTAAAAATAATGCCTTAAAATTGGACAGGTCGTAATTTTTCATCAGTTCCGCCCGGGGGTCTTCCCGTTTGATGGCCCTGAAGGCCGTCGGAGCGGTGAACATCACCTTGACCTTGTGCTCCGATATGACCCGCCAGAAAACACCGGCATCCGGCGTGCCGACCGGTTTGCCTTCAAAGACGATGGTCGTACAGCCCTTTAACAGCGGACCGTAGACGATATACGAATGGCCCACCACCCAACCGACATCGGATGCCGCCCAGTATACATCGCCGGCTTCAATGTTGTAGATTGCGCCCATGGTCCATTTCAAGGCCACCAGGTGCCCGCCGTTATCCCGCACAACGCCTTTGGGGATTCCGGTGGTGCCGGAGGTATACAGAATATAAAGGGGATCGGTGGCTGCCACCGGCACGCAATCATGGGGTTGGGCATCCTGGATGACATCATGCCAGTCCAAATCACGGCCGCCGATCATGGCGGCGGCTTCCATCGGCCGCTGCTTGATGATGCAGGCGTTCGGTTTGAATTGCGCCATATCAATGGCCTTGTCCAGCAACGGTTTATACGCAATCACCCGTGCCACCTCGATACCGCAGGAGGCGGAAACAATGACTTTGGGTTTGGCGTCGTCGATGCGCACGGCCAGTTCATTGGCCGCAAACCCGCCGAATACCACGGAGTGAACAGCACCGAGCCGTGCACTGGCCAGCATGGCGACCAGGGCCTCGGGGATCATGGGCATGTAGATCAACACCCGGTCTCCTTTGGCGACCCCCTGGGCTGCCAGTGCCCCGGCAAACCGGGCGACCTCATCGCGCAGCTGGTTATAGGTGATTTTTTTTATGGTCTGGGTGACCGGGCTGTCGTATATGATCGCATACTGGTCGCCACGGCCGTTTTCGATATGAAAGTCGACTGCATTGTAACAGGTATTGACCTCGCCGCCGCTAAACCAGCGATAAAAGGGTTTATTGGAATCATCAAGGACCTTGTCCCATTTTTTATACCAGTGACAATCCTCCGCGGCTTTGGCCCAGAACGTATTGGGGTCTTCAATGGACTGTTGGTAGGCTATTTCATAAGGATTGGTCATGTCTATCCTCCTTTTGTTGACTGACGAATGACGAATGACGAATGACTAATTAAGGAATTTTAACAATTTTATAGTGTCCAATTGATGCAGCCAGCCGATCCCGCCATAGGAGCCATGGCTAGATGGCCGGAAGCAACTCCAGGAATTGTCAATAATCATTCGTAAATCGTCAATCATAAGATTGCAGGTTGGATGGCGATCCGGGAACCATTTGTTGGGTTTCGTTCCTCTACCCAACCTGCTAATAACCGTGCATCGGTCTGAATTCGATACCAGGATCAAAACCCAACGCACGTATCTCGATCAGATACCGTTTAACCTTAATTTTGTATGTTAGGTTAGTTTATTAATGACAGAATACCTTAATTCTTCAATAGTCATTCGTCAATCATGGGTTAGCCGCTTTGCTCTTTCACCTGCTGCTTTAAATACTCCAGGTGTTTGCGAATACCTTTTTCGGTATTCGGATCATTGCTGAAAAGGCGTTTAAAAATGCCCGGTTTATTGTCAGCCTTGGGATCCAGTTCCAGGCCCTTTTCATAGTCTGCGATGGCTTTTTCATATTCTCCCAGATGACTGTATGCGGATCCGCGGTTGATATAAGCATTGGCCAGCTTCGGATCAATTTCAAGGACGATATCGTAGTCTTCAATGGATTCTTCATAACGTCCCATTGTATTGAGGGTATTGGCCCGTCCCAGGTAACCGCCGGCCAGCTGTGGGTCTATTTTTATGGCACGGTTGAAGTCCTCGAATGCTTTCTCCGGTTTGCCCCTATTAAGATTGGAAACACCATCTAAAACGGCATCGTCATACTTTGAACCGCCAAGGCCACAGCCGGCAGCCATGAAAAAAGTAATTATCAGAACTGTAAGTAGCCGTTTCATTTTTCGGAGAAATATTTTCCTTTTTCGACAGGGTTGGGAAGAGGAAGCGCATGCGCTTCCTCTTCCTTATTTATAATGATTTAATCGGGGTAAAACATCTAAATGCTATACCCCTGACTGCCCTCGCGAGGATCCCTCGGGAACCGCTTCATCTTCATAGATATCATGCTTCAAGGCATCAAATTCGCCCGTGATATTGGTCGACATTTCCAATTTGTATGCCAAAAACCACATCATGGCGATACCCAGAATCCAAAAAATGATCTGCCAGATCCAGATCGACGGCATCCCGTTGGCCCAAGTCGCAGGTTTTGCGGGATCGCCAAAGATCGTGTTGCCGATCACACAGCCGGGGCCGATGGCGAAAAAATACCAGGCGCATGTGATGATCCAGCCCCATTTGATCAGGTGCCGCTTTTCCGGCGCCAGGCTGGCATGTTCCCGGATGAAATTGTGGTATCCCATTTTGCGGTCCTGTTCCGCTTTGTCCGGCTGGGTGAAGTAACTCACCAGGATGGCGACCGGCAGGTTGAACAGGATGCCCCAGCCCGCAGAAAAAATCGTCAGCGGACTGTAGCCCCATGGGAGTCCGAGATCGAACCTGAAGGTCAGAAACACCGCGAACATACCGCAGATCAGGCCGGCGATGACCCCCTGGCGCGTCAGCCAGGGCCAGTAGAGCGTAGCGATCAGGGGCACATACATCATAAATCCGAAAGACGTCGCAAATGCGCCCAGCATCACGATGGCGCCCGGCACAAAGGTGGCGAAGATCAAAGCCGACCCGACCACCGTGACCACGGTGATGCGGCCCCAGTGGGTCTGTTCGGTTTCGGTCATGTCTTTTTTGAAGTACCGCTTGACAATGTCGCGGGTCAGCATACCGCTGGCGGTGGACATGTAGGCCGCGCCGGTGGACTGCATGGCCGCCAGGGCGCAAATGGCCAGAATGCCGACGGCAAAGGGCGCCGTGTCTTTCATCAGGTGGATCAGATAGGGCACCAGGTCGTTACCCCCACTGCAAATGAGATTTTCAAGCGGCAATACGGTGGCGGTTTCGTGAGTGCCGGGTAAGAAGGCCAGCACCCAGCCGCCCATGGCCTGCATGGTGGTGAAAATAATGAGGGCGAATCCGATGCCCATGGTGGAAGCCCACACCTGCTGCAGCGGAAAGGGTTTGGGGTTCTTGTTGGCAAAGGCCCACATGGAAAACGCCGGCGAGGAATGAATTCCCATCAGAGCAAACATGTAGGTTAAAATCATGACACCGGTCCAGGTGCCGCCTTTGGCCATGGCACCGGCCGGTACAAATTGGATCACACCGGGCACGGCCACTTTATTGGTGACACCCAACGGTGTTATACCGATTAAACCTTTACCCTTTTCCATAAAAAGTTTAACGGCCTCCGGTTCGGCCCATTTGGGTACCTCCGCACCGCCGCTATTAAACCAGACCACGATGTCGCCGAATTTCGATGTCAGGCCATCGAAGCCGCCGGCAAAAGAGGCCGCGATGATACCCAGGGCGACGATTCCCGACCACAGCAGAATGCACTGGGCCGTGTCCACGTAAGCCACCGAGCGCAAACCACCCAGGGCCACATACAGGCAGACGATGATGGCCAGCATCCACATACCGACGTTAACCGAAAACAGGCCGTCGGTTAGGACGTTGAACAAAATGCCCGAAGCTCGCAACTGGATTCCCAAATAGGGTATGCTGAAGAACAGGGCCACAATAACGGTCAGAATGCGAATGGCCTCGCCTCCCATATACTGCGAATACATCTCTCCCGGGGTAACGAATCCATAGCGCTTGCCCAACAGCCACTGTCGTTTGAGGAAGAACACGCCCGTAATCGGGATGGTCAGCACATAAAAAGATGCGTATCCATACGGGAGTCCGTCCCGCCACATCAGCGCCGGATGGCCGACAAAAGTCCAGCCGCTGAACGAGGTTGCCGTTGCTGCCAGTACAAATACCCAAATGTTGAGCTGGCGACCGGCAATGAAGTAGTCGGTTCCTTTTTTGGCCTTCAGGTAGCCGGTGACACCGATGGTGATGCAGTATCCCCAGTAAAGGAGGACGAAAAAGAATAGCCAATATACATGAGATCCCATGCTAATCTCCTTTCGCTTATAGGTTATTTTTTAGGTAACAAAACCTTCATGCACTTATTCATTCAGACGGTAGCTCTCGGGACCGCATCACCTCCTTTATTAACAGACCGGATAATTCCCGCTTCGGACGGGAACAGGATCACTATTTCTCAGTTGCCGCTTCTGTCTGAAAGATCGACTGTCATCCTGCATATCCTTTAACCCTGTCTAATTGAAATGAAAACAAATCAATATTGTACAGTAAAACTACTTATCCGCCATCTTCTTAATTTCTTCGACAATTTCGGGGTTGGCGAGGGTGGTGACGTCGCCGACATCCTTCTTATTGGAAATCGCCCCCAGCACCCGGCGCATGATTTTGCCCGAGCGGGTCTTGGGCATATCCGTGACGATCCAGACATGGCGCGGCTTGGCGATTTTGCCGATTTCTCTGCTAATGGCGTCCGATATTTTTTGCTCCAGTTCCTTTGAGGGCTCAAATCCGGGTTTGAGCGATACGAAAAGATCCGGCTCGCGGCCTTTGATATCATGGGCCACCGGAACGACGGCGGCTTCGGCGACCTCGTTGACCACCAGGGCGGCGGACTCGATCTCCTTGGTTCCCAGGCGGTGTCCGGAAACGTTGATAACATCATCGATGCGGCCGAGAATCCGGTAATAGCCGTCTTCGGCTTCCACGGCGGCATCCCCGGTCATGTAAGGCCAGTCGCGCCAGTCTTTGCTGTCCGGGTTTTTGCAGTAGCGGGCATAATAGGTGCTGACGAAACGGTCACGGTCGCCCCAGATCGTCTGAAACCCGCCGGGCCACGGATTCTGAATGCAGATGTTGCCGGCTTTGCCGGCCCCTGAAGGAATAACCTTGCCTTCCTCGTCGTAGATAATGGGGTGAATGCCCGGTACGCCCTTGCCGGCACTGCCCGGTTTCATGGGGGCCAGGGCCGGGAGGGTGCTGCACAGAAAACCGCCGGTTTCGGTCTGCCACCAGGTATCCACGATGGCGGCCTGACCTTTGCCGACCACCTGGTAGTACCATTTCCAGACTTCCGGCTCGATGGGTTCGCCCACGGTGGTCATGTGTTTAAAATGGTAATTGTATTTGGCCGGCTCGTCCGGACCGATTTTGCGCAGGGCGCGGATGGCGGTGGGCGCGGTGTGAAAGATGTTGACATCCAGTTCCTGGGCGATCCGCCACGGTCGGCCGGGATCCGGGTAATTGGGAACGCCTTCGTAAATGACTGTCGAGGCACACAGGGCCAACGGTCCGTAAACGATGTAGGAATGGCCGGTGATCCAGCCGATATCGGCCATACACCAGTAAACGTCTTCCGGATGGATGTCCTGGACGTATTTGGAGGTGCCGGCGGCATAGGCCAGATACCCGCCGGTGCTGTGCTGACAGCCTTTGGGCTTGCCCGTGGTCCCGCTGGTGTACATCAAAAACAGCGGATCTTCGGCCAACATGGGCACCGGGTCAACGCGCCGACCGTAATATTCCTTGAGGACATCGTTGACAAAATAATCACGCCCTTCGACCATGGGGGTAGGGCTGGATGCTTTGCCCGGATAGCGCTGCCAGACCAACACCTTGTCCACTTTTTGGCCGTCTTTTTCGGCCAGGTCAACGGCAATGTCGGCATTTTCCTTGTGGTTCAAGAGTTTTCCGGCGCGATAGTAAGAATCCATGATGATCAACACCCGGCTCTGGGAGTCCACAATCCGGTCGGCACTGGCCCTTCCGCTGAAACCGCCGAAGACCTCGGAATGAATAACGCCCAGCCGGGCACAGGCCAGCATGGTAATCGGAAGCTCGGCCGACATGGGCATATGAAGGGTCACCCGATCGCCGGCTTTTAATCCGGCAAAATCCCGCAGCAGGGCGGCGAACTCGTTCACCCTCACGTAGAGCTCCTGATAGGTGATATGTTCGACTTTTTCCTCTTCAAGTTCAGGGACGAAATGGATGGCGGTCTTGTTTTTATTTTTGGCGAGATGACGATCCACACAGTTATAGCTCGCATTGATCCTGCCGCCGGCAAACCATTTCCAACAGGGCGCATCGCTGGTATCCAGAATGGTGTGCCAGTATTCATACCAATCGAGAAGATCCGCGTATTCCTTGAAACAGTTCGGGAAATTATCCAGGCTGAAACGGTCAAAAACACCTGGGTCCGTCATGTTTGCCTGGGCAATAAACTCTGTGGATGGATGGAAATATTCTTCCTCCCCCCAGTGAACCGCAATTTCCGCTTCGGAAGTTTCGATAACCTCTTTTGATGCCATAAATACCTCCTCTCGGTTTAAGATTGACAAAAATATAAATAAAGAAACCTTCTAACGTTTAGCGAATGACTGCCGGTTGAGGCCGAAAAATGAATATAGTTCATTTATTATTTTTTAAAACATAAAATCAAATCGAGAAAAGAGCATAAAGTCAGCTATAACCGCTGCAGCTATTTACATCCTTTATTTTAGATTTGTCAACATGATTTTTGTTTATTTTGGTAAATTTTTAAAAAAAAAAGTATGTTTTCCCTGGTTTAGCAGCTCTGTTGATCGAATCATAACCCATGACGACTGAGTTATTATCCGGGCATTCCCTTGTAATCCGAACCCTGATGGTTATATTTTTCTATTCGGCTATCCCGGATAATAATGGCCTCAGGAAGAATAGACATCTTATGCCAAACATACTGACAAACGAAAGCCTGCGAAATATCGCCATCATCGCCCACGTTGACCACGGCAAGACCACCCTTGTGGATGCCATGTTCCGGCAAAGCGGTTTGTTCAGGGTCGATCAACAGACCGACGATCGGCTCATGGATACCATGGATCTGGAAAAAGAGCGCGGCATCACCATCGCGGCCAAAAACTGTTCGGTGCTGTGGAAGGGTGTTCGGATCAATATCATTGACACACCCGGTCACGCGGATTTCGGCGGAGAAGTGGAGCGGGCCCTGTCCATGGCCGATGGGGCGATTTTACTTGTAGACGCCTCCGAAGGTCCTTTGCCCCAAACCCGGTTTGTCCTCAAAAAAGCCCTGGAAGCTGACCTGAAAATCATTGTGGTCATTAACAAAATCGACCGACGGGATGCCCGGACAGACGAAGTCCTCGATGAAATTTACGATCTTTTGATCGACATGGATGCCACGGATGAGCAGCTTGAATTTCCGTTGCTCTACGCCATTGGCCGGGATGGGATTGCCTCAAAAGTCCTGGATGTGGCGGGAAAGAACCTCCATGTGCTTTTTGACACCATCCTGGATATGATTCCCGGCCCATCCTATGATCCCGGCGCACCTTTTCAGATGCTGGTATCGGACCTGGGTTATTCGGATTACCTGGGCCGGCTGGCCGTCGGGAGAATTTCTAACGGCACGGCCCGGTCTAAAGACAACCTGGTGTGTATGGGTGAAGACGGTCGCAGCGCACCACTCAAAGTGTCGAAGCTTCAGGTTTACGAGGGCATGCAGGTAAAAGACGTTGACGAGGTTCAGCCCGGAGACATTGTGGTGCTGGCGGGCATCGAGGATGTCAAGATCGGCGATACGATCTGTAACCAGCAGAATCCCCGGGTCCTGCCCCGGATCAGAGTGGACGAGCCCACGGTGTCGATGATGTTCAGTATCAACAATTCACCCTTTGGGGGCAAAGAGGGGAAGTATGTGCAGTCAAGCCGCCTGCGGGAGCGCCTGTTCAAAGAGACCCTCCTCAATGTGGCGATTGGTGTGGATAAAGCCGAAGACCGCGACAGTATCCTGGTCAAGGGTCGGGGGGAGTTTCAGCTGGCCATCCTGATCGAGACCATGCGCCGGGAAGGCTATGAATTTTGTGTCGGAAGGCCCGAGGTCATCTTTCGTTACGTAAATGGTGAAAAACGCGAGCCCATGGAGCGGTTGCTGGTGGACTGCGAAGAACGTTTTCTCGGTGTGGTGACCGAAAAACTTTCGCTGCGCAAGGCCAAGATGACCAACATGGTCAATAACGGCAAGGGACGGGTGCGAATCGAGTTCTCTGTGCCGGCCCGCACACTGATCGGATACCGCGACGAGTTTCTCACCGATACCCGGGGTACCGGCATCATGAACTCGCTTTTCGACGGCTACGGGAAATTTCGGGGGGACTGTCCCAGCCGGTTCACCGGATCTCTTGTATCCGATCGCACCGGAAATGCCATTCCCTACGCCTTATTCAACCTGGAACCCCGGGGGCGGCTTTTTGTGGTCCCCGGTGATCCGGTTTATGAAGGGATGATCATCGGCGAGCACAACCGGGGCCAGGACATCAACGTGAATCCCTGCAAGGAAAAAAAACTGACCAACATGCGTGCCTCCGGAAAAGATGATAATGTCATCCTTTCGCCCATCAAACCCCTTACCCTGGAGCAGACCATCAGCTTTATCCGCGAAGACGAGCTGGTGGAGGTCACACCTCGATCCGTGCGCATGCGCAAGGCCGTGCTGTCCGCGCAAAAGCGCCACAACCTGCGCGGCGCCAAGGCGAAGAAGGATATGGCGGCTTAGGCCCCGGGTGGCGAAAATCGCCCATAGTATGGCTCTTAACTTTTCCCCCCTTTTTTATTCCGTTAAACCATTGTATGAAGAGAACTTTAGATTTTGGATTTGTTGTATCGCTCCGCTCTATCCGTGCTTATTAAATTGAGAGAATTCCTTAAATCCAAAATCCCAATTCTAAAATCAAAAATTTTAAAAGAACAAAAATGTGATGACGTTACAAAGGAAAAACTGCAAAAGATCTCATGATTTTCACCATTCCACCAATATACCGCCCGTGATCACATTAATTCTTGACAGTCGGTTAAATTTTTACTTTAACATTTAGGAAAACAAACGCCCGGTTTGAAGAACGCCTATGCCTGCCCAACCCATACGAATCCTTCACGCTATCCTGCTTGCCATACTGATCTTACAACCTGTGACGGTGTCGGCTGAAACGGTCGCCATCCCTGTTTTTCTCAACTTCCCACAGCTCCAGCTTCTGATGAAAAGAGCGATGTTTACAGACCCGGACAACTCAGCACAGTATTTGTTGGATAAAGATGGTTGCAACACGGTCTCCTTTTCGCAGCCCCATCTGTCCGCAGCGGGTGAAGGGCTCCGTTTGAATGCCAAAACCCTCGCGATAATCGGAGCCAATCTAGCCGACGGTTGTATGACCATTACCCGATGGGCCGGACAAACTCTAGTAAAAGGTAAGCCCTTATTGGTAAACCGCCATCCGTTGTCCGTGCAGTTCCAGCTGCAGGCGATTGAACTTTACGATCAACAGGGCCGGGTGTTGTCCGACAGTCTTTTACCCCAGACTTATAAAGCGCAATTGCACCAGGTCCTGAGTCGGTTCCGAATGGATTTAAAACCTGCAACAGATCAGCTTAAAGCCCTGTTGCCGGATGTTGTACCCCGCTATTCTGCAGACCGGTTGACCCGTATGATCGACAGTCTGCGTATCGGTCATGTTAAGGTCCGGCCCAGCGGCCTGGATGTCCGCCTTATATTGGATGTCGAAGAATTTCCTGAGGCTGAGACAGAGCCGGCCCTGACAGCCATTGAAGTGCAGCAACTGGAACAACGGTGTCAGGCTTGGGATGCTTTTCTGACGTTTGTCGTAAAAGAGCTGGCCGCTGCAACGCGCTCGGAATCACTTCGTTCGACCCTGTTGGATATCCTTCTGGACATCCGCTACCAGATTAAATATATCCTCACTTCAAACCCTAAAAACGGTCCCGATCCGGTGAAACAGCTGTTTGTCCGCAGCTGGGAGCGGCTGGAGCCGGTAATGCGGGAAATCAGCATCCAGTTGCCGGAACACAATCTGCTGCCTTTCTTGTCGTTCATAACGGCGGCCGATGCCCTCGAGGCACTGGATCGATTGGGACCTTCAGCGGGTCTGGACATATCCACGGATGGTTTAAGACGCCTGGCACGTTTGCTGAATGACAATCCTTCTATTGATCCGCTCAAATATCCGGTTGAAGTCGACCCGGCACTGCAGCAACTGTTTGAGTTCGGCATCCCACCAGAAATCGTTCCGCCTAAAAAACCATTTAGCTTCAAACTGCAGTTGATCAGACCGGCTTACGCGGCCAGCCGTTGGGACCGTTTGAACCGTTGGGTTCCGACTGCCGCTGAGTTGGATCCTTATCTGCATGAAATTCGGGATCTATTGCTGGAAGAGGCGGATGAGCGCATTAAATCAACAACAATAGCTCAGGAGTACGCCCGTGTTTTCCGTAAACTGATGCTCGCAACGGCATGGCAGGAAAGCTGCTGGCGTCAATATATCGTGGAGCAGCGCAAAATTGTTCCGCTTATTTCCGGAACCGGCGATATCGGTATGTTGCAGATCAATGAAAAAGTCTGGCGCGGTTTTTACTCCCCCGCAAAGTTGCGCTGGGATATCACTTACAATGCCCGTGCCGGAAGCGAAATCCTGTTCAAACTCATGGTCAATTATGCGCTGAAGCGGCATGAGCATAAAAAAGACGGCGGCTTGCCGAATCTGGCGCGTGCAACGTATTCCGCTTATAACGGCGGGCCCTCGCAGGTGGGCCGTTATCGCAGTAAAAACGTTCCGACCGCATATAAAAAAATCGATGTTGCTTTCTGGAAAAAATATAAACAGATCAGCCAGGGCAACGAATTTGCCGTAGCGCAATGTCTGGGAGGTGAAGGTCCCGGTCCAGTGGCGGCGCCCCAAATCAAAAAGGATTCCGGATCAAAGCCTGCAGCTACAGCCGGTAAATCACCCCGTATTGAAAATATCGAATGGATACGGAAGCGAAATTCCACCCACTTCACCTTACAGCTGGCGGCGGTGAGCAGCGAGCAGGCGGTAAAAGACCTGATCAGGAAACATACCCGGTCCGGTATTTTTTCCTATTATCGAAGAAAGCACAAAGGACGGGATTTATTTATCGCCATTTACGGCAGCTTTTCAAATCGCACCGATGCCGAAAAGGCCGCCGGGTATTTTGCGCCGCTGAAACCCTGGATACGTGAGTTTGGTAGCATTCAGGAAATAATGTCAAAATAGATTTGTTGGGATCTCTTGCAGCGAACAGTGAGAATCCGTCATATCGCACTCTCCGAGGCGTAGGATCTGCGAGCCCGCTTCCAGCCCGTAGGCTTCATAGGCTTACAGGCCGAAGGGGAGGCCAAGGCGGGCCGAAACCTGACAGCTATGCTTTGCGTCGTTAAATAGCCAACGCCCTTGCTGCCCTGCAGGGGCCACTTTTTCCGAGCGTAGTCTCGGAAAAAGCTTAGCTCCTTATATACCGATTGTTTGACTAAATGTGTCAATATAGTTGGATAGCTTTTACCAGAGGAATTCCTCATATGTTTGGCGTATCCAAAATAATATTTAACGTTCTCCTAATAAACTTCGTCGGTATCGCTTACGGGTCGGATACCGCCCTGGCTAAAAAACGGCTGCTAATAGTTGCCGAAGACAATCCGGAGGTGCTCGGCAAACCTGAACCGGGTGCTCTTTTTCTGGGTTTTGGAGACAACAGCCTTAACTTCGAATTACAGGTTTTTATCGATGATCCGATGAAACGGTTCGATATCATGGATAAACTCCACCTGAACATCGATGATGCCTTTCGAAAGGCCGATATTACCATCGCGTTTCCCCAACGCGACATGCATCTGGACCAGATAGGGCCGCTGGAAGTGCGGGTTTTAGGTCAGGAAATCTCAAAGGCGGCTAAATGACAAGCACAAAAAGGAATTCTGTATATTATAACCCGATGGCTTTTGGATTCAAATTGGCCCACTTACGCTGGGCGACGGCTACAGACATGAGCCGCCGCCGGGGAGTCTTTTACGCAAAAAGTTGGTAAGGCGATTCATGGGCAGGGCAAGCTGTCTGCGGATTTATTCGATGAGATTGCGTTCGCTTTTTATTTTCAAAGCTTTCAGCTGAAAAAACCAATCCGTAGGTGTTTATATGCGATTGACTGAAAATTGTTGCAATATTAAATGGTTATAGGTTTTTCACTGAAAAATTATAGTTGACACCACATCCGAACTTGATCTATAGACTAGGGCGCAATGTCATTAACTTAACATCAATTTCTCGTGGGTGTGGCTTTCCGGCCACGAAAAGAAGTTGCGCTAACGCAGTAACTTTTTAACCGCATGGAAAAAGCAAACGCAAACGCGGTAAAACCTGACAAACTCGATAGCGATTCGCCAAATACGCTTATCAATCGTGAGTTGAGCTGGCTCAGCTTTGCGCGCCGCGTGCTCGCGCTCGCAGAGGACCCTGAATTACCCCTGCTTGAGCGTGTCAAGTTCGCCGGCATCATGGGCATGCTGTATGATGAGTTTGCGATGAAACGCATCGGTGGGATCAAGCGCAAAATTGAGAAAGGGAAAAAGAAAAAGAAAATATCCCACGGCGATCTCACCCCGGACGAGGAATTGGCGGCCTGTAGGAAGGAATTGCACAAACAGGCCCGACTTGTTTCCCGGTTGCTGCAAGATGAGCTGCGCCCAGCTTTGGCGGCGGCCGGCATTCCCATCATGGAATACTCGCAGTTGAACAAGCAACAGCGGGCAGAGATGCAGCGCTATTTTCGTGAATCGGTTGAGCCTATCTTAACACCGCTTGCCGTGGATGCGTCACACCCCTTCCCCTTCATCAGTAACCTGGGACTGAACATTGCGGTAGAGGTGACGGAAACCAAGAAGAAACGCAACCGATTCGTACGGATCAAAGTACCGGCAAACCGCCCGCGCTGGGTGCTGTTGCCCGGCGGTGGTTATGTGCCTTTGGAACAGGTGATTACCGCCAACCTCAATCTGCTGTTTCCCAAGGCGGCAGGTCTGGCGTGCTATTTATTTCGCGTAACCCGCGGCGCCAAGGATGACCCGTGGGAGCGCGTATACCTGGAGGAAGATGAAGCCGAACTCGCACCGGGCTGTATCATCGTCATGGTGACGGCAGAGCTGACCTACCGCAAATTCGCCGGTGTGACACGACTCCAGATTAGCGCCGATGCGCCGAAAAAACTGCAACACTGGATCGCCGAACAGCTCAATGCCGGTCCCCAGGACATTATGTTAACGGAGGGCCTGTTGGGTCTGGCGGACTTGATGGGCTTCCAGGCGGAGGGTTATCCAGAGTTGCGCGATCCACCCCACGAACCTGTAACCCATCCGCGCCTGCGCCTAATGGACCCCGGCGACCCTAAAGAAATATTTGCCGAGATCCGCCGAGGCGATATCCTGCTGCACCATCCCTACCACAGCTTCGACAGTTCCATCCTACATTTTTTGCAAAGTGCGGCGGTTGACCCGGGGGTGCTGGCAATTAAGCTGACCATCTATCGCACCAACAGCCAGTCGCCGATTATCCAGGCGCTGGTGGAGGCGGCGCGCCAAGGCAAGCAGGTGGCGGTGCTGGTGGAGATCACCGCCCGCTTTGATGAAGCGCCCAACATCGCCTGGGGCAGGCTGCTGGAGCGGGAGGGCGTACACGTCGCCTATGGTATGGAGCGGCTGAAGACCCATGTCAAGCTGGCCCTCGTCGTTCGCGAGGAGGCGGATGGCATTCGCCGCTATATCCATGTCGGAACCGGCAATTACCACACCGGCACCGCCCGAATTTACGAAGACCTGGGCATTCTTAGCTGTGATCAGGAGCTGGGCGCAAATGTGGCGGCCTTGTTCAACGAACTGACCGGCGCCATACCGTCTCCCGGCTACGGCAAGCTCATGGTGGCCCCTCACAATTTGCGCGAGCACTTCACGGAGTTGATTCAACGCGAGATCCAGCTCAGCCAGGAGGGCCGCCCTGCAGGCATTCGCGCCAAAATGAATCAGCTTCAGGACGCACGCATGATTCGCGAACTCTATCGTGCCGGCCAGGCGGGCGTGCCCATCAGCCTTAATGTACGCGGCATATGTTGCCTGCGCGCAGGGGTCCCCGGCCTATCCGAAAATATTCGGGTTTTCAGCACCCTCGGTCGCTTTTTGGAACACGGACGTATCTATCGCTTTGAAAACGGTGGTAACCCCGAATTCTTCACCGGCTCGGCCGACTGGATGCGGCGCAACCTTGACCGTCGCATGGAAACCATGATACCCGTTACCGACCCGCAGTTGAAACAAGAGTTGGAAGAGACTTTGCAGGTTTATGAAAATGACAATTGCTCGGCCTGGGACATGCAACCCAACGGCAAATACGTGCGGCGACGCCCAGGCAAAGGCGAACAAGGCCGCGCCGCTCAAGACGTTTTTATCGACCTTATCGGCAGGCAATCGAAGTCCGGTGCGAAGACCGTTGAAGTCCTCTAGACCGTTCGCCGGGGCAATTCAGGACGCATCTACCGCCCAAATTTAAGAGGACTGAATTCAAGTCAGGTCGCTTCGCTCGCAATTGGCCTCCGGCCCTTAGGGTAGCGCCTACGCCCCGGAGGGAATGATGGAACAATTATTCCATTTTCGGGGCAAATTCGGAAGCCCCAAAAAACCTGTATATTTTCAGTAGTTTGTAGAAATTCCGAGACATTTACTTAATCATGCTTAAAAACCTTCAATACAAGTTGCCTGACGGATATGATGAAAAGCAATTCATGCGCAAACTGGCCGATCAATATCCGATCAAAAAAGAGCCGACGATTTCTGAGCGTTTCGCCATTTATGATACGTTTGACTGGCGTCTATTTAATAAATCACTTGTTTTGTACGGGTGCGGCCACAAGCTGTTTTTACGCAAACCGGCAAAAAGCATGAGTATCCACGCAATTGAAATTACTTCTGTACCCGTCTTTATATGGGACTTTCCGGATGGCGGATTGAAAAGACATCTGGCACCGATCCTAAGGATGCGGGCACTTTTAAAGCTCGTTGAAGTGTATTCCCGATCAAGGCCTTATCGCGTTTTAAACCGGGATGAAAAAACAGTGGCAAGATTGGTGTATGAAGATTTTCGATCGTCAGGTTCCAAAAATGCGCCGACATTGGGGGCCCATTTGTGGTTGAAACCCGTAAAGGGGTACCCCAAACATTCACGAATTCTGGTCAAACGATTGGCGGAAGCAGGGCTTACAAAAAGTAAAGAAGAGGATATCTATATTAAAGCGCTAGAGCTGGCCGATAAAAAGCCGGGCAGTTATTCCGCCAAAGTAAATATTCAACTCGACCCTGATATGCGCTCTGATGAAGCCGCAAAAGTCATTTTGCGTTTTTTGTTGCACGTCATCAGGGTCAACGAAACCAACATCGAGAAAGACCTTGATACGGAATTCGTCCATGATTACCGGGTGGCTATTCGCAGGACTCGCTCTGCGTTAGGTCAGATTCAATACGTGTTTCCGGCGAAGACAACCGACCGGTTCAAAAAAGATTTTGCTTTTGTGGGCAAACTCTCCAATGATTTACGCGATTTGGATGTCTACCTTCTCAATGAAGCGACCTACAAAGCGAAGCTCCCTCCGGTCTTGCGTGACGACATTGACCCGTTGTTTGATCATTTACGGAAAAAACGATCAAAAGCCTTTCAGAAAGTCATCAGCGGATTGAAGTCAAAAAAATATGAAAAGATTTTAAAGGATTGGGAGGCATTATTAAATCAACCGCGGCAGGATGATGGCGCGGCACCGAATGCCGCACTTCCCATAATTGATTTGGCCTGCAAAAGAATCTATAAGAAATACCGAAGTGTTGTAAAAGCCGGCAACCTGATCCTTGAGACCGCCGAAGACGAAATGCTGCATGTTCTGAGAATTCATTGTAAGAAACTGCGATACTTGATGGAGTTCTTTTCCAGTTTGTTTGCCCGCAAAAAAATTAATGTCCTGATCGCGCAATTGAAGAAACTGCAGGACAACTTAGGGGATTTTAATGATCTCTGTGTTCAGGAAGAATATCTCCTGAACATCACCAAGGAATTGCCTACTACCCAGCGACAGCTAAAAAAAACACTTGTGGCCATCGGCAGCCTGGTTGGAACGTTGGGCCGGGAAAGACAGATGGTTAAAGATGCCTTTGCCGAAACCTTCACAGATTTTGCATCACCAGAAAATAAGAAATTATTCCAAGAACTTTTCGCCTCACAAATCCAACCCGGACAAGCCGGAACCAAAAAGGATTAAAGTTTTTTTTCATAAAATGCGAAGAGATTCCAAATAAGATTCTAACAGGGTGTTTCATGACGACGCTGGCGATTTACAGCAATAAAGGCGGGGTGGGCAAAACCGCCGCGGCCGTAAACTTATCCTATCTGGCAGCACAGACGGGTGCGAAGACCCTCCTCTGCGATCTGGACCCTCAAAGTTCCGCGACCTATTATTTTCGGATAAAACCCAAATTAAGATCCGGGACAAAGGGGTTCATTAAAGGCGGCAAACAGGTTTATAAAAGTGTCAAAGGCACGGATTATGATAATCTGGATCTGCTGCCGGCAGATTTTTCTCTCCGCAATTTAGATGCCGCTTTTTATAAATTGAGGCGTTCAAAAAAGCGACTGAAAAAAATTCTAAACCCTTTTAGAGTTGAATACGACTTAATCATTCTGGACTGTCCGGTTACCATCAGTATTCTGGCCGATAATATATTGAACGCTGTTGACTACACCCTGGTTCCTCTGATTCCAACAACGCTGTCTGTGCGAACGTATAGACAATTACTGGCTTTCTGCCAAAAGAATCGATATGCCGTCGATAGGATTTACGCTTTTTTCTCGATGGTCGATCGGCACAAAAAAATGCACAAAGAACTCATGGCCGCCGTGGCAGGGGAATTTAACGGTGTTTTACAAAGCTTTATTCCTTATTTAGCGCAGATCGAAAAAATGGGAATTCACCGGGAGCCGGTTGCGGTCTTTGCCCCAAGGTCTGTGGCGTCGAAATCATATCAAAACTTATGGAACAAAGTTCAAGAAACCATGCTTTCGCCCGTGCGGTCCGACCTGGGGAGATGAAAATTCACTTGTATCTGGATGCACATAGACTTAACTTTTTACATCGTTTTTGTTCCGAGAATTTGGTTTCCCCGCTTACGCTTCGCTTCAGACGGGATCGGTGACAGGTGTCGGGTTTCGGCTGTCAGGAAAGGTAGACGCAATAGCCTATCCTGAACACTGACACCCGAAACCTTACACCCAAAAAGAGGAATAAAAATGGGATAAAAATTAAGGGCGCCGATATGAGAATTTTCACCACCCTAAATTTGACCGGCTGCAACGGTGATAATTGACTGTCGTCAATCAGAGGATATCATGGGCAAGGAAATCGAAAGAAAATTTATGGTCAAAGAAGGTGACTGGCGTAACCATAAAGCAACAAAGTACCGCCAGGGTTATTTAAGCACTGTGAAAGAGAGAACGGTGCGGGTGCGCACCATCGAGGATAAAGGCTACCTTACCATCAAAGGAATTGCCATCGGAGCGTCCCGCATGGAATTCGAATATGAAATTCCCCGTCAGGATGCCGTTGCATTGCTGGACATCTGTGAAAAACCACTCATTGAGAAAAATCGCTACAAGGTAGCGCATGGCGGTTTTGTTTGGGAGGTGGATGAATTCTTTGGAGAAAATCAAGGGTTAGTTGTCGCTGAATTGGAACTGGAGAGCGAAGATCAATATTTTCCCAAGCCCGAATTGGGTCGGGGAAGAAGTAACCGGGGATCCCCGTTATTTCAACTCCAATCTGATAAAAAATCCGTATACGAAATGGTAGATATTCATTAGGTGTTCATAAGTTTTATCTGACAACATGTTGTAAGGAACGTAAGGTGTCAGATTTCAGGTGTCTGGGAAAGGAAGTGTTAGATACTCTTGTGAAACACCCCGGAATGAAGATTGACGATTGACGAATTGTGGATGTCGCTCTCCGAGGCTTAGGCGTTACATCCCCTACGAGCCGGAGGCTTCGCGCTGCTTTTTTTCAAAAATAAAATAGATAGAATTCCTTAATTCGACATTCGTCATTCATTATTCAATCTTCGATTTTCAATCCGGCTTCACCGGGTTGGGTTTACAAGCCGATGTTTCGTTATTAAATTGGGTGAGTATTAAAAACTCAGGCGTTGATTCTATCCTGGGCCACTTTGCCTTTGTAGGTTGGGTTGAGCCTACTCCAGGCTTTGTTGGGTTTCGTTGCACTCAACCCAACCTACATTTTGCCGGTGCTATTGCGAAATGCGAAACCCAACAACGGCCGATTTCGCAACCGAGCCCAAAACTTATTTATCCTGACAGACGAATTTAAAAATTAAGGAGAAACAAAATGGCAAAAAAAGAAAAGCTGCTTTGCAAATGGAAGGAAGATGATATAAATAAAAAATTTGATAAATTCAGTGATATCGTCAGAAATCCAAAATTCGTATGTAAAAAGTGCGGCAGGGTGGCTGACAAAAAAAAATGGTTGCACAAGTCGGCTGCATTATGATAGGGAAAATTTGATACAACTCAATTCATTTTGCCCATCTGCCATCGAAGGCAAATCATGAAAACCATATATCTGGTCAGACATGCCAAATCGAGTTGGAAATATCCTAACTTGGATGATTTCGAAAGACCCCTGAACAAGCGAGGCCGCAAGAGTGCCCCCTTTATGGGGTCTATTCTTAAGAAATTGAAAGTGTCACCGGACCTCATTTTATCAAGTCCGGCAAACAGAGCTGCCATGACGGCAAGGATTATTGCCGATAAGATCAGTTATCCTCTAGAGAAAATTTGCTTCAGCGAAAGTATCTATGAATTCAGTGCGAATGCCCTCATCGACGCTATTAAAGATTTAGACGATGCCGTCGATAAAGCGATGCTCGTCGGCCATAATCCGGCCTTAACCGAACTGGCCAATTATATCGGGGACCAGCCGATCAGCAATATCCCAACCAGCGGGGTCTTTTGCGCTGATTTAGATATACCATCATGGGCTAAAATCAGCGATCACTGCGGTAAATTAAAGTTCTTTGAGTTTCCTAAGAAGCATGCTTGAAGATTGACTATTTTTATTTGAATATAAATAGTCGATATTCAGTTATCAATAGTCAATTCATGGCAGGCCTTGGCTAAAACACATTGGTATTGGCTAAAACGCCCTAACAAAGAAGGAGGAGGAGGATACGATGGCAAAAAAGAAAGAAGAAAAAGCGAAAAAGGACAAGAAGAAAGCTAAAAAGAAAGAAAAAAAAGGGAAAAAAGAGCAAGCCAAGAAGAAAGAAAAAAAGAAAGAAAAAAAAGGGGAAAAAAGAAATAGAAGTTGTTTCCAGCGGACATAAACTTCAAGGGCAATCCGGCCAGTTCGGCTGGATTGCCTTTTTTCTTCGATAGATTGAGCGCAGAGTATTTCCTGATTCTTGCGATCACATCCAACCCGAAATCAAACGTTTCCATGTTATTTAAGTCGCGTGGATGACGAAAATAAGCAGGCGCCGATGATGCAGTCCCGGTGTTAATTGGATCTGAGGTTTCATCCAAAAAATTCCGTAAGAACTGGGGACCTTTGATCCAGAAAATATACCTACCTTTAAAAAAATCCAGCTGCAGGCATATCCGCCGGACTCTAATTTGCCTAAATGCTCAATTCCACCTCAAAAAATTAATATTGACAATAAAGTCCGCTTTCGTTATCCGGGTGAATATTATTTCCGTAAAATAATCCCTGATGTTTTCCTTTTTCATAGTGGAGCTCCCCCATTTCTTGTATTTGATATAATGGTCTTATTCCTCAATAATTACAAGGAGGTTAATGTGTCATGAAAACAACAAGTCCATTGGCCAGTTTGATGCGGCAATCCCCTTTCAAACCGGTCCAGGAGCACATGCGGGTCGTATCTCGCTGTGTGGCAAAGATTCCAACCCTTGTTTGATGCCATGATTAAGAAAGACCGGGAGCAGATTGACGCTCTGGCCGCAAAAATCGGGGAGCTGGAAAGCGAGGCCGATCAGATTAAAAATGAGTTTCGCCTTCATATGCCCAAGAGGGTTTTATTTGCGGTCGCCCGCAGAGACCTGCTGGCGCTTATCCAGCAACAGGATATCATTGCCGATACTGCTGAAAAAATTGGCCAGATTGTAACCCAGCGTGTCATGGAAGTTCCCGAATCGATTGAAGAACATCTCCTTAATCTGGTTCAACGTACAACCGATATTTGTTTCCAGGCTGCAGCAATGATTGAACAGCTGGATGAACTGTTGGCCGTTGGCTTTGGCGGTAAACAATCGGATCTCGTTTCTGAAATGATCACAAACGTGAAACGCAGCGAACATAACATCGATTTTTTGATAAGGGATCTTAACCGCGCACTCTTTTCCATTGAAGACCAATTGAAACCTGTTGCGGTGATGTTCTGGTATAAATTGATCGAATTGATCGGCGAGATTTCCAATCAGGCCGAAAACATGGGGGACCGGTTAATGCTGTTCATCGCCCGTTAGAAGAAAGGAAATAAAATGGAAATCATTGCAGTGTATGGTACAGCCATGGTTGTCATGGCGGTGATATTCGGGCTTTTCATGACCTGGGGTGTCGGCGCCAACGACTTAGCCAATGCCATGGGCACCTCTGTGGGCGCCGGCGCCGTTACCGTCAAACAAGCCATCGGAATCGCCATCGTTTTTGAATTCCTCGGCGCAGTGTTGGCGGGAGGGCATGTGACCCAAACGATTCGCAAAGGGATCATCGATCCCACTTCAATTATCAGCCATCCCGAGATACTGGTCTTCGGAATGCTCGCTTCGCTGTTAGCCGCAGCGGTTTGGCTGATGATTGCTTCCGCTAAAGGGTGGCCGGTTTCGACAACCCACTCCATTGTGGGCGCTATCGTCGGGTTTGCGATTGTGGGCATCGGCCCCGAAGCGGTCAAGTGGGATAAAATCATGAAGGTTGTGGTTAGTTGGGTCATATCTCCGGCGGTGGGAGGCGTCATTAGTTTTATTTTGGTGATGAGTACGCGTAAGCTTATTCTGGATACGGAGACCCCGCTGAAAAATGCAAAAAAATATGCTCCTTTTTACGTATTTCTCGTGGGGTTTATCATTTCCCTGGTGACCATGTTCAAGGGATTAAAACAACTCAAACTGGACCTGTCCATTGGGGGAAGCATTTTTGTGGCAATCTGTTTCGGGGTTCTTACCGGTTTTATCGGATGGTTATTCATCAGAAAAGTTAAGGAGCAGGAAGATGACGACCGGACGTTTCAATTTGCCAGCGTTGAAAAGGTGTTTTCACCCATGATGCTGTTTACGGCCTGCTCCATGGCGTTTGCCCACGGCTCCAATGACGTTGCCAACGGCATCGGCCCGCTGGCAGCAGTCGTCAGCATCGTTGGTTCCGGCGGCGAAGTACTTCAGAAAGCCCCGCTGCCGATTTGGGTCCTTTTAATCGGTGGCGCCGGAATTGTATTGGGCCTTATCACCCTCGGCTACCGGGTGATGCTGACGGTGGGTAAAAAAATCACCGAGTTGACCCCCTCGCGCGGCTTCTGCGCTGAGCTTGCGGCGGCTTCTACGGTAGTTATCGCCTCCCGCACCGGTTTACCGGTATCCACCACCCACATTCTGGTGGGCGCTGTATTGGGTGTTGGTCTGGCCCGTGGAATAGGGGCCTTGGACTTACGGGTTGTCCTAAATATAATTATCTCCTGGATAGTGACCTTGCCGGCCGGGGGAATCATGGCGATGTTTTTCTATTTCACCCTGAAGGGCATATTTGGTTAGCAAATTACAAGATCTGCCTGTCAGGCAGGGCATTGATAACTTCCACTAAAGGCTCAGCGTTATATGATAGCGGGATCATCCCATCGCCAATCCGGGTAAAAACGCCAACGGAGTGAAGACCTGCGCCATATATAATGTGGTGGTTCTCAATATCGCCTGCATTCAGCCATAGGGTTTCCGTTTCATTGAGGGGGTTATGACCGACGATAAAAGTAAAATTCGGGTCAAGTCCAAGCCCTTTGCGAAACCGTTTTACATCCTTGGACGTATATCCGCCGGGATAACCGGGCCGTTTAACACGATTATGAATTAACTGTTCCACCAGACCCTGGTGTTCGTTGGCGTCGATTAGCATTTCAAGTTTAACCCCGCGGGATGGAGGCGAGGCATGACAGGCCAAAAAGTCTTTTGCAAGGACCACATAGGGTAATCGGTCATAATAGCGGTCCATCTCCTGCTTGTAGCGCGCACCCCGTTCATCTAAAAGATGCTTTTCCCATAAGAGTCCCTGGGGAATCCCCCCCTTTGAAACATGCGGTGCAAAACTATCGTGGTTGCCGTGGATATGAAATACTTGGTTTGGAAATCTGATCTTCAACTTGAAAATGAAATCCATCATCAGCATTGAACCGGTCATATTCTCCATTTGATCTTCCATCTCCGAATGGACGGCATCCCCAAGAAGGATCAAGCAGGCGCTGCCATTTTCAAGGCTTTCTAAGAATTGATTTTGGGAGAGGATATTCATCAGGTTGTCGATCTGAGCATGGAGGTCACCGATGAGAATCGGGGTTACCTCATCGGGAAGCCTTACCAACGTGCCCGGCTGACCCGGGAATTTTTTGGACGGTGGACCTCTTGAGCCATGATCTGGTTGACCTTTTTCAGATCAGATTGGGCTTCTAATAAAGGCAAGGGTCGAATCGGGCCGCCAAATATTTCCCTAAGATGATAAAGCTTTTCTTGCCGTCGGCGGATGAGTCCCTCGATCTCCTCAGGCGCTTTTAAAACGGATAGGGTGGTACCCGCGTCG
>CAVXXE010000043.1:0-177137 GCA_963765595.1 uncultured delta proteobacterium
GGGGTCGCTGCGTTCACACGCCTACCGTATGCTGCTGGGGCTTTTATACAGCACCGGTATATGCATTGGCGAGGCTATGGCCTTAAATCTGCAAGATGTCCATCCAAAATCGGTTTAATCTGATCGTTTGACAATACCCCATTATGACCTTGTTACTTTTAAAAGTTTACTCTCTTAGTTATTCTACCGGAACAAGATGTATGCTGAAAGGAAAAGACAATGAAGACAAATACACTTGATATAGATCGCAGAAAATTTATGAAGAAAGCCGGCGGTTCTTTGCTCGCAGCCACTGTGGGCTCAAGTTTAGCCCTGTCAACCTTGAAGGCACATGCTGCGCAATCCGCCGCAGCCCAGAACAAACAAACTCAGGACGCAACAACTCCGCAAAAAGCACTGCAGATGCTAAAAGGTGGTAATGCTCGATTCGTTCAGGGCGAAATGTTAAAGCGCAATCTGATGCAGCAGGTCAAAGCGACCGGTGGCGGACAGTTTCCATTTGCAGCCATCGTGGGCTGTATTGATTCGCGTGTACCCAATGAATTGATATTTGACCAGGGCATCGGCGATATCTTCAGCGCACGTATAGCTGGGAATTTTGTAAATGACGATATCCTCGGCAGCCTCGAGTTTGCTTGTGCTGCAGCGGGGGCAAAATTGATTCTCGTGTTGGGTCATACGGAATGCGGTGCCGTCAAAGGGGCCTGTGACGATGTTATTCTGGGCAACTTGACCCAGACACTGGCTAATATAAAGCCAGCGGTGGCGGCCGTGTCCGGTTATGAATCCGACCGATCTTCGAAGAACGCTAAATTTGTCCAAGCCGTGGCCGATAAAAACGTGGGGTTAACCGTTGAACGCATTCGCAAGCGCAGTCCTATTTTGCAGGGAATGGTCGACAAGGGGCAAATCGGACTGGCAGGCGCCATGTATGATGTTCATAACGGCAAGGTGACATTTATGTAAATTTGGGCAACTGAAAACTTAGCGAATTGGTTCAATTGGCTGCCATCATGCTAAAACAACAATTTTTCTATTCGTTTTATAAATTTGGATCTAACCATAGAATGGAATGCCTTGAAACACCTTGGGCTCGGCGTAGGCTACAACTATGCTCAAATAAATCTCAATTACAGTGGCAGGGATAATTTCGTCAATCGCATTCGATATGACCTCGGCGCCGGTACGAAAGTTTCCGACGCCTGGCGGGTTGAGCTGCATTACGTGTTACAGGATGGCAGAGAGATTGAAGATCTTTTCCAGGACCTTTTCAGCTCAGAGGAACACATCCTGCGTTTGCGGCTGTTTTACACCTTTAACTGAGATTAATATTCAGCCACCAAGACGCGAAGGCACGAAGAATGAATATGTGGTGAGGATAAGTAAAGGTGTCAGGTTTCAGGTTTAGGTTGTCAGGAAGGCGAGTCGCTAAATCCTTATATGAAACTTCATTTCAAAAGTTGGCGTTGGTTCTATCCTGGACCACTTTGCCTTTGTAGGTTGGGTTGAGCCTACGCCAGGCTTTGTTGGGTTTCGTTGCACTCAACCCAACCTACATTTTGCCGGTGTTATTGCGGAATGCGAAACCCAACAACGGCCGATTTCGGAACCGAGTCCCAAAAGTTTCTATTCCGATCAGACTGGATGCTTTTCGGGCCAGCGGCGGGCCTGACACCTTAACACTGAAACCTTCAGTTTCTGACAACAGGTTGTCAGAAAAAGGCCCCCAAGGGCCTAACAACATTCTCATCTAGATTCCCAAAAATCTTCGCGGGCCGACCAATCCCAGGTGGTTTTCGCTCGGCCCCCCCCCTTCTTTTTATCGATATCTACCAATCTATCCACCCACAGTTCCTGTATTCTTAGTTCGCCGTGAACGCGAACATTTTTATAGGCATGTCTGGCTTTCACCGATCGATTCAGGTTTGGCATAAAATAATATTCGCCGCTCGGTATTACTAAAACAAAATCGGGCTCCAGGGCGATGTGATTGTCATCGTTAAAGCATTCCGTCTGGTAGTGGGTGCACTTCGCACCCTGTATAATTCCTTCAAGTTCGACTTTTTCGCCGGCACTAACCAGGGTGGCAGACAGCGCCATGGTGAAAAAAAATATCGCTAGCCAGATAACGGGAAATCTACTTTTTGCGATACGTTTCATGATTGCCTCCTTTTGCAAAATTAATGATGTAATTTAATTAAATCTAAATCATAAATTTGTCAAAGGCAAATTTTAAATTTATAATATTTTTTGGTCCTTATTCACAAATTATTGTTGAAATCTATATTTTTTAACAGTATGAAATAATTAAGGCCGCTTCACATTTGACACAAATGACTTTGAATGCTCGATAACAATGAAGTCCAGTTCTGAACGTTAATCTTGAATTCGGGGAATGTCGGCGGCTTATGAATTGAAAGAAGATTTTTAATGGGTTCGTCAACCGCTAGCCTGCAAAGGGGGTGATATCGATGAATCTGTAATGCATTTCCCGGTGGTCGATCGAAGAAATAGGCTTTTAAGAAGAATTAGGCTTTCGATAGGTTATGGTTTGTAACTCATCCAAACTAAGATTCGGGAGGATAACATGATGAAGAAAAAAATTCATAGGATTTTTATTGGATTGGCGTTGGCAACGGCGAGCATGATGATCCTCGCCCCGGCTTACGCCCTAGATTTTGCCATCTCCGGCCAAGTCAACCGGGCGGCCCTGTATGCCGATGACGGGACTTCCGCCAAATGGTTTTTTGTGGACAATGACAACTCCTCAACCCGGTTCCGTTTCAGAGGGTCCAACGATTTCGAGGGTGGTTGGAAAGTCGGATTTCTGTGGGAAGTGGAGATGCAATCCAATGCATCCAATAAGGTGTCTATTCAAAATGATGCAGATACCACGGATGTCACCTTCAATGAACGGCATATGGATGTCTGGATTGAAAAATGGGGCACCCTGCGACTGGGCCAGGGCGATACGGCCACCAACGGTACCTCCGAAGTCGATTTGTCCGGCACGGACGTCGCGGCTTATTCGAGCGTTGATGATGTCGGTGGTAATTTCGAGTTCAGAGATAATGGCGTTGGCACCGGCATTACCGTCAGTGACTCCCGCAGTAATTTCGATGGACTGAGCCGGAAAGACCGGGTGCGCTACGACACTCCCAGGTGGGCGGGGTTTTTTGCCTCCGGCAGTATTGAACAACAAAGCCAGTGGGATGTGGCGGCCCGTTATGCCGGGAATTTCGGCTGGGCCAGATTTGCCGCTGCCGCCGGCTACGCTAATTTCGGCACCTCGAGTGAAACGAGAGACGATGAAATCAGCTCATCGGCCTCGATGCTTTTTGATTTCGGCTTGAATTTCACAGCTTCGTATGCATACCAGTGGCGGGATAACAAAAATCCGTGGAATCTTTACGGTAAAATCGGTTATAAGTTTCTGGAAAAACACGCCGCTTCGGTTCAATATTCCCGGACCCAAAATTTATCAGCGGATGACGACAAAGGCGATACCTTCGCCATCGGTTACGTATTTACCCCCTGGGAAAGTGTCGAATTTTATGGTACCTATCGTTTGTTCATGCTCGACCGTGATGAGGGCAGCGATCCGGATGACATCAACATCGTTATGTCCGGTATTCGGGTGAAATTCTAACAAGGATATTATGGTATGTTTAAAATTAAACCTAAAAACTGGATGATTCTGGCAGCCGGCCTGCTAATTTTTGCGTTGGCCGGCTGTCACGCCAGACCTGATGAAAAACAGCTGGATGAATGGAAGAATATTGAAGGTCCCGGCGAAATGAAATCGGGGCCCGGCCTCTTCACCGGCCAGGATGGGGAGTTGACCCTCTACGATTCGAAAGGGGGCGGTTTATTGCAGAAGAAAGGGGAAGCCGAGGCTGCCAAACCTGCCGCCGAGAAAACCGCGCAAACTAACGCAGCCGCCGGTGCCGGTACGGCGGCCGGTACGTCTGATAAAGGCCAAGAATTCCAGGAATTCCAGGAATATCAGCAATGGAAAAAAGAAAAACAGGAATTTCATAAGTATCAGGAGTGGAAAAAATCCGCCAAGGATTCTCCTGATTTCAAAGAATACCAGGAGTATCAGCAATGGCAGAAATCCGCCAAAGGCTCATCTGATTTCAAGGAGTTCCAGGCGTATCAGGAGTGGAAAAAATCCGGCCGGAGTTCAGCTGATTATAAAGAATTCCGGGAATGGAAGGAATTTAAAGCCTATCAGGAGTGGAAGAAGAGCCAGCAATAAGAATTCCTCGTTAATAGGAATTTCCATTTTGGGGACACGGATGAACACGGATTACCAGGATATTAAAAGTTACAAAAAACCAAATATCTGTGGAAATCTGTGTCCTGATTTAAAGCAACCAAAATTGTCTAAACACACTATAGACCATCTGAATCTGTTTCGAGTGTTTTATCAAGTATCCGGATCATATCTTGTGTTAGAATAAATCTCCTCGCCCTTTCGGGAAACGTTATATAGGAAAAAGGAACTGGGGTATCTTACCTCATCGAGGCAATAAACTATCGGCTCTACGCTTTCGCCGAATTCCATACCAGCTTCAAAGGCGGCGTCCGCGGCCGCGTTCTCCACCTCATTCATATTACCCGAAGCCAAAATCAAAACATCGACATCACTGCCGTCTCTCACATCTCCGTGAACTAAACTCCCAAATAAAATGATTTTGCCGACGTTTTTCCCCTCCTGCGAGGATAGCAGATACCGACTGAATCTATCCAGAGCTTTCCTTTTTTTTGCTATGATTTGGGATGAACTCAATTCCATTTCCTTTTTCCAATCACACCAGAACAAACTATTTTATTGAATATGTCATTTTTATCCGTTTTTATCAATTAGAGATTGAATATTTTCGATTGGGTATTGACATAAAAGCATATTTATGTAATTTATGCAATTATGAGAACAACAGTAGATCTACCGGACCATCTCCTAAGGCGTGCCAAGGCGGCAGCTGCTTTGGATGGCAAGAGTCTTAAGGCGTTTTTAAAGGAAGCCGTAGTGCACGAGCTGGAGCGTTGCGTTGAAAAGAAAATCGCCCGAAAGAAGGTTTCTCTTCCGCTAGTTCCCTCAAGTCGTCCCGGCACATTGCAACTTAATGCGGATGACATCGCGCACATCCTAAGCCAGGAGGATCAGCATGCACTTGCCGGACATTAACGTCTGGCTGGCGCTGGCCTTCGAGGTCCACTTTCATCACGGGTCGGCAAAAGCTTGGTTTGAAGGAACAGAACCCGACAGTTGCGCTTTTTGCCGGCTCACCCAGCAGGGATTTCTTCGGCTGGCAACAAATCCTGCGGTCTTTAAGGATGAGGCGGTTACAATGGATGTTGCGTGGTCATGCTATGACAAACTGCTTGACGATGAACGGGTGTATTTCATGCGAGAACCTGAAGGGCTTGAAAAGGCATGGAGAGTCAGCACACGTAATCGAGGATATTCCCACAGGGTGTGGAACGATGCGTATTTAGTGGCCTTTGCTCGGACTGCAAACCTTGAGATTGCAACCTTTGATCAGGGTTTTAGAGAATACAATACTATCAGCGTAACTATCTTGCCTTAAATATGCAGATATTGGGGTATTTTTTTTATTGACATACAACATGTTGTATGAGATTGTTAAGTGTTTTCAATTAAACAGGTTGATTTAACAATAGTTCGTTCTTTCGGCACCGATTTCCTCTCACCGCGAACCGGACGATTTTCGTTTTTCGATCAATAAGGCTCACAATACCAGCAGTCTTGCGGCAGAAATGAACGGTGCCCTTTTCATCGGAATCACATTCCCGGGTTGAAAATTTCTTAAAAAGGTATACCTTCTTATGGCGAACTGTTTTTACGTTTTGTTGGCGTACGGCCGGCAGAAATCGAATTAAAATCAGAAACCCAAAAGCGATATTCAATCGGTCACAGGAGATGTTCAATGGGGCAATCAGGCAAATTTTTAGTTACCAACGAAGGGCGTTTTGATCTGAGCACGAACATGTGGGACGACCAGCTGTTTTCCGACATTCTGGTCCGGGACAACCCCATTGACACGGAAAAAGCCATGGGCATCAGCCGAGCCCTGCGGGCAGAAATTCTACGGATGGAGTTTCAAACCATCACCATGCCGTTTATCGAAAAAATGATCGAGGCTAAACTAATGGAATTCGGAATGACCAAACCTTCTCCGATCCGGCTGGACCAGTCCATCTTTGTAGAAAGCCGTCTGGTTCTCTCGGATAACGCCAGAAGGGTGCTGCGCAGAAGATATCTAAAGAAAGACAGTCACGGCAAAATCATCGAGACCCCGGAGAAAATGTTCAGGCGGGTGGCCAGTCATATTGCCAAAGCGGAAAAAAAATACGGCGGAGATGAAAAGCGTGTCAAGGAACTGGAAGAGATCTTTTATAAGATCATGACCGAATTTAAATTTTTGCCAAATTCCCCCACCCTGATGAATGCCGGACGTCGCCTGGGACAATTGGCGGCCTGTTTTGTGCTACCGGTCGAAGACAGTATGGACGGTATCTTTGGCGCGCTGAGAAACGCTGCCCTGATTCACAAATCCGGCGGTGGTACGGGTTTTGCTTTTTCGCGGCTACGGCCGAAAAACAGCATGGTGGGCACCACCGGGGGTGTGGCCTCGGGGCCGGTTTCATTTATGAAAATATTTAACACGGCCACCGAACAGGTCAAGCAGGGCGGTACCCGCCGAGGGGCCAACATGGCCATTTTAAAAGTGGACCACCCGGATATCATGGAATTCATCTTCAGCAAAAGGGACAACGCCGATCTGAACAATTTCAACATTTCCGTGGGCGTTTCCGACGCGTTTATGAAAGCGGCCGCCGATAAAGCCGAGTATGATCTGATCGACCCCCGGAATCAAACCCATGTCGGCAAATTGAATGCGGCCGAAGTTTACCATGCATTGGTAAAACAGGCCTGGAAAAATGGCGATCCGGGTATCATTTTCCTGGATCGAATCAACCGTGACAACCCCACCCCGGTCCTCGGTGAAATCGAGAGCACCAATCCCTGCGGCGAGCAACCGCTGCTGCCGCTGGAAGCATGTAATCTGGGTTCCGTCAATTTGGCCAAATTTGTGGTTGAAAACGGAGATGGACCGATGATCGATTTTGAGGGATTAAAAGAGATCGTCACCTTGGCGGTCCGTTTTCTCGACAACACCATCGATGTTTCAAAGTATCCACTGCCTGAAATCACGGCTATGGTGCGCGGCAATCGTAAAATCGGTCTGGGCGTCATGGGTTTTGCGGACATGCTGTATCAATTGAATATCTCCTATGACAGCGAGGAAGCGCTGGAAGCCGCCGATGCCGTAATGCAATTCATTCAGGAAACCGCCCATGATGCTTCGCGGAATCTGGCGGAGGAAAAAGGGGTATTTGAAAATTACAATCAGAGCATTTATAAAGACCAGGGCATCAAATATCGCAATGCCACCACAACCACGATTGCCCCCACCGGAACCCTCAGTATCCTCGCAGGATGTTCCAGCGGTATCGAACCCTTATTCGCGTTGAGCTTTGTGCGAAATGTCATGGATAATGACAAACTGCTGGAAGTAAATCCCTATTTTGAAAAAGTGGCTACCGAAAGAGGTTTTTACAGTCGTGAATTGATGGATACCATTGCCAAGACGGGCAGTATCCGGGAAATAACGGAAATCCCCGAAGACGTGCGCCAGGTGTTTGCAACGGCCCACGATGTGTCATCCGATTGGCATGTCCGCATGCAGGCCGCTTTTCAGAAGCATACGGACAATGCAGTATCTAAAACGGTCAACCTGCCCCACGACGCCACCGAAGGTGATGTCGCTAAAGTATATGATCTGGCCTTTCAACTCGGCTGCAAGGGCGTGACCATCTACAGGGACGGCAGCAAGGAAAACCAGGTTCTTTCGTTTACTCAAAAAGTCAGCAAAGAAGACGGGTTTATGACGGCTGTCAAGGAACGACCGGAGACCCTGGAAGGCTTTACCACTAAAATTAAAACCGGCTACGGCGCTCTCTATGTGACCGTAACCGAATTCGATGGACAACCTTTCGAAGTGTTTGCCACCATCGGCAAATCGGGGAGATCCACCACTGCCAAAACAGAAGCCATCGGCCGTCTGGTGTCCCTCGCCCTGCGATCGGGCGTTAAGGTCGATAAAATTGTCGATCAGCTGAAAGGCATCGGCGGGGAGTATCCTATTTTTCAAGACGGCGGGCTGGTGTTGTCCATTCCGGATGCCATCTCCCGGGTACTGGAAAGACGCTACGTGACCGGTAAGAATGCCCAAAAAAATCACAAAAGCCAGTACAGCCTAATGGGAGAGAAATGTCCGGAATGCGGACAAACCGTCAGCTTT
The DNA here is from genome assembly GCA_963765595.1 of uncultured delta proteobacterium. Taxonomy (GTDB): domain Bacteria; phylum Desulfobacterota; class Desulfobacteria; order Desulfobacterales; family JAFDCJ01; genus JAFDCJ01. The sequence continues at coordinate 8,397 of CAVXXE010000043.1, forward strand.
GAGGAAGGCTGTATGATGTGTCATTTCTGTGGCTTCAACAAGTGCGGCTAAAAATTTTATCTTTGGAAAGAGCCCTGGGCCCTTTCCAAAGATAAAATATCTAAAATGACTTCCCCTCTCTTCGATAACCCCAGCGGCCATCACGATCACTCGCAACAGAAAAGCGGCAAAAAAGCGCTCACGGCCCAGCTGCTGTTCCTGTTGCTTGCCTTCGGCCTGGTTGTATTTTTCCGCGATCGACCTCAGTTTCACACCCTGGGAATTGTCTTTGTCTCAATCGTACTGGAGGCTTTTCCGTTTATGCTGCTGGGGACCTTGATCGGTGGTTTGATTGAAGTATTTATTCCTCAGGAAACAATTACCCGATTTTTACCCGAACGACGCTGGTGGGCGGTTTTTATCGCAGCGGCGCTGGGCGTGATTTTTCCGGTTTGCGAGTGCGCAATCGTCCCGGTGATTCGCAGACTGATAAAAAAAGGGGTTCCTTTGAGTGCGGCCATTGCTTTTTTGCTGGGCGGACCGATTGTAAATCCACTGGTTGCCGCCTCCACGGCGGTGGCGTATTTTGCCGACTGGTCAATCGTGATCCACCGTATGGTCCTCGGATATTTTATCGCTGTTGCCGTCGGTCTTTTAATGAATGCTGTTTTTTTCCAAAACCAAAGCAGTCCGAAATGAGGTGTTTTCAGACCAAAATCCAATGAATTGCGGGACACTTTGCGATCATCGCAAACCGACCGCCTTTGGTGAGAAAATAATTCTGGCTGTCAGTCATGCCGCCAATGATTTTTTTGATATCGGAAGATTTCTGGTCATCGGGGCTTTTTTTGCCGCTGTCTTGCAAACCCTAATTCCAAGACAGGTATTCGGCGCGGTGACGGATGCCCCCGCGCTATCAATTCTGATCATGATGCTAATGGCCATCGGGTTGAATCTGTGCAGTGAGGCCGATGCTTTTGTGGCGGCCTCATTTCGTTCAACCCCCGTGCCGCTGACTGCGCAGATGGCGTTCATGGTACTGGGACCGATGTTGGACATCAAGCTGATCCTCATGTACTTCAATGTTTTTCGATTGCGTGCCATCGCAACGCTGGCGGCACTGGTGTTCTTAATGGTTTTTTTAAGTATGGTAATTATGTAGGCTTTTTCCGTAGAGACTACGCTGGGAAATAGAGGCCCCTGAAGGGCAGCAAGCACGCCGATAATCTATATAGGTTTCAGGTGTCGGCCCGCCCTGGTGCGATATGACGGACTCTCACTTTTCGCTGCAAGAGATCCCCATATATTCCTATCTTTCAGATTCATACAAGGTTAGGTCTGGGCCAGGGGTGTCAGGAAGGCGAATCACAAAGTCCTGAAACCTGAACACTGACACCTGAAACCAACTGTTCCTTACAACATGTTGTCAGAAAAACCGCGACAAAGGGAACTGCGCATCATGAAGGCCAAAGTCAAAACAACCATCTCTCTTGTTACAGCTTGTCTTCCGGCAATTGTTTATGTCATCTGGCTAAATGCCTACTACTGGTTGCTGAAAGGCGGCCGTTACAAAGCATTTATTCAGCCGAAGTTTTGGCCGCTTTTAATTCTGGCACTCCTTTTACTGCTGGCATTTACCGCCGTTTTTATTTCCCAATTTTCGTTGAAGTCTAGAATTTCTCTTAAATTTGATGCGTGGGCCAAGGCGGCAATTCTTATGATGCCGGTATTTTTTCTCTTGACTATTTATGGCCGGAGCCTGGGAACCGATGCGTTTTCGAAAAGGGCGTTTAATCCGGGCCAAATCGTAATCCAAGGAGATGCAAATGAATTAAAATCACCATCGGGAACATCTACCGCTCATGGGACTTCCCTATTGAATTTGCTTGCTGATGCGGAAAAGTTTGATGGCAAACGCGTGACCGCTGAAGGAATGGTTTATCGGTCGGTAACAAGCGGGGAAAATACATTTATGTTATTTCGATTTGCAGTCGTCTGTTGCGCGGCCGATGCCCTGCCGCTGTCGGTCACGGTAAAACATACAGCGACTGAGGCATTAAACAATGACACCTGGGTTCGGGTGGGTGGTATTTTCACCATTGAGACATCCAAAGGTAAACAGGTGGCAAGCATTGCGGCGGATAGCGTTCAGTCAATTCCGCCGCCGCCGCCGGAAAAACGCTATTTGTTCTTTTAAATTGGAGAAGAAGCTTCTTTGCCGTTTCGTATAATCTTGTCAGACAACTTACAAAAGCGGCAACCCTGCCTATTGAATCGATTTTACGGCCATTTTCGGCCGAAAACGTTCAATACACAATGAGATCAGAAAACCGATTCCGGCTACCGCAATGATCGATGCACCGGAGGTCAAGTCGAATACATAAGACAACCATAGACCGATGACGGTAAAAACTGAACTCAGGATGCTGGACAAAATCATCATTTTAAACAGGGATGATGAATATCTCTCGGCAATATACGGCGGAATCGTCAGTAGCGCTATCACCAGAATTAATCCGACGACCTGGATAATCATTACTATTCCGACTGTCAGCATGACAATCATGAGGAAATACAGTCTTTTAACACGAACCCCCCTGATTTGGGCAAATTCTTCGTCATAGGACATTGCCAGGTAGTCATTATAAAAATAAAAGACGATGCCAACAATTGCCAAACCGACGCAAAGCATCATCCAGATATCGGAATCGGGCACCGTCAGGATACTGCCGAACAAATAGCTCATTAAATCAACATTATAGCCCGGCGTTAAATCCAGCAGAATGATTCCGATGGCCATTCCGATAGCCCAGATCACGCCGATGATCGTATCGGACCGGTGTTTGGCCTTAAATGTAACAGCCGCCATTATTACTGCCGCCATGAGGGAAAAGCCAATCGTTCCCACCATGTAATGCCATCCGAAGAAAAAGGCCAGCCCGATGCCGCCGAAGGCTGCATGGGCAATCCCGCCCGACAGAAACACAATTCGGTTGACCACCACTAAAGTTCCCATGATGCCGCAAATTACACTGGCCAGCAGTCCGGCTAACAAGGCATTTTGCATGAATTCGAATTGGAGTGCCTCGATCATAGCTAATCATTCTCATGTGTGTGCAACACCCGATGCGGCAAGCCATGGGCAATCAATTCGACGGGGCAAGTCTCTTCGATTTTACAGCTATACATCATTTCGATCATTTCTCCGGTAAGTTCCGCATGGCCATGGTAGTGCAGGCGTTGATTCACACAGGCCACAGATTTGACATATCTGGATATCACCATCAGATCGTGACTGACAACGATGATGGTGATTTTATGATTTAATTCTTTTAGGAGCGCGTAAAACTCATTCTGCCCTTTGGTGTCGATGCTGGCAGTCGGTTCATCTAAAAGTAGGATGTCGGGATCCGTTACCAGGGCGCGGGCAATGAAAACCCGCTGTTTTTGGCCTCCTGAAAGCTGACCGATGCGCTGATCGCAGTATTTTCCCATGCCAACCTGCTCCAGGGCCTGCAGCGCGGCCCTGAGATCTTCTTTCGAATGCCGGAACCATCCCTTGCCGGGTTTCAATTTTCCCATTAAAACCACATCTGATGCGGAGATAGGGAAATTCTGATTGACGTGGACATCCTGAGGTACATAGCCGATGCGGTGTGATACGTTTTTCGGTGTTTTACCAAAAATTCGAATACTGCCCGAATCCGCGTTCAGCAGCCCCAGCATCAGTTTCAGCAGGGTCGTCTTGCCACCGCCGTTGGGACCGATCATGGCCATGAAATCACCCGATTTGATCCTCAGATTAACGTCCCGGATCACCGGCTGCTGCCCATACGAGAAATTAAGATTTTGTGTTTCGATAATCGTTTTGTTCATATGGGCCCTTTAACCCTTATATTCCAGCAATAGGCCCTTAAGGGCCTTTTCTGACAACATGATGTTAGAAAATTGAGGTGTCAGGTGTCGGGTGTCAGTAATAAAAATGGTCAAATAACAAAACACAAATCCCAAACAAATCACAATGACCGAAATTCAAAATCCCAAAAGATTGGCGTTTGATCTTATTTGAGATTTGGAGTTTATTTGTAATTTGTTGCTTGTAATTTGATATTTCCGGTTCATCCGGGTTGGGTTTTACCTCAATGCCGCCTTAATTGCACGGGCCACTTTGCGCAAATTTGCGCTCCATTCTTCGGCCAGTGGATCGGCAAAAACGACCTGTCCACCGATCCCCCTGGCAATGACTTCAGCACTTTTGGCGGAAAATTGCGGCTGCACAAAAATGACGTTAATATCGTTTTGGTTGGCGTATTCTATCAATTGCTTAAGTTGAGCCGCTTTTGGATTTTTACCTTCGATTTCTACCGGGATCTGTTTCAACCCGTAGGTATCGGCAAAATATCCCCAGGCCGGGTGAAACACCATAAACTGCAGTCCTTGCTTGCCGCTGAAAATATTCCTGATTTCAGCGTCCAGCTTTGAAATCTCAGAAAGAAAGGCTTTGTAATTGGCCTCATAATCGGAACGATGGACCGGATCAACCTTTTGCAGCGCAACTAGAATTTTACGGGCCTGAAACCTCACCAACGGTGGTGATAACCAGATATGAGGATCAAGGATGCCGAGACCCCGTTGATTTTTATCTTGTCCACCCTCGTTTCGATGCTGCTGACCCGTTGTTTGATAATCTTCGTCCTGCCCGAAGTGATGGTGGTCCACCATGGGCGTTTTTTGGATACCATGGTCTGTTTGCACGACCATCATATTCGGGTTTGATGAAGCGATTTTCTTCAGCCAGACGTTTTCAAACGGTACGCCGATAGAAAAATAGATATGGGCCTTGGCGATGGCTGCCATCTGCCTCGGCTTTGGCTCATACGTAGCCGGACTGGCTCCGGGTTGAACCAACACCTGAATATCCACCAGGTTTTTGCCAATCTGTTGCACAAAATACTTTTGAGGGCTAATGCTGACAAATACCGCTGGCTTGCCAGCCGCAGATCCTGAAGCCAGCAACATCATTGCAGCGACAATCGGCACCCAGTTTATCTTGCGGGATAGGTTCATTGGAGACGGCTCTTATTTACGTAAATCCTGGCAAATGATTGAATATTTAAGTAACGAATCGATATAAAACCGATTATAAAAACGTCATCAACAATGTCATCAATAATTCGTCAATCGTCATTTGTCATGCCGGAGTTTCTTCTCCGATTAAACTGGCCGCGTTTTTGGCCGACGGCACCGCTTGTATGAAACTTCATTTCAAAAGTCGGAGTTGGTTCTATCCTTGGCCACTTTGCATTTTGTAGGTTGGGTTGAGCCTAATCCAGGCTTTGTTGGGTTTCGTTGCACTCAACCCAACCTACATTTTGCCGGTGTTATTGCGAATTGCGAAACCCAACAACGGCCGATTTTGGAACCGAGCTTCAAAAGTTTCTATTTCGATCATACCGGCCGTATTTTTTTTGCCGGCGGCTGGGCTGATCCGCCTGCGGCGGAACACCTATACTTTGCGTCACTAAATAAACAACGCTCTTACTGCCCCGCGGGGCCACTTTTTCCGAGCGCACTCTCGGAAAAAGCATAGGGCCTTAGTGGCTGGATTTTTACCGGAACCCTCACTTTTTAATGACTTGCATCCCTTCCTTGGTATCCTGGACCAGATACCCCAGTTCCTGGATCGTGTCGCGCAGCCGGTCGGAGGCCGCCCAATCTTTGGCATCCCGGGCAGCCTGGCGTTCTGCTACCAATAGTTTGATTTTTTCCGGGAATTCTTCCGGTTTGGTCACCTGATCGAGGCTGAGTCCCAGCACGCGGTCATAATCTAATACAGTGGCATGTTTATCGGCATCCGCGATGCTGCTTTTCAGCATTTCCTGAACAACGGCCATGGCCCTGGGGATGTTTAGATCATCATTTATCGCTTCCAGGAATTTGGTTTTATATGCGTCGATTACAGCCCCTATCTGCCCGCTGCTGTTTTGGGCCGCTTGCCGCACCTGGTTCTGTAAATGCTGTAAACCGTTGCGGGAGGCCTGAATGCTCTCCTCGCTGTATTCCATGGGCTTGCGGTAGTGAGTTTGAAAGGCCGCAAAACGATAAGCCAACGGATTGATGTCTTTGTTCACAAAGGCATTGTGCAGGGTGAGAAAGTTATCTTCGCTTTTGGCCATTTTCTTGCCCCCGGCAATAATTAAAAAAGCGCCATGCATCCAGAAATTAAAAAATTTTTTGCCGGTGGCCGCCTCGGACTGGGCTATTTCATTGGTGTGGTGGACATCGATATGGTCGGTTCCGCCGCAATGAATATCGAGTAGTCCGTCTAAATACTTCATACTCATGGCGGAACATTCAATATGCCATCCAGGAAATCCGGTTCCCCAGGGAGATTCCCACTCCATCTGCCGCCGGACGCCCGCGGGTGAAAATTTCCAGAGCGCAAAATCGGTGGAGTTACGTTTTTCCGGATTTTTTTCCACCCGGGCGCCTTCCCGCAAAGACTCGATATCCTGGTGGGAAAGCCTGGTGTAATCCTTGAACCTGGATGTATCAAAATAAATTCCATCACCTGTCCGATAGGAATATCCTTTTTCTTCCAGGATCTTGATCAGCGCAATTTGATCGCCGATCGTATCGGTTGCTTTAACCCAGATATCCGGCTCGATGATATTCAGGCGCGCTATATCGCTTTTAAACGCCCGGGTATAAAATTCCGCAATTTCCCAGGCGGTTCGGCCCTCGCGCAGGGCGCCTTTTTCCATTTTATCTTCACCCATGTCCCGATCGCCGGTTAAATGGCCGACATCGGTAATATTCATTACATGCTTTACCTGAAAATCGTTGTACAGCAATACCCGCTTTAAAATATCTTCAAAAATATAAGTCCGCAGGTTACCGATGTGTGCAAAGTTGTAAACCGTTGGTCCGCATGTATACAGGCCCACTTTACCCGGTTGGATGGGGCTAAACTCAGATTTTTTTCTGTCCAGCGAATTGTATAATTCTAGCCTCATTATGTTTTTATTCCTATGGCGTCATTGGTCATAATTTGGGATTTCAGATTGCCGATTTTGGATTTGTGGAATCGCTACGCTCTATCTTTTATAACAGATAGAATTCCTTAATTCCAAAATAGCGCCTAACTTGTAACACAACAAAAATGGACTTAAATAAGCTTGATGAAAATCATCAATTTTCGCCACCCCAGGCAGCGACTAAAGCTTCCCCTTTCTGAGTATCGCCACCAGCAGCCAGATACCCATCATGGCAGCCGCAAAAAAGAGAAGGATCCCGATAAGGGAAATTCCGTAAATAAGGGGCGGGGTCTCCGATATCACTATGAGCGCGGATCCAATAATCAGGGCCGCAATGAGGATGGAAAAAGAAATGCGGTTGGAGATCCGATCATGGGTGATCAGCATGGTTTCAAGACCCCGGTGCTCGATTCTAACACTGAGCTTTTGCCGTCGGATCATCTGGGTGATGTCGAGCAATTCTTTTGGAAATTGCCTTAGAAATCTCATCAATCTGGCGGACAGATCGAAAACATCCTCCACAATACGCTCGGTCGTGTATCTTTCCAGTTTGACCTTGGCAATGAAGGGTGTTGCCCGCGCAATCATGTCAAAGTCCGGATCCAGCATGCGACCCACACCTTCGACCGTACCCAGTGCTTTCATCATCAGAAAAAGATCCGGCGGAATGCGCAGCTGAAAATCGCCGGCTACCTCAAGTAATTGCTGAAGCAGTTTGCCGAGCTCGATCTCCTTCAGCGGTTTGTAAAGGTGACGTCCCATGAAATCCGCAACCTCTCGTTCGAGCAACCGTCTGTCGGGCTCTTGATCCCAGTAGGTTAATTTGAGCAGCACCTCGGAGGCTGCAATTTCATTCTGGTGGACAATGCTGTCGAGTAAATCGACAAAATCATTCCGCGTCTGCCGATCCACCACACCGACCATACCAAAATCAATCAGGCAGATGACATTGTTCGGCAGCGCAAAAATATTGCCCGGATGCGGGTCGGCATGAAAAAAACCGTGTTCGAAGACCTGTTTGAGTACCAGATCCGCTCCGCGAGCTGTGATCACCGTTCTATCAAGCCCTGCGGATTTCAGCCCGTCGATATCTGATATTTTTATGCCTTCGACAAACTCGGCGGTCAGGACACGTGAACTCGTGACCTCCCGATAAACCTTGGGTATGTAAACATTGGGATCATCCAGGAATTGGCGGGCACAACGCTCCATGTTGGTGGCTTCAATTTTGTAATCGATCTCTTTTTCCAGCGTACGCGCAAATTCGTCTACGATTTTTACCGGCCGATGGAGGGCCAGCTCCTCGATATGATGTTCCGCCAAGGTCGCCAGATGCAGCATGATTTCAAGGTCAACCTCGATGATTTTACGAATACCGGGTCGCTGAAATTTAACGGCGACTGACTCACCGTCTTTCAAAATCGCCCGGTGAACCTGGCCGATGGAGGCGGAAGCCTGAGGCGTCTCCTCGAGGCTGTCAAAAAGCTCTTCCGGCGGCCGGCCGAACTCAGATTTTACAACTTTACAGACTTCTTTGAACGGAAATGCCGGTACGTCATCCTGCAGCTTTGAAAGCTCCTGAATAAAATCCATGGGGATAAGATCGGGCCGGGTGGAAAGTATCTGTCCGAGCTTTATATAGGTGGGTCCAAGCTCTTCAAAGGCCATTCTGAGCCGCTGGGGCCGGGTCAGGGGTTCGACCCGCGCCCCACGGTTCCTGGATATCATTTGAAGACCGACTTCAATATACTGATCGATCTTCAGCAATTCCAGTAAATCCCCAAAACCATATTTAAATAATACGGCCAGAATCTGGCGATAGCGATTGAGATGCCGATAGGTTCGACCAATGACACCGATTTTTCTTATACTCAGCATAAGTTACGATTTCTCTTTTACGCTGCTGATCATCTTTTTCAATTCGCGGACTTCTTTCTTGACGGCCTTTAGTTCATCACTTGTGACCACATTGGCTTTTTTTAGAATATCCTTGACGGTCTTTTCCACCCGGGTTTCTAGCATTTTCTGGGTTTCTTCATACCGCTTTTGCAACTCTTTAACAAACTTGTTCCCATCTTTTTCGGTCATTTTACCTTTATCAACCAGCTCCTTGGCAAGGTCTTCGACTTCATCCCAGGTTTTCAACGCTAGACCGACACCGGCCAGCAAAGTCTTTTTAAGCAAGTCAGGCATTTCATTCTCCTTTCTTGGTTAGGCTCTTTTCGAGTTTTATTTAAGTTTACCGATGAGAGCGCTGGCAATCGTATTTTTCTGAATTTCTTTGGTGCCTTCGTAAATTTCGGTGATCTTGGCATCGCGATAAAACCGCTCGACTTCATATTCGGTCATGTATCCGTATCCGCCCAGAAGCTGGATGGCCTCGTCGGCCACTTCAACTGCCGTGCGAGCGGCATACATTTTGGCCATAGAGGTTAGTTTTGGATCGATGCGGCCCTGGTCATAATTCCAGGCGGCCTTGTAGGTGATCAGACGGGCCAGTTCAATCTTGGTGGCCATTTCGGCGAGTTTGTGCTGGGTGACCTGGAACTGGGCGATCTTACGGCCGAACTGCTCTCGTTCCTTGACGTAGGCCAGGGCGCGATTAAATGCGCCCTGGGCCGTTCCCAAGGCCTGGGCGGCCACCAGAATCCGGCTTTCGTCAAAAAATTCGAGTACGTGATAAAATCCCTTACCCTCTTTGCCGATCAAATTGGCGGCCGGCACGCGCACATCTTTATAATTGACCTCGGCGGTGGCCATCATATGAATCCCCATTTTTTCACCCAGATCAGCGGTCGTGAGACCTTCGCGATCGGCCTCCACCAGGATCAGACTGATGCCTCTGTAAGACGGCTGAACTTCGCTGTCCGTCTGGCACATGGTACAGTAAAAACCGGCCATCCCGCCATTGGTGATAAACGTCTTCGTACCATTAATGACCCATTCACCCCCTTCTCTGACGGCCGTGGTGTCCAACGAGGTGATGTCCGAGCCATGGTCCGGTTCGGTAAATGCTCCGGACGAAAGCATTTTACCCTCGGCAACCGCGGGTAGAAATTTTTGTTTTAACTCCTCGCTGCCAAAACGCAAAACACATTCAGAGGCAAAACTGGAAAGGGCGACGGCGCTGCCGATGGAGGAGTCCTGGGCGCAAAAAGCATCGGCAATAATGATGTTTTCCAGAACACCCAGCCCCTGGCCGGAGTATTCTTCCGGGTAATGGATGCCGATAAATCCGAGGTCCGCGGCTTTTTGCCAGATTTTCGTCGGAAACTCATGCGTTCTGTCCAGTTCAAGGGCAAGATCCTTGTCAAATTCGCCTTTGGCAAATTCCTTTGCAGCTTTCAGAATTTCTTTTTGCGATTTAGTGAGTTCAAAATCCATTTTTTTCCTCCAAAATTTATTGTATAATGCCGACAATTTTATGTTGGGATTAACATATGACTTGGACCTTTGCAAGGGATTTGCAGACCCAAACTCAAATCCCTGTTTGTTTTAGGCGCGTTCAGGTCGGCAATCAAAAGGAACTTGACTGTCAATTCTAGAATTTTCGAGACCGGAATAAATGTGGACTGGACAGGCGGGATCTGAATTAGTATATTGAATATTCAATCGATACAAGAGAGTGAAAATATCCTGAAACCTCAATTATCTGGCAACATGTTGTCAGATAACACCCGATAAGGGCATAATTGAAAGGAAAAAGACAACAATGCCATACACAATCGCTCTAGCCGGCAAGGGTGGCAGCGGGAAAACCACCATGTCCGGTCTGCTTATCAAATACCTGGTAAAGGAAAACAAAACACCGATTCTGGCAGTTGATGCCGATTGCAATGCGAATTTAAATGAAGTCCTCGGCCTTGAAATCAAAGACACCCTTGGCAATGCCCGCGAAGAAATGAAAAAAGGTGTCGTCCCCGGCGGCATGACCAAAGACATATTTATGGAAATGAAGCTGGAAGAGTCCTTGGTGGAAGCAGCGGGATTCGACCTGGTTGTTATGGGGCAGCCCGAGGGGGCCGGTTGCTATTGTGCCGCCAATACCTTGCTGGCAGGGTTTATGGATCGGCTGGCCGGCAATTATCCATTTATCGTCATGGACAACGAGGCCGGCATGGAACATATCAGCCGCTTGACCACGAAAAATGTGGATATTCTTTTGATCGTTTCAGATTCTTCCCGGCGGGGACTTCAGGCTGCTATAAGGATTGAGGATCTCGCCAGACGGTTAAACATTGGTGTCGGTAAAAGCTATGCGGTGATCAATCAGATCAAAGAAGCACCCTCCGACCAGGCCTTGGAGATGATCAAAGCGAGCGGGCTTGAACTGGCCGGAACGGTACCCGAAGACCGGACCATATATGAATTCGACTTTAACGGACGTCCAACTATCGAAATGCCGGAAGACTGCCCCTCTGTTCAGGCCGCCTTTAAAATCTTTGATAAGATCGTGGCCTAGCCCGGACAAGGGAAAAAAGCCGGGAGCAGAGGGCGCAGAGCAAAAGGGCATAAATTTTGGATTTTAGAATTGGGATTTTGGATTTAAGGTCCGCCTCTCTCCGAACTGTAAGGCCTACGAGTCGGAAGCCGGCGGATAAATTTAATAAATAAGGATAGAGCGGAGCGATACAACAAATTCGAAATCTGCAATCCCTCCGGGGCGTAGGCCGCTATGGCCCCTCCGGGCCGGAGGCCAAAATCTAAAATTCTCCCTATATGGAATAAAAATGGGATAAAAGTTAAGAGCCATCCAATGGGCGGTTTTCAACACTTCAGACAACCAATTTTATAAACTACGGGTTGCGACATCATGAATAAAACAGGCTTTTTATATGATGAAAGGTATCAGTTGCATAAGACCGGCCACTATCATCCGGAGGTTCCGGACAGGCTTGCCTGTATCTATCGGGGCGTTAAGGAAGCCGGGCTGCTTCCCGGGCTCGTTTTGATGAAGGGCCGCCCGGCGGAAATAAAATGGATCGAATTGGTCCATGACGGATCCTATGTCCGGCGGTTTGAAGCGGCCTGCCGTGCCGGCAAGAATATTTTTGACAGTCCGGACAACCAAATGTGTTGTGACACTTATGCAATCTCATTGCTCGCTGTCGGCGGTATTCTGGATGCGGTCGGTCGCGTAATGGAAGGCGAACTGGACAACGCTTTCTGTGCGGTCAGACCTCCGGGGCATCATGCCGAAGTGAGCAATGCCATGGGATTCTGTTACTTCAACAACGTGGCCATCGCCGCCCGTTACCTGCAAAACCAGTGGGGCATACAGCATGTGGGCATTGTTGATTTCGATGTTCATCACGGCAACGGGACCCAGCACATCTTCGAAAATGACCCGACGGTTTTCTATTATTCTATCCACGAACATCCCTCTTTTGCTTACCCCGGCACCGGTCGTGAGTTTGAAAACGGAAAAGATTGCGGGCATGGTTACACCAAAAATTCGCCGGTATTGCCGGGCCGGGGGGACGATGAGTATAAACGCCTGATCCAAAAAGACCTGGTTCCGGCTTTTGACGAATTCAAACCGGAAGTCATTTTGGTCTCTGCCGGCTTTGATGCCCACATAGACGATGAAATGGCCGATATGCAATTATCCACCGAAGGGTTTTCCTGGATTATGCAAAAGATCGTTGAATTGGGCAAACTCTATTCAAAGGGCAGGGTCATATCCATACTGGAAGGGGGCTACTCGTTAGAACGGCTTCCGGAATTGGCCAGGAACCACGTCGAGATCCTGCTAAATGCGTAATCCCGATTAAATTGACAACTAGTTGGATCCTTAAAATTTATTTCTTTGCTTCAATTTTCAATACCCCCGATAAATCGGGATTGACGCTTCACGGCAACCGGCTTGTCCGGGATAGGAGGAAAATATGTTCGTCTCCAGATCCATGACTCGCGAGGTCATCACGATAGATCAAGAAGCAACTATTTTTGATGCCCAGGAACTGTTGGCGGAAAACAAGATTCGCCATCTTCCGATTATCGACCAAGAGCGACGACTCATCGGCATTATCACGGACCGGGATATCAGGAGTGCTCTGCCTTACAATTCTCTTATTGAGCACTGCAGCGAAGAGGAAAAGGAAAGAGTCGCCAAATTTAAAGTCAAAGATATTATGACGAAAGATCCCATATCGATTTCTCCGACCTATACGATTCAGGATGCATTGCTGCTGATTCAAAATTCAAATGTCGGTGCACTGCCGGTGGTCGATGACGACCATAAACTTAAGGGAATTATATCGGTTCGCGATCTACTGAGGGCTTTCATCAATGTACTGGGAATCGGGGAGCCCGGTACACTTCTGTGTATTCTGGTGGAAGAAAAAATCGGTCAGCTGAAAAAAATCGTGGATGCCATCACCGAAGAAAACATTTCCTTTGGCAGTGTTCTAGTTGCCAGGTATTGGGATGAGAATAAACGTGCCGTCTTTACCTACCTCTTGACCCAGAACGTCGCCCACTTGAAGAAAAAGCTGAAGAACCTGGGATTTAACCTGCTGGACCCCATGGAATGGTATCTTGACCAGTTGCCAAAAAACGAACCGCATCCGGAGGCAACCGATTAATCCGGCAAAGATCAGCGCCGGCCCCGGTCGGGATCTGTTTATTTACTACCTCAAGGGGCGTCTGAAGGCTGTGAGCGGGATGTTTCAAAATAACTTTATCGGCACCTGGGAAGAAGAAGATGATTCCTTTATATTTTTTTCCAGCCCGGCTTCGCGGCAAATTGAAAACCTTTTGAATCACCAGCACCAATTGAGTTATGTGGACAGCTATGAGATGTCTTACGATCAATGGCTGGGAGAAGTTTTCAGCACCTTTGAGCACGGAAACTTCCGCATAACGCCTGCCTGGGAGACCGGCGAGGGCGGGACTGGAGACGGTAAAATAGGAATCTCGCTGGATCCCGGTTTGGTCTTCGGCACGGGAACCCATCCGACTACCCGTGATTGTCTCGAAGCCCTTGAAGCCGCAGCCTGTTCAAAGGCATTCAATACGGTGCTGGACCTTGGAACCGGAACAGGCCTGCTGTCCCTGGCCGCCGCCCGGCTGGGAAGTAAACATGTGGTTGCGGTTGATCTGAATTTTCTGGCGGCAAGCACCGCTGCAAGAAATGTGCAACTGAACCAACTGGCAGATCGGGTGGTGATTGTACAGGCCAGAGCTGAAGACCTTATCGCTTATCCGGCGGATCTTGTGATTGCCAACATCCATTATGATGTCATGCGGCATTTGATTAACGCCAAGGGGTTTCTTGATAAAAAAAGATTCATCCTCTCAGGTCTCCTGCGCACTGAAGCAAAAGATATTGCCGATCGCCTTGCGCGGCAGCCAGTCAAAATTATAACGCAGTGGGCCCGTGACGGCATCTGGCATACGTTTTATGGGCAGATGGAGCAAGATGGGTCTTATGATTTTCAGTAACCCATGAGTTTTGCAAAAATCCGTGGCGAACGACTACTAAATTCCAAATTTCAAGTACCAAATAACAAACAAATCCCAAATTCAAATATTCAATGACCAAAACATTACTATTGAGAATTTAAGTCATCATCACAGTCAGGTTTGGATTTTTGTTTTAAACATTTCGTAAACTAATGAGCCGCATGCGGATTAGCCGTCCGCGGTGGATCAAAGGATAAACATGATAATAAAGATCTGGGGCTCCAGAGGATCCATACCGGTATCAGGCAAAGAATATTTAAAATTCGGCGGAGACACAACCTGTTTGGAAATCCGGACAAAAAGCGGAGACATTATTATTGTTGACGCCGGCACCGGTATTCGAAGACTGGGCAACGAACTGGCAGAGGAAAAATGCCGCGATCTCAATTTTATCTTTACCCATGCCCATTGGGACCATTTGATGGGTTTTCCATTTTTCAAGCCACTGTATTTAAAAAGCACCCGCATCGTATTGCACCGCTGCCCCTATCACAGCAAATTTGTGGAAACGATCCTGTCCAAACTCATGGCGCCGCCCAACTTCCCGGTCAAGTATGCCGATATCACGGCGCAACTATCTTATCCGGATGCATGCCCGTTGGAGTTTGGAATCGGCTCGGTCAGCGTAGTGCCCATTGCGCTCAGTCATCCAAACGGCGGCAGCGGATATAAATTCATTGAAGACGGAAAATGCTTCGTATTTTTAACCGACAATGAACTGGGCTATATTCATCCCGGAGGGCTTGATTTCGGTGATTATCTGGAGTTTACCCATGGAGCGGATCTCCTGATCCACGATGCAGAATACACACCGCAGGAATATAAAACCTTCATCGATTGGGGGCATTCCGTGTATACCGATGCGTTGGATCTGGCCCAAAAAGCCGGCGTGAAAAAACTGGGCCTGTTTCATTTAAACCAGGAACGGACCGACCGGCAAATGGATAAAATTGTCAAAGATTGCCGGGACCGGATTGCTGCCAAAGGATCTAATCTCGCGTGCCTGGGGGTTGCGAGTGACATGGTGTTTGAATTATAAAAAAGGTTTCAGGTGCCAGGTTTCGGGTGTCAGGAATTGAAAGTAGCAGTACTGAATTGTTGCAGGTTAGGGCAGATGACAGACATTGAAGTGCGGAAGTGATAGGAAATAACTCTGTTTACCTCCATCTGACCGCTGTTCTCTGTCCTCTGCTACAGGTTGCGAGTAGCAGATTCGTTAAGACAGTGCTGTGGTACGGTGTGATTTGGAGGAGAAACCATGGATGATTTAATCAGGCGGGCGGCGGAAGATTTGGCTGCCGCCGGAAATGTGGCGGCATTAACAGGCGCGGGTATTTCCATTGAAAGCGGAATTCCGCCTTTCCGGGGAAAAGGGGGGCTCTGGGAACGATTTGATCCCATGGAATTCGCCCATATCGATGCGCTCATGCGGGATCCTGCCAAAGTCTGGGAAGTCCTTGTCAGGGAAATGAAAGAGATTGTGGATCGGGCCAAACCGAATGACGGCCACAGGGGGCTGGCCAAACTGGAAGCACGAGACAAATTAAAGACGATTATCACTCAAAATATCGACGGACTCCACCAGGCGGCCGGCAATACCGATGTGATCGAATATCACGGCACGTTTGCCTGGCAGCGATGCATGGACTGTGACCAAAAATATGAAACCCGTAAAGTGGATATCTCCGAGATTCCGCCGCGTTGTGAATGCGGTGGAATTCTGCGGCCGGATGCCGTCTTTTTTGGTGAAATGATCCCGGCCGAAGCCATGTCGCGCTCGAGTCAGGCGGCCGTCGATTGTGATCTGATGCTGGTGGTCGGCACCTCCGCTGTGGTTCAGCCGGCGGCCATGATTCCGGTCATCGCCAAAGATAACGGCGCTAAAATCGTCGAGATCAACCCGGAAAGAACCCCGTTAACCGATGACATCAGCGACTACCTGATCATGGGCGAGGCGGGCGAGGTGATGAATCGGATTGTGGCAGCGATGGAGAAGATATAAGCCACGGATTTCGCAGATTTCATAGATTACTCTAATTCTATTTTGTTATTTTTAGAAAGTGATCCCAATTTTATCACTCAGAAATTTTGGATTTTGGATTTTAAATTTGGGATCTAAGGTTCGCCTTCAGCGGATCAATTTAATAAAAAATGATAGAGCAAAGCGATACAACAAATCTGCAATCCCTCCGGGCCGGAGGCCAAAACCCAAAATTGCCTAAAATTACTAAATCCCCCTGGGTTCGCACGGTCAGGCTTGCAAAACCAACGCTACAGGACAACACTGCAGACACCGACCGTCTGATTTCAGCTTTAAAATCCGACCTTCAAACCGATGCCGTTCAGCTTGACCTTGATCTGCTAAAAAAGCTGCCGGATCTCTTGCGGAAATGGGGATATAGCGTTCGCTGCCTTCTTTTTAAAGACCGTCACCGCTGGTTGGTGACCGGCATTACCGGAGTCGATGATCCCCGGCCGTTTAGCGGTCTCGCAGTCGACCTGGGCACTACCAAAGTTGTGTTGAGACTTTTGGACCTGTCCGATGGCCGCACCTTGGGCGAGGCCGGGTTTGACAATCCCCAACTGGCTGTCGGGCCGGATATTCTGGTGCGCATTCATTTTGCAGAGACTTATGCGGGGTTGGAGCGGCTTAATGAGCTTATCATTGCCGGACTGAATCAAACAGTTCAGGATTTGTGCCGGTCATATCGGCTTGAACCACAGGACATCTATACAATCACTGTGGCCGGAAACACGACCATGACCCATTTGCTTATGGGGCTTGATCCCCGCTGGATCATTCGGGAGCCTTATAT
Organism: uncultured delta proteobacterium; assembly: GCA_963765595.1. Classification (GTDB taxonomy): domain Bacteria; phylum Desulfobacterota; class Desulfobacteria; order Desulfobacterales; family JAFDCJ01; genus JAFDCJ01. The sequence continues at coordinate 25,696 of CAVXXE010000043.1, forward strand.
ACCGGTGATCAACACACCCGAAATTTTAAAAGCCGCAGAACTCGGTATTCGGGTGAACGCCGGAGCCCGGGTATTCATCTTCCCGAATGTCGGCAGTTATTTCGGTGGAGACCTGATTGCCGGCATTTTCTTTGCGGGTCTTCACAAGCTGCCGGATACGGCTATATTGGTTGATGTGGGAACAAACGCCGAGGTTGTCCTGGGTAATGAAAACTGGCTGATGGCCTGCGCCGGCGCCGCCGGCCCGGCCCTGGAAGGCGGGATGACGAAAATGGGCATGGTGGCGGGACCGGGTGTGGTGGATCGGATTGCAATCGATCCGGATACGCACGAGTTCGACCTGCATACCATTGAGGGGGATCCGCCGAAAGGTATCTGCGGCTCCGGTATCATCGATCTGGCCGCCGCGCTTTTTCGGTCGGAGATGATCGACATTCGCGGGAAATTTGTTCCGGCTGCCTGCGGCCAACATCTCAAACAAATTGACGGACTGGCCCACCTGGTGGTGGTGCCGGTCGAAAAGTCAGCGACCGGATCGGATCTGACGATCAGCCAGGCAGACCTTGACAGCCTCATTCGATCCAAAGCCGCCATGTACACGATTTTGGAGACGATCACAACTTCAGTGGGGATAACGCTGAAGGATTTACGCTCATTTTTTGTCGGTGGAACCTTCGGCTCCTTCATCGATCCCCACGCGGCCATTGCCATCGGCATGCTGCCGGACCTGCCCCTGGACAGCTACAAATCGCTGGGAAACAGCTCCCTGGGCGGAGCAGCCCTGGCGCTCACATCGGTTGATTTTTTGAAAGAAATCGACGGCATCCGCGACCGCATCACCTACCTGGAGTTAAACGTCAACCAGGAATTCATGAACCGCTTCAGTGCCGCAAAGTTTTTGCCTCACACGGATGCAACCTTGTTCCCCTCAGTTAACCCCAGTTACTAATCAAATCATCATAATCATTTATTTTTTACAAAATATTTTAAAACCTGCTGCTGCCAGGCTTCACTGTAGCCGTCGGCCTCGGCAATGCCGTTTTTTTTGGCGTGTGGGCAAAATTGATGCGCACGAAATCCCGGAATCGCTTTTCGACCAGCCTGCGGATTGGCTCCGACAGCTGATAGTACATGACGTCGTCGATATCGCTGAAATCAAAAAAGATCGCCAGGTGATTGACGATGCTGTTCAGGGTGTTGACCGAGCTTTTCTTCGAGAGCTCGGGGCCGCCGCTCGCCGAGTTCCTGGCCCGTTTCCCGGAGGGTGTATACGAGTTCGAGACCATAATACTTGATGGTATTGAGCAGGACGGCGAGACGAGGTTCACCCACGTTATTCCGTCCAAAGAGGCTAAAGTCACTTGATTAACGGGTTGCGCACGCTGATACCGGAAAAACGTGAAAAATCCCTGTCGGCGGTCCATAGCTCTTTAACCTCGTGCAGATGACACAAGGCGGCTATCCGGGCGTCATGAATCTGCCCGCCGACAATACGTCCGGCTTCGATAATAGTAAGAAATTGCGTCCAGTACCCTTCCGTTTCTTTCAGCAACATTAGACTGGGGGATTCCAACCAGGATTCTACCTGGTCAATGGCCGCAGCCAATGGGGTCGGAGGAGAGTATATCCTGGGGTGGGTGACAATGGCTAAAAACTCATGGACGCATGGCCACGGAATCGCCCATAGTGCGCGCCCCTCGGCCAACTCAACAATCGAAGCATAGGCGCTGTCGTGCCAAGGTGAATCTTCCCGGTGGGCGTAGACCAATATGTTGGTGTCGACAGCGATCATCCGCCGCGCCCCCCATAGGACAGGTCACGAATTTTCTCCCAGGAAGCACCAGCGACATCCGATTGAAGACCATTGCCTTTGAAGGTAGCCTTTCGCAGCCGAAACTTATCTTTGAGTTTCCGGCTTTCAATTGTCAGGCGCAATCCTTCTTCAATCAGGGCCTTGATGGTGGTCTGATCCTGGTTTGCAATCTTACGGGCCTCTTTCAACAGAGTATCGGGTATATGTACGGTTGTTTTCATATGGCTATATGTATAGTTAAATATGGTTGAATGTCAACTAATTTTCTTTTTCGCCAGCAAAAATAGTTGAATATATCTGGGTTCGAGATCTTCAACATTCACATTGCCCAATTCGTTTTCGATCTCTTCAAAAAGATTTTCCAGGGTTTCGCCGAGCCGTTCGCTTATCTCAAAATCCCTGAGACCGGTATTTGCTGCCAGCCATTCTAAAAATTGGTTTTTCATCACCGCAGGGACTTTTCGTTGTTTGGCAGCACCGGAATCCGGCTGCCCGGGCAGCAGAGTCTCCAAAAAGGGTTTGAATTTTATCGGGTCGAGCGGCTTTAGCTTTTTCACCGGCAGTTTGAGACAGTGACCGGCCCACAGGGTGAGGATCAAGTTTTTGTAGGTCAGAAATCCATAAGATGAAGGTCGATCAAGCTCGATGGGCATTAAAGACAGCAGGTCATCAACGGCTTTTACCTGATTGAACATGTCTTCCATGGCCTCGATATCTTCCAGGGAACTAAATTCGCGGTAAAGAACCCCGGTTTTGTAGTTATCATAAAAAAGAGGTTTTTTGAGCAGCAGCCCGCCCAGCACTCCCAGCCATTGCTCGCCCCAGAAGGTCAGACGCAATTCGTTGCGGGCAAACCAGCATTGGGAAAGCCATTTCTCGGCCCGCCATTTCAAGTTCAAGGCGCCGCCGAAACCCACTTTGAAAATTTGTGAGAGGGGGTGTCTGGTAATCAAGGCTGCAGATTTACGAGGGTCAATCCGTGCTTTACCCGCGGCCAACCGTTCCAGGCCGATGCTGATGTAGCCGCAGGTTTTCTTGACGATGCCACGCAGTTCTTCCCGTTCGCGAATCGTTTTATGATCGGCAACAATGATCTGGTTGCACAAATTGGCAAACTCCGCTTGAATTTGGTTCAGAACGTCCCGGGGTTCAATGGCAGTCAGGGCACGGGCGAAGTGATTGTCTTCTTTCAGCATCCGGATGGGGTATTGGGACACCGGCAACAGTGATGGCCCGTCGGCGGCGCGCGAAATAAACTTGGCGCTCTGTTTTGCGAGATCCTGGGGTTTGATCGGCTGATAAATGCCGATGGCCTCGTCAAAGGGCAGAAACCCCTTTTCAGCCAGACGCACATTGCGCCGGTGATAACAGTCTTCTTCGGTTTCAGCAGGGATTACGTGAGTGGCTTCAAGCAGGACACTCTGATGCAGTTGGTGGTCATGGTCCGCCAGATGCCTGGAAAGCTTCGAAATAAATCTTTTACGTTGCGCCTCGGTAAAATTGTCCTGATCGCTTGCAGCCGGCCGTTCTAGGATTCGGATATAATAAATATCGTCCAGGGTGAAAAAACCTTCCCCGAAATCGGAGGGATCCTGATCGTGATCCCGCACCCTGACTTCAATGCTTTTAAACAGGTAAAATTCTACCAATTCTAATTTTTCTTCCAGAAACCAGCGAATAAAACGTTTAGGGTCGGCTTCAAGCAATAGGCTTAGCCAGCGCGATATGGATTCAAGGTCGATTTGATCTTTGCGCCAGACCTCCAAATCGACGATATGTTCCCACTGCCGGTTCGATGCCAGGGCCAGCAGGGGCAGTGAATCTCCAACTCCGATGTCATGGATCAAAAAATAAAAATCCTGTTCGGGAAACGAATGCACCAGGGCGGCCGGCTGGGGATCTTCCAATATTCTGTCGATTGCCTTTTTTGGCGGTAACGCCAGGATTTGCAGCCGTTTCTCCCGCAGGTTTTCTAAGCGCTCCAAGGTCTTTTTATCTGCTTTGTCGTCGGTCATAGAAATCTTGAATATTGTATTAAAAAGTATTCATCCGACAGATAAACCGATCACAATCTGTGTTCATCCGTGCAAATCCGTGTCCAAAAAATCAAATAGGTTCGGGCTCAACCCCGGTTTTTGAATTCCAGGGAGCAAATTTCAGCAAAAGCAACATTCCGGGGATGGCCACCAGGGTACAGACGATAAAAAAGCTTTCCCAGCCGATGTTCTTGGCCATAAACCCGGTCACCGCCGAGGCGAAGGTTCGGGGAACCCCTATGAGGCTGGTCAATAAAGCGTACTGGGTAGCGGTAAATTTTTTATTGGTTATGCTGGCCATAAAGGCAACAAACGCTGCGGTTCCCATACCGCTGCTTAAATTTTCAAATGCAATCACGCCGGACAAAGCCGGTATGCTATAACCGATTCGTGCCAGAATGGCAAAGCAGGCCGTTGAACCAGCCTGTAGAATTCCGAAAATCCAAAGGCTGCGGTTTATTCCCAGCCGCAGCAGGATAACACCACCCAAAAAGGCACCGGCCAGAGTGGCTCCGGTACCGAATACTTTTACGACGGCACCGATATCTGTTTTGGAAAATCCGAGGTCTAGATAGAAGGGTGTCGTAATGGCTCCGGCCATGGTATCGCCGACTTTATAGAGCAGAATGAAGACCAGGATCCAGACCGCATTGTTGCGGCTGAAATACTCCACCATCGGATTGATGACGGCCTCTTTCATCGTCCGGGGAGTACCTGCGCCGATTTTGGGTTCCGGTGTCAATAATGTCGTCAGAACCCCCGGGATCATGCAGGCTGCCATGATCAAATATACACTGGAATACGGCATGTGGTCCGCCATGATCAGACCACCGCCGCCGGCCAGAAGCATTCCCAGCCGGTAACCGTAAATGTACATGGACGAACCGAGTCCCAATTCTTCATCCGCCAAATCTTCTCTGCGATAGGCATCGACGACAATATCCTGGCTGGCGCTGAAGAACGAAACCAGTATGGCAGCGACAACCATTGTAACCACATTTTTTACCGGGTCCGAATACCCCAAAGCGGCGATCGATAAAATCAGGCACAACTGCGCAACCAGCATCCATCCTCTGCGGCGACCCAAGAAGGGCAGCGTGAACCGATCCAGCACGGGCGCCCATATAAATTTCCAGGTGTAGGGAAGCTGAACCAGGGTGATCATCCCAATCCAGGTCAGATCGACGCCCTTTTCCTTCATCCAGGCCTGCAGTACTCCGATAGTCAGAAGAAGGGGAAGACCGGAGGAAAAACCCATTAAAAAGGCTACCAGGATGCGGCGGCTGAAAAGAACCCGGGTAATGGATTTGTGGTGTTCAGGCAGCAAATTACCTCACGAAGCTCTTAGGGGAATGACGAATGTCGAATGACAAATGACGATTTAAGGTATTCTTTCGATTTTACGATTGAAAATTCCAGGTAGTTATAATTCGTAAAAAATCGGTATTTCGATTCGGACTGCCTATATCATCAACAGAAAATACAGTGGCAGAATTCCTTCATTAGACATTCGTCATTTGTCGTTCGTCATTCCAATCGTCATTCCTATTTTTCTGCCAACTGCTGCGGAGTGACAATCGCACCATATTTATCTTTTAAGGCCATCAGCTCCTGTCGCTGTTCTTTCAAAATATCGTATAGTTTCTGCGGAATGTGCTTTTCTTTACCGTAGGCTTCAACCTGCAGGTCAATTCTACCGATGATATTGTCGATGTAAAGCGAAAATTGTTTGTTGTAGAGGTCTTCAGGATATTCTTTATCGATTTTGAATTTAAACAAATCCTTGAGGTCCTCATACTTCGGCAAATAACCGATGGGGGTGTCAATCGCATCGACTTCTCCGTGGGCACGTCTTTCCAGCCAGGCCATCCAGGCTTTGACGTCCCGTTTCTCTCCGAGCAGTTTTTTGGAAGTTCCGCCTCTGGCTTCATAGGTTAAGAAGTAATTTAATCCGGCCAGAATAGGGCGCTTATCCGCTGCGATTTTAGCACTGCCGAAAAATTGAAACTGAGCTTCCATATATTCTCCCAGGGAACCGGGAATAAACGGGGCATTGGCCCACGGTTGACGCCGGACGCCGGTAGCGCCGACTTCCGTAGCCGTAGCGGCGGACACTATGCTGGCGCCGATGACAACGCCCCGATCGGAATCTTTTGCTACCCAAACCGGCGGCATGGTGTCACTGTCACGGCCGCTGTAAGTAACGATACGCGTTTCAACACCACTGGAAGCTTCATTCATGTCGGAGTAATTGCCCAGCGCTTTGTTGGACAGAGTGCAGCGCGAATTGGGATGGGACATGGGGATCTCTTTGCCATTTTCATCGACTTTACCCTGTTCCCAAGGTCCTTGAAAATTTTTCCCTTTTTGCGCCGGCGGATCTTCACCGTTGCCTACCCACTGCGGCACACCGTTTTCGTCTATCAGGACATTAGACCAGATGACTTCGGTACCGGGATTGCGAAGGCATTCCATCAGGATCGGATCACCTTCCCAGTTGACATCTTCCACGATTCCGAAAATACCGGCTTCCGGATTGATGGATCGAACGGACCCGTCTTCGGCGATCCAACACTGGGCCAGGTCATCTCCCACAAAATGATCGCCGGCCATGGCGGAAGTGGTCTTGCCGCATCCGCTCGGTGCGGCGCCGATCATCCAGGTCACCCGGTGGCCGGGTCCTTCGATGCCGGTGATGAACATGTGCTCGGCCAACTGCTCTTCCCTTTTCTCATAAACAGAGCGGTCCACAGAAAAACGATGGTTGCCTTTTTTCATCAATAGCGTGTTGCCGGCATAGGTGCAGTTAAAGCTGTAAGTGGTCAGATGACTGCGATCCATAAATACCCTGGCATTGGGTAAATCTTCGGGGCGGTTCAAGCCTTCGCTGTGGATATTGGTGTAGAAATGTCCTAATTTTTCGACTTCCTGATCGAAATCCGCATATACATTGCGGTACAATATATCGGCACTATGCAGAACATAGGTTGAGCTTGATATTTCAACGGCCGGATTGGATGCCGGCGCCCCCACGGGACCACGCAAATAAAAACCGATAATCATGGTTTTTCCCCGCATGATGCCCGTCATTTTATCCTGGATATCTATTAAAGCATCTTTGCGGTCCTTCAGTTTTGCCAGAGAATTGACTTCTTCACCCTCATTGTGAATATAAAACGTGCGATCGATGATTCGCCCCTGCTCGTCTTTGAGGTCATAGTGGATGGTGTGGTTTTCCATGGGCAGCTTCGATTCTTCGCCTTTTTCAATGGACAGGTCTCTGATAAACTGCCTGTCTTCATCAGATGCCGTATTGATAAACACACTGTCCGGATCGCAAAGGACGATGGCGTTGGCAATTTTTCGTAAAACCGACGCATTCTTTATCAGGCTCAGTTTCGATAAGTTGGTTGCATCAAGTCTTTCTTCGATCAATTGTTGAGCAGATTCATTCGTTTTAATTCCGCCTAATTCAGTAACGATGTCGATGACGTCTTTTTTTGGTCCCATTTCAATTTCTCCCTCCTATATGATTTGTCGATGGATCTGAATCCACTCAACACTCGGTGTCTTTGTAAGGTATCACTATAAATGACCGGGGTCAAAATATAATCTTTGCATAAGCGTTCAAAGGTTTTGGGTTTACCGTTCAAGGTTAACTTCTGTTTCCTCTGACCAATTCGGCAATCATTTTAGCCCTCCTCTCGGCAATTGAATTTTTCTGGACGCGGCATGTGCTGCCGGATCCAAATCGCAACCTTGTCAAATTCGTCTTTAAGTTCCTGTAGAGCCTTACCCCGGTGGCTAACGCGGCCCTTTTCTTCCCGGGTCAGTTGGGCGAATGTTTTTTTAAATGGTGGATAATAGAAAACCGGATCGTAGCCAAACCCATTTTCTCCGGCAGGCGTTTCTAAAATCAAGCCTTCGCAGCGGGCTTCGTATGTCAAGGCCGGCCCGGTGGGTACGGCGATCGATATGACACATTCAAAGGCCGCGCGGCGGTTGCTTTTGCCTCTCATCTCGGTCAGCAATTTGTTACATCGTTGTGTGTCGCCGGCATCGTCGCCGGCATAGCGGGCCGAATATATTCCCGGCGCCCCGTCGAGCGCTTCCACCACGAGTCCGGAATCATCCGCTAGGGCCGGCAGGCCCAATACCCGCGAGACGAAGCTGGCTTTTTTATACGCATTTTCCTCAAAAGTTTCTCCGTCTTCCACCACGGGCGGAATCGGACCGAAATCAGCCAGATTTTTTATGCATATTGGGTAATCGGTCAATAACTCTTTAATTTCGGCTGTTTTCCCGGGATTGCCGGAGGCGATTACCAGCGTCAATAGCTCTTTCATAGCACCCCTTTAGGCCCTTATCGGCAGTAATACTTTATCACAAGAATACGGCGTTTACCTGGTGGAAGCCGCCCCCAAATTTTCAATTTTCAATCTTGAATTTCAAATTCCGCCCCATCCGGGCTAGGTTAGAGTAAAATCTAATCATGCTTTATTCGTTGTAAAGGTTTTAAATTCCTTAAAATATGGTGGGCGTTGACGGGTTCAACGGTTACCAATATTTCAATCCCTATTGACATTTCCGGTGTTAGCTGGTATGACCTCATACCAGTTGGATTCGAAAGGACAATTGAGAAAACATGAGGAACCTGAAGCCGAATAAGATTTTACGGCCGACGCAATATGTCGAAAAAATTCTGGTCACCGCTATTCTGGATGGTACCTATGCATGCGGTGCGGCCCTGCCGAATGAAAGAAGCCTGGCGGAGCAAATGGGCGTCACCCGGCCGACATTAAGGGAAACACTGCAGCGTCTGGCCGGAGAAGGTTGGATAACCATAAACCATGGCAAACCGACAGTGGTCAATGATTACTGGCAAGAAGGCGGCCTGCGTTTGCTGGACACCTTATCAAAGTACAGCGATTATTTGCCGAATGACTTTATCATCCACCTGCTCGATGTTCGCCTGACCATGCTGCCGTCCATTGCCGGGCGGGCGGCCCGATTTCAGCCGGAAATTTTGCTGAATTATCTGGCTGAAGCCCGAAATCTGCCCGAGGATGCAAAGTCTTTTTCAGACTTCGACTGGAAGTTGCAAATGCTCATGGCCAGAAATTCGCAAAATCCGGTATTTTCTCTAATACTCAATGACTTCGCCCGGGTCTTTGCCAACATGGCCACGCATTATTTCAATTTAAATGCAGCGCGCCAGGCTTCGCGAACATTTTACCGTGATCTTGCCCGCGCCATCGAGAAACACGCCGACACCGTTGAGGACGTCGTAAAAAAGGCCATGGAACAGAGTGTTTCAATCTGGCAAGAAGTAAAATAGATGAGGTAAACCCATGCAACGCTGGAACGGCTGGGGTGATGAGAGCATATATTTGGATCTGCCGACCCGGGGACTTCGGATTTTGCACGATTTAATCGGCGAAGGACATGCCCGGCCGGATTATCCCCTTGAAAAATTTCTCGAACGCATACCGGAATCGCGCCTGGACCGGCACCCTTTGATTTCGATTGATCCGAAGCTGCGCCTTGACCATGCCCACGGCCAGAGCCTGCCGGACTGGATAGGGTTACGCAGTGGAACACTGCAGCGATTTCCGGATGGGGTGGCCCTGCCGACCACGGTGGAGGAGATTCAGGAGCTGTTGAGATTTGCCGCCGGCCATAATGCCGTTGTTATCCCTTACGGCGGCGGGACCAGTGTGGTGGGGCACCTCGAGGTACCGGAAACCTCTAATCCGGTGCTCAGTTTGTCGCTCGAAGGTTTCAATCGTCTGGCGGACTTGAACAGCGATAGTCGGCTGGCAACCTTTGAGGCCGGGATTCGCGGTCCCCAGCTTGAGGATCAACTTAATTCCAGGGGGTATACTCTGGGACATTATCCCCAATCTTTCGATTATTCTTCCCTTGGCGGTTGGGTGGTGACGCGCTCCAGCGGCCAACAGTCCAAGCACTACGGCAGAATCGAACAGCTTTTTGCGGGAGGGGATGTCCTGACACCCCGGGGATCCCTGAAATTGCAGCCATTTCCTGCATCTGCCGCCGGTCCCGACCTGCGCCAGGTTTTGCTGGGGTCGGAAGGAAGAATGGGGGTGCTGACCAACGTTGTCGTCAAAGTTGCCGCATTGCCCGAAAAAGATGATGTTTACGGGGTTTTCTTTCCGTCATGGGAGCGGGCTGTCCATGCCGCACAAACCATCGCCGGAACCGATATTTCCTTTTCGATGATGCGGCTGAGCAATCCTGCTGAAACCATGACGAATCTTGCATTGGCCGGCAACGAGCGGCAAACGGCACTTCTATCGCGATATCTGCGTTTGCGCGGCATATCCGAAAAAAATGCGTGCATGTGCCTGGTGGGCTTTACCGGATCCCGTCGATTGACGGCTGCAGCCCGCCGGGCGACTTTTTCAATCATTCGCCGCTTCAAAGGTATCTGCGTTGGAAAGCCCATGGGCAATGCCTGGAAAAAGAACCGGTTTCAATCCGCCTATTTGCGAAACACGCTCTGGGATCTGGGCTATGCGGTAGACACCCTGGAAACAGCCATTACCTGGGACAACGTCGGCCCTGCCATGGAGGCTATTGAACAATCACTCCATGCGACCATAATACCCGACAATCAGCGCGTTCATGTTTTTTCCCATCTTTCGCATGTTTATCCCAGCGGTTCCAGTATTTATACGACGTTTCTATTCCGGCTGTCGGACACACCCGGTAAAACACTTGAAGCCTGGAAACGCCTAAAACAGGCGGCAAGCCAAACGATTGCGGCTGCCGGTGGTACCATCAGTCACCAGCATGGTGTGGGCACAGATCACAAAAAATATATGGCGGCCGAAAAAGGGGCTATTGGAATCCAAACGTTAGAGAAAATGTTTAACCATCTCGATCCGCAGCACCATATGAATCCCGGGAAATTATTGCCGTAAGACAAGGTTGAATTCGGAAGGGGGAATGCGGAATGCGGAAAAAGGGACGGAAATGAATTCGGAAGGTGGAATGAGGAAGGCGGAAGGAAGAAAAAGGGATAGCCCATGAGCTTACAACGCTTACCGAAAACCTGGGATTTGATCATCATCGGCGGCGGCATCACCGGGGCCGGCATATTCCGGGAAGCTTCACGCAGGGGGTTTAAAGTTCTGTTGGTCGAGCAAAAGGATTTTGCCTGGGGTACCTCCAGCCGCTCGTCCAAATTGGTGCATGGCGGCCTGCGCTATCTCAAAGAAGGTCATTTCCTGATGACCAAAATCGCTGTGGTCGAGCGCGAACGACTGCTCAAGGAAGCCCCCGGGCTGGTTGAATCTCTCGGATTTTTGTTGCCGATTTACGAAGACCAGAGCCCGGGCAGACGAACGATGCAGGTCGGGTTGTCGCTTTATGATATTATGGCCCGGGAGCGGCAACATCATTATTATGATGCCGAAGCGTTCATCCAAATGGTCCCCTACATCAATCCGAATGGTCTTAAAGGGGGATTTCATTTTCTGGATGCCCAGGTCGATGACTCCAGACTGGTTTTGCGCCTCATCAACGAGTCGGTGGCAGCCGGTGCCTATGCGCTGAATTATACGGCCGTGCGGCATATAGACCGGAACGATAAAGGCCAGGTTGCCGGGGTCGAGTTGGAAGATGTTGAAACCCATGAGATCAAAAATATGTTTTCTCCCGCCGTGATCAACGCCACCGGCTCATGGGCCGAGAAATTGCATCCTTCACCGGAACCCCAGCGCCATCTCAGGCCCCTGCGTGGCAGTCACCTGGTATTTGCGGCCAGCGCCATTCCATTGAATGAAGGATTCAGTTTCATGCATCCACTGGATAATCGCGCAGTTTTCGTGATTCCATGGGAAGGCGCCGTATTGGTGGGCACCACCGATCTCGATCACCCTCAGGATCTTTCCGTGGAACCGAACATTACCCAAGCGGAAGTCACTTACCTGATGGAAGGGATTCAGGCCATCTTTCCTTCCCTGGATATTTCACCGGCAGATTGCATGTGCGCATTTGCAGGCATTCGGCCGGTTCTCAGTGATGGCAAACTCAAGCCTTCCGAAGAATCCCGTGAACATGTCGTCTGGGTGGATCGTGGCCTGGTAACGGTCACCGGCGGCAAACTCACGACATTCCGCCGCCTGGCTCTGGATGCCCTTAAAGCCGCCAAACCCTTTCTTGCGCCCGACAAGATGGAAGACCGCAAGGCACCGGTGTTCAACGAGGTGCAACTAACGCCCGCTCAGGAATACGGACTATCACCGGAAACATGGCGCCGGCTCTATGGTCGCTACGGCAGTGCGGCCGACACCATCGTTAAGACAGCCAGAGCCGACGATCTAACACCTATTGCCGGTACCCATACATTGTGGGCCGAATTGCCCTATGTGGCCCAAAACGAGCAAATCAGGCATCTTGGCGATCTGCTGTTGCGGCGGGTTCGTATCGGGCTGTTGACACCAAACGGCGGAAAGGCGTATTTAAAACGTATTCAAAAACTCTGTAAAAAAGCCTTGCCCTGGGATCGGCGGCGCTGGAAAGAAGAAATCGATATATATCTGGTACAATGGAACCATGCCCACGCTCTGCCGAGCCGACGTGACGGATTTCCGGCGCAACTAAAAATTTTCTCATTCAAGACCCTGAAAGCGGTTCTAAGTTCTATTTACAACAAGATTGTGTCTACAAAAAGGGGAAAGAATACTGCGGGGATTTCTTAAACCGGGATCCGTATTTTCGTAGGTTGGGTTGAGGTTCGAAACCCAACATTTCAGATTGGGCTTAATCCAACCTACCACAAATCGGGCTTTTCGTTGAGGCACTCGCTTACTAACATTATAGGTAAACTTCCATATTTTTGAAAAGGTGATCGATGAACAATCAAGATCTCCTGTTGGCTATTGACAACGGCACCCAGAGCCTGAAAGCCTTGATCTTCGATCTTGAAGGACAACTCCTGGCAAAAGAGCTTGTAGCGTTTACGCCTTATTTTTCAGAACAGCCCGCCTGGGCCGAACAGGATCCGGATGTTTTCTGGCAGGCACTCTGTCGGGCCTGTCAGGGACTTTGGCGTCAAAATCATGACTACAAAGAACGCATTGCCGGTGTGGCCATCACCACCCAGCGGGGTACCGTGATCAATGTGGCTGAAAACGGCAAACCTCTCAGGCCCGCAATGCTCTGGCTGGATCAGCGCAAAACCCATGGCTTACCGCCTGTGGGCGGCCTTTGGGGCGGTATTTTCGGTATCACCGGCCTCAGGAAGACAGTGGCTTACCTCCAGGCGGAAGCCGAAGCCAACTGGATCAGCACCTATCAACCGGAAGTCTGGCAAAAGACCCATAAATACCTGCTGCTCTCCGGATATCTGACGTATAAGCTGGTCGGAAAATTTGTCGATTCCATTGGTTGTCAGGTCGGCTATATTCCCTTTGACTACAAACGGCTGCGATTGTCCGGTTGGTGGGACTGGAAATGGAAGGTTTTAGCCCGCATTGATCCTTCAATTATGCCGGAGCTTATTCCGCCCGGCCGGATTCTCGGATCCATAAGCGCCGAAGCAGCGCATGCGACCGGGATTCCGCAAGGGCTGCCGCTGGTGGCGGCGGCGGCTGATAAAGCCTGTGAGGTCATCGGTTCCGGAAGTCTTGAATCCAACATCGGCTGTTTAAGTTACGGCACCACCGCCACAATCAATGTTACCCATAAAAAATATGTCGAACCCATTCCACTGATTCCGCCCTATCCAGCGGCCGTCCCCGGTTATCACACCGTCGAAGTCCAGGTGTTTCGCGGCTACTGGATGGTCAACTGGTTCAAGGAGGAGTTCGGTCATCTCGAAAAGCGGCAGGCCGCCGAAATGAATATCACGCCTGAAGAACTTTTTGATAAACTCGTCGATGAGATCCCGCCGGGTTCAATGGGATTGATGCTCCAGCCGTATTGGACGCCGGGCTTGAAAACGCCCGGTCCCGAGGCCAAAGGGGCCATTATCGGCTTTGGGGATGTTCATACCCGCGCGCATCTGTACCGTTCAATTCTAGAAGGTCTGGCATACGCCTTGAGGGAAGGCAAAGAGCGCATTGAAAAGCGCAGCCGCACCCCGATTACCAGCCTGCGCGTGTCGGGCGGCGGCAGTCAGAGCCGCAATGCCATGCAGCTAACAGCGGACATCTTCGGTTTGCCAACCGCCAAACCCCATCTCTACGAAACATCGGGCCTGGGGGCGGCCATCGATGCGGCCGTTGGTTTGAAACTGCACCCGGATTTCAAGACAGCGGTGAAGGCCATGACCCATGTGGGCGAGGTTTATGAACCGGACCAACGCAACCACCGACTTTATGAAGCGCTCTACCATGACATCTACAAGAAGATGTACAAGCGTCTGAAACCATTATACAAGCGCATCAGGGAGATCACAGGATATCCGAAGTAATAAGGGAACTGTGGAAGGGTTACTAAAAAAAGATGTTCATCTTTTAAAACAACCTTGCAGGGCTTAAATGTAACCCGGGAATGTATGCAAAACAGCTTAGCGCAATTCCGACCCTGTCTCGCTCAGGAGGTTTGAATATGAATCGGCAGCCCATGGTTTTGTTGGTTTTTGCAATACTGATGCTACCTCAGCACCTTTTCGCAGGGGAAAAATTATTGACCATTATTCATTCAAATGACATGCACTCCCATTTTTTGGGGGCCTCGCCCAATATCGATTACTCTCCCTTGACTACCGGAGAGGATAAAACCAGCGGTGGTTGGGCGCGAATTGCTACAGTTATTAAAGACGTAAAAAAAGAGCGCTCCAATCCGGTGCTGGTGGTGGATGCCGGTGATTTTTTAATGGGATCGCTGTTTCATATGCTGACCCGGGAACAGGCCTTTGAACTCAGACTTTTAAGCAGGATGGGATATGATGCGGTTACCCTGGGCAATCACGAATTTGATCTGAAACCCGTCGGACTGGCGCGCATACTGACCAGCGCCAGAAACTCCGGGCAGATTCCCCCTGTGGTTTTCTCCAATGCCGTTTTCAGCCGGGAGAGCAGCAAAGATGATGCCCTTGAAAACCTTTTCAATCAGGGAGTTGTCAAACCGTACCTGGTGCTGGAGAGAGGAGGCCTTCGAATCGGCCTGTTCGGACTGCTGGGAAAAGACGCCGCCGAAGTTGCGCCCTTTGCCTCACCTATTTCTTTTGAAGATCCCATCACCACGGCCCAAAAGATGGTTAGGATTTTGCGGGAATCCGAGAAAGCTGATGTCGTGATCTGTTTATCTCACAGCGGTCTGTCGGAAAATGAGAAACGTTCGGAAGATGAAATACTGGCCCGGGAAGTAAACGGCATCGATGTCATCATCAGCGGCCATACCCACACCAAAATTGACCGGGCGTTAAAGATCAACGATACCGTCATTGTACAGGCCTGGGAGTACGGCAAACAACTGGGGGTGGCCGATGTGGCTTTTAATGACGGGCAGGTATCGTTGAAACAATATCGGCTGGTCGATATAGACGATACCATTCAGGGCGATGCCGAGATTTCAGACCAAATCAAGGCCTTCGAAGCTGAAATCGACCGGCAGGTGCTGGCGGAAGCAGAGCTCACCTTCAGAGAAATTATCGCCGAAACGGAGTTTGATCTTTTTCTGACAACCAATGAATCCAACCTGGGAAATCTAATTGCGGATTCCATGCGGTGGTACATCAATCAGAATGAAGCCGGGTCGGCCGATGCCGCCGGCCCAAACACTGTTGCCGTGATTTCTAACGGGGTTATCCGTGATCCCATTGTCAGGGGCGTAACCGGCCAAATCGCGGTGTGTGACGCGTTCAGGGCGATACCTCTGGGGATTGGTTTTGATGAGGCTGAAACCATGGGCTACCCGCTGATAACCCTATACATCTACCCCGCGGAGTTAAAGAAAACATTCGAGATCCTGACCAGCATTTTCCCGCTGAAAGGCAACGACTATTTTCTCCAGGTCTCCGGGGCACGCTTTACCTATAACCCCAACCGCATGTTGTTTGATCGGATTACCGAAATCCGGCTGGGAGATGAAGAAACGGGTTATAAACTTTTGGACTACTCGGAATCTAATCGCACCCTGGTAAGGATCGTCGCTGATATCTACAATGCAACCTTTTTAAAAGTCATCGGGGACTTTACCTGGCACATTCTGGACATTGTCCCCAAGGACCGTAACGGCAATTCCGTTGACGATCTGAATGCGATGCGATTGGATGCGGTTAAACACCAACCGGGAATTCAAGAACTCAAGGAATGGAAGGCGGTCCTGGAATATATAAAAAGTTTTGCGGACATCGATGGGGACGGGTTGCCGAATGTGCCCGACAAATACCAGGGCAAGCTGGGCCGGCATGTGATCGATGCCAGCTGGAACCCATACAAGCTGATCAAACGCGGGACTTACATCACCTGGTTGGCGGTCTCTGCTTTGCTGTTTGGCGTACTTATGGTAGCGGGAACCGGCTGGTTTGTTGTGAGAAAGATAATCTTTAAAAGGAGTTTCAAATGAGAATACCGTCAAAAGGGTTGCCGAAAGAAGAAATCCTTAAAATTTTAAAAAACTATAAAGGCCAGGATTTGGACTGGAAGTCCGGCAGGGTTTTTGGCTATATCTACGATCCCGGGCAAAAAGCCCATGACGTCATCGATGAGGCCTACACCCTGTATCTGACTGAAAACGCGCTTGACCCCTTGTCGTTTCCGAGTTTGTTGCGGCTGGAAAATGAAGTCGTGGCCATGACTGCCGGCCTGCTGGATTGCGACCAGGAGGTCGTCGGCAATTTTACGACCGGCGGCACCGAGAGCCTGATTCTCGCTGTAAAAACGGCTCGAGACTACGCGCGCGCCGTCAAACCGCACATTAAGGAGCCGGAACTGGTTTTGCCCATCAGCGCCCATGCTTCTCTTTTCAAAGCGTGTCACTACCTGGGTCTAAAACCTGTCGTGACACCGGTCCATGACGATACCTACCAGGCCGATGTCGTTGCCATGCGCGCCGCCGTCACCGACAACACGATATTGTTGGTCGGATCAGCACCGGGCTATGCCCATGGCGTCGTGGACCCGATTCCGCAAATTGCAGCCCTTGCGCAGGAAAAAGGATTGCTGTGCCATGTGGATGCCTGTGTCGGGGGTATCCATCTTTCTTACATGCGCAAACTGGGTCATGCTGTACCGGACTTTAATATGAACGTGCCCGGTGTGACTTCTTTATCGGTGGACCTTCACAAATACGGTTATGCCGCCAAAGGCGCTTCGATCATTTTATACAAAAATAAAGAGCTTCGAAAATATCAGTTCTGGGCCTGTTCCCGCTGGACCGGTTATACCGTAATTAATCCCGCGGTTACCAGCAGCAAGACCGGAGGCCCCATGGCCGCCGCCTGGGCGGTATTAAACTATATGGGAGATGAAGGTTATATGGAAATCGTAGCGGAAGTCACGGCCGCCACCAAAAAGCTGGTCGAGGGCGTAAACCGCATTGACGGGCTGCGGGTTTTAGGCCAACCGGACATGTGTATGTTTGCCTTGACGTCCACTACTGAAAGAATCAATGTTTACCGTCTGGCCGATGAAATGAAGAAAAAGGGATGGTATCTGCAGCCGCAGTTTGCGCGGGACAACTCCCCATCAAATTTACACATTTCGTTGACGCGTGCAACCGTGTCCCGGGCGGAAGGATTCTTAAAGGCTTTTGAAGAAACGGTTGAAGAAATAAAACGGCAGCCAATGGACCAAAAGACCCGTGATCTGCAGAATGAGCTCAAAAAACTCTCCCTTAATTATGATGATGAAACCTTTTTCAAACTGGCGGAAATGGCCGGTGTGACCGGCACCGAAGCGCCTGAGAGCATGGAAAAAGTTAATATGCTGCTCGAAGTTCTGCCTTATGATGTTTCCGAGTTTATGCTGACGGAATATCTTAATAATATGATGCTGCCGGATAGAGAAGAGCAGTAACCGTTTTGGGAGCCCCACAAGCGCAGAGAATTTTTTGCTTTTGGAGACTGTGAATGGGTCCCTAAAAGATGAGCATTGAACATCGAACGTCCAACATCGAAGGCTGAATATTGATGACGCTGCGCTTGATCGATTTAAAAGCGAACAAACCGCAAAATTTTCTAAAGTAGATTCGCTTTCAGCTGTCTTAGCCTTCAGTGGCTAAAGTGAAGCCGGATTGCTCAGATAAAAATATTTAAAGGAATCCATTCCTTAATTTCGGGAGATTATTATGAAAAAGATGAAGGCAAAGGGACAAAAATGGCTCAAAGGTCTGCACATATTTTTTGCGTGCATCTGGATCGGAGCCGGTTTCTGCCTGGTTTTAATGCAGATGGGACTGCAAGCGGACAGTGGTGGAACGCTGCACGGAATCGATGTGTCGATGAAATTTATCGACGACTTTGTAGTTATCCCGGGAGCATTCGGCAGCCTGATAACCGGTTTGATTTATGCCCTGTTTACCAACTGGGGCTTTTTTAAGCACCGCTGGATAACTGTCAAATGGATTATCAATGTCGGTGGGATCCTGTTCGGCACCTTTTACCTGGGCCCCTGGCTGAACAGCATGGCCCCCATCTCCGCCGAACTGGGTCTGGACGCCCTTTCAGACCCGGCGTATATGTATAACAAAACCATGAACTCCTGGTTTGGCCCCATTCAGGTGGCAACGCTTATTTTTGCTGCTTTTATCTCGGCGTTAAAGCCCTGGAAAAAGGCCGGGAAACAGGATAAATGAAGGGATTCTATGATTCACCGCCCGCTTCGGTCTTCGCTCTGCGAGCTACGCCCCGACACGTCGCTCGAGTCGCAGAGGAACTTTTCTTTCAACTTTCTGCTGCGAGGGCAGAAAGTTAAAAACACACGCCCTATAGGCAATAGTATCGCGTGCCATTTATACCCCGTCACGCATAAGTAATTTTTTGTGTTTGAGGTGGATTATCCTTAATAAAAGATGTCTAAATAATTATCGCCGCATTAGTAAGTGGAGGCCATAAAATGGAATTTGAACTACTCTACTGGTACTGGCTGGTATTTGGAATGGTCCTTATCATTGCCGAGATATTTATACCCAGCTTCACCATTTTTTGGTTCGGTTTGGCTGCAATTCTCGTTGCCGGTGTTCTTTTAATGCTGCCGGATCTGACAATAAGCTGGCAATTGTTTATCTGGGCCATTGCCTCCTGTCTCCTCACTTTTCTTTGGTTTAAGTTTTTTAAGCCCCTGATGGCGGATCGCACCAAGGCCGGAATTTCCAGGGAAGCTATTTTGGGTGAAACTGGGCAAGTCATCAAGATTCCCGAGCAGGAAAATCGCGGTATGGTCCGTTTTACACCCCCCCTTTTAGGAGCGGATGAATGGCCGTTTATCTGTGATCGAGACATTGTCCTTGGAGATCGTGTGGCCGTCAAGGACATCTCCGGCAATACCCTGATTGTTATGAAACGAGAACCATAATACTTCCTAAGGTCATTTTTAACGTGGCAATATTATTCAGTCAAACTCCCAGCCAATGAAGCCTTTCCTAAAAGTGATTTCAATAAATCGACTTCATTTCTGCAAGGACGGAGAAGCTGCGTGTGGCGTTAACGTCTCCCGGTTCGAGTTCCTTGAAAACGTTCTATATAAAGAGAGAAAGAAAAAAATGTCGTACCATACCGGATCTATTTAAATTTTTGTTATTATTAAATAAAATTTAAATTAACCGAAGATTTTCCAATTTGCTCTTAATTGTAAATTAAAGATATCAAATTCACTTTCCTATGCACATCTTGACAATTTTTATGATTTTTGGCTTAATCCAATGAATTTCTTTAATATATGCAGAACCAGTTTTCAATTGAATTTAACCTTGTTTAGAAGCAGCTGTTACCGGTCTATTATTATCTTGGCGATTTCCGAAAACTAACGCAATTATTAACGGAAAATGAAACAACTGCAGAGTCAATCCAAGATAGGAGAATTAAAGCAAGATTTTATGCCTGGTTAGGGATTTCGTATTGGAATTATGGCAATGCCCAAAAAGGATATGAGTATCTCCATCGGGGTTTAGAAATAGGAGACGAAGTCGGTGATAATATAGCAATAGGTTACAGCTGTGCACTTCTTACTTGGGCCTGTACGGGGCTTTCCCTGTACGAAGAAGCTGAGGCTACTCTGCAAGAGCTCATATCTTTCGATGAAAAGACTGGTGCACACGCTGCCACATTACCGGGTTACGCGTTTTATGGTGCAACTAAAATCGCAAAAGGCGAAATGTCTAAAGGCTTGGAAATAATTTTGAGTGCACAGCGACGGGCGATCAAGTTTCAAAGAAATAATATTCATGTCATATCAGAATTTGTTTTGGGCTTTGTTTATTTTCAAATTTTGGAAGGCAAGGGCCCCAAAAACCTTCTTACACTTGCTAAAAATTTCGGATTTCTAATGAAAAATCTTCCGTCCGCTTTTCAAAAGGGAGAATCACATTTTTTGAATGTGATCGAAACTGGCGATATAACCAGCCAAACAGAAAAAACTGCTGGTGAACACTACGACCATTATTCTTCGGTGAAGGGAATGGTTTCAAAATAGCAGAATGCGGCTATGGAATTTCAATAGTTCTGGCGATATGCACTGAACAATTTCGACAATATTCTTTAATGCCGGGACATCTGAGCTTCTGAGCCCCGGCTTCCTTTTTTTTATGTTAATCCATCTGCTTTTTTAGTCTTTCTGCCCGTAGTATCGGAAACCATACAATGTTCTTCTAAAATCTCCGCCAACATGCAAGCCACTTCTCCAGAAAGCCGTTTACAACGAATCATGTTTTTCTGTGGCCCGAAAGTCGCCAAAAGAGCACCACAATTTGTGGTCCCATCCTGATACCCCTTGGAAGGCTGGGTCAAATAAGTTCCGAACAACCGATCCCAGATAGACAAATTGAAACCGTAATTGCTTTTCGTTTCGCGGATAATAACCGAATGGTGTACACCCAAACAGGCATTTTTTATATGGTATCTTTTTGATTGACACTATATGAATAAATCGCTATATTCCAATGTAACGATATGGAGGTTTTGTGAGAAAATTTATCAAAGTTATGAAAGCACTGTCAGACCCCAACCGCGTGAAAATGGTTAAGCTGCTGCAGCACAAAGTAATGTGTGTTTGTGAAATTCAGGCAGCTCTAAGCCTGGCGCAGTCCACCGTCAGTAAGCACCTAAAAATACTGGAAGAAGCCGGTTTGATAACATACTATAAGGACAAGTTATGGGTGAATTATAGATTAGCCGACGGTACCGATAGTCCGTACGCTGCTAATTTATTAGGCAGTTTAAAGCATTGGCTTGATGACGACCCCGGATTGGCTGACATCGTTGAAAAATTACCATCTATTCGCCGGGAAACTATTTGCAGGAGCTAGGTTTTTTTGACCTAATACATCGCTATATGACGAAATATAAAAGATTTATTGCGGCCAAGCACTGATTTTACCAATTAGGTGTTCAAATAAGGAAAAAAAAGAAATGAAAGAACGCACCAAACTGTTATTTATCGTGGGGGTCTTTTTGGCCGCTTTTTATGTACCATGGAGCCATCCGATTATTCGACAATCCGGGCTGGAAGCCTTCATGATGCTGCAGGAATACGCCCGAGAACATGTATTGACTTGCCTAATACCCGCCTTTTTTATTGCTGGGGCCATTGCCGTATTCGTATCACAGGCATCGGTTCTTAAGTATTTTGGAGCAAAGGCAAATAAGATTTTATCGTATTCCGTAGCGTAGGTTTCCGGGACTATTCTGGCGGTTTGCTCATGCACGGTATTGCCTCTGTTCGCAGGTATTTACACTCGTGGTGCCGGTATCGGTCCAGCTACAGCTTTTCTCTATTCAGGACCGGCGCTAAGCCTTCCCAATATGTTGGTGATCGGTAGTGTGATGGGGGTGAAAAGGACGGCAACTTTTTTGGCAGTATTATTGTCTTCATGAGTACTATCGCCGGTATGTTATATGGTTTTATAGCAACTTAATTTCAATGCAACCGATTTCAGGTTGCTTAAATACTCATAATCAACCTTACTAAAAAAAGGAGACGCGCAATGAGGATGTTATCTGAGTTTTTCCCGGAATTTGCCGAAAAATTGGATGAAATGGATACTCTTTATGCCGACCAACGCAGCATTGATGAAAAAACGTACCAGTTTATTTGTTTTGCACTATCAATAAAAGGTCGATCAAAACCTTGTGTACTGAAACATTTCAAAGGGGCGTTAGAGGCGGGTGCGACGGTTAAAGAATTGGCGTATATTTTGGCTTTGGTTATGCGTGAAGCTGCCGGTGCCGATGATTGTTGGACTCACGATGTCATCGGAGATTGGAAGGAAATTATAGCAGGCAACATTTTTTGTGATTGTCAAAAATAGAGCTACCGATATTGCATTAGATAAAGGAGTTTAAAATGGAAATCAAAGTTTTGGGACCTGGCTGTGCCAAATGCCAGAAAACCGAAGAAGTGGTTAAAAAAGCTGTGGCCGAATCAGGTGTAAAAGCGGATGTAGAAAAAGTCACTGACGTTATGAAAATTGCCGGATATGGCGTGATGGGTACGCCAGCGGTGGTGGTGGATGGTGAAGTAAAATCCGTGGGTAAGATTCCCAGCAAAGAAGATATCAAATCTTGGATTGGAGAATAAAAAAAATGGAGGGTGGTCGAGGTGCTTAAAATTGCCTGGAATTGACCAGCAAGAGCGCCGAAGGACTCTCAGACTATTTAAAAGGATTCAATTTCGAATAACTTTTGTTGTGAAGTAGGTGATATGCTAAAAGCAAAGCAAATTCTTTTTGATTTTTTATATTTGCATTATTTTGCGTATCTTGGAGAGTACCTGTAATCACCACATTTCGTGGCCATGAAAGGCGTGTGATCTATTGCAAATATCGCAAGGAGAGATAACGATTGGAATTCACCCGCCAGAAACATTACCGAAATCAAACCTAATTTTAAAGATATTCGGTTTGCAAATTAATCCCGACCGAAAACGCAAACGTATTTTTTGGCAGGTGCAATGACTGGTTCAAGTGCTTTAAATGATATATGAATATACAAACCGATCAAATGTCTTTCCGGGCGCAACTTGTATTTGAAACGGAATCTTTATAGCGTGAATTTGCTCAGCAATTTTCATTCAATGACTCCTTGTTTATATGAATGACATGTTATTTGTGAATTTATAGCTTCCCAAAAATTCTATTGAATACAATTTGAATCTACCATAAATAGCCGATGCTCGATACAGCAACAAAACACAGAGACATTGCAGTATCTGCAAAATTGCAAAAATACGTAGATGCTATTCCCATAATTTAAATTTTACATGATGGCATGAATCTTTTTGTGGTCAAAAATTCAGGTACGTTTACAATATCGGTACTTATTAGAAGACTAATTTTTTACAGATAGCATAGCAGGAAATCTGCAATTTGGGCTCAGCTGCGATTTTTAAAGGGCAGATAGATGTCCCGCAAACATTGGATTGTGTGCATATCGTTTCAGCTGTTTTTATAATCGGCCACAACAAGCGTCAAATCATCATCTAAAGCTTCGTCTGTATGCTTTCCTGACCAGTTGGAGATATGCTGAACTAATCCATCCGCAAAATTACCAACGGATAGACTCGCATGGGATGTTATAAATTCTTTGAATTGGCTCCAGCCAAAGAGGTCTCCGGCAGCATTGGTTGCTTCGATAATGCCATCGGTATACAGAACAAATCGATCACCTGATTTAAGGTTCAGCTCAATATTTTGATATCGGGCATCTTCAAGTTGGCCTAAAATAATTCCCTTTTCCCGATATTCATAGATTTTTTGTTCCGATCCCCTCCACAATAGCAGAGGTGGATGTCCCGCTCCGGCATATGTAGCGATTTGTTTTTCTGTATCAATGAATAGATAACCGGCGGTGACAAAATCACTTTCCAGTTTACCGCACAAGATTTGATTAATGCCGGAAAGGACCTGCGCCGGGTTATTTGCATGTGGTAGTTGGGATGAAAACGCAATTTTGACCATAGAACTGATGAGAGATGCTGGCACGCCATGACCGGAAACATCGGCAACCAGAATACCCAAATGTTTTTCGTCCACTTTTATGAAGTCATAAAAATCTCCAGCCACCGATGCCATGGGCACATAATGGGCGGCTAAGTAAATACCCTTAATACCCACTGTTTTCTGTGGAAGAATAAACGATTGAATCTGACGGGCGGTCTCCAGTTCATAGGTTATGGCGTGCAAAGCTTTTTCATTTTGAAAAAATCGATTTGCAACGACATATACAAGGCAACCTAAAAATGCGAGTTGGCCAAAAGGCTCAAAATTCGTTATATTGTAGCCGGGTGTCAGCAACCGGGCAATATTTTCGTATAGAGCGGTGATAGCCCAGACCGCCCCGCCGCACTTTAATACCAGCAATTCCCTGCTGATCCCCAAGCTGGGTCTTAGTAAGTTTATGCCCACCACCAGTATACCTACGATAGACATAACATTATTGGCCTCCTCTGCAGAACTGGGAGAACGCAGAATTAGGCAGACCGAAACAGCCACAATCACGAAAATAATCTGAATCTGCCAGATCCTTCGGATTGATGATTTCCAGCCCTTGCCGATAAATTGTTCAAAAAAAATCCAAACCGGGAGAGGTGTGAGATAGCTAAGAAACCATCGCCAATACGACCAAAATATTAGGGGAGCATCTACCAGAAACTGAATTGCACTGGATCGTGCACCGTAGAGAAAACAAAACACGCCAAATGAGATTAACGACAGGTCATTCGGCTTCCAACGATATAAGGCAAGTGCCACGGCCACCAGACCGATAATCATCATAAAGATTCCGAAAAATACCCAGTAGAGTTCCGATCGGGATTGAAAAGTTACAGTGGTAGAGGTTTGGTGGTTGTTCTGTCCTGATGAGGCACGTTCAATTAAATGCCCACCCCCAACCTGACTGGTAAGGATGGTGGAGTGACCGGTTTCAGATGCACTTAGATAAACCGGGAATGAAAATAGAAAAAACCCGAGAAGAGAAAAGAAGAGAAATTTTTCAATTGAATGTTGCATTCATCAAACCTATAAAAATGATTCAATGCCCCATCTAAAAGAGTTGAGTTAGATCAAAACGAAAATTTTAGGATGATGATTTACAAAAATGCGATCAGACGAGTATTAAATATTCTTCTATTAGCCCAACGTGGGGCTATGTCGTAATTAATTGGGATAATATGGTGAATACCACGCCTTCCAAAATCTATGATATCATAAAATATCCCAAATTGCACCAAACCTGTGATTACATTATCAGTACTTTTGAGAACCCCAATTTGTTACGGATACATTTTAATTACATCTGTTATATCGAAAAAACAGTCCTGTATAAACTGACTGTATTTAACATGTCCGAGTTTTTCTGCATAGGTAGTTGAAGATTTCAAATCCATAAACATAAAAATACGATCGTCTTCTTTCGGTCGATGATACTTTCCAAGCAAAAAACTTATTAGAACCCCTTGACCGAATTTATCACTGACTTGAAGAATAAAGAGTGCTGACATACAAGCAATACCCCAATAGATAAGCGTCATCACTATTCTGGCGCTAAATAAAAAATCGGCATACAATTTAAGAACATCTCTGCTCAGCAATGGCTTATTAATCTCGGAGCTGTAAACATACAGTGTAACTATAGAGATAAAAAATAGCATAAACATTAAGTAGATTGCCGTCTTAATCAATAACGTGATACCAAATGGTTTCTTGCGTAGTAATTTGCTTAAATACAATACCTCTAATGATCCAAGTAGGGTTGCACCAAAAGCACAAGTTAAAAAAACAGCGATTAGATTATGTAAAAAACTATAATGCCCCCCTTCAATTTCAGATTTAAAACCTAAAACAGCTGAATCGTAAATTGTCAAGAATATTAGACAGATAAACCACTTATTTTCTTGACAGATATCAATTTTGATTGTTAAATTAATTAGTTATAAGCCTGACAGTTGTGGCTATCCTGTAACATATCGTTATCAATATAAATATTTATTTAAAAAATGGAAAAGGAGAACAAAATGATAATAACCAAGGATCTTCAGGTTATCAGCAAAGAGCTAAAGAAATTGGTAAATCAAATTGAAAAATTGGCAGTCGCACTCGGGAAAGTGGAACAGCCGAAAGCAAAATCTGTCAAGACAAAGCCTAAAGCAAAGGCTATAAGCAAAAAGGCCCCGGCCCAAGGTGGCAAGAAAACTGATACCGACAAGGTCCTTGCAATCATCAATAGATCCAAAAAAGGCGTTGATACCGCTACGTTGATGAAGAAAACCGGTTTTGACCAGAAAAAAGTACGCAACATGCTGAACAGGACATACAAACAGGGAAAAATCACAAGAGTTGCAAAAGGGATTTATGTCGGTGTCAAATAAATATTGACCAAGGCCGTGATACTCTGGACGGTTTAAAAAGCAGGAGTATCATCTATGGCCCTCACGAAAGCCCATATTGTCGAAGCGGTTGCGAAACAAAACGGCTATCCAAAGAACCAATCTTTCGAAATGATCGAAACCCTGCTGGAAATCATTAAACGGACTTTGGAATCCGGGGAGGATGTCCTTGTCAGTCGTTTCGGGAAATTTTGTGTTTTTGAAGATCGGGAGCAAACTATCATCAGCCACTATGAACTTGCCTGCGTTCCCAGGCTTTCCATTTTCAGTCTTTGTCTGAAGTTTATTCGCTTTTATATAGTCCCATAGTTTTTTGGTTATCTTTGTCCTGGGAAGTTCTGCTGCTCCCAGAAGCTCTGCCAGCTCAATTTTCAGCTTTACCGGTTTCATCAATCCTTTTGCTTCTGCCATTTTTAACTCCTTCATGTTTAGATTTAGTGGATTATTTATTGCATTTTTCAGGTCACATACGCTTTGGCTCCCAGGTGATAGTCAAAAAGTGGTTCGAATCCCTGTGCAGCCTGTTGTTATGAACTTTGACACTTTTTTTTAGGATCAGCACTTATGGCTCAAAGAAGATCTATTGAGGATGACATCGGTGTGAAAAGCCCTCTATCAATAGAGGCACTTGGGCCCTGTGACAGATTGAGAATACCTAAATAAATAGGCCCGTCAAAACCTTTGATCATTTGAAGGCCTAAATGGCAACTCCCTTCCTCACGCTAATTGCAAATTCATTTATCGTCGGAGGTTACTTTGCTTTTGTTCGGGGACCCCAGAGGAATAATGACTCCAACTGCTTTCCACGGGGTAGGCGGCGGCAAACGAAAAGCATCAGCTTTATCTGCTAATGGTTCGCGATACTTTACAAATGATTGGCATTTTCATCACGTGGATAGACTTTTTTGCCCCTCGTTGTCTCCCGATGGGCAAAACAAAAATACTCTCTGTGACCTCCGTGTCTCTGTGGTGAAAAAACTATTACTGTTGATACGACGTAACCGGCTATAATTTTTGACTTTGGTATGCAAGCCTGCTATATTCTCAATTATTCCGGGACGACAGATAAAACTCTAAACGTTGGGTCCCTGCAAATTGGTAATGCAACACCATGAAGAATTAAAAGTTGGAGGTTACTATGGGAATCAGCAAGGTTGTAAAAAAATATAAAATAAATGAACAGCCGAATGATTTTTCCTTTTGGCAATCAAAATCATATGAAGACCGGCTTGAGGCATTAGAGCAAATCCGAAAAGAATACAATTTATGGAGATATAATGCTGAGCAAGGATTTCAAAGAATTTATAGAGTTGTTAAACGAAAAGAGTGTTAAATATTTAGTGGTAGGCGGGTATGCCGTCGCTCTCCACGGACATCCACGTTACACAAAAGATCTTGATGTATGGATTGAATTATCGCCTGATAATGCTGCTAGAATTTTAAAAGCACTCAAAAAATTCGGTTTTGGATCACTTGATCTCAAAGCCGATGATTTTCTTGAAAGTGATCAGATAATTCAGTTAGGTTATCCTCCCAATCGTATAGATATTTTGACAACATTAAAAGATTTGCAATTCGAGGATTGTTATAAATTAAGAGTCCAAGTCGAAATTCAAGGTCTTCATATTACTTTTATTGATATCGATAACTTAAAGAAAAACAAACGGGCTACCGGTCGTTCACAGGATTTAGCAGATGTAGAAAACTTAGAATAATGATTAGGAGTATGATGGCCGACATGACACTCGAGAGAGATCGGAAAAAGTTGTGCCATTTCTAAAAGGCATTATACCTTTTGCTGCGTGCGGGTCTTACGCCGATCAGCGGGGTCATGAGAAGGCTTTTGACGGGATACGGTCTCGATCATTATCCGGGCAGGCTCGATCTCTTGTCGGATTTAGCCTATTTTCATGAGTTTGAAAACATCCTCAGCACTCTCATCACCTATTACATACGAGCCTGTGTGGACCAGGAAAATATGGAAACCTTTGCTGAATTAGCCCAGAAGTTTTATTATACAACGGTTCCTGACGGTTACGCGGCGCTACATGCCCTCAGGGATCTATTCGACCCTGGTACGGATAAAAGAAACATAATAGATCTTTTAATTGCCGAGGGAGAAGAGGGGGACAACAATATCCAATTCACTGATTCAGGAACCAGCCTGCATTGATATCACCCAATGATCACTCATCCGTCATTGCCGCGAAGGCGGTAATCCAGTCATGCCGAGGTTTTCGCTGGATTCCGGCTCTCCGCTACGCTGCGGCTGGAATGACCAAATAGAGTGCCAGGTTTAAAGCTATAATTTTGCTCGAAATTTCCATATTGTTTTAACCGTTGACAATCATTATGGAATTTTGATACGAATTTTAAATAATCTTTTATGACATAATTATTCCGGATAAACCAAATCGGTTCTTAAAAGACGCAGCAAAACCCACCTTACAGGGGGGATGGGAACTATGCAGACTGTCTTAACACAAAAAGCCGAGTTGCCAACTGAAGGTGACTTGGCTTTTTTTATAGGAATAGATTTTCCAACTATGGAGGGAAGGGCTTGGCGTCAATCGATAAATAACTTTCTGAATTGATTGTGATCTATCAATGATATAATTCGAAGGTGTATAATTAAGTGTTAAATGCCAGAACATCGGGATGCGTTCCCGCATAGGGGAATCTGGGTTTTCACATGCCTGCAGGCGTGTAGCCCATAAAATAGAGAAATATAAGAAGCTGAAAAAAGATTGAGATGTTGGACAATCAGATTAATCTGTCAAGAATGAAGACTTGATATTATGTCTTTCCCTATGTCTTTCCAATTGCGGTTCTGATTCATTATTCGCTAAAGGTCTCGTTACGACTTAATTTGATTTTTTAAAACTGGCTTCCAAATGTGAGCCAATTTGGATAGCTGAAGTCAGATCACCTCATAGTATTATTAAAATTTCGCAATAGGAGCGTATTGCGATATTCTTATCATCCATTTTTATGATTATTAGTTTCTCGGAATTATTATGACTCTTCAAGAGCAGGATTTAAATGATTTAAAAAATGCGAAGGCGCTTCTTGAACACCCTGGCCTTGCAGCAAAAATTACGAATTTTCTTGGCACACCCATCCAAAAAGGATTCTCCTTATTACCAGAAAATTGGAACCTGAAAGTTGGTGAATTAACTCGAACAGCTTTAACCAAGGCTGTTCAGGCGGCAGTTATTACAATGAAGGATTCGCCAGGGGAAGAAGCATCCAATATCTGGCATAAATTGGCTGTTGCTGCAACAGGTGGCGTAGGCGGCTTATTGGGTTTACCCGCTTTGGCAATAGAACTACCAATATCAACAACAATCATGTTGCGCTCTATCGCTGATATTGCCAGGAGCGAAGATGAAGATATCCATAAAATTGAGTCAAAAATAGCATGCATCGAAGTGTTTGCTTTAGGTGGGCCAAAGACGAGTGATGATGCTTCTGAATCCGGATATTTTGCAGTTCGTGCAGCCTTGGCACAATCAATTTCGAAAGCTGCAGAATACATTACAAAAAGAGGTCTGTCTGAAAAAGGTGCTCCAGCCCTTGTTCGATTAATAATTCAAATTTCAGAGCGCTTTAGTATTCAAGTGTCAGAGAAAGCAGCAGCGCAAGCAGTTCCTGCAATTGGAGCAGCAGGAGGGGCTATAATTAATACATTATTTATCGATCATTTTCAGGATATGGCACGTGGTCATTTTATAGTCCGACGTCTTGAAAGAAAATATGGTAAAGAAATCGTCGAAGACACATACAAGGCAGTTTAAATTGGCCAATAGATATTGGTATGTAATCACAAACCCGTAGCATTTTTGGCAACCACAATATATTGGGGGTGCTTAGGATCAAACTTTCGATCCAGGTAGTGGCAAGCGGTCCTGAGTATCGACCTCCCCAATAATTTTCATATAGTCTTAAATACATCTGAAATCTTGTATGGGCTGGTTTAACACAAAATAATGGAAAAACATTTACTTTCTGAAAAAATAAAGAGCCTTGCAGAGTCCTTGGGACTTGATGCTGTCGGATTTGCGGAGGCATACGAATTTTCGGGATATTTATTAAACAAACATCAAAGGAGAGATTTCTTTTTTTTACCAAATATAAGTAGATTGTCAGAAAATGGATATAGAGATATGTTCGGTCACCTTAACACCGGCATTTCTTACGATCTCTTTCATAGGAATATTATAATCGCAATGGGGAGCGCAGAGAAACTCATGGAAACGGCAAGCCAATAGGTAAGACGGATACAAATGAAATTAGAATTAAGTTCAGAAGATTAAATTGAAACTGATGAAGTTGTTGAGCTATACAAAGCAAATGGCTGGTCATCGGCGGAAAAGCCAGAAAAACTAATCCCTGCGCTTCAAAATTCTGATTCTTTGGTAACAGCAAGAATTGCAGGAAAGCTTGTTGGCATTGGAAATGCCATCTCTGATGGCAGTTTGGTTGTCTATTATCCTCATGTGCTTGTACATGCAGACCATAAGGGAAAAGGTATTGGCCGCTCCATGATGGAACTTCTAAAGCAAAAATATACCTCATTTCATCAGCAAATGTTAATTGCAGACGCTAATGCTGTATTTTTGCTTGTAACCATTTGGGACTCGATGGAATCAGTAAAGAAATTTGCCGGGGGACATCCCGAAAAGGCTAAATATGACCCAGAAGACGACAATTACTTGCTTGAAAAAGAGGAGACTTTAGATTTATATGAAGTTTTTCAATAGTCATGATAGCAGATACCTTGGCTTTAGGTTTTGTTATATGCCAAAGGTTTTGGATCTGCCTGCATTAGGAATATTTAGAGATCAAATATCGTATGGTGTATGTATTGTCAAATTTGGATAGAATGTTACATCCGAAGATATTGATCCGAAAAATTTTAATATGGTACGGTAAAACTTGGGGAAATGATAAAAAGGGCCGGTTAAATCCAACCCTGAAATCTGTACAATATAACCAATATTCCTTTGAAACCAACGTCTGGACTATTGCCGGTACATAGCCGTAGTCAGCTGAATAGTGGGATTTGGTTCATTCAGATTTCTAATTGATACCTCAGCCATGAAGCCAAGGTCTGATAGACAGATTTGTTTACTTATGTCCTCAATGGACTTATCTATCTGTTTTTATTGGATATAGTGTCGGTGGGCCTGGAAATGAATATTTCATATGAAAACAACATGTTACAAGAATTATTACAAATTTGTAAATTTATTGGAGACATAATAATGTGAGTATAAGCGAACTGGTATATCCATCTGACCTCCTAGTACTACTATAATTTTTTCATAGTACTAGTATAGGAAGACCCATTTGGGGCTTTATACCCCCCAAACTAATTTGTCCAGAATATGCTTGCTCAAAATTCATACGGCTCATACATACACCTCATATCCGCTGTGATAATATCACAAATATATATATTTTCAAGAACTTATACAATGTTATGTCTCCAACTGCCATAACGTATAGAATATATGAAACATTTTTTTTATTTGACGGCCCCCAATTCAACTATTTTTTCAAAATAACAAAACTGAATAGTACAAGTCTGCCGGAGTGAAGATAGTAAAGGTATGGACATGCCAGGCAGTGTGTGATGAAAAAATTTGCAGCGCTGGAGAGGGGCCTGGTGTGGCGGGGTATGTTTTTTATTAAAACCGGCGGGATACTTTTTTTAAAATTGCAGGGTAAGCGAGGTATGTTTTTTTATTGGGCGGGGTATAGGCGGGATACTGGCGGGGTATCTCAATTGTTAGAGACCTAAGTTTACAGTATCTGCAATTTTTAAAGAACGAATTTATTGCAGATACCATATCTGGATATCGCAACTGATGCTCACCTGCGTTTAGTTGGAGTCATCAACGGCCAAGTTATTTCAAGATGGTTGTAGTTAGTCGGGTATCCCAGCCTTGCGAAGCACTTTGAGCCGGCGTTCCAGAAGGGCAGGATCTGTGTAGTCATAGGTATTGATACTGCGTATTCTCTTTAACGAAAATTCAGGTTCTATCTTGAATATTTCTGCGGCATGTGCTCGGGCTTCGTCTTCCTTGCCAATCACTGCGTAAAGATCAACCAGATATAAATGCGCATCGATAACAGGAAATTCACCTTTTAGAGAACGGTCGAGGAGTTGATTGTACACCGAGAGTGCATCTTCATAGCGTCCTGTCATGCGGTAGCCTCCACCCAGCCATGATAGATAGTATGCAGGATAATAGGGATGAAGGCGCATAGCTTTTTCGACCAGGCGGATGGCGTCGTCGAATCTTCCAACATCATTCATAGAAACTGCGAGAAGAACATGAGCTTGAGCATTGGTCGGACCGAGGATGAGAGCTTTTTCCCCTTCAGCGATGGCCTTTTCAAGCTCTCTCTGCATTAGATAAGCAAGCCCCAATAAGGCGTGTACGTCTGAATTGTATTCATCCATAGCCAATACCTTCTTAGAAATTTCTAAAAACATTTTATAGTGTTCGGAAGGGGATTGGCTCCATCCTGGATTAGCAGCCATAACATGAGTCCAGGCGAGTCTCACCCAGGCCCAGACATAATTGGGGTCAAGTTCTACGGCCTGTTTAAAAAGCTCCATTGCTTTGGAATTGTTTTCCTTAGAAATACGCATCCATATCGCCAGCCCTCTATTCGCATAACTCCATGCTTCCAAATTAGTGGTCGACTTCTGACTTACACGGGCCTGTTCTCCTTCGGCTAGCTTCACCTGGAGTTCAACAATGATCTTATGGGTGATCTCATCCTGGAGGGAAAAGAGGTCTTGCAGATCACGATCGTATTTTTCAGACCAGAGGTAGTGTCCTGTTGTTGCATCAATAAGCTGAGCAGTAACCCTTACACGGTTCCCGGATTTTTGAGTACTTCCTTCCAGCACATAGCGAACACCAAGTTCCTCGCTGACCTGCTGGATTTTCACCAGCTTGCCCTTATATGTTAATGTGGAATCACTGGCGATGACGAACATATCCGAAATATTGGAAAGCGCTGTAATGATGTTTTCAGTGATCCCGACAGCAATGTAATCCTGTGCAGGATCGTTACTTAGATCGTTGAACGGAAGCACGGCAATGGAGGGCTTTTCAGGTAGGGGGAAGGCCATTTTTTCAACTGAGGCAGGTTCGAACGGAGGACGAAAATAGTAATTCCAGATGGCGAAAATAACAAACATTACGAGGATTATAGCAATAGCTCCAGTGGCTGCCCAAAGCCATTTTCTTGCTTTAGTCTTTTTCTCACCGACCAATTTGCCGACATCTTCGGGTTCAGTTAGTAACCGATAAATCCGAACCGGCTCAGGGATATTTTTAACATTTTGCTCACCTAAATAGTGGTACCCAAGTGATAACTTGTCTTTGATGCTGTCATAGACTATCCCCGATATGGCAATTCCACCACCAGCTGCTAATCCTTCCACTCGTGCAGCAATATTGACGCCGTCGCCATAGATTCGCTCTTTTTCTTCAATCACATCACCCAGATTGATACCAATGCGAAACTCCATTCGGCGGTCTATGGGGGTATCGGCGTTGCTTCTCTTAATCTCCTCTTGGATTTTTATTGCACCATTTACCGCATCTACAACACTGGCAAACTCGGCCAATATGTTGTCTCCCGGAGAATCTATAACGCGGCCATGATGTTGTTGAATAATTTCGGTAATTAAAACACGGTGGGCGGCGATGTCGCGGACAGTGGTCGCTTCGTCATCCCGCATAAGTCGGCTGTATCCGACGGCATCCAAACTGAGAATAGCGGTGAGCTAGCGCTTAAAACCTTCCTGAGACATAGAAAACCCCCTTGTATAGGGTTTCAGTACGAAAGTAGGCGAAGAATATTTTAGATGGGTCTTAATTTATTAATATAAAAAGAGGTTTATGAGGTCAAGAATAAAAATTGGAATGATGTTTCCAAAAAGAAAAGCAATTATAAAGGTATTTAGAAATTTTTCCTAATACGAAATATCCTCTAAGTGCAGATATGCTAAAATATCACAAATTGAGCCAAAGGTCAGATTTGTAGATGGTACCCCAACCCCGGCAAAAATACAGATATCACATTTTTTAAAGGTCGGTCAATTCTAAATAGATGTTTACAGTATCGGTACTTTTTAGAGGTCCGATTTTTTGCAGATGCTATGCAGAACTGAACCGCTTCGCGGAACTTAAAATTAGACTTGACTTGCTGTATTCTTGAATGGTAATGGGTATCCACTGTTCTGAGATATCGAGAGCCCGGGGAAGTTCGCCAACCATGCTCCCAATGCTGGCTGGAAGGAAGAGGACAGTTGAAACTTCACGATCACTGAGATGATCGCGTACGTCGGGTTGCGGCTATTATAAGGAGCATATAATACCCGTATTTAGGAGAGTTGCGCCCTTTCCCCGAGATTTCCCATTTCCTATCCATTCTCACTTGCCGATAATGGCGGTACAGTTCACCATTTTATCAATAATTGCTATGGGTTATAAGTCTTATGTCGCTTTTTATAGATCTGAGGTGTCATCGAGTTTGTTGCCAGTTTCGAAAACCGCAACTATTGATAAAACGCTATTCTATGATATCGGGAATTGAGACTCATCTGCGTTTAGTTGGTTATCTGTAGATTTTTACACTATCTTACTTTACCTCAGTACTGTTATTACCTTCATAATTTTTGATTGTAATCACTTAAAGAATATCAGTTTTTTAAAAGGCAGTATTTACTCGATACAGGAAGCGCCTTCGGGATATTTCGAACGCATGTCTAAAACATAATCTGGGACAGCACTTAAACTAGGTGTTTTTCTGAATGCTTCTCCGATTAGATTTCGATTAATTTGATATGTGTAATCAACAAATTTATAAGTAATATCTCCAGACAGCTCGGTATTGACATCCAATACCTGGACGGGTGTCCCACAGGATAAATCAAACGATTTTAGACTGAAATGCCTAATGCTTTGGTTCTCAAGTGTTCGAAAAAAAACACTGAGATGTTTCACATCATAAACAATCCGCCATTGTGTATAATAGGGATGTGCAACATTTTCTAAAATGTCAAAAGCGTAATCTATAGGTGCCTTTGTCGTTTTCGGATCATATTTCTTTACCATGTTGGCGGCACGGGCAAACCGCCCAACAGTCTTGTACTTGTCAGGTTGAGGTATACTATTATTTTCCCAATAACTGATTGTTTCAGCATATTTACTGTTTGTGAGTGCTTTAACCGGCATCGTCTCTTTTGTGTGGTAAACTGCTTTTTTCCCGATAAACTCAATAGTGGCACAGTTTCCCATTCTATCGCATACTAAAAAGTGGAGCCCCGGATCTGCTATTTCACGAATCCTTATCTGTGATTGACCTGAAATGACTTCTTCGATAGTGCTAAAATTATCAAGTTGGTACTGTACCCACTGCAATGTCTGAACTTCAGGCCGGGAATCGGGTGATGGGTATTCAGTAACTTCAAGCACCATCGTTTCAACAATCAGCCCGGCTTCGTTCATCCCTCCCAAGGGAAATTCACGCCCATGTTGATTAAATGTTACACTGCCATATTTTGATGTCCAGCTCAAAAGGTTATCCCAGTTAAAGGAATCTGCAAGCGCAGTTTTCTCGACCCCTCGTTTATTTATAATCACCAGTCCGTCACCTACAAACCAGTCTAAGTTTCTTCCAAACACTGGTTGGCCGCCATGATCAAGACAGAATGTTGTGCATGATTGACCTGCCGTTAGCAGGAGACTGCTAAACAGAAGAGACAAAAAAACAATCTTTAGGTATCTTTTCATTGTAATTGTGCCTCCCTACTTAGTTGGTAAGTTATAAAGCATTAGGCTTGCGAGCGCTAACATTTGGTTATGATATCATAAAATATCACAAAAATAGGCAAACCTGTGATTAGTAGATGTAACCACCATTTTGCAAAATTGCAGATATGAAAGCACTACCACAAGTATTTTGGAGAATATAAACTACCGATTAGTTGGAGAAAAAAAAGTTTTATGCCCAATATTATTGCTACGATTTCTTGTTTAACTGTACAGAAAAGAAAGGTGTGAAATTTTTCATTAATCCAGGCTTTTTGATTCAGGGGTCCCAGTGAATAACCGAAGCCGTATTTTTCAGGTTCACCATATGTATAACCTTGTCGGCTGAATATTCACCCTTTCAGTCCCGCTTTTCGAAGGCCCTCGATATAACGCTCCATGTCGTTGGGCCTTTTGAATGGGACTTGTTTTCTGACATCATCTGCTGTCATCCCCGGCATCAAATGAAACAATTTTTTAAGCTCACTTGCCGCCTCCTGCGATTGATCCAATTGACCACAACTCGCTGCTACTAACCGATGGCCGCCTGGAAACATCGGGTTTTGCTGGATCGTTTTTCGACCCCAATAGCAGGCATCCTGGTATCGTTCATCCGCAAAGGCAGCCACGCCAAGGTGACCAAACCAATAAACGGCAAAGGGATCGTGGGGACTCAGCCGAATTGCTTTGTTGATATGGGTGACGGCTGCTTCATATTCGCCTGCAAGTGCCAGCGCCTGTCCAACTGCACCGTATGCGTTGGCCAGATTGGGATTGAGATCAATTGCATTTTCTAATCGACAGACGGCATCATCGTACCGTTTTGAAATTAGATTGACTAAACCCAAAGCTGTGTGCGCCCAAGCATCCCGGTCATCAATTGCCACGGCGCTTTGGGCCGCTTTTTCGGCTGCTTCAATGGACTTAGCTGTTGACTGGCTCCAGCCGAATTGCACCTGCATCAAATGCGTAAAGGCCAAGAGACAGAAAGCCTCAGAACTCATAGGGTCCAGTTCAATCGCCTTGAAAAGCAAGCGTTGAGCTTCTGCGGCATCTTTCTTGGTGTATCGACCGTGATGTGAACTGGCTCTCATGATGTAATCCCATACATCTAAGTTGAG
Source organism: uncultured delta proteobacterium (assembly GCA_963765595.1). Lineage (GTDB taxonomy): Bacteria > Desulfobacterota > Desulfobacteria > Desulfobacterales > JAFDCJ01 > JAFDCJ01. The sequence goes on from CAVXXE010000043.1 coordinate 63,022, forward strand.
AACGTCTTTTCGCTGGGCGCGTTTCATCTCTGCCGATAGAAATTCGGGACCCACAGAGCGAACAATGTTATGTGTGATCTCATCCTGAACTGCAAAAATATCCTCTAAATCTCGATCATAACGCTCAGCCCAGACATGGTAACCCGTGGGCGCGTCGATCAGCTGTGCAGTAATGCGCGCCTTCTTCCCAGCTTTGCGAACGCTACCTTCCAATACATAACGCACCCCAAGGTCCTCCGCCACCTGCTTGACCTCAATTGTTTTGCCTTTATAGGTAAAGCTGGAATTTCGGGCGATAACGAAAAACCATCTAAATTTAGAAAGGGCGGTGATAATGTCTTCGGTAATACCATCGGAAAAATACTCTTGGTCTACGTCACCACTCATATTTAAAAAAGGGAGCACAGCAATGGAAGGCTTGGCGGGCGGTTCATGCTTTTTTTCCATCTCAGATTCAGTCACATCATCCGCCATTTTGACGACATAAACCCGAATCGGTCTCACGATATTTTTTACCTTTTGTTCGCCTAAGAATTCATATTTTAAATCTAACTTATTCTCGACCTGATCATAGACTCTTCCGGAAATGCAAATTCCCCCTGCATCAGAAAGGCTTTCTATCCGAGCCGCAATATTGACGCCATCACCGTAAATCCGCCCATTTTCTTCAACCACATCTCCCACATTGATGCCAATACGAAATTCCATCTTGCGATTGTCAGGTAATTCCATATTCCGCAGTGCAAGCTCCTGCTGAATCTCCGTGCCACAATTTATGGCATCAACCGCACTGCCAAATTCAGCCAGCAGATTATCGCCTATGATATCCACTACTCGACCTCGATTGTGGCCGATAAGAGTTGTTATTGCAGAACAGTGATTCTTTAAAGTACGTATAGTCTCTGCCTCATTATCGTCCATAAGCGAGCTGTAACCAACAACATCGGCGCTGAGGATTGCCACGAGTTTACGTTTAAAACCCTTTTCTGGCATATTGCACCCCCGTAATTAAGGCTTCAAACAGTGGACCCAATGTGTGAATTATTGCCAGGAATTCAATATCAGAACAGAAACAAGATTCGAATCAGAAATTAGAGACCCGCTTCAGGTCAGATGGAGTGATCTTAAAAAATTGATTTATTGCGTATATAAACAAATCGATTGCATTTAGTCAATCATTATTGAGAGGAAAAGATAGGGAACAAAGCACCCTTATAATAGTTTCCTCGTATTTAATTTGATTTGCTACTTCCAACTTTGTTGGAGATCGCTGTAGTCGCTAACGAATTTCTCAGTGGCGAGAGAACCGAGTCCACTTAAGAAAATGGTTAAGTGACATTTTTTAGTGGTTTATTATATCCCTTGTCACCATATGGTTTTAGCTTCTCGGTCCATAGCTCTTTAAGAAAAAGGAGGTCATCAGCGGGGTTATAACTCGGATCATCCAATGGTTTAAGAATTTCGAGTTCTTCAAATTCAAACGCCTCTGGACCGAATTCTTTCCATTCTTCCTGTAATACAATATTGCGGCAGCTACCCATCTTCAACTCGGCTCTAAAGCGATTAAGTATTGCTGGCAAATTATTACTAGAGCCGATAAGAATCTTGCCATTTAGCTTATTTTTTATCTGAAAAACCCCCATAGAACGAGGAGTATCTTTATATTCCTTTATCTTAGCTTTTTTATCCATTTTCATTCCTTTAGTAGCTGTGGCACTTAACGTTTAGAGTTTTATCCTTCGTTCCGGAATAATGAAGAATATAGCAGGCTTGTATGTCAAAGTCAAAATTTATTGGCGGTTACATATGGGTGGACATAGAGGGATGATGGATAAAACAATGTTGAACTGTGCCGCGGTGCTCCGGGGGCAAAACATTGCAAAGCTATCTTCACCTATATACCCAAAGCAGTCTTTCAACAAATGAAATGTGGATGAATATTTGTTCAGGCGAGATGTTTCTTAAAAAACAACATTGTACGATCCCAGGCGATTTTCGCCTGCTCTTCATTATAACGGGGTGTTGAATTGTTATGGAAGCCGTGACGGGTTCCTTCATAGGTATACATAACAAACTCTTTCTTGTTTTTTTCCAAAGCTTTTCGGTACTCCTCGCGTGAAGCGTTGACACGAGGGTCATTCTCAGCATACTGAATCATAAGTGGTGCATGAATTTCGGCAACATCTTCAGTTGCTGCGGCTTGACCATAAAACGGGACACCCGCATTCAGATTTGTTCCCATACGCACAGCAAGATTATTGACAACACCACCACCATAGCAGAAGCCTGTTGCTCCGAGCTTGCCATTGGACAACTTATGGCCTTTCAAGAATTTGGCACTGTTCAACATGTCAGTGAACAGTTTGTCTTTATCCAAAGACTTTTGCATGACTTTTCCATCGTCATCGTTTCCGGGGTACCCACCGATGGGAGAGAGTCCGTCAGGTGCAAGGGCGAGAAATCCTTCAACAGCGGCACGACGTGCCACATCTTCTATATAGGGGTTTAAGCCTCTATTTTCATGAACAACCAGAACAGCGGGGAAAGGTCCATCACCGGCAGGCTTTACCAGATACCCGCGCATATTGCCTGATGTACCGCCTGGAGAATCATACTCAACATATCGAGCCTTGATCCGTTCATCTGTAAAGGAGATTGTTTGAGCTTCAGCATAGCGTGGCAGCAGCGTTTCCGCCATAGCGAGAGCTGACCCTCCAACGATAGCCAGTGCCGAGGCTTTAGTCAGGAAATCGCGTCTTGTCATCTGGGTGTGGCAGTATTCATCGTATAAGTCATATACCTTGGGATCAATAGTGTCCTTTGTCATAAGGGCCTCCTTTGACATAATTAATTGAAGTATCAGCGGTGATGATTAGTTGGATATATCAGGATTTATTCAAAATCCCATCATCCCAACATATTGTATGGCCTTATCAAAAAAACCGATTCCGACCCGAAATTAATGCTGACGGATCAGTCACACAAGGTTTAGATTTGTTCAATAAAATCATGTCATAACGATTTTTTAACCCATCACCTACTTCCCCACCGGGCAGGCTAGCTCACATCCCCTGCAATACTTGACGCAATAATAAGGGTCTTTATCTCTTTTCGGTTTCACCAAGACACCTTCTTCAAATTCGCCGATCGCCAGTCGAACTTCCTGATGTTCTTCATGGCCTGCCGGTATCGCCATAACTGCTTCCTCAATATCTTTTTCCATCTTCACGTTGCAGATCACCCGGTCATAGGTTCCGTTGATGCCGGGTAATATGGATTGGTCCAGCGCATCGACCGAATAGACGGTGTTTTGAAAGGCTTTTATGGGACAGGCTTTGCGGCAGGGTTGCTTGCAGCCTTCGCAGGGATTAAATTCAAGCGGGCCGGTGGCTTCTGCTTTCCGGTCCAGCAAAAGCGCCCGGAAACGGATGCGGGGGCCGTATCCAGGCGTGATTACAAGGTTGTTCTTGCCGATACATCCTAAACCGGCCATCACTGCCGCATCTTTTAAAAAGATTCCGCCTTTTTCAACAAAATAAGGCAGTTTATAGGTTTTGACAGAAAATGTAATCTCAATCCATTCGGACAGTTTCTTATTGATCTGCACGAGGATACGGTTGCCAGGTGTTCCCTTGCCGTCCCACCAGTCGAGTTCCGGTTCATCGGCGTTGTGCGCAACTCCGATTACAACTGCAGATACTGCATCTGCTGGCCAGGCCACCTCGTCGGGCTTAACATCGACTTTCGCATCTCGCCAATGCACTTCGAGGTTCATACCGATTTTAGGATAGATCCGGTGGGAAGGTGACTCTCTCAAAGATTCGACGCTGGCAACCCCTGCAATGGCTGCGCCCAAAGATTTGGCTTTTTCAACAATTTTTTCGGTCAGCTCCAAGCTGGAAAGCGAATTCATGTTTTGGTCCTTCCATTTATGATGCCTGCGCGATAAAAAGGTAAGATTCCAACTTTATACAACAAATCAGCTGAAAACACAAATTTTGCTTTGTTGGAAATATTTTGACGTGAAAATCAATATATGGTGGTTGGAGATTAGGCTGGAAAGTCAGATAAATTTAGATACAATAAGAGATAGTGCAGGTTTTCATCGAAGAACTTTAAGCACAATATCTGGTATCGTGCGTTTATTGGATAAAGATTGATCTGAGCACTTCAATAATGCGTTTTTTTTCAAAAGGGGATTCAAGGATATGATCATCAGCATCCTTCAAAATACGATCCAAGTTCCGCCAAAGCGCATACCGTTTAAACTTATCATCACGATGGATGCCCATAGCATGGGCAACCAGATGGACATAGTTAGTGACCCTGAAATCAAATCGTTTATCCTCGGCTCCAAACGTTTGACCACAATAGTCTGATCAGCTCGTTGATCAGCATTGGGTTAAGGTCTTCTGGACACATTCCCGCCGTGCACTTGAAACATTCCATACAGGCAAACGCTTTGGCATAAGCCTGTTGATTAGGAATCCCGCTCTCCATGTAATCAAACACATTTTCCTGGATTTCTTGAGCCGAAACCTCGCTCATTTAAGTGTAGGGCAAAATCGGACAGCCTTCAGCACAAAGCCCACATTGTATGCAGTTTTCAAGAAAACGTTGTTTTTGCTTGTCGTAGTGGTCAAGAATCGTCATCTGGTTCTTTCTTTTTAGCACCAACAAAATTTAATACACATCATATCAACATATTGTGGTTACAAATAAACATGCAAGATAAAGGTACATAGGGAAATGCCCCAATATCACTTTTTCTAAAAAATTTCCGTATGCTCGGATATTCTTCGGCAAGCCGAGTGGGTTGGGTTTCAAATATTTAACAAGACAAATAAGTCTCAAAGGTGAAGTGAGTAGCGTTTCCCATCAATTTCAATTGTGGTTAGCCGAAATCTGCGATTTTGCTGTTTTCTACATGCTGTCTTCAAGATGATTTTCTGCTGAATACGTTTCTCCCATTTTGAGAATCCCTAATTCCATAGATTGGGGCTTCATTTTGTCCCACGCATATTGTAGACGAAGTGGCGGATCTAAGATATGTTCCTAGCTCATGATCCATGTCCCCCATCCCCAGGGAATACTTACCGTCTGCATTGGTATGTTCTATGGTGGTTCCCATCATTCAGAAGGAGAACAAATCATGTTTTGAAATCCTATAATTACAATGAGTGAAGATGGCCTGTTATATATTGATTTGCCGATTTAAATATGAGACTACCGTATCGTCCGGTTGACGATTTACTTCTTCGACATGAATACTACGCGGATGTCCTCCCAAACGTTTGAGGTTATTGATAACAGCGGGATGATTATACAGGTTTCCAGGTTCAAAATAGTCTATCGGGGGAGTTTTACGGCCTTTTGTATCCGGCCACATTCGTTCGGTGAATTGATTATTGTGGCGGGAACGGCTCTTGGTCAGCTTTCCATATGTCATATGCGCAAAAGAGGAAGTTTCAAATTGCCGGTTCCATTGGAGCCAGGCATAGGCTAACATCTCATGGGCAAGCAAATATTCGGAAGCCATCACCAACCCATAATCGGGTTTTGCTGTAGGGCCGTCATTCGGGCCGAATAAGGTTAAAACCAATCGGCCTGAAGAGACTGTCAATCTTAACTTGGAGGCGATTTGAGGGATATGGTTGATCTCTTCATACATCGCATAGAATTGGTTCCCGCCGTTGTGAAACGCACCCCTGCTGTCACTCCGTAAGAAACCCACCCCCAGCTTAAAGCCCAAAGTGTTTCCGGCAAGAATATGTGAAGCTACTCTTGGAAGGAAAATAATATGATCTACTTCGTCTAATATCATGGGTATCATTATCGGCTGGTTCCAATGATGCTCACCCGTCGGCGATACTGGTTGATAGCCATCCCACCCATATTCCTCAAAAAAGCATGGTTCAGCATCATTTTCTTCAATAGCATTCAATAATCCTGCAGATGACGCAAGCTGACGAGATGACCCGATCTTCAAGTCTTTTGTCCATTGTACTGTTCCAAAACCACTCTGGTCGCCAACTAATATTTTCCCAGCACCTTTTTCCTTCAACAGTTTGACCATGCAATGGATGGACCAGGGATCGGTGGTGGCTGGATATTTATTACCTGAGTTCAGCGCCACTTTGATAAGCACACGATCCCCTTTAGACAGCCAGGAAAAATCCGTCGCAGCTTCTACTGTTTTTTTATACAGGGCATATGAATTTTCATGCTCGCCTTTAGCTATCCACGAGCAACTTGCAGATAGTTCGATGTCTGTTGAAGTGGAAATCACAGGTGCGGTCGTTTGGGTTTGAACATTTTTCGTCGTCTGAGAGCATCCAGGCAAAACTGATGCAAGAGCCAGGCTTGCTGTGCCTATTAAAAATTCTCGCCGTGTTGCTAAGTTCTGAAAATTACGTTTTTCTTCCGAAACCCCAGCAGAATGCTTGGCCATTGGTTTATGAAGGAGCTTTTGTTTATTCGGCATGTCAATCGCCTTCCGCAATGATGGTTGATCGTTGTAGAAAATGACAATTCGTTGAAAGGTAAGGACAAATCAAGATTGAGGTCAGGTCAGGCTCAGATTTGGAAATTCAGCGTCAGATCAAGCTCAATTTTGACATGATACAAGGAATATATACGAATTGGAGATTTGGGTCAAGGTTGACCGCTTAAATTGTCAAGAATATTAGAGAGATAACCTGCTTATTTTCTTGACAGATACTAATTTTGATTGTTAAATTAATCTGTTAGAAGCCGTTATAGTCAAGGCTTTTCTGTAACATGTTGTTATCAAAACAAATTTTAATCTAAAAACCGGAAAAGGAGAACAAAATGACAATTACCAAGGATCTTCAGACTATCAGCAAAGAGTTAACGAAACTGGTAAATCAAATTGAAAAATTGGCAGCTGCACTCGGGAAAGCGGAAAAGCCGAAGGCAAAACCTGTCATGAAAAAGATTAAAGCAAAGGCTGTTTCCAAAAAGACCCCGGCAAAAGTTGGCAAGAAAACTGATACCGACAAGCTCCTTGAATTCATCCATCGATCAAAGAAAGGTCTTGATACGGCCACGTTGATGAAGAAGACCGGTTTTGACCAGAAAAAAGTCCGCAACATGTTGAACAGGACATACAAACAGGGAAAAATCACAAGAGTTGCAAAAGGGATTTATGTTGGTGTGAAATAATGATGGATCAAAGCCGTGATGATTTGAACGGTTAAAAAATCAGGAGCATTATCTATGACCCTCACCAAAGCCCATATCGTCGAGGCGGTTGCCAAACAAAACGGCTATCCAAAGAACCAATCTTTCGAAATGATCGAAACGCTGCTGGAAATCATTAAGCGGACTTTGGAATCCGGAGAGGATGTCCTTGTCAGTCGTTTCGGAAAATTTTGTGTCAAGACCAAGCATGAGCGGAGGGGGAGGAATCCCGCAACAGGTGAAGATTTGACATTGGAACCGAGAAGAGTTGTGACTTTTAGGTGTTCTCGGCAGTTAAGGGATAAGGTTAACGAATAGCTGCTGCAACCAAACGGTCAAATTTTCCCGTCACCCTTTACTCATTGACCCAACCAAGAAACAGCAGGTGTTCGGAACCCCGTCGATGTATTTTTAAGGATATTGAGTAGATCTTTATACGGATCAATATACATTATAAAACATTCAGGATGGTAATTATTTCGATTCAATATCCTCTTTGAGCTGCACAGATTGCATAAGGCACCGGCCTTTTTGGGGTCAGGTGCACTGGCATGGTTATGCAAAGAGAATCTACGGGAAATAGTCCGAAACCAGCTTTTGTCGCCTATGCCCCAAAGAGACTTTTCTCTGAACTATTGTGACTCTCGTAATACCGCGCCTCGATTAGATTGCCTTCCGGGTCTCGAAAATAGATCGACGTTCCAGTACCGTGCGCACCCCAGCGTGAAGCAGGCCCTTCTTCTATATCGACATTGTTAGCCTTAAGTCGCTCCAAAAGGTTTTCCCACGTCTCCTTACTCAAGGCCATACAGAAATGGTTCAAGTTCTCACGACCTTGTCCGGCCCGAGCCTTTTTCTGCCATATCTTTTTCGGAAACAGGTCGATGATCGTATCCGAATTGATACGCACAGACGGAAAGGGCACCTCTCCCGCGCGGTATTCTGATAGACGTTCAGGCGCAAACCTAAGTACTTTTGAATAGAAAACAATCATCTTCTCGTCATCTTCGACATTCAAAACGATGTGATCCATCAAACATTCCATATTCAATCCCTCCGAAAAAAAATCAACAAGCGTTAAGAAACAAGACCTTTAATGGGTGGCCCCTATGCTTTGTGGGCGCACCCAATAGCTCCGCTTTAAATCGTTGGTTCCTTGGCCAGGTTATTTTTCTGGGTTGCGCCGATGGAATACTGAAACAATTTTATATCGTACAAACTGAAAAAATGTTTTAAGGCCGGAATCGCCCCAGAGCCGGTCAGAAATGTCCTTATGCACGATATACATTGTGTCGTCGAAATCCCAGAACACAATAGTTTTCCCCCTTGGTTTAAACTTGAGCAGGCCGTCTATATTGCGCAGGTTGGCTGCATACAGCAAGAGGTAGTCTGCCTGGGTAGTGCTGATATCCTCGTACAGCTTTTTTGTCAGGCCGTCGAAATGCAGATATGTTGATGATGTAAGCCAGAGCACTTGACCGGTTGGTATATTAGGATAATTTCGGTTTACGTACTTGATTACATCGCTGGAAATAGAGCTTATCAATACGTCCTTGTCGCGTTTGCGGGCCCGGATATCAGCTATGATCTCATCGACTAAGCGCTCGTCTTCCTGATGGTCGCCCTGCGACTTTATTTCAATGTTAAGTTTCTTTGTTAGAAAACCAATAACTTCATCATAGGCGGCGATTTCTCCGCCGGTCATTTTAGACAGTTCTGCAAATGTCGTATTGCCGATTGCTCTCACGTCGCCATACAATCTGAGCATCCTTTTGTCATGATAGACGACTATTCTCCTGTCTTTTGAGTATTGAACGTCAAACTCTATAAAAGCATATTTATTGTATTTGTCTGCGGCCATAAGAGCCGCCATTGTATTCTCCCTATGTTCTTCAGATGCGCCACGATGCGCGCCGGCCGTGCATCTGTATCCGTAATGGGCGCGATTGTTAATTCCCTCCTGTTCAAGAATTTCGTCGAGGCTTGCTACGTAGGGCGGCATGGGGCAACCGGTCACCATTGCTGCAAGCAGGAGTAATACGGTGCCCGTGAAAAACCGGTGTTTTTTGGGGAACAGGCCTCGGCCGGATGTTGATCCGTCTGCACCGCTTACGCGGATGTAACCGATTTCAACCGGTAGAAAAATCCCACGGGATACGAAGCGGCGCATGATAAAAATTAATCTGCGCAATATTGAAAAAGTGTTCTCGGTCATTATTTTTAAAAATGGAAGGGAGCGTGGCTGAGCAGCAATGTTATGGACCGAGCTACCGGGGCCTCCATAAATTTATCACTAACTTTCCGCAACGTCATTTTAAGCCAAAAAAATAGGACAATTTTTAGCATACATCCTTAATTGTCAGAGGTTCACCGTGGTCCGACCCCATTTCCTCATTCCACCCCATTTCCTCATTTCCCTATGCTTTTTGAGCTAACTTGGCACTTGCTCCAACCGTCAGGGGACACGACGGTGATGGGGCGTGCCTGCGTTTCTGTCTCGATTGCCGGCAGGGGTAAATAGATTCACATTTACACCAACGGATTTTCCTTCGAAGTCCAGACCAAAGCCCTGTGGCAATAAAACCATCCCCGGGCGGGTCAATTTGGAAATCTGGACCACCCCATTCGCCTCTCCCGCCTGGGCAGTGAGTCGCGCCATTTCACCGTCAGCCAGAGCCAGGTCAGCGGCATCCCGGGGGTGAACCGCCAGACATCCCGATCTGCGTCCTTGGTTCCATTCCGGATCACGCATCATCGTATTGGCATTGTAATCGTAATGCCAGCCGGCCATTTTGTCGCTTGAGCGGCTGCTCCAGCCGCTGCCGGTGATGCTGGTAGTGTGCCACTTTAAGCCCTTTGCGGCCGGCGTAACCTAGCGAGCGGAGGTTGGCCTTATCGGGCCGGACCTTTACAATCTCGTTATTTTCAACCATCACCTCCAGTCCGCAGGTCTGGAGACAGAGACAACAACTCGTCTTTATCCACTGCATGATATCGACCTCGCGTCCCTTCATTTTGACATGACGCGTTAAAGAAAAACCGGTTTATATTGAATTTTTTCAATATGATTCAAATAGGATAAATTTGTCCCAATTTCAACTATTTGTTTATTTAAAAATTCTTGTCATCGGCTCTGATCCATGATATTTGAGCAGCAGAAAACAAGTTAGTTCGCTTCGCTTAATTGGAATGATGGAACAATGGAATTGTGGCGTAATGGGTTCTGGCCTATGGCTCGGAGAGGATAATGCAATGCTGGATTAATGGTTCCGCCACCGGCGGGATTGATGATAAAATTAAAATGGCTATTGTCCTTCTGAAAACCAATATCCCAGCGTTCTCTCCGAGGTGTAGGCTCTACGAGCCGGCGGCCACCATTCCATTTTCGGGGTAAATTCGGAAGCCCCAAAAGACCTCTATATTCTCAGTAGGTTGTAGAAATTCCGATACGTTTAATTTAATGTATTCTGTGTCGATTCGGCTCGTTAGTCCAAGCAAGGTATTACGGTTGAACAAGGAGGTAGGATAAATGGGTAGCAACAGCAAATTTCTAAAAATAGCAGCGGTAATTGTCGCGGCTTTCATTTTGCAGATTCTACTGGTCACGGCAGATCATCACGAATCCCCCGCCAAGGCGGCGGTGGAATTTTCCAAGGCATATTTCAAACTGAACAATGCGATGGAAAAGCGTCTTTGCAGAGAGATAACCGAAGATGGCGAGAGCGATGTTGTGGACGATTATCTTGACCGCGTGGCCGACCAGGCCAAATCCGAGGGGTTTGATGCCAGCTGGATGAAAATGGCCCTACTCCACATTGAAACCGAAACTCAGATGCTGGATGATAACGTCGCTGAGGTTCGAATCAACTGTAATCGAAGACGTGCCGTTAACCCGGTTTTTGCTATAGTGGCGAAGATATTTAGTCTCGGGGAAACCTATAAGGTCGAAGAGACCCTTACCCTGGTTCAAGAAGATGACCTCTGGAAAGTGTGTGGGGAACCATTTGCCTTGATTGGGGGTTGACAAGCACCTAACTTGAATGTTTTAAATTTTCATTAGGATTTTTTACCGGACTCCCTATAACATGCAACCGATTTATGCTCGCCTGCGTGAGCGTGCCCGCCAAATTGTTTCAACCTTTCCGCCGCCGGATTTCTATGAGGACCAATCCCGGGCATATGAATTTTCCAAGCGTTTTCTTAAAAGCGATCCGTCAATAAAAAAATTGCGTGGTTTTGTTGCCGCTCACTTGGAAGATAATTTTGGACACGGTCTGCAACATGCCGTCAAGGTAACCATCGACGCCGGTGCCCTGCTGTTCATTGAGGGGCAGGATGCCGGTTATGGCGGTCCTGTTTTAAATCGTAGAATGCGAATTGTCCAATGCGCCGGACTTTTACACGATATCAAGCGTAAAAAAAAAGAACATGCCAAACTGGGAGCGGCGCGTGCCCGTGAAATACTTAAAGATTATCCGCTTGAGCCCGCTGAAATCGAAGATGTTTGCCGGGCGATTCATAACCACGAGGCCTTTAAAAAAGGTGTCCTTATCACCACATCCAAAGGCGAACTGGTATCAGATTGCCTCTACGATGCCGATAAATTTCGTTGGGGGCCTGATAATTTTACCGACACCTTATGGGACATGATATCATTCTACAATCCGCCGCTGCCAAAATTCATGGCCCGGTATCCCCAGGGAATGGAAGGGCTTGAAAAAATTAAAACCACTTTCCGGACGCCGACCGGCAAAAAATACGGCCCCCGGTTCATCGATCTTGGACTGGCGATCGGTGAAAAGCTGTATGCTGTGATTCAATCCGAGTTTTCAGACTGTTTTTAGGCTCGGCGGTTACCCTATGGCTGCTTTCTTGTTTGACACCCACGATGGTTTTCAATATACTGCCACGGCAATCAATTACTCAACCCCAATGTTGCATAAACAACATGCCAAAGAATAGTTAATGGTCTGTCATTATTACCAATATCATAGCGGGCACACCATTTTGCGGATATCTCTTAATGTGAATTCCAAGGATGTGGTCGATTTTACCATGTTGTTTACCCTATGGGAAAGCCGGAGAACTTCAGATCCTGTGTTGTCAAGGGATCAAGGTAACTGACTACAATTTCACCCTTGACGCCTGGGCTCTGAAGCCCTCCGGCTTTTGCAACGACAGGGTCAATCCGTCAGCTATTCAACGGGGTCTGTAATTGGGTTTTAACCATCAACTCTAGGAGGTAAATATGGCTGCAAAAACCTGGTCCACGCCAAACTGGCCCGAAGGGGTTTCCCATGATGTGTCAGATTATGCAAAACCGCTGTTTTCTGTTCTGGACGAATCTGCACAGGCCTATCCCAACCTGGTTTACACCATTTTCAATGACGCCACGCGAACCTATGCCCAGGTGAAGGATACCGCCGACAGGGTGGCCAGCTTCTTAGTTTCGCGCGGTATCAAAAAGGGGGATCGGGTGGCCATTTTTCTGCCCAATCTTCCCCATTATCCGGCCATATTTTTCGGCATCCTCAAAGCCGGTGCCGTGTGCGTAACCTGCAACCCTCTGTACACAGCCAACGAATTGAATTACCAGCTGAATGACGCCGGTGCCAAGGTGGTTTTTTGCATGGATCACCCGCAGTTTTATCCGACCACGGTTGCGGCCGTTAAGGATAGTGGCGTGGAATCGGTTGTCATTTGCAGTGTCAAATCCTACCTGCCGAAGGTTAAAGCACTTATCGGCGGGCTGCTGGGGAAGATTCCCCAGGCACAACATCACGAATCCGATCACCTTTTCTTTGATAACGTCGTGGCGTCCGCCCAGCCACGGCCGCCTGCGGTCGAGATCGATCCGACTGAAGATCTGGCCCTGATTATTTATACCGGCGGAACCACCGGTGTTCCCAAGGGCGCGGCATTGACCCATTCCAATTTTACCTACGATCTGGAAGCAGGCAACGAGTGGATTCGCCTGGTGCATGAACCGGGGGCAAAGCCGGAGAAAGCCCGCAAAGGCGGATTTCACACCTACCTTGGTGTTCTGCCCTGGTATCATAGCTTCGGCATGACCTGCGCCCTGCTTTCGGCCTGCTCCGTAGCCGGCCGACTGATATGCGTCCCGGACCCCCGGGCGGGCAATCCGCCATTTACCGAGGTGCTGAAAATCGTTCAGAAGCACAAGCCGACGGTCATGCCGGCCGTGCCGACGATCTTTGTTGCCTTTACCAATCACCCCCAACTCGACCAGTACGACTTGAGTTCGCTGATGGGGTGTTTTTCCGGTGGTGCACCGCTGCCGCCGGAAGTATGCCGGCAATTTGAAGAAAAAACAGGCGCCGTCATTTTTGAAGGCTATGGACTGAGTGAAACCGCCCCCATCGCTTCGGTCAATCCGACGAATATTGAGCAGCGCAAGATCGGCACCATCGGTTTCCCGATACCGGGCACCGATATCAAAATTACAGACATCGATACCGGGCTCAATGAACTGCCCCAGGGTGAAGACGGAGAAATCGCCATCTGCGGTCCTCAGGTTATGCAAGGCTACTGGCAAAGACCGGATGAAAACGAAAAAGTATTTCGTGAGATAAACGGGCAGCGTTACTTTTTGACCGGTGATATCGGTCATGTCGATGACGAAGGGTATATCCTGATTACCGATCGCAAAAAAGACATGATTTTGGTGGGGGGGTTCAATGTATACCCGCGGGATGTGGAAGATATTCTCTTCACTCACCCCAAAGTGGCCCTGGCTGCCGTGGTGGGGGTACCCGATACCAAGAGTGGCGAAACGGTCAAAGCCTACATCCAGCTCAAACCCGGGGAAACAGCCAGCGAGGATGAAATTCTCGCATTTTGCAAGGAAAATATGGCCGGGTACAAACGTCCCAAAATTGTTGAGTTCAGAGACGTCCTGCCGGTTTCAAATGTCGGTAAAATCCTGCGGCGCGTGCTCAGAGACGAGGAGAGCGATAAAGCTAAATGAAAAAGTGGATTATCGATCGTCCCTATATATCTACCAGTATCATTTTTTTAATCGTTATGGCCTTTGGTTGGCGGTTTCTCTACTGGCAGGAGGAAAACTTCGCGTTTCTCCTCCTGCTGTATTTCATCGTCACTTTGGGCATTCGGTTGGATGATATCTCCCGCAAGATCGGAGGCGGTGCGGTTAAGTTGCCGCCCGGCAGCGGTGAAAAAGAGACCATTGTCCGGCAGTTAAATGACGTCAGAGTGTCACTGCTGGCTATAAATAGCACGCTCAACAAACTTTTGAACGCCATGGAGAAAAAGGAGGATTAGCTGCAAAATTGAAAACAACCATAGAGGTCGCAGGGATAATTTTATGATTTTGAAGAAGATATTCATCTGTTGAAGTTGAGAAGAAAAGCCGATAGGCCAATAGCGCCTGATTAAGAATCCCGCTTCTTAAAATAAGAAAGCGGGATTTTTTGTTTTTCAAGTGAGGGTAATTAGAAAAATTAATCGAAAATCTCAAATCACGACTTAGGCATATTGAAGATTTATTTTAGCATCGGAAACCTGGTCCTCTGGGCCAGGATTCTTTACTTTGGATCTACCGGTATTCCAAATCGTTGCGATACTGTGCTCCTGCCTTTCTCTAAAAACCCTTGCGATATATCATTGAAACCTGATAATTTGTCCGTATCTAATTGATGGTGAATCCTTCTTCTCAAATTCAACCCAAATTGATTCCTTTTGATTTGGATGTCACCGCATTATGCTGAACCGATAATTTTTTTATAAATCAGAGTGTTGAGGGCCGAAGACCATTTCAAAACACCAGGAAAAAAACCATGTTGAAATTCATTCCCGGTATCCTGCTTTTACAAGTCATCACGATTGCCCTGGTGCTGATTACCCCTGCAGATATCGAAAAGTGGGACTGGCTGCGGCTGGCGATTCCGGTATTGATTGCAGGGTTTTTGACCGCATTCTGGTTTGGTTCGATAGCAACGCATCATCGCAAAGATGAAATCAGCCGGTTGAAAGAATACCATGCCAAAGAGCGTGAAACCATCCGCGTGAATGCCGAGCGTGCCAAGACCAAGCTGGTAAAACAGTCACAACGTAAAACTTTGCAGGAGGTGCGACGCTCGTCAAGGCGGGCGAATATCAAGATCGGGCTGGCATTTGCAGGTGCGACAGGATTGGGTGTCCTGCTGATCCTGACGCAGTTCATGTCATGGGGGCTGCTGACGCTGACCACCGTCGGTGGCGCTTTGGGCGGCTATCTATTGCGTATCCGGCAAGAGAAAGGCAAACTGCAACTGCCACCCAAAGGCCGGGAGACACCGCGTATTATCAACGCGGCGCCCGATAAGACAAAGCAACTCCCACGGATCGAACCGCCGGAATTAAAAAGGTAATAGTAAAGAATCCTGGCTCAGAGGACCAGGTTTTGATTTCACCCCATGGGGATGGTGTTTGCCGTTAGATAACCAGTGGAATGATGGAATGCTGGAAAATTGGAATGTTGGGTATGAAAAGCGGATGATGGCCTGATTTTAATTACTGATCGGTATCTTCCATTTTGTGTCTTGGTGTCTTGGTGGCGAAAATGTTTTGCCATAAAATGCAAAAAAAACATAACAATTAAGGTACTAATTGAGTGGTGTCAATCTGATTCGGCACCCTTAATCATTTCCGAAACATAACTATCAGGCATATAGTGCCTCCTTGAATTCTGAGCCGGCAGGATTAGCTTTCGTCAATTTTGAAGAATGTCAGGGCGCTATCTAATTTTTTTTCCATGCCATCCCTTTCATCCTCGGTTAAATCGAAAAAAATGGATGGATCCCGGAGAAAATTGTGAATAAAACCGGTCAGATCTCTGATATCTTTGACCCCTTTGCCTTCAAGGTATTCAAAAAATCCACTCATAATAAACCCTTTACTGCTAAATGTACGACAGGATGTTCTCGGCACCCTGGCATCTCCAAAAAGTCGACATCTTCCCAGATCGTGTTTTTGTCGTGCTGCTCGAGAAATAAGATCAAGGATGCCAAAACGCTGATCTCCTTACCATCCGGTTTAATTTTTACACTATTTAATTTTTTAACTCGCGACGGAACACATTTGCAGACACACGCGCAATCCATCGATTCGTAAATTCGATGACTAATTTTTTCGTGAACTCTAAGTGCCGGGTGAGTACCTATATTGAATTGATCGAGCGAAATACATTACTGGTATTGCAAATTGAAGCACTAGGGAATCGCTCCGGCCGGTCTGATATAAAAAATATTCAAACTTTTCGTAATCACACTTTCAAACTTCGTGCCAGATACACCTGGTCAAACTAAAATTAATCTAACTATTTTATATTTATAGTAATATTTATATTGGTAGAGACCGATTGGGAGGAATGGATTAGGTCGTTAATATGGTCATATTTGACCAATGGCCATATATGACCATGCCTGGCCTTCTTGAAGTGATGTTTTTAACACATAGAAGATAAGGTCGGATTTTACCAGCAGTCGATATTGGGCCTTTTTTTTCCTGAGCGCTGCTTGGGCTTTGGTTGGGAGCGCAGGCCGCAAATGAGCCAGTGCCGCGTTTCGGCGGGATCGATCACGTCGCCGGATTTGCCGCCATAATGACCGTAAGGGGTAATGGCCACATAAACAAGGGCCGGATTCAGTTCCCTGAGCTGCCGGTAGCCCAGCCCGATTTCGTCCATCTTCCCCGGGGCGTATGTCTCGATCAGGACGTCGGCTTTTGATGCAAGGGCCTTCAGGTTTTGCCGTCCCGATTCGGTTTCCAGATCAAGCGTGATATGGCGCTTATTGCGGCTTTCCATGAGGTAATTGGTTCCCACCCCGTCCTGATTCACCCCATAGGGACTCATAACCCGCGCCGGATCGCCTTGCGGCGGTTCGATCCTGATGACTTCAGCCCCGGCCTCCCCGAAAAAAGTCCCGGCAATGATACCGGAGAAGTTGGTATAACTGAGGTCGAGAACCAGCATTCCTTCCAGGGCTTCCGGTTTGCCCTCCGGTTGACGTTACGCCCATAAGCAGGGAGGCATTTAAATTTTGACTCATGGCGCGGGTGATTAAACCGGTCCGCGTTTTCAGAAACATCAAAACAAAGAGAACCTTGACTGCCACACCCTATAGTAACGGCCGTCTTCTTCTACCACCGTTAAATCCGCCATCAGAACATCCAGGTGTTTTTGCATCGTCGCCTGTTTTGCAAAGGCATAAAATTCCCTGGGCTCACGCGGGCGGCCATAGATGAGCCAGGCATTTACAATCTCATCCATGGTTTTGAGCTCAATATTAAACGGGGAAATTAAAGGCTTGACATCAGGGCCGAATCTCGATATCGATGTTTCCATCAGTTGATGGAAACACTTATTTGAACATAATCGATGGATAAATGATATTTTCAGCCGATTACCCGCTTTTCCGCTCCGCTACGATGCTAATGAATGAATTTCTCGCTAAAGGGGGCGACCGATATGCCGTCACCACTTGAAAAGGCCCGGCAGGACCCCAAATCGATGAAAGCCAGAATCCTGGCATCCGCCCGCCGGATTTTCGGTGAATACGGTTACAACAATACCACCACCCGAATGATTGCCAAGGATGTGGGGATCGACATTTCAACACTTTATTATCACTGGGGTGAAAAACAGGATTTATATGAGGCTTTGCTGGAGGATGTCGGCGATGAAATTCAACATAAATTAAATGGAATTGAACGTAACGTCAGCGGTCAATCTATGGCCAGGCGGCTTGAAATCGCCCTGGACATGATGTGCGATTATCTTTTTTCCCATCCGGAAGTCCCCAATTTAATTCTCTATGGATATTTTAACAAGTCTCCCAACGGCGTTACGCTGGATATTAAAATGTCCGAACATATTGCCAACATTGCCGTTGCCATGAAACTGGCTCCCAATAAAAAGCAAATTTCGGTCCAGGCCCGGGCCAGAATTCTGGCCGTTTGGAATACCGTGCTCAATTTTATATCGGCAGAAAACTTTTTCCGACCGATGCTGGATACCAATCACGCAGACTACGTGCAGGTGGTAAAAGAGACGTTAAAATTTATTCTGGTGCCGGCCTTTACGGCGGAAAAATAAGGGAAAGTTGAAAGGTTAAAGGAAAAAGGTGAAAGGTGAAAAGTTAAAGGAAAAAGGGATTGGAGGCATATACGCTCAAAGCTGAAAGTTAAAAGCTCAAACAAAAGGGATTGCAGAAAGGAAGAATAGAAGAACAGAAGATTGTGGAGGGGCGGGTTGAGAGCTCAAAGGGCAAAGTAAAAGGGGTTGAGGCCAATAAAATCGCTGCCATAAACCTCTAACCTGAAGCGAAGCGCTCCTCAAACAGCCGGAGGCTATCTGCGATCCAAACGATCTAAACAGTCATAACGAACCTAACCATCTAAACAATCACAACGACCATAACCAAAACGGGAGGTGCGAACATGGCGCTAAACCTTGATGCGATCGGAAAAAAAATCGGTCCGTTCACCAAGGATTATACTTGGAAAGACGCCGTCCTTTATGCCCTTGGCGTTGGGGCGGGTTTTTCTGATCTGGACTATTGCTATGAAAAAGATCTAAAGGTCATACCCAGCTTCGGTATCACAACTTTTTATGATTTAATGCCCCAGCTGGCAGCTACCAGCAATGTCAATCTGGCCGGCGTGCTGCATGGTGAGCAGGAGCTGATCTTTCACAACCCGATTCCACCCGAAGGCACTTTAACCACGGAAGGCGCAATCACCCATTATTATGACAAAGGCCGGGAAAAGGGGGCGCTGGTGGTGGCTGAATTCGAAACCTCGCATTCCAACGGGGATAGACTGTTCACCAGCATTATCACCGTTTTTTCGCGCCTGGACGGCGGCTTTGGCGGAGAGAACGCTCCCGCCAAAGAAATTGAATTTCCCGATCGGGATCCGGATTTCGTGGTTGAAGGAAAACCGACTGAAGATCAGCCCCTGATCTACAGGCTTTCGGGCGATGTCTTCCAGCTCCATGTTGACCAGGATTTCGCCGAAATGGCAGGGTTTGAAAAGCCGATCATGCATGGCCTGTGCACCCACGGTTACGCCTGCCGCGCGCTGATTGACAGCTTCGTTCCCGGGGAGCCGGAAAAGGTCAGGCGCCTGGAATGCCGGTTTAAAAAACCCTTGTATCCTGGAATGCCCATCAAAACGGTAATTTGGCAAACCGACGAAGGCCAAGCGTTGTGGAAAGTAATTAACGTGGAGACCAAAGAGGTGGTGATCGACAATGGTCTTTTCGAATTCGGCGAGATTCCCAAAGCAGAAATCCGCTTTGATGGCCGGGTGGCGATCGTCACTGGCGCGGGCGCCGGATTGGGCCGGGTGTATGCCCTGGAGCTTGCCAAACGCGGCGCCAAAGTCGTCGTCAATGACCTGGGCGGTGGCCGGGACGGTTCCGGAGAAGGTTCATCGAGTCCGGCCGACAAGGTTGTTGATGAGATCAGGGCCCTGGGGGGTGACGCCGTGGCCAATTACGATAGCGTGGCCACCGCCGAGGGCGGCGCAAATATCGTCAAAAGCGCCTTGGACACCTTCGGCACCGTGGACATTCTCATCAACAATGCCGGAATTCTGCGGGACAAGAGCTTTTTGAAGATGGCGCCGGAAAACTGGCACCTTGTTCTCGATGTTCATTTAAACGGTGCTTATAACGTATCCCGCCCGGCGTTTGCCGTGATGAAAGACAAAGGCTACGGCCGCATTTTGATGACCACCTCGGCAGCCGGACTTTACGGCAATTTTGGTCAAACCAATTACACCGCCGCCAAAATGGGTCTGGTGGGATTGATGAACACCCTCAAGCTGGAAGGACAGAAATACGGCATCAAAGTCAACACCATCGCCCCCGTGGCGGCTTCACGGCTAACCGAAGACATATTACCGCCTGATTTTCTGGACAAATTAAAGCCGGAGCTGGTTGCTCCCATGGCCCTGTTTCTGGTATCGGAAAAATGCGCGGTCAGCGGTAATATCTATAATGCCGGGATGGGTAGTTTTAATCGAGCCGCCATAGTGACCGGTCCCGGGGTCGTTGTGGGTGACGAGAAAGAGAGTCCCACGGCCGAACATCTGGTGGCTCAATGGGATTCTATCACCAGCCTTAAAGGCGCTAAAGAATATCAGAATGTGAATGAGCAAATCGGCGATCTTCTGGCCGCTTTCTCGCAACCGGCCGGTACGACCGAATCTTCCAATGGATTCGGCGGGGTCACGGAGGTATTTGATTCTATGCCCGGTGCCTTTGTGGCGGATGCCGCCGACGGGGTGGATGTTGTTTTTCAGTATAACATCGGCGGAGAAGGCGGTGGCGACTGGTATTGTGTGATAGCAGACGGCAGTTGCCGGGTCCAGGCCGGGGCCCATGAAAAACCGACGTGCACGTTAATGATGGCGGCTGCCGATTTTCTCGATATGATGAACGGCAAGCTTGCCGCGATGCAGGCCTATACTTCGGGTAAGCTCAAAATAAGCGGAGATATTATGAAGTCACAGCTTATAGAGAAGTTGTTTAAGTTTTGAAAGGTTCAAAGCTCAGAGGTTCAAGGGTTATGGGTCATGGGAATGGGGATTTACAAGGAATCAATCACAATTAGAATTTTTAAACTTCACCACGGAGACACGGAGAGCACAGAGTTGTTGTATATTTTATCCAATCGGGAGACGACGATTGGATAAAAGCGATGCTTTTAATTAGCGGATGTTATTTCTTTGCTGTCGTCTCCCCCGCCAAGGCGGGATGGCCGATCGGATCATAAAAGTTAATGGTCGGCCTCCGGCAAAGAAAAATATTTATCCCTCCGTGTCCTCCGTGCCTCTGTGGTGAAAAATAGATTTTCTATTATATAAGGAGAAAGAGATGATCGGAATTACTTCATACGGCGCATATATTCCAAGATTGAGGCTGGACCGCATGGCCATTTTCCAGGCAATGGGCTGGTTTGCGCCCGCCATCATGATGGTGGCCCAGGGCGAACGGTCAATGTGCAACTGGGATGAAGATGCCATTACCATGGCGGTGGCGGCTTCCCGTGATTGTCTGCGCGGTCGGGACAAACGTAAGCTGGATGCGCTCTACCTGGCGTCGACGACGTTGCCGTTTGGGGATCGGCAAAATGCCGGAATTGTGTCGGCGGCACTCAATCTCAGAGATGACATGATCACGGCGGATTTTACCGCTTCCCAGAAGGCCGCCACCACCGCCCTGATTACGGCTTTTGAATCCGTCAAAAGCGGTGAACGAGGAGATATTATGGTTGCAGCCAGCGACAGCCGGGAAACCAGGACCGCCTATTTTTATGAAATGTGGTTTGGCGACGGTGCTGCCGCCTTAACCGTGGGGGACACCGATGTGATTGCTGAATACAAAGGCTCATTCTCCATGTCCTGTGATTTTGTGGATCATTACCGCGGTGTCGATAAAAAATATGATTATGTCTGGGAAGAACGCTGGACCCGTGATGCCGGCTATGGAGAGATCATTCCGCGGGTCGTCAACGGGCTTTTTGAGAAACTGGGCATCACAATGGATGATGTGGACAAGTTCGTTTACCCTTGTTTTTTTAAGCGCGATCACCGCAACATCGCCCGGGGCCTGGGTGCCTCTCCTGAAAAACTGGTGGACAATATGCATGAGGTCTGCGGCGAAACCGGCAGCGCCCATTCATTCATGATGTTTATTTCAGCACTTGAACAGGCCAAACCCGGAGATCGAATCCTGATGTGCGGCTTTGGCCAGGGCGCCAATGCGCTTTACTTTGAAGTCACGGAAAATATCACCGGACTGACTGCCAGAAACGGCGTCGCCGGATCACTGGCCAATAAAAAATCCACTGATAACTACCTTAAATGGCTCAAATTCAGAGATTTGATCCAGACGGAAATGGGAATCCGGGCCGAGGCGCCCACCCAGACGGCGACCTCGGTCCTTTGGCGCAAAAACAAAATGATTCTCGGGCTGGTGGGCGGCAAATGCCGGGAGTGTGACACCCCCCAGTTTCCCAAAGCCGATATATGCGTCAACCCCGATTGCGGTGCCCTTCACAGCCAGGATGATTATGAGTTCAGCGACGTTGCTGCCAAAGTCAAGACGTTTACCGGCGATTTATTGGCGGTGTCGGTGGATCCTCCGGCGATATACGGCATGGTTCAATTTGAAGGCGGGGGTCGGGTCGTGGCGGATTTTACCGACTGTGAACTCGATGATATCAAAGTCGGACTTCCGGTACAGATGGCGTTCAAACGCAAGGGCGTGGACAAGGAGCGTGGATTTGTCAACTATTTCTGGAAAGCCGTACCCGCACCCGGCGCCCTTGAAGAAATGAACAAGATGCGGTTTGATGACCGTGTGGCCATCGTTACCGGAGCCGGAGCCGGATTGGGGCGGGCCTATGCCCTGGAATTGGCACAACGCGGCGCCAGGGTTGTGGTCAACGACCTGGGCGGCGCCCGGGACGGGAGCGGTGAAGGGGCTTCGGCACCGGCTGACAAAGTGGTTGCAGAAATTAAGGCTTTCGGCGGCGAAGCGGTGGCCAACTACGATAACGTGGCCACCCCCCAGGGCGGTGAAAATATTGTCAAGACCGCCCTGGATGCGTTCGGACGGGTCGATATCCTGGTTAACAACGCCGGCATACTCAGGGATAAAAGCTTCTTAAAGATGGAGCCCGACAACTGGAAAGCCGTGATGGATGTGCATTTGAACGGTGCTTATCATGTGACCCGTCCTGCTCTGGCACTGATGAAAGAAAACGGTTACGGCCGGATCCTCATGACCACTTCGGCGGCCGGCCTGTATGGAAATTTCGGCCAGACCAATTATTCGGCCGCCAAGATGGGGCTGGTCGGGCTAATGAACACCTTGAAACTGGAAGGGAAAAAATACAACATCAAGGTAAATACCGTGGCCCCCATTGCCGCCTCGCGGTTGACCGAAGATGTCATGCCGCCTGAGCTTTTCGAAAAATCGAAACCGGAGTTCGTGACCCCCATGGTGATGTATCTCTGCAGCGATAAATGCCGGGAAACCGGGGCGATCTTCAACAGCGGCATGGGCTATTTCAACCGGGCCGCTGTCTTGACCGGTCCCACGGTTCAGCTGGGAGATCCGGAAAATCCTCCCACACCCGAACAGATTCATGCGAACTGGAAAAAAATCAATTCCATGGAGGGGGCCAAAGAAATGGAGGATGCCAATACCGCCATTTTTGCACTCATTACGCCATCCGCTGAAGACAGAGGCGGCAAAGAGACCGCGGATACCGGAGAAAGTGATGTTCAGGGCATTTTTGACGGAATGGCGAACAGCTTTAAAGCCGATGCGGCCGCCGGCGTGGACGTGGTCTTCCAGTTTAATATCTCGGGACAAGGCGGCGGTGACTGGTATTGCGTTATCAAAGACGCCACCTGCGCCATTGATGGGGGTATCCATGCAAAACCGGTGTGCACCATTAAAATGACGGATGAAGATTTTCTTGCCATGATGGGCGGCAAGCTTCCCGCCATGCAGGCCTTTACCACCGGCAAGCTGAAGATCGAAGGGGATGTGATGAAGAGTCAGCTGCTGGAGAAGTTGTTCAAAATAGGTTAAAGCAACCGTTCAGAAGTTCAGGGTTAGGAGGTTCAATCTTTCAGGGGTTTAGAGTTAATGGTAGAGATAGCCCTGAACGGTGAACGCTGAACCTCTCGACCCAATAAACTAAATCAACCAATCAACCTCTATTCGGGAGGATATCATGGCTACAGGAATCAAAGATAAAGTTGCGATTATCGGTATGGGGTGCACCCGCTTCGGCGAACGTTGGGACATGGGCGCCGAAGAGTTGATGGTGGAAGCCTTTGAGGAGTGTCTGGCGGATGCGGGAATCGAAAAGAAAGAAATCGGTGCGGCCTGGCTGGGGACCTGTTTCGACAACATCAATGTGGGTAAAAGTGCCCTGCCGCTGTCAATGACCCTTCGACTTCCCAATATTCCGGTAACCCGCGTTGAAAATTTTTGTGCTACCGGGACCGAGGCGTTTCGCGGGGCCTGTTACGCGGTGGCGGCCGGCGCTTACGATATCGCCTTGGCCCTGGGGGTCGAAAAGCTCAAGGACACCGGTTACGGCGGTCTGCCCAGTTTTACGGGATCCGATTCGGGCAGCCTGACCTGGCAGTGGTTTCCGAACATGACGGCTCCCGGCGCCTTCGCCCAGCTTGCCAGTGCCTATGCCGCCAAACATAAAATTGCAGATCGGGACCTGAAGCGGGCCATGGCGCATGTATCCGCCAAAAGCCATGCCAACGGCGCCCTGAACCCCAAAGCACATTTGCGCAAGGCAGTTTCCGAGGACCAGATCATGGCCGCGCCCATCATTGCCCATCCGCTCGGACTCTTTGACTGCTGCGGTGTCAGCGACGGTGCCGCCTGCGCCATCGTGACCACGCCGAAATTGGCCAAACAGCTGGGCAAAAAGGACATCATCACCGTCAAAGGTCTGCAGCTGGCGCTCAGCAGCGGTGAGGAAATGGGCTATAACGATTGGGACGGTGACCATTTCATTACGACCAGCAAGTGCAGCACCAAAGCATACCAGGAAGCGGGTATCACGAATCCCAAGGAAGAGATCAGCATGATGGAGGTGCACGACTGCTTTTCCATCACGGAGCTGGTTACCATGGAAGATCTGCACATTTCAGAACGGGGCCGGGCCTGGCGCGATGTGAGGGACGGTGTTTTCGATCATGACGGCCAGGTTCCGTGTCAGGTCGACGGTGGTCTGAAATGTTTTGGCCATCCGATTGGCGCCTCGGGCTTGAGAATGCTGTATGAGATGTACCTGCAGTTTCACGGCCAGGCCGGTGAACGACAGATTGAAGATCCCAGATTCGGGCTGACTCATAATCTGGGCGGCTTTCCGGCAATGAATGTTTGCAGTATATCGGTTGTGGGGAAATACGGCGAATGAAGAATGAAGAATGAAGATTGAAGAATGATAGAATCGCTTCGCTCTGTCTTTTTTAGTGTATTAAGAAGGATCCACAGGAGAAGACTTTGACATTCAAAATTCAAAACAGACCGATTTGTCGTAACATATCAATGAACTGGTCGATTTGTTTGGGAAATTGGGTTTTCGAATTTGGATATTATTTGAAATTTGGGTATTGAGATTTGGGATTTTAATATCGTATCCAAAAAGAAAATCGCTTCTTTCTAATTCAGCTGGAGCTATTTTGACGTTACCCTGCTCTTAAAACCTAGTGCTCCTAACGCACGAACGGAGTATGTTTTTGCCATGGAAATACTCAATTACACTGAAGAACACAAAAGCTTCCGTGAGCGCCTGCGGACTTTTTTGGAAAACGAAGTAACCCCTTTCGCAGACCAATGGGAGCGTGACAAGATCGTACCCAAAAGTGTCTGGAGAAAGATGGGGCAGGGCGGGTTTTTATGCACGGATGTCGCTCCGGAATATGGCGGGCTGGGGGGAGACTTTCTTTATTCCCTGATTGTGGCCGAGGAGATGATCGTAACCCGCCAAACCGGCCTGGCAACTCCCCTGCACAGTGACATCGTGGTTCCCTATATCAGCTCTTTTGGTTCGGAAGAACTCAAGGAGAAATATCTGCCGGGTTGTGTTTCCGGAGATATCGTGACGGCGGTGGCCATGACGGAACCGGGGGCGGGCAGCGATCTTGCCGGTATGCAGACGGCTGCCGTGGAAGAGGGTGGGGAAGTCGTTATCGATGGTTCCAAGACCTTTATCTCCAATGGCCTTAATGCCGATCTGGTTGTGGTGGCGGCCAGGGACCCGGCAGTGGAAAACCCCTACGAGGCGCTTTCTTTATACGTGATCGAGTCCGGGACCGCCGGATTTACAACGGGACGCCATCTTGAAAAAATGGGCATGTGGAGCCAGGATACCGCCGAACTCTTCTTCTCTAAATGCCGCATACCTAAAAACAACCGGTTGGGTGACAAGGGTATGGGGTTTTTAATGCTGATGCAAAAGCTTCAACAGGAACGCCTGGTGTGCGCCATTATGGGAGTTACCGGCGCCGAGCATATCCTGGACTGGACCCTGAATTACTGCAAGCAGACCTCTGTTGCGGGAAAACCGATTTCTAAATCCCAGGCGGTCCAGTTTGCCCTGGTGGAAATGACCACGGATGTGAAGCTCGGCAGAACCTTTGTCGACAAGCTGGTCGCGGATCACATGGAAAAAAAAGATATCATCGCTGAAACCTCCATGGCCAAATACTGGACAACGGAGATGTTAAACCGTGTCGCCAACCGCTCGCTGGACTTGTGCGGTGATTTCGCTATGTTGGAAAAATGTCCCATCGTCAGAGCCTGGCGCGACGCCAAAATCATGACGATCTTTGCGGGGACCAACGAGATTATGAAAAATATTGCGGCGAAGTTTATGGGGCTGTAAGGGCATAGGGTGTGGGGCAGGTAGCATGGGGCATGGGGCTTAGGGTAAAAGGTTAAAGGTTAAAGGCTCAAGGCAAATAAGCTCAAGGCTCAAAGCTGAAAGCAGGAAGGCGCGAGGCAAAAAGGTTAAAGGCTTAAAGCGAATAGGCTCAAAGCGGGAAAGATAGAAGGTGAGACAATCAGAAGGTTAGAAGATAAGAAGGTCGGGATTAAGGATTGATGGGTTGAGGAGTTTAGGATCCAGAAATTGAAAGATGAGGGAAGAAGGAATATGGATGACCAAGGTCGGATATCAGAGGTCAGAAGTCAGAGCACAGAGGTCAGAGGGCAGATGACCGAAAGCAGGTGGTAGGTGTCGGGTTTCAGGTATCAGCGTATGGTAGGCTTTAGCGCATAGCGTGAAGATAAGAAGTCAGAGGGAGTTGATTTCGAAATTCAGAAGTCGGTATGAAAAGAAATCCGGTGTCATGGAACCAGTCCCGATCATTTTTAGATTCTTAGATGTCATCATGTTTGGGAGCTTTTTGCCACAATTGCTTATCAAGGTTTTTTTCCTTTTTACTTTTCAACGAATCAACTAATAAACTTACTTTGCAGGACTTAATATCAAAAATGAAATTTGAGTGTTTGGATTTACTTATCAACCAGCTGGCTAAAGAGGAGACGATATGCAAGCGTACGATGCCGTTGTTATCGGTGCCGGCAATGGCGGCCTTACCGCGGCCGCGAAGCTGGCCCAGGAGGGATTAAATGTTTTGTTGCTGGAGCGGCACAACATTCCGGGGGGGGCAGCCACGAGTTTTTGCCGCGGACGGTTTGAATTCGAGGTGGCCCTGCACCAGTTGAGCGGACTGGGTACCACGGAAAGGCCCGGTCTTTTGCGGCTGCAGCTGGACAAGTTGGGCGTGATGGAAGATCTGGAGTTTGTGGAGATTTCAGATCTCTACCATGTTGCCATGGCTGATGGGTTTCGGATTACCCTCAAAACGAATCGTGAAGAAACCATCGCGGTGCTCAAAGACAAATTCCCCCATGAAAAAGACGCCATCCAGCGGTATTTTGATCTTATGGCAAGCTATGCCAATGATATGATCGCTGCCTTCATATTCAAAGATCCCGAACCATCGCGTGCAAAATATCCCAACCTCTATCAATATGCACTGCGCAATGCCAAAGAAATTCTTGATGAATATTTTTCAGATCCCCTCTTAAAAGCCGTCCTCTCTGTTTTCTGGGGCTATATCGGCGTACCGCCGACACGACTTGCATTTGCCTATCTCGCGATGGTCTTGTTTCAGTACATGGAGTTTAAACCGTATCATGTCAAAGGCGGTTCCCAGGCTTTATCAAATGCCATTTTAAACAAGTTTATTTGCAACGGCGGAACCGCGCGCTTTAACTGCGGCGCAAAAAAGATTATGGTGCATGACGGCCGGATAAAGGGCGTGATTACAGAAGAAGATGATGAAATTTTAACCAAATATGTTGTTTCCAATATATCTCCGATAGCCACCTATAACCATTTGATGGACCCTGAACACATCCCGCATGATGTGTCGGTTGAGATGAAAAGTCGCAATCTGAGCACATCGGCTTTTACCCTGTTTATTGGATTTGACTGTGAGCCCGAGCAGCTGGGGATCACAGAATCCACCAACTTTTTGATGAGCTCCACAGATATTTCGGACGGCCTCCTCGACAGAATGAACCGGCTGGATGTTAAAGACGAACTTATGGTTCTCAGCTGCTATGATGTCACGGATCCTGAATTCTCACCTGCCGGAACATGCCAGGCGAATGTGGTGACATTAAAATACGGTGAGCCCTGGTTGCGAATTCCCCCGCGGCAGTATCATGATGTGAAATTCCGCTGCGCGGACGCTATGCTTAAGCGGATCGATGAAATTTATCCGGAGGCCAAAAATCATATTGAAGAAGTTGAAGTGGGCACCCCGCTGACCCATATGCGCTATCTCGGCCATCCCCTGGGTGCCATATATGGTTACGAAATGCTGACCAAGGATTCTCTCTTTTTCCAACCGGGACGTTACTCTCCGATTACCGGACTCAGTTTTGTCGGGGGATGGGCCGGCGATAACGGATTTGAGCCGACGTTGCGATCGGGTATATCGGCGGCGAAGTCAATCATAAGAAGAATCGGGGCGAAATGAGAAAATGCTTTGTGGTTTAAGTTATTTGCTTTTGTGGGAGCGGCTTCCAGCCGCGATAGACCGCGGCAGCATGGTGCCCATGCGATATTCGCGGCTGGAAGCCGCTCCCACCAGGCAAAAGCCGCATTCGTGCATTCAAGTGTGCTGTAGTAATAGAAAAATTGTATATACGAATTTCTCGTATTTTGAATTTTGTGCTGCGAATTCCAGGATCATCCGGTTTAGGAGGATATCATGCGAAAAGGAATCTGGCAGGAGTTTGACGGATACCAGGATATTGTTGAAGAAATCAAGGTGAGCAGAAGGTTGGGCGGCACGGCATCTGCGGCAGTGATTGCCGCAGAGGAATACATTCGTCAATTGCATCCCGAGCGCCTTGAACTGTGCGTCTCGGATATCATTGAGGAGACCAGGTCCACTAAAACGTTACGCCTGATTTCTAAGGATAACTACCTGCCGCCATTTCTGGCCGGTCAATACATTGCCCTCTTTCTTGAAGTCGGCGGTATTCGCACCAGCCGTCCCTACAGTATATCTTCTCAGCCCAATCAAGTCGGATATTATGATATCACCATCCGGCGGGTTGAAAATGGTCTGGTTTCCAACTATTTGCTCGATGAAGTCAAACGCGGCGATACGCTAATCAGTTCAGGGCCGGCCGGTAATTTCTATTTCAATCCGCTCATTCACAAAAAGACCACCGTCTGTATTGCCGGCGGCAGCGGGATTACACCGTTTATGAGCATGATCCGCGAGATCATTGAATGTGGTTTGGATCGCACGGTATATCTATTTTACGGGAGCAAAACAACAGATGATGTCATTTTTAGCGATGCGTTAGCGCACTTTACGGAAAGGTTTGAAAATATTCATTACATACCGGTTATTGAAGATCCGGCCGAAGAATACGCCGGAGCCTGTGGGTTTATCACCCGTGAAGTATTGCGTGAAGTGCTCGAGAATATTGACGACAAATCCTTTTTTATCTGCGGACCTCAGGGCCTCTACGATTTTTGTCTGCCCCAGGTGGAAGATCTCGGGGTCCCAAGACGGAAAATCAAGCAGGAGATGTACGGTGCACCCCCCAATATCTGGGAATATCCCGGCTGGCCCGCGGATATTAACCCGGATGATGCCTTTTCCGTTAAGGTTAAAAATGGAACCCAACTAAATGCCAAAGCCGGCGAGACGCTGCTTGCGGCCTTGGAGAAAAATGACATTCTGGTCCCCTCATTGTGCCGTTCCGGTGAATGCAGTATGTGCCGGGTGAAGATTCTGTCCGGGAAAGTGTACCAGCCGGCGGGGGTTCCGGTCAGAAAATCCGACAGACAGTTCGGCTATGTTCATTCGTGCATGGCATTTCCGATTAGTGATCTGGATATTATAATTTAAAAATTGGTCAAAGGTTAAAGGCAAAAGGCTAAAGGCAATGAAGCTCAAAGGTCAAAGCTCAAAGGAATAGGGATTACGGATAAAGGATTTTGGATTAAGGGATTGAGGAATTCAAACAGAAAAAAAACCGGCGAACCGGTAAACGGGATAACGGGCAAACCGGCTCAACCAGACCGATCCAAACGAACATAAAACATCTCAACGAACTCAACGAATATAGCAATCGTAAGCACCTTGACAGACTTTGAGCCTTGAGCTTTCAGCTTTGAGCTTACCTTACGAACTAAACCATCCGATGAAAGTGAGGTGTTATGGCGGATAACTATCTGGTTGGTGAAAAAAGCGGCAGCTTTTATACTATCACCTTAAACCGCCCTGAAAAACGCAATGCCATCAATGTTGAGATGTTGACCGGACTTTGCGAAATGGTGGAGCATCAGGTATCCGATCCTGAAGTCCGGGCCATCATTCTCAAAGGGCAAGGAAAAATCTTTTCGGCCGGTGTCGATTTTAACTCCCTCGGCGCTGAAGTTGGCGCATGCCTGGGGGAGGCCGGAGCAGGCGGCGCCGGTCTGCGGGCTTTGATTTATCGATTTCAGCAATACCTGAATCGCCTGGAAGCGGTGGAGGTGCCGATTATATGCGCCATGCATGGCAGGGCCCTGGGCCTTGCCGTCGAACTGGCCCTGGCCTGCGATATTCGTTTGATGAGCGAGGATTGTATCTGGAGCATGCCGGAGTTGAAAATGGGTGTTATTGCGGATGTGGGTGGCACATCCAGACTCTCAAGGCTCCTGGGACCCTCCCGGGCCATGGAAATCCTGATGACCGGCAGGGATTACAGCGCTCAACAGGCGCTCGATTGGGGCCTGATCAATTATTATTATTCCGCAGAAAATCTTATCGGAGAGGCAGAAAAAATGGCGCAGGATATTGCCTCAACTGCGCCTCTGGCCGTCGGTGCCGTCAAAAAAATCATTAAACGCGGTGATGGTGTCGATTTGATGACTCAGCAGGATATGGAAGCCAATCACAACAGCATTTTACTGCGAACCGAAGACTTCCAGGAAGGCATCACCGCGATGATGGAAAAGCGGCCAGCGAAGTGGAAGAAGAGATAAACAATTTTTTCCGCTATATTTTAAATATCTTTTCCTCTGGAAGACCTGGTAGAACGCCGCTTTCGCAAGAACCAGAGGGAAAATAAAGGTCGTGAGCAGGATAATTGGAGGAAAAGATCATGGCGGATACGGCTATACCCGTGATTATCCAGTGGAACAGCTCCTCAGGGACTGTAAGATTGCCTCCATTTATGAGGGAACCAACGGGATCCAGGCGATGGACCTGCTGGGACGTAAGCTGGGCATGAAGGGTGGTTTGGTGTTCATGAATTACCTTGGGGAGATCCAAAAAATCTCCGCTGCCGCGAAAAGAATTGCAGGGCTGGAAGATCCGGCCGCCCGGGTTGACGAGGCCGTCAACCGGTTGGGTGAGATCGCCATGCATCTGGATTAAATTAATCACCGAAACCCTCATTTTAAAACCGCAAGACGAACAAACTATCCTATTAATTCCCAAAATCGTAAAATATACTTGACGATAATTTTAGTTTTTGTTAATTTGAGTTAGCGAAAACTAAAAAATACATTCATTTTAATTTACGAGTTGCCCTCATGATCGACTTGAGCAAATTTTTCAGTATTCAGGATAATCTCCTGAAACAGGTTCCGCGCAATTTTAAACGATTCCTTTACGGGAAGATCAATTGGAAAAACCGTCTTAATAGGACTTGTTGGCGGCCGGGGGACCGGCAAAACAACCCTTTTACTGCAGCATTTGGCGGAGACAGGACCCGACTCCCCAAATTATCTTTATATCTCGGCGGATCACATTCGCGTTGAGGCCCTCGGTATTTATGAAATCGCATCGCAGTTTTTCCAAATGGGTGGAGAGGTTATTGTAATAGATGAAATTCACAAATACGGTGGGTGGCCACAAGAGGTCAAAAATCTATATGATGCCTTCCCCAAAGCAAAGATCCTTTTTTCTGGCAGCTCTTCCCTCGGGTTGCAGCTTGGGAAGGCTGATTTATCGAGGCGTGCCGTATTTTATAACCTGCCGGGACTTTCTTTTAGAGAATATCTCTATCTAACCGAAGAGATAGAATTTCCCTCTATAGAATTTAAGGACTTGCTGAGCGATCACTCATCTTTTTCTTCGGAGGTTGTGGCTGAAGGCCCTGTACTGAGATATTTTCAGGACTATATCGATCATGGAATCTATCCGTTTTTCATGGAAGGTACAGAAGAATACCCGGCAAAGCTTGGTAACATAATTGAAAAGGTTCTTTATGAAGATATTGTCTCAACATCCGGCATGAAATCCATGAATGTCCCGATATTAAAGCGCATTATCTGGCTTGTTGCCACTTCAACACCATTTAAACCCAATTTCGAAAAAATATCAAAAAATCTGGGCATTTCCAAACCGTCTCTGTATATTTATCTGGACTACCTGGAAAAGTCTGGTCTGTTGGCCGGTGTCATGGCGCAGGGGGCGGGCTCAAAACTTGCGCGAAAACCGGCGAAGATTTATTTGGGTAATACCAATCTGTTGAGAGCCGTGTCGGGCGAACTCAACCGCGAAGACCCCATCGGAACCATCCGGGAAACTTTTGTGCAGCATCAATTCGGCAGCGCCGGCCTTCAGTTACGTATACCTGAAAAGGGCGACTTCCTCGTTGAAAACAAATACCTGCTCGAGGTCGGTGGACGCAGCAAGGGAAAACATCAGATCACAGGTAAAAAAAATGCTTATGTTCTTAAAGACGATATCGATATCGGATTTGGCAACGTGATTCCCATGTGGCTGGTCGGCTTTTTATATTGACATTCGCAGTACTGGATTTTAATTTTCACCATCTGGTGGCATTGGCATCCGGCAACCATGTCTATCCGCTGTTGATCAACTCTTTTAAGCAGTGTTATCTCAATCTGACCGGTCAGTTTTACGCCGATTCGGCCGTTGTGCCCGTTGTGTTTGGTTTCCACAAAGAAATGGTGAAAGCTTTTGAAGAAAAAGATGAAATACAGAGGTTTAATAAAATGACTGCTACAGCTCTCCTAAAATACGAGCACCCCGTCAAAGAACCGCGGGGCTTATCCCCGCGCATTCAATGGCTGCGGGATTATTATTTCCGCGGAACCGAGCGGGCCTGGAATAATGAATTTCTTGCCTGGAGCACCGGCACGGACTGGGATGTGCAATTCAACGAGATGACTTTTTACATCGTACCGGAGACCTATGCCTTGCTGCAGACACTGCGGGGATCATTTCGCCAGGCAGCCAGAAAGGTTGAGTTGGACGAAGCCTTTTGGTCGTGGCGCCTGGTTGAACGGCGGGCCTGGTTTGTCAGGGAAGTAATGGTCGCGTATATGCCCAAAGAGATTCTTCCCGGGGATCTGATTGCCGGAGGACGCTTTAACGTACAGACGTCCCTGTGCCTCAACAAAAAAGAGCAGAAGGAATTCGACAAGGCCGTTCTCGGCAAAAACGGCGCGCGGGCAAAGATGAAGTGGTTCCACGATCACGGTTACGGCAATGCCGGCGCGACCAGCGGCCATCTGATTCCTGATTATGAGAGAACGCTGTCAATCGGTTGGAAAGGCATTCATGCTGAGCTTCAAGCCGAATACGGCCGGCTGAGCGCCGGGGATAGAAAGGGACCCAGGGGGGCGCAGCTGCGGGCCATGCTGACGGCCGCCACCATGCCGCGCGATTTGGCTGCAAACTACGCAGATATTTGCAAGGAGCTGGCGGTCAATCAATCGGATGCCTGCCGGCGGCAAGAATTGTTACAGATGGCACAAAATTTAGAGCGGGCAGGCTGGGAGCCGGCCCGGACATTCTGGGAAGCCGTGCAGGCCTTATGGATGAACCACATGCTGGTCATGAGTGATGAAAATTATCCCGGCCCCGGGGTCTCTTTCGGCCGCATCGATCAATACCTGCTTCCATATTGGCAGTATTCTTTAACCAACGGGATGGATCGGGAGTTCGGCAAGGAAATTTTAAAATGCTTGTGGATACACTGCAATACAGCCTATGATGCCATGATCCGCAATGGAAACCAGGGCATTACCGCGGGCTTCGGACAACTGATCACACTTTCGGGTATGGGTGAAAGCGGAAAAGATTTGACCAATGATTTGACCTATGCCTTCCTTGAAGTCATCGACGAGATGACCCCGATTCTGGAGCCTAAACCGAATGTGAGGCTTCACCGAAATTCTCCCGACAAATTGCTGAACACCTTGGTGGACATGATTTCCGCCAGCCAGGGCTCTCCTTTCCTGCTAAATTTCGATGAGCGCTCCATGGCCGGAATGATGCTCGAAGCCAAAAAAGCGGGAATTTCACACCTTATCAATGAGCGCAACGTCCATGACTACGCGCCGGTGGGCTGTCTTGAAAACACGATGGTGGGCAATGACCGCTCCGGCACTGTCGACAATAACCTGAATTTACTTAAAGCTGTTGAACTGGCCCTCACCGGCGGCAAGGACTTGCTGCCGTATATCAACCCCATGACCGCTAAGGAAGAGGTCATCACCCAGGATGGCCCTGCAACGGGGGATGCCGCCGATTTTAAAACCTGGGAAGAATTTTGGAATGCTTATGCCGAACAGACCGGTTATATCATTCAAAAATGTGTCGAAGTTTACGAAACTTCGGAATCTCTCAGGGCAAAGTTTTTCCCCACCCCGTATCTTTCCTGCCTGGTCGGAGGTTGTGCCGAAAAGGGCCGGGATATTACCCAGGGGGGCGCACAGATTAATTTGACGACCCTTGAGGCGGTGACTTACGCCACCACCGTCGATTCCTTGCTGGCCGTCAAGTACCTGGTTTTTGACAAGCAGAAATACAGTATGGCAGAACTGATCGAAGCCCTGAGAAACAACTGGCAGGGGCATGCAGTGCTCCAGGCGCTGGCTAAACATAAGGCCCCCAAATACGGCCGCGATGACGACGAGGCCGACGCCATGGCTAAAAGAATAATGGATCTGTGGTGCGAAGCGTGCTGGAAACACAAGACCATCGCCACCCGGCGACAGTTCCGGCCGGGCATGCTCAGCTGGAATTACTGGGCCGGGGATGGATTTATCATGGCGGCCAGCGCCGACGGCAGACCCAAAGGACAATTTTTGTCCAACGCAATCTGTCCGTCCAACGGTGCGGACATCAACGGCCCTACCGCCAATGCCAATTCGGTGGGGAAAGTTTTAGGCGGCAAGGCTGCCGATGGAAACGGCGACTGGGAGGAATACTTCAGTTGCCTGCCCAACGGAGCCAGCCACACGATCACCTTTAATCCCTCGATTATCAAAGATCCGGAGCATAAAGAAAAGTTCAAAGCATTTTTAAGGGGCTACTGCGAAAATGGCGGCAGCTGTCTGCAGGTGAATATGATCGATTTGGATATGCTGCGCGACGCTCAAAAGCACCCGGCAGACTACCGCCATCTGCTGGTCAGAATTACCGGTTACAATGCCTATTTTACGGCTGTGGGAAAAGAGCTGCAGGACGAGGTGATTCAACGGGTTAGTCATGGGCGGTTTTGATTAAACGAATATCTCTAATGAACAAAAGCAACAAGCAAAGTCTTAATGCCACCATTCTCGAAATCCAACGTATGTCCACCGAAGACGGGCCCGGCATCCGGACCACGATCTTTTTTAAAGGCTGCAGCTTAAATTGCACCTGGTGTCATAATCCTGAAAGCATTTCCGCCCATCCCCAAGTCCATTGGATTGAAAATCGATGCATCGGATGTAAGACCTGCCTGGAAGTTTGCCCGGAAGGAGCCTTAACCTTCAGCGAAGACGGAAACAGCATCGACCGCGACCTGTGCACCGGCTGTGGCGTCTGTGCGCAAGAATGCCCTGCCGCCGCCCTTGAGCTTTTAGGAACGCGCTGGGGAATAGAGAATCTGATCGCTGAAGTCACCAAAGACAGCGCCTATTTCGAGAAATCCGGCGGCGGCATTACCCTGGGCGGCGGCGAACCGACCCTGCCGGCCAGGTTTAACGAGCGCATATTGAAAGAATTAAAAGACCGGCACATTCACACGGCGCTGGATACATGCGGCCTGTGCGCCCGCAAGGAACTGGAAAAGCTTCTGCCATACACCGATCTTTTGTTGTATGACATCAAAGAAATGGATCCGGCAAAGCACAAATCATTTACAGGAAGTACCAACGCTGCAATATTAGGCAATATCCTCCATGTGCGGGACTGGATGCAATCCAGGGGCTACCCCAAAGAACTCTGGGTAAGAACGCCCATTATCCCGGGCGCGACCGCCACGGAAGAAAACATCAGGGATATCGGCCGGTTTATCGTCGCCAACCTTGACGGTTACGTCAGTCGATGGGAGTTGTGTGCCTTTAACAACCTGTGCAAAGATAAGTACCTGCGCCTTAACCTGAACTGGGGTTTTAAAGACGGTGGATTGCTGAGCAAATCGTTCATGGAAAAAATGGCGGCGATAGCCCGCAACTCGGTTTCCAACCCGGATATCGTTTTCTGGAGTGGATCGACGAAATTGGAAGAAGGCAGGTAGGGTGAAAGGTCAAAGGTGAAAGGTCAAAGGGGAAAGGTCAAAGGTGAAAGGGGAAAGGTCAAAGCAAAGAAGCTGACAGCGGGGAGCCTCTCTGCCTTGAGCTCTTTTAATAGTGTCTCTGCGGTAAGACAAAAAGAGAAAGACCATGAAGACAAAAAATACCTTTAGCAGGCAGGAAATGAAAGCCTTCGAACCTGCCGAAAAGATCGGCTTGGTGGCCACTATTAATCCCGAAGGCTTGCCCCATATTTCTTTGATCACTTCCATCATGGCCGCCAGGCCCGACCAACTTACCTTAGGCCAGTTCTGTAAAGGACTGAGTAAGCAGTATATCCGGCAAAATCCCCGAATCGCTTTTTTGATTATGACCCTGGATAAGAAAATATGGCGGGGAAAGGCCAGATGGACCCATTTAAAAAAAGAAGGACCGGAATACGAGCGCTACAATGACATTCCTATGTTTCGCTACAACACGTATTTCGGCATCAACACGGTGCATTATCTGGACTTGATCGAGACGACGGAAAGCCGGCAGCTGCCCATGA
Organism: uncultured delta proteobacterium; assembly: GCA_963765595.1. GTDB lineage: Bacteria > Desulfobacterota > Desulfobacteria > Desulfobacterales > JAFDCJ01 > JAFDCJ01. The sequence continues at coordinate 100,414 of CAVXXE010000043.1, forward strand.
CCCAGATTGTTTTCGCAACCCTGCTGACAAAGTTGGCCAAAGGCGGCGCCAAAACGCATATTAAGAATTCGTGCCTTTACAGAAAATTTCTTGCACAATTCTGAATCATCGCCTACATTCCCATACTATAGTGCTGATTTAAATAATTGGTTTTAAAACATAGGAGCAATGTAAAATTGCTTGTCAGGGGACATTTACAGGAAAGAAAAGGGCAACATGGTTAATGAATGCGCAACGATTTTAAAAATGGATCGCTTTGATCTCAAGGGTTGCAAAACAACCATGAAAGCGGTTGTTACCAATGGCAACGGTGGTTATGAAAAACTGGAGTATCGGGATGTCCCGGTCCCAACACTTGCCTCAGGGGAGGTTCTTCTGCAAGTTCTCGCGGCCGGGGTAAACAATACTGAAATCAATACCCGCCTCGGCTGGTACTCTGCCGCGGTCACCACCGGTACAGAAGCTCTGTCAGCTGACGAGAAAGAAAAGGCGAAAGCAAGGGCAGACGGTGGATGGAACGAGGCGACGCCATTTCCATTTATTCAGGGCACGGATTGTTGCGGGCGAGTTGTCGCCGTTGCCCCTGGTGGAGATCAAAACACCATTGGCTTGCGCGTACTGGTGCGGCCCTGCATTCGCAGTTCGGGATGGGAGTCCTTGGAGAATATCTGGATGGCCTCCGATTTCGATGGCGCATTCGCGCAATTCGTGAAAGTGGGGGCTGGAGAGGTTTTCCCCGTGGACTGCGATTGGAGCGATGCCGAACTTGGCACAATCCCATGTGCTTACGGTACAGCTGAAAACATGATCCACAGGGCGAAAGTGTTCAGGGGCGAACATGTGTTGGTCGCTGGAGCGTCGGGCGGTGTCGGGTCGGCTGTCGTGCAGCTGGCGAAGCGTCGGGGGGCCACTGTGACCGCCATTGCGGGGAAGACGAAGCTTGCGCAGGTGAGGTCCATTGGAGCAGATCGCGTCATCGCGCGTGACGACGATATTGTCGCCTGTCTTGGTGAGAACGCTGTTGACGTCGTCGTTGACAACGTGGCAGGACCGGCCTTTGGTGGGATGCTGAAGGTGCTGAAAAGAGGAGGGCGGTATGTGTCCTCGGGTGCCATAGGTGGACCGCTCGTGTCCCTTGATATGCGTGACTTTTATCTGAAGGACCTGATGATGATAGGGTGCACCGCCTGGGATAAGCCTGTTTTCCCAAACCTTGTTTCCTATATCGAGAATGGCGAGATTCGGCCGCTTCTTGCAAAGACGTTTCCACTCGAACGGATTGTGGACGCGCAGCGCGCGTTCACTGAGAAGAAACATGTGGGTAAATTCGTTTTGATTCCGCCTCCTCCGGATGGCTCACAAACGGCATTTTTCGGCCAGACACTTGCGACAGATGCTTAACAGCGTAGCTGATTCCCAGCGTCACAGATATACTCTCCAACAAAGTATGATACTGGCAAGAGTACCAATTAGGTACATTGGAAATCCGTCCAATTTGGGGTTAAATTTAGCGCACGTCACAAATTTGGACGAATTCCGGTATGTTTTTGTGTATTCGTTGACGAATCACAGAATTGAATGAATCAAAATCCTTCCAAGTGTCATATTTTTGACGCTCGACATGATTTCATAGCTTTTTTTTCATTTCTGACACCTCACCAACCCTTTGACTTTATTTATGATTATTACCAAAATTAATTCGGCGTTTTTTTGGTATGTTTTTTGCGTTATTACAACATGTACTAAACGATAAACTGCGAAAAAGTGAAAAAAACGCAGACTTTGAAAAAAAGTGACAGTCAAAGGAGAAGCAGCCAATAAAAAAGATAATGTTTTGAACTATATCCTCATGCCTCCCTCTAAACTGGAGAATCCCATCAGTGATGAAACAGCTCAAATTAACCGAGAATTGCAAAATTATGAAAGGGGCCAGGAATGAAGAGCAATATAGAGAAAAGAGCTTATGAGCGTAGGAACCATACTTCTCGAATTGTGTTTTCATATTTCAATCAAGAATCTTCCTTTGATACTCAGACACTTAATCACGGTCAATGCGGTATGTGTTTTCAATCAAGCTTTCCCCTCCAACCTGGCGCAACCCTTTGTATCAGGGTAAAAAAATTCAATCCGAATGCCTCCCGTGCAGGCTTATCCGAAGGCTTACGTTCATTAACCCTCGCGGAGGTAAAATGGTGCAGTGAAGTACCCGATGATAATACCTCTGGGTATGTAATTGGTGTCAAATATTTTGCACCAGCTTATTAACTGTCTGGAATTCCATATTCTTTTTTAACTAGAATCCATTCTTAAATTTACCCCCGGTAAATCATTGAAAGAGGCTGTTAAATAGATATTCATTAAACGGTCAAACAACTTTTAGGGTTTAATTGCCCGCGGCTTGCTGCGAGGCAGTTCATTTTATGCGGCTATAGAATTTCTGGTATTTTCTTTTGTTACTTTTTAATTATGCCCACACAACGCCGTCACGCCGGAGTCTTTCGAGTTCCTCATCACTTAGCGATAAAAACCGTTCAAGGATATCTTTACTATTTTTGCCCAAATCCGAATCAAGTACGTTCATGTTCTCTTCTATACCTACTGTTGTACCAAAAAGTTTTATGGGCATGTTAAATGTTTTAATTTTGCCAAGATTCGGGTGTTCGACATCCACAACCATTTTACGGTGCTTTAGTTGAGGATCTTCCAACAACTCGTTGACATCCTTTACAACCCCTGAAGGAATCGACATTTCCAACATAATCCGTTGGATCTCTGCGGCATCATTCTTTTTCGTCCATTCTGAAAATATTCGATTTAATTTGGGTAGATCATCGGCTCGCCTCTGAACAGCTCCTTCATCACGCCCTTTATATTCGTTTGATATGTCTTCCCGCCCGATAAGGGTGTATAAATCACAAAAACGGTCAGCGTTTATATTACAAATCATGATCCATCTCTGGTCTTTGGTTTTAAAAGCATCCCAGGGCGCACCAATGGGATCAGTGTTTCCTCTTGCAGGCAATGCATCCCCGGTCATGCTAGCTCTTACCACTGATTCTTCTAGTACAGAAAAAACACTGTCCATCATTGCGACTTCCACACGCTCACCAATGCCGTTCTTGTCACGCTGCCTAAGCGCAGCAAGAATCCCTAAAGCCAAATACATCCCTGAAAGGGAATCGGCAACTGCGGGGCCGGTCTTCAACGGCGGTTGGCCCGGGAATCCGGTAAGGCTCATCAAGCCTCCCATGGCCTGTGCAACAGGATCAACGCAAGGCATATTGGCATAAGGCCCCGAACTTCCAAATCCATTTATTGAGGCATAAATAATTTTTGGGTTCACCGCTTTAACCTGATCATAGCCAAGACCCAATTTATCGAGAACACCGGCCTTAAAATTTTCTGTAACGATATCGAAATGTCGGGTAAGTTCTAAAAATATTTTCCTACCGTCTTCCTTTTTTAGATCCAGTGCAACCGACTTTTTCCCTCGATTTAGCATATAGTAGTAACCGCTTTTACCGTTTTTAAGCGGGGGGACAATCCGTGTAATGTCGCCGAATGGCGGTCCCTCCACCTTCACGACCTCAGCTCCGAGATCGGAAAGCAAAAGGCTGGCAAATGGACCTGCATAAACCCATGTGAGATCCAATACTTTTACATCAGCCAAGGGTTTTGTATTCATACCTTACCTCCGTTCAATATAATTATAATCCGCCCAAAACGAATTCCCACTGACACATCACGTTATCTTTGGGTGGATCCGGATGCGCATGACGGCAGGTTGTTTCAAATTTTTCATTAATAACTTTCGACATTCCGATATAAAGGGGCGGTGAAAAATTTTTGCAGGGCAGCAAATCAAGATTGTTCTTCTTCCGATACGTGCCCATTGGGCACTTGTGAACGGTAAAACCCAGCTTCAGCTCAGTAACTTCCGTTATGGACCATTCAAATCCTGCAGGAACCCATTGGGGGGCCGTCAATTTGAACATGGTTGCCAGAGCCTGCACATCGTCACCGAGATTGAGAATCTTCTTGAGTCTATAGGCTTGCACAGGGCCTGCCTTGCCCCACACCTTCTCATCCATTCTCCCGGCAGCTTCAAACCCAAAAGCTTCTTCGGTATAGACCATCCAGTAATTTTGATTGGTCCAATAGGATTTTAGCCAGACATTGACCATTTCTGCCAAAGTCTCCTTGGGCAGAGACATCAAATCCTGCTTGAGAGCGTCCCAGGTCACCGGTCCTACCTCGTTGTTCAGCTTGCATATTTCGTTCATTTTAAAGTCCCCTCTCCTACTATCTCTCTTAATAGGTCTTTTCAAAATATTCGACCTTGTATTGTGATCTTTCAAGACTTCCCGTAGGAATCCACTCGATCCGGGGTGTGAAAACCAGCTTGCCACGAATCGCCTTCCTCAGTTTGTCTCCCAATATTTCAAGCTCTTCCGGTTTGAGATGTTCTCCCGCCTCGATCTTGATTGTCAGATTTTCCCCGAATGAAGGGCCTGGATGGGGAAGGACGATGCGAAATTCTCCAGTCGTGTCAGGAGCGAAACTCTGAATGACGCCTTTGACGGCCGATGGAAATACATTGACACCTTTAACCTTGATCATATCATCGCTTCGTCCGATGATATGAAATCGAAAGCCTGTTCGGCCGCAATTGCAAGGATCAGTATATACCCTCACCATATCCCGAACCCGGTATCGAATCACCGGTGTTGCTTCTCTGTTAATGGTTGTAAAAACGATTTCACCTTCCGCACCCGTTTCCATGGGAATTGAGTCCAGCGTTTCGGGGTCAATCAATTCAGGCACCAATGCTTCCTGACCACAGAAATGCAAACCTTTTGATTGGCCGCACTCTGCGGCAATGTCCGCCGCTACATCGGCCAAACCATAAAAGTTCCTGGCAACGATGTCCCATGTCTTTTCGATCCTGTCACGCTCATCCTCACTCAAGGCTTCACCAGCCAGGAACCCCTTTTTAAAATCCAGTTCATTGGGCTCAATCTGCAAAATTTTTCTGATGGCATCTTCAAGGAAAACGGTTGCCGATGGCGTCGAGAATAAAACCGTTGGCTTGAAATTTTGAATAATTTCCATAAACTTGTCCGTGCCGGTGCTTACAAACGGTGCGGGAATGACCGTAATCCCCATACTCTCCGCACCGGAGCACTCGGACAAACCACCCACGAACAGAGTAAAATTAGCCGGATTGATCAATATGTCAGAAGGTCGGAGCCCGCCTGTCCATGCATGTCTCGCAAACAGCTCATTCCACAAACCGACATCATTGTGCGTCAAACCGATAAACAGCGGACGCCCGGTTGTTCCGCTGGTACCCTGCACCCGTATTATGTCTTCCATCGGAGCACACTGATGGCCACCTAGACCGCCTTCTTCTTCCTGGGTTTTGCGCAAATCATCTTTTGTGGTAAAGGGAAATTGTTGCAGATCTTCCAAGTTGTTGAAGTTGCTTGGCGTGACTCCCGCCTCTTCGAAAAGCGTTCTATACATGGAAGATTTATTATACACATAGTATAGTTGTTTTTTGACCGCTCTGGTATCCATGGCCGTTTGCTCTTCCAGGGAGCGTGTCTCGACCTCGCGATTCCAATATGGCTTGTCTGTCATCTTACCTCCTGAACCTTTTTGTCTATGCCCTAGCGCTCTTGCAAATTAAAAACCCGCGCTGCATTTTTCCAGAACAATTTTTCTTTAACGTGGGCTTTAAGCGGCCACGCGTTGACTTCACGAAGCACATCACTTATCGGCATGCCCATAGAAACCCAATCGGAACCAAATAAAATCTTATCCTGAATGGTCGAATTGGCAAAATGCAGGAACATATCCCAACCGGTATTGGGCGCTGCGATATATTTTGGTCGATGTGCGGATGTATCGACAAACAGGTTTTCATATTTCCAGAGCATGACAACGATATCAGGAATCCATGGCCAACCGCCATGCCCTGCTATGATCTTGAGTCTTGGAAAATCGATGAGCACTTGTTCAAGATGTTTCGGATGACCGTAGTAGATGCTCTGATTCGGGATCCAGTTAACTGATGTGTGAATCCATATCGGCGCCCCCAAACCTTCACACAAAGCGTATAGGGGGTAATATTTTCGGTCATCGGCGAACATCTTGTGCATGAAGGGACGGAAGACAACTGCACTTAGCCCTAGCTTGGTCAAAGCCCGTTCAACTTCATCTAAGCTCCGCTTTCCCTTGTAGGGATTAAATCCTGAAAAGCCAATGAATTGATCCGGATACTTATCGAGCATCGCTGCAACATAGTCATTTGGCAAAGCAAATCCAGTCACATTTTCTTCATCCATATTGTGGATGGCAGAGTATGTAATACCGGATTTTTTTAATTGTTTAATGAAATTGTTCATGCTCATCGGTCCTGATTCAGCTCGCCTTATGATTTCTTCCTTAAAATTTTTGTCCGATAATTTACCTGCAGCGGCTTCAAATTCCTGGGGTGACATGTCCAGCCACTTTGCCCATGCGGTCGAAAACAGTTGAAAGTACAGTTTCATGTCATTGGAGGGGCTAAACAAGTCCTCTAATAGCATCTCTCTGGTGGGCAATGTATTGGATGTATCGATGATCATTTCACATGCATTCCTTATTTTAAGAGTGACGGCAACCAGAGCGCCAGCTGCGGAATTATCATGACCAGAATCAAACCGATCAACTGCAAACAAACAAAAGGAACAACCGATCGATACAGGTCACCCATAGTTATTTCAGGCGGTACAATCGATTTCAGGTAAAATAAGTTAAACCCATAGGGTGGCGTAAGATAGGCCATCTGGATCTGCACCATAAAAAGCATAGCGAACCACAAAGGGTTAAAACCCAGTGTCTTGATAATGGGTACATAGATAGGTACGCACAACATGACAACCGCAAAATCATCCATTAACATCCCTAACACGAATAGTGAAACCTGCATGAGAATAAGGACGGTCCAGGGTGTCATACCCAATTGGCCCACAAGGCTAATGATTAAAGACTGCGCTCCGACCGCCCGGTACAATGAATTGAACATTGAAGCGCCAAGCAGAACCCAAAGCGCCATGCCGACGAGGCGAAACGTTTGGCGGCTAGCCGTTTTCACGAGGTCAAAATTGAGTTTTTTGCGAATGGCGGCACAGATGAAGGCTCCCAAAGCACCGATAGCCGCCGCTTCTGTAGGTGTGCAGATGCCAAGATAGATCGTTCCCAACACCAGAAATATCAGAATCAACGGCAAAACCACCGCTTTAAGCGATACAATCTTTTCCTTGAAGGTGGCGCGTTCTTCCTTGGGTAGCACCGGGCCCAGGTTGGGCTGAAAGTAACATCGGATACCGATATAAAGGATGTAAAGGGTCGCCAACATAAGTCCCGGAATGACGCCGGCTGCAAACAGATCGCCTACAGATTCTCCGCTGATCATAGCGTAAATTATCATAATTACGCTAGGTGGGATTAAGATGCCCAGGATACCGCCGGCGGCAATAGAGCCAAGCACAATATTTTTATCGTAATTGCGTTTAAACATGGAGGGAAGAGCGATAAGTCCCATGGTAATGGTTGATGCCCCACTAACGCCGATGATCGCGGCAAATATGGTACAAATAATGATTGTCCCAATTGCCAACCCACCCCTTACAGGACCCATCCATCGATAAAACATTTCATAAACATCGTCTGCGATTCCGGATTCCTGCAAAATAATTCCCATGAGAAGAAACAATGGAGCTGCCAGCAAAATCGGCGAACTCATGAGGTCGAATGCGGCGAAAGCAATCGTACCAACAGCATTGGGTCCCCAAAGAAAGAAGGTAAAGATAACACCGACGCCACCAAGTGCAAAGGATACCGGAATGCCTGTGGCCAACACAAGAAACAGGCTCCCAAAAAGTATAGCGGTAACCGTTAGGATATCCATTTATTCATTTTCCTTGAAAATTCTCAACTCCCGCACATATTTCGCTATGCCTTGTAAAAACATCAGAACGGCTCCAATGGGAATCAGTGTTTTGGTTATATACAACGGACTGGCAAAGGTGGAAATTTCTTTTTCTCTTACGGCAATCGAACGCCAAGCTTCCTGTGTTCCAAACCATATCAACGCTCCTACAAAAATGAAAAACAGTGGTGATGTGATCAGGTTTACAAGGCTGCGAAGGCGTGGAGACAAACGACTGGAGAGGATATCAACCGATACATGCGTATCCGTTAAAAGAGCATACCCGCCGGCAAAGGCCCCACTGACACAAAGAAGCTGTGAATTAATTTCCCATACCCATATGGTCGGTCTGGAAAAAAAATATCGCATGACGACTTCATAGGCCGCAAAAAACATGATAATGATAATAATTATGGACAATACTCTTCCGACCCAGTCATTTATCATATCAATATAGTTTAATACTCTCACAAAGCCTCCCTTGTCCAAATTGAGTATGGAGCCAGGGACCCGGCCGCAAACCTCAGCACGGACCCTGGCCGTCTTCGTCTAAGATAAAATTTATTGAATCCCCAAATATTTCATGATGGACTTATAGGCTTTCCCAAGTTCATCATTTTTCTTGGCTTCATTCGGCCAGATTTTCTCTAAAGCAATTTTTCTAATTATCTCCACATCGGCATCAGACAGGGTAATCACCTCATAACCGAGCTCCTTTTGCATATCCAAAATGGCCTGTTTCTCTTTTTCATATATTTCCTTATTGGCATTCCCGTAATTGACCATGGCTTCTTCAAGGATTTTTTGTAAGTCCGGTGGTAAGCTGTTCCAAGCCTTTTTATTGACGATAATTTCACCAAAGTAGTAATCCGTCCAGTAAGGAAGGAGATAATACTTGATGACCTCATGCCACTTGAAACCGCGAATCGCGTCAATAGAATAGGTGGCTGCATCAAATGTGCCCAGCTTGAGTGCCATATAAATTTCACCGCCGGGTATGTATCCTGGGGCTGCACCAAGCTCCTTCATTAAATCTGCATTGGCCAGGATTGCGCGGACCTTCAGTCCTTTGAAGTCATTTATGGTTCGAATTGGTTTATTGGAAACGATCGCCGGATAGGGGCCGTATGTATGAATACCCAACAGGTGGCATTGCTGCCGGTCGTAGGCTGCTTCAAACTGAGCGTACAAACCTGTTTTTTCGATAAGCGTTTCAACTTCCTGTAACGTACCTTTGTACATAAATGGTGCGCCCGCCACCAAACCCAAAATGGGCTCTACACCCTGCCAGAGTGCCCCGCAGCCCTGGCTCATTTCTATCATCCCCCGGGTAGTCGCGGTCAATGTATCTTCGGTCGGTACAAGATCACCGGCATAAAAAGTGGTAAGCACCAGACGGCCGTTGCTTTTTTTCTTTACCTCTTCGGCAAAACTAGGCAAAAGATCGGCAGAAAAATCTCCGCGCGAAAAGGCACTCTGGATTCTCCATTTGTAAGTCTTGGCATACCCCTGGCCAATGAGAAACGTCACCATTAATGCAGCTACCAGAAACAGACAAAAAATTGATCTTTTCATTGGGTACCTCCTTTATGGATGGTTTATGAGTTAACTGGATTATAGATGTAATGTGTTTATATCACCCCCTTTCCAGATGCAAAATATGGGCTTTAACCAATGCATAAAAAATATTGAGTATTTCACCGTTATCGTTTTTTGCATGGTAATCAATTTTGGGGTGAGAAAGCGCCATGTTCCGAAATCATCCTTCGTAATTATTTTTAACTTTTTATTCCAATATTTTTTTCCATGAGTCTTTATCCTCTTGCAGCCTCTTTGGAATTTTTGGCTTTTAATATGGCCTCTTCCAGCCTCATATGATAGGGAGAAATCGTTCGGTTTGAGCTTTTTTAATCGCTTTTACTTTTCCGATACAATCCTCTTTGTAAAGGGCTAAAGTTTTTCTTGATTTAACAGGTTGGGGAAGTAGCCCTTCTTGAACGTAAAAGCCTATAGTTCGTGGGGTGACGGCGGATTTTGAAGCAAGTTCGCTTATTCGTAAAAGGGTCTTATCTGTCATCATTCAAGCTCCAGATTCTATTATTACCCATTACGTTATGCGTCATAACTTATTGAAAATTTCAAGTCAAGAGACAGCATATTTTTATTAGTTTTTCGGAGGTTTTTTGCCAAATTTTGAATTAAACAGCGGAAATAATTTACGCTTATCAGATATCAATTTTAACGTGCCTCCTATTTAAAAGGGTATCCATAGAATTATATGATAATCTTTGTGGCTTAGTGGCTGAACTATTGCGCCGGAATTTATTTCGAGGCTTGTTCTGAGGGCGCTGCATGGCGAGCGTCATTTTTTTTAACGATGTACCATCCCAAATAAATCAAAAAGAGGAACAGGACGAACCAGAAGACTGCCCCGATCAATATCGGTTGCCCCGGGTCGCCTCCGAATTTGAAGATATAATCTTGTCTAAAAAGTTTTGCTAAGTTCGTTGATCGGTAAGCCTGGGGCACAACCTGAAAGGCTTCGCCGTTAAGCTGTCGGCAGTCCCAGCCGAGCTGATGAAAGAATTGGTCAGTCGATTCCAGGAAGCTGCCGAGATGGGGGGGTTCCAGCAAATCAGTTCGATTTCCGGGGTCCTGAAATCCCGCTCAAAAGCAATGGTACCTCTGTGTGATCGCCTCATACGACTGGCAGAGGATTCTGAATTTGATGGTATTTGGAAAATGGTGGTGAAATTAGAAAAATAACAAATGAACTGGAATAGTGGCCTCCGGCTCGTAGACCCTACGGCTCGGAGAGAACAATGGAATGATGGAATATTGGGACCATTCGTGTTCCATGTAGACGTCATAGAACCAGTGTCGTTAATAGATGCATGATTTGAATATAATATAGAAATTTTGGGCGCTTCTTATTCCCGGTCGCGAAAAAGATGCGGCTTTGATTCCGTAGCGGCGCATGACCTGCTGCAGCGCCTGGCGTTCAAGGCCGCAGATCTTGGCCGCCCGGGTCACATTGCCTTTGCTTCCGGCAAGCAGATTGTTGATGTAGTTGGTATTAAACGATTGCAGGGTCTGCTCTTTGGCTTCCTTATAAGGCAAATCCTGAAAAGAGTTGTCCACCAGACAGGGGATTCGGGTCTCTTCGCTGAGGCCTACATCCCGGGGCAGGATTTTATCGCCGGCAGAAAACAATATGCCCTGCATAATGAGGTTTTCCATTTCCCTGACATTGCCCTGCCAGGCTCGGTTTATTAATATATCAAAAAGCTCGGTGGATATTTTCTTGTCGGGCTTGCTTAATTTCCGGCAATGTTTAACCAGCAGATGATTGGCAATCAGGGGGATATCTTATTTAAAAATGGCAGATAAGGCTTCAGCTTGGCAAAAAGCAGCCTTGCGGCGATGTAAAGCATAATAAAAGGTGCAATGAAATTCAGCTCAAATCCGCCCGCCCACTTTGGTAATAAGAAGACAATTTCACCAAAACGGCTGTTGAGCCAGGCGGCGGCGAAAAAAGCTGGCCAAAGGGATGCCATGCCCATGGCCATAGAAAGAAAAAATGATTTTCCGTACGCCTCATTGGCAAGCTTATTGATCCCCTTATAGGCGGCTTCGTCACCAGCGGCCTTCGCTTTGAGCGATTGTTCATGATAGTAGTGGGTTTGTTCCCAATTCTTGGCGATATGACGGCGGTTTATGCGATAAGCCACAGCCAGCGTCAGCTCACCCAGCAAGGCAGCCCACCCAGCAAGAATAAATGTCCCCGCCCACCAGCCAAGCAACGGATTCTCAAACCAGCGGTAGGGCGATATGAGCACGGGATCAATCGTGTTTAAAAACCAAGTGATTGTATCCATTTTGGGGAAAAATAATTTTCGGCCCGGCACGAATGCCAGGCCGAAGATAATGGTATGAATCACCGGAGCATCAGAACGGAGGAACGATGCTGTAGCCCAAGAATCCTTTGGTGGTATAACGCAATCCTACGTAGAAGGCCAGGACAAGGAATATGATTTTCAGAACCTTGTCCGGAATATACTTGGAGGTTCGCGGTCCGATCATGGAACCAATGAAGATTCCGACAAGTTCGGCACCGATCAACCCCCAGGAAATGACGACACCCTTGCCGACCATGTAGGAGAAAATGGACACAATCATGCCGATCAGGACACACAGCGCCGAAGTGCCGGCCACCAGAAACATCGGCAAACCGGCGACCGATGTCAGAAACGGCACATACAGAAACCCGCCGCCGACGCCCAAAAACGAGGCAATGGCCGCAATGAATATGCCGCCCACCATGGGTATCCAGGCTTTAAATTCAAATTGCTGACCGAAAAAAGTGAACCGGATATTGCCGACAAGAAATGTCAGGGCCCAGCCGACAAGAACGAGAATGTACGCCACCCATTTGGCGCCGCCGATCAGATTGATCCAGAGTGCCGAGGCTACCACCGCTGCGACCGCCACCCACATGAAGGTCCAGGAACCCTCGATGATTTTGACACCCTGGTCGGCGGTATCGGATTTGGCGGCGACCGCTTTCTCAAATGCCTGCGCCGCTGCCTTCGCTTCCTTCTTGCGGGCCGCACCGCGCGGGGTGAGTTCGTAAATAAGGAAAAAGCCGAGGACGAACACAATCAGACCGAAATATCCGAGATAAGCTTTAAGAGAAATCTTGCCGGCGGTCAGTTCCGGTACCAGCCAGGAACCGCCGACGCCGCCGATGGCCAGGCAGATACCCAGCGGTGCCACCAGCCGCCCCATCCGGTAATAGTTGAAGGACGAGATGGCCCCGCTCAGACCAACCAGCCACTGGTTGGAGACCCGGATGGAATCCGTGAGTAATGCGTTTACCGGATTCCCTTTACCGAAGGCTTTGGCATAGTCGGCCATTCCGAAAATGGTGATATGCCCGACCCCGGCCATAATGCCGCCGAAAGCCCCAACGGTTGAAAAAATCCACCCGACCCAAATGGCCCAGAGCAACCCAACGATGACGTTCGGACTGGGGGCGCCGGGTATCCCGAGATAGCCGGGCTCCTCGCCGGCTTTGACCACTTCCTTGGTCTTGGCGGCAAAGGTCTCGTCTTGAAGGCTTTTTTCTATGGCCTGTTTCATTTTATCCGGCATACCGGGCGTCGTCAGATCGGTGCCCGATTGAGCCAGCGCCAGGGTGGCAAACGTTAAAAGAACCAAAATTCCTGTAATCCAATAAAATCTTGATAATTTCACAGTCCTCCTCCTTTATATTTTTATATGTATTAAGAATTTCCCTTCAGCGGCTGTCGGCGGCAAGATCAGCTTATTTTACGCTTCACTTTTTTCGCCTTATAATATAAGATTTTTATTTTGTAAATAATTTAAAAACCAGCCAAGGTCGGATCCTGTAATTTATCCCCTACGGTCTGGTGTAATTATTGCTGCAAGAAGAGTGAATTTTGAGAGGCGGAATTACAAAGTACCGCCGTTCGGGATGCATAATGCATTGATTCTTAATCAAGGATTTATTATATTACCAAACCAATATTTTACCCATAGGAGATATTAAGGCTATGAAGGAATCGGTTTATAGTATCTGTGGCATGTGTACCGTCAGGTGTCCCGTCAAGGTTGAGGTCGAAGACGGCGTTGTGAAATGGATAGAAGGAAATCCGAACGACCCCGGGATGGCGGGACGGCTCTGCGCCAAAGGCTCCGCCGGTCTGGCCATGCTCTACGACTATGAAAGACCCCAGCACCCCATGATCCGGGAAGGAAAAAGGGGTGAAGGCAAGTGGAAAAAAGCCAGCTGGGATGAAGCCCTGGATTACATCGCCGATAAACTGCAGGCCATCATAAAAAAATATGGCGCCAAGGCTATCGCTTTGAGCGACCGTGGGGGACCGTTTCGGGACATTCACCGCAGTTTTTTAAGAGCCATCGGGTCGCCCAACTATTATAACCACGACTGCACCTGTGCTCGCAATGTTCAGCATGCCGCCTTGTCGCTTTTCGGGTCAGGCCGCAAAACATTTAATTATGATTATGGCAGCTGCAAACATCTGGTTCTCTATGGCCGCAATGTGTTTGAATCCCTGCGCGTTAAGCAGGCCGGTAATATTATGAACATGCTGGATTGCGGCGGTAAAATTACCTACATCGATCCGAGGGCGGCCGGTACCGCCATGAAGGCCACCCGCTACTGGGCCATTCGGCCCGGCACTGACTATGCGCTCAATCTGGGCATTATTCACACCGTGCTGCGGGATAAGCTTTATGATGCCGAATTTGTCAACCAATGGGTGCTGGGTCTTAAAGAACTGGAATCATTTGTGGTTCCCTATACACCCGAGTGGGCTGCCGGAGAGACCGGCATTCCTGCCAATGAAATCGTCGAATTCGCCAATGAAATCGCTGCCGACCGACCGGCCGTGATTTTTCATCCGGGCTGGATGGTGGCGCGCTACTCGGATTCCTTTTATTCTATCCGTTCCAGTTATATCCTCAATGCGCTGATGGGCGCCTTTGAGGCCCCGGGCGGTTTGTTTTTTCAAAAGGGCCCCGGCGATGTGGGCGCCAAAGGGCTCAAATCGCTTTTGGATACCATTCCCAAACCGGAAGAAATGCGGGTTGACGGCTGCGGTTGGAAACACAAGCATTTTGAGGCCGGTCCCGGACTTTTGCACCTGCTCTATCCTGCCATTCTGAGTGAAGATCCTTACCCCGTCAAAGCATATATCGCCTTCCGGCATGATCCACTGCTGTCCCTGCCGGATCCGGAAGCGCAGAAAAAGGCCTTCGATAAACTGGACCTGTTGGTTGCCATCGATGCCAACTACAGTGAGACCAGCTGGTATGCGGATGTGCTGCTGCCCTCGGCGACCTATCTGGAAAAGTCGAGCGTCTTAACCACCGGCAAGGGTTTGAAACCTTCTTTCGGGCTGCGCAAACAGGCTGTCGAGCCCCGCAACGATGCCAAGCCCGACTGGTGGATATTTAAATCGCTGGCCGAACGCCTGGGGGCCGGCGAGTATTTCAAATTCAAAGATATGGAAGCGTTCTGGGAATGGCAGCTTGAAGATACCGGCGTCACGGTGAGCGATCTTGAGAAAAAGGGATTTGTGGCACTCACGGATAAACCGGTTTGGTGGAATCGGCTGAAGGACCTTAAATTTAAAACACCTTCCAAAAAGATAGAATTTGTCTCCAGCCGCCTGGAAGCCAGCGGCATTGAATCCTTCAAGCCTTATGCAAGCCCGCAAAAGCCTGACGAAGGCTATTATCGGTTAGCCTTTGGGCGCAGCCCGGTGCACACCCACGGCCGGACCCAGAACAATCCGGTGCTCAGCGAGATCATGCCTGTAAATCAGCTGTGGCTCAATGATGAAGAAGCCAAAAAACTGGGTGTTGCCAACGGCGAGCAGGTGCGCGTAACTTCCGCCGACGGCAGCCATTCGGGGACGATTAACGTTTACGTGACCGAATTCATTCACCCGGAATCGGTCTTTATGGTTCACGGATTCGGCCGAAAAGTGCCCTGGCAAACCCGCGGGTACAACAAGGGCCTGGGAGACTATCGTTTTGAAACCGGGCTTTTGGGCGTCTATGACCCGGTCGGAGGCGCTAATTCCCTGATGGAGTGCTTCGTGAAGGTTGAAAAGGAGGAAAACGCATGAGCAAGTACTATATTTATCAGGATACCAAACGCTGCATCGGATGTTTCAGCTGCGAGTCGCACTGCAAAACAAAAAACAACCTGCCGGTTGGCCCCAGATTGACCCAGATCATTCCGGTAGGGCCTAAAAAAATAAACAATTTACCGCGCATGTCTTATGTGTTTATGCCCTGTTTTCACTGTCAGGAGCCTTGGTGTGTGGCTGCCTGTCCGACCGGCGCGATGCAAAAAAGGCCCAAGGACGGCATCGTCTTCGTCGACGACACCCTTTGTGTCGGCTGCAAAGCCTGTATTACGGCCTGCCCATGGGGAACTCCCCAGTGGAACCCGGATACCGGAAAAGCAGTGAAGTGCGATTACTGCATGGACCGGGTTGATCAGGGCCTGGATCCGGCCTGTGTAACCAAGTGTATTACAAAATGTCTTCATTTCGGCGATCCTGCAAAAAAAGCCCAGTCCAAACGTGACCGGCATGCAAAAAAAGTCGCCGATTTTGAATAGAACCCAGTTCGCTTCGCTCACCATTGGCCTCCGCCCCGTAGGCAACGCCTACGCCCCGGAGGGAATAATGGAATACAGGAATGATGGAATATTGGGTTTACTTGGTCCAACCTCGTTGGATAGTTTACTGGGTGAATGGTTGATTGGGTAAATTATAGTCATAATTTTAGAATGTTACGATTGTTAAAACATGAAGTGTCCAATTATTTTGCAAATATGGGATAAATTCATATTTACAACCACTTAACCAATCAACGATATCTGTTCACCATGCATACCGAGCGAATTCGGTAAATGAGGGGAAAAGATGCCCGCAATTACATGCCCGGTAACCGATATTATCGGTAAATTGAACGCCGCCATCGATTCCGGTGGTCTCACGGACCCCAGAAGCAGACGCAGGGCGGAAGATATTCTGGCATTACTAAACGATGTTGCCTGGGGCAGTGCCGACACCGAGCATCTGCCGACCATGGAATCTTTGGCCCAAAAACTGGAGGAAGAGGGCAAAACAGGAGCCTCCAAAGATGCCGGGAAATTGGTGCGAACGGCACTGGCACAACATCGCGAAGTGTTTATCAGCCATATCGATACCCACAACTGCTCGTCGGGAGATTGCCTCAGACTGGCCCCAGCGCCCTGCCAGATGACCTGCCCGGCCGGACTGGATATTCCGACCTATGTAACCCTGATCGGGATGGGACGCGATGCCGAAGCCATCGACGTCATTCGGCGCGATTGCCCGTTTCCCTGGGTATGCGGCCTGGTATGCACCAGGCCCTGTGAATTCATGTGTGTGCGCGCGCGGATCGACACCCCGATCTCGATTAAGTCTCTCAAAGGTTTTGCCGCCGAAAGGGCCATGTCCGAAGGCAGTTATAAAAACCCGCCGCGGGAACCGGACAAAAACAAGAAAGTGGGCGTCATCGGCGCCGGCCCCGGAGGTATGAGTGCCGCTTATTACCTGGCATTGAAGGGATATGACGTCCGGGTAATTGAGCAACAGCCGGTGGCAGGCGGAATGCTGCTGCTGGGCATACCGCGCTATCGGCTTCCCAGAGAAGTCATAGACCGCGAAGTGGCCATGCTGAAAAAATTGGGTGTGGAATTTCAGTTTAACACCGCATTCGGCCCTGATATTACCTTCGAGCAATTGAAAGCCGAAGGCTTTGAAGCTTTCTTCTTTGCCATCGGTGCCCACGACTCGTTCAAACTGGGTATCCCCGGAGAATCGGATTTTCCCCAGGTCAAACAAGCTGTTGATTTCCTGAGAAATGTATCCCTGGGTGACCGGCAGGTGCCGGGCAAACATGCCGTCGTGATCGGCGGCGGCAATGTGGCCATCGATGCGGCCAGAACCTGTCTGCGGCTGGGGTGTGAGTCGGTGACCCTGGCTTACCGCCGAACACGTTATGAAATGCCGGCCGACACCGAAGAAGTGGAGCAGGCCGAAGAAGAAGGAATCCGGTTCGAATTTTTAAACATACCATGTGAAATCGTCGGAAGCCGGGACCGAATGGAAGGTCTGCGGTGCCTGAAGGCTGAATTGATCAGCAAAGAAGGACAGGATCGAAAATACCCGGTTCCCATCGAAGACAGTGAATATGTAATCGGTGCGGATGTGATCATTTGCGCCATCGGCCAGCGGGTCAATGAAACCTGCCTGGAATCCGTCAAGGGCCTGGGCTGGACGCGCCGCAATACGATCAACGTCAACATGGCAACCATGGAGTCTTCCCTGGAGGGCGTTTTTGCGGCCGGTGATGCGGTCACCGGGCCGGCAACTGTCATTGAAGCCATCGGCGGCGGCAAGCGGGCAGCCGAATCCATTGACCGCTGGTTATCCGGTATCCCGCAGCCCAGTATGCCGCCCGTGCCGACGCGGCGCGGAAGAGTAGAATACCTGGAAGTTCCCGCCATGACCAAAATGACCTTAAAACGGCCCGAGATCCCGCTTTTAAACATCGACCGCCGACGTACGACTTTCCAACAGGTCGAGCTGGGCCACACGGAAAACATGGTGCGCGAAGAGGCCCGGCGCTGCCTGCGCTGCGATATCTGCCTGAGGTGCGGCAAGTGTGTTGAAGTCTGCCGTGACAGGATGAAAGTGGATGCCTTGCAAATGGGTTATTTTGATTTTGATCATCCGGTGGAAACCGATTTCAGAGTGACCGAAGAACGCTGTATTTTATGCGGCGCTTGTGCTACCAATTGCCCCACCGGCGCCATGAGAATGGAAGACCGGGGAGATGAAAGAATTCTTTCGCTGTGCGGTACAATACTTAATCGACAAAAATTGCTGTATTGTCATAGTTGCGGGGCCGTATTGGGGCCGGCAAGGTACCTTGACTTTGTGCAGAAACGGACGGACGCAGTCGCCAGGGTTGCCGACGATCGTCGACTGTGTGAAGTATGCGCCCGAAAATCAACCGCAAAATTCAGTTAATCGCGGCTGTAAAGCCGCTCCCACAGAGATAATACCAATCCTTAAGTCAATACCCTTGGCTTACGGATAGTGGGTTGTCGATTAAGGAGTAAATGGGGAAAGAATTCGGAATGGGGAAGGAAGTAAAGAGAAGCTGAGAAGCTGAAGGCTGAAAGCTCAAAGCTCAAGGGAAAAACTAAGGGCTGAGTGCGACGAAAAGGGGCAAAGGGCAGGGAACAAAGAGAAGTAGAAGTTGGGAAGCTGAAAGCTCAAGGCGCTAGAAAAATGGTCGTTTGAGATTTGAGGCTGAGGCCAAGAAATCCGTTGCCTCAATCCTCTAACCTCCAACGGCCGAAGGCCTTCTTAACGATCCAAACGATCACAACGATCCTAACCAGGAAAAGGAGAGCTTCAATGGTTTTTCGTCACGGCCAGAAGGTGGAAGTATATAGGAGATCGGAAGATGAAAGCTGGGAAAGCTATATGGATGAATTCGTTGGACTGCACGGCATCATAACTGATCCGGACACCAATATTAACGACCCGGATGCCCTGGTGGGAGTGAGTCTGGAAGGCAAAGGCACCCACCGCTTTCCCCAGGATTGTTTGCAGCGACTGGATGACTAAAACCTGCAGGCGTTCAAAGGTTCTGAACCCGTGAACGGTTACTAAAAAAGTAAAGGAGGGCTGACCCGTTGGAAGTGCTCGCCCTGTTAAAGGATAAAGCCCGCAAGGTGCTTACCATCGCGAGCAATCAAACCGTTGACGATGCCATCTGTCTAATGGCCGGCAGCAAGGTCAGTGCGCTAATCGTCACGGAAAACGATCAACCAGCCGGTATCTTCAGTGAAAGAGATGTTTTCCATACCTACTTGACAAATAAATCGACGGCATTTTCCGAGATAAATCTGGAAAATTCCATGACGCGCAACTTTATTGTAGCCGAGACCGAAGACGCTGTCACTGCTGTGATGGCAAGGATGATTAAAACCGATATTAAGTACTTGCCTGTGATAGAAGACAAGAAAATAGTCGGAATGCTGACAATCAGGGACTTGATGGAACATCAAATCGATTCGCTGACCGACGAGATTCATCAATTAAAAGACTATATAGCGGACTTGCATGAGGCCGGGCAGGATTAAGATAATCTTCCAGATAAAGCTTTTGGACTACGTTGAATAGTTTACTGGTTAATCAATCAGCTAATCAACCAATCAACGATATCTGTAGTTGAAATAATTAAAATAAAACAAAAAAGGGTAGTTGCCGGCGACTGACAATCGTCAGGGGCCAATTTTTGGAGAATGCGATATGGTAAAAATCACCATGAATGACCGGGAATACGAGGCCGAAGAGGGCATGACGGTTCTACAGGTAGCCCGGGCCAATGGGCTTCGAATTCCCACCTTGTGTTATCACCCGTCTCTCAAGCCTTCCGGCTCCTGCCGGTTGTGTGTTGTGGAAGTGCCCGGCTGGTCCAGCGCAAGACCTACCACGATGCTATCCTGTATTTTGAAGGTGGAAAATGGGATGAGGGTAAAAACCGATACCCAGGCGGTTAACAGGGCCAGAACCAGAGCGTTTAAGAACCTGCTGCAAATGGCACCCCAGGCCAAAGCCATTATTGAACTTGCCAAATCCTTCGGCATTGATCAGGGACCGCCGCCCGATGGATGTATTCGCTGTCGTTTGTGTATCCGGGTCTGCAAAGAAATTGTAGGACCCGGCGCGCTTAAAATGGAAAAAAGGGATGGGGTGAATTATGCCGTACCGATTGAGGGTCTCTGCATAGGTTGTGGAACCTGTGCAAATATCTGTCCGACCAAAGTCATTTTAGTAGAAGATCACGAAAACTCAAGAACGATCAAAATCCGGGACGAAGTCATCGGGAACCATCCACTGGAGAGATGTGAGGGCTGTGGCAAGCTGTATGCAACCCCGAAATTTCTGGAACATATTCATGCAAGGACCTCCTCTCACACGGAAATGAAGTCCCCTCATAACTATTGCTCAACGTGTGCCAAACTCTTTTCAGGCCGCATAAAATCTTTCAGCAAAAGGGTTCAACAATAAATGGCTAAAGTTTTAGTACTGGACGATTTGCTGGATGCCGTCAATCTTATGAAACGGATCTTAAAAGCGACAGGCCATGAAGTCGTCGGGTTTACCGAGGAGGAAGAAGCGTTGAATTACGCCCTTTCTGACATTACTTCCCAATAAACGGTTTATTGTGTTGCCCAAATAGATCGCCTCATCCAGCCACGCCAGAGCTTCCTGGATGTCCGCCATATCCGGTGCGCTCTCGTCCGGAATCGGCAGGTAGTAAACTTCAAAGCCGGAGTTTTCCTCAATTTCGTGCAAATCGCAAAACTCACCGCAGAGATTTACAATCGCATCTATCCCTGCGGCCCTGATCAAGTCGAGATCTTCATATGACATGGGCGCGTGGCCAACCGCAAGTTGTTGCGTTATCCATGTAAGTTGGTAGTCGGACCTGAACCCTCATTAGATTGAATATTGATTTTTTACAAAAATGTATTAGGGTCAGATAAGGAATCTATTCAATTCCTCATGAAGGGATGATCTCACCACCCCGGGAGGGTATTATGAAATTAGCAAGCTACATCAGGGTCGCATTTGCCACGACGTTTAATATCATACTCAACGCCCTCACGCTGGGGCGCTACGTCTGGCTCGAGGGTCGGGTTCGGAATGGTGTTTTCCGGAACTGGGCCAGGCGATTTCGGTATACCCCCCCAAATTTCGTTCAACCCACTACGGAAGCCGAGATTATCGGGCTTGTAAAAAATTCAAAGCGTTTGCGGGTGTTCGGATCGGCACATTCATTCAATCGTGGGGTGGTTGCCGAAGATACCCTGATATCTCTTGACCGTTACAGCGGTGTTATCTGGAAGAATCCGGAAAAAAAACAACTGGCGGTCAAAGCCGGCACCCGGGTCAGGGACGTTGTGGCGGCACTGCTCGACGAGGGTCTTGCCTTTGCCGCCCAACCTTCACACGATGCCCAGAGCATTGCCGGGATTCTTTCCACGGATGTGCACGGCACCGGGAGCAATTGGGGGTTTGTGAGCGAGTCCGTTGTGAAACTCAAGCTGGTCGATGGCAAGGGCGAGATCTTCGAATGCAGACCGACGGATGACCTCTTCAGGGCGGCTATCGGGGGTGTCGGCGCGGTCGGCATCATTCTGGAAGTCGTGGTACAAGGCGTAGACCGCTTTAATGTCGAGCAGAAAACCGAAATATCTGACCTGTCCTTTGTCGAGAACAACCTCGAACGACTGTTGCAGGAAAACGACCACTTCAGTCTGTACCTCTTTCCGTTTACAACGAAATGCCAGATCAACACCTGGAACCGCACCAGCCGGGACCAGTCGTTTATAGGCACGCTGCGGGAGTTTTTGAGCATCTCCATGGATGCTTTGCTAGCGGCATGGTTTGGAAATCTGGTGGCATACGCGGGGCTTTTACCGGCGCTGTCTTCCCTGACACACAGTATTAAGAAGGGAACCAATCTTGTCATGGAAAGCAGCGAGGCCTTCAACCGTACGATCTATCATTTGCACCAGGAGTTGGAGTTCACCGTACATTTCGAGGATACCTTTGACGCCTGCCGGCGTTTCATCGAACTTTATGAAAAAATGTATACCCGAGGGTTACCTTACACAATTATCGAGGTGCGTTTCACGCCCGCTGGCCATGACCGCACGTTGATTGGGGCCGGAAGGGAGCGCCGGAGCACCTGGATCGATCTCGTGTGCAATGATTCGGCCGGTTTTGAGAAATACTATGCCGCCGCCGAAACGGATATCAAGAGAAACGGCATGCGTCCCCATCTCGGAAAGTATTGCGAGAACATCGACAGAAGCGATCTGGAGCGAATGCATCGAGAATACTTTTTTAAATTTCAGCAACTTGTCGAGCAACATGACCCCGAGGGCAAATTCTCCAATGAGTTCACGCGCAGACTCTTCCAGTCATAGTTCAATGTTCCCGAGTAATAGCGGTGCTGGAAGACAGCCGATAAGGATGCCTGGTTTGCGGGTTTCAGGTGTCAGGTTTCAGGAAGGGTGGGGCGACAATCAGTAATTATGGGGATTGAAGAATACGTTGGCGTGCCAAGAGGCGATTTTGGCTCAAAGCTGAAGGCTGAAAGTATAAATGAGGAAGAGTTCCTTTTGCCAAAGAAAGGCACTAAGAGCTGGAAGGCCAAGGGGGCATTGCCCGCTGATTAAAGACGGGCAGTTGTTAAAGATCCCGCCTGAAAATATGGTCATTCTGAACATCGCTGCCGACCACAAACTTTTGGCGGCCGACGACTTTAAATTGCCATCTTTTATAAAAGGCATTCGCACGCCCGTTTAACTCCCAGGAACTCAGCCAGACCGATCGATAGTTCCGGGCGCGGGATTCATCCAGACAGGTTTGCATCAGGGCATTGCCCACCCCGAGCCCATAGGTTTTCTTAAGCAGATAGAATCTTATCAACTGGATTGCCCCGGGCTCTTTGATGCTCTCTGGAGCTGGGGTTGGATATAAATACGCGTAGCCTACGGGATCGGCCTGAAGATAAATGATAAGATACAGCGACGCTTCGTTGCTCAGTTGCGACTTTATTTCATCGATGGGAAAAGTGGTTTTTAAATACGCCGCCATATCCTCGGGAGCTGTTTGCTCGGCAAAGGCTTCATGAAACGCGCGCTTGCCAAGCGCAACGATCAATTCAGCATCCTGGCGATTGGCCTCTCGAATAACCGTATCGGGTAAATTTGCCCGCCGGTTTGTTATTTTACCGGTGTTTTTTTCCATTCAACATTCGATGTTGGACGTTCGATGTTCATTTTTTCAAGCAAACCTTCCGCAGTCGCCCGGCATAAAAATAGGTATGTGCTTTTGGGGGTATCCCCGCCCTAACTAGCCGGTATATGTGTCGTCGTCACTTCGGCCAGAAGTTGGTCGTTGTCGCCGATCACCCGGGTTCTCACCACCGTGACTCGCTTTCCTTTACGCACAAACCGCGCCTCCGCACGAATGTTCCCGTCGCGCTGGTTGCTGAGGAGATTGGCATTCAAATTGATTGCCAGCGGAAATCCCTGGCCCTTTTCACCGAGTCGGGTTTGGCCGATGGCAAGCACAGTGGCGGTGACATCGGCCAGCCACAGCATGGCACCGGCCTGAACTGTGCCGAAAGGGTTGAGCATCCCTGCTGCCACCGGCATCCTACTGACAACACAATCTTCTTTTCGTTCTTCAATAAAAAATTCAATTTCACCGGTACGTCCGGCCGATTTCAGGTGCTCCTGGATATCGATCATCTTAAATCCTTTATGCCCGATTTTCTGTTTTGGTTGCATTGAATTCGATCCATCTTCCGTCACCCTGTTGCGACAGCTTCTGATAAATATGATGGGCCGCTGCAACATCCTCCACTGCCAGGCCCAATGATTTGAACAGGGTAATATCTTCTTTGGATGTCCGGCCTTTTATTTTTTCGAGCAGGATATCGCCGATCTCTCCCAGAACGTGAGCGTCATTTACAGCGCCTTCTTTTTTTGGGAAAAGAAAATCACCTGCCTCATTGAGCGTGGATTCGCGCCGGTCCACAAACAATTTTGATTTAACCACCGTCGCCGTATCCAGTTCTCTGGCAAAGGGGACACTGGATCCCACCGCGTTGATGTGGGTTCCCGGGGTAATCCAGTCACCCTGCAGCACCGGGTCCGTCGATGATGTCACCGTGCAAATGATGTCGGCCCCTTCAACCGCGCGCTCAGCGCTTTCAAACGCTTTTATGTCAAGGGAGGAGCGTACCGACTCCCGTTCGGCGAATGACCGGGCATGATCGAAATTGCGGCTCCAGACCCTGGCGTGTTTGATATTCCGCACGACCTGCATGGCCTCCAGATGCGTCGCGGCCTGCACCCCGGAACCCAGGATAGCCAGGTTTTCCGAATCCGTTGCGGCAAGCAATCGGGTGGCCACCGCGCTGACGGCGGCGGTTCGAATGGCCGTAATTTTGCCGGCATCCACCATTGCCAGCAAACGGCCGTTTTGGGTTTCAAACAACATCACCGTTCCCTGGTGGGAGTCATATTCGGTAGCATGATTTTCGGGAAAAACGCTGATGGCTTTCAAGCCCATCACCCGGGCATCTGCCAGATATGCAGGCATCATGCCGATCAGGCCGCTTTTATCCGGCAGCCACATGAGATTGCGCAGCGGGTTGACAGCGTTGCCACGGTTCAGCATTTTAAATACGCCTACCATGGCCTCCACGCATTCGCTCATGGATAGCCATTGCTGAACTTCCCGGTGATTGACCACGAGTACTTTCATAGGACCGTTTTCAAGGTCTCAAGGCTTATATTTGCCCCGCAGATAACAACAACGACATTCTTTCCGGCCAGGCGATCCCGCCGCTTTACCATGGCGGCCACCGCCGTGGCGGCGGCCCCTTCAACCAGCATGTGCTGGTTTTGCAGAAACTCCCTCAGGCTTTCTTTGATTTCATTTTCGGCCACGGTTTCATAGCCATCGACCAGTTCACGGCACAAATCAAAGGTGACGGCACCTGGTTCGATGCCCCCCGCCGTGCCGTCCGAAATCGTCGGCAGGGACGGCAAGTCGAGAATTTTGCCGGCGCCGACGGACCGGATCATCACCTGGGAATTTTGCGGTGAACAACCGATGATTGCCACCCCGGGGTGAATTGATTTGAGATAACCGGCGATGCCGGAGATCAATCCGCCGCCGCCCAGTGCGACGAAGACGGCATCAATTGTGTTCAATTGATTGACAAGTTCAACGGCAATGGTACCCTGGCCGCCGATGACCTGAAAGTCATTGTAAGGAGGGATATACGCCAGGTCTTTTTGTTCGGCGAATTTGCGGGCATGGGCTTCGGTTTCGGCCGTATCGTCACCGAAGTACCGCACCTCGGCTCCCAGCATTTCGATTGCCCGAACTTTGCCGGGGGAGGCGTTTTGCGGCACAAAAACGATCCCCGCGGCACCGAGTTTTCCGAGACCGTAAGCCATCGCTGCGCCATGATTGCCGGTGGAAGCGGTAACTACCCCCCGCTCCCGCTGCTGCCGGGTCAACGACAGCATCTTATTCATGGCGCCCCTTAATTTAAAGGAGCCGGTGTGCTGCAGATTTTCCAGCTTGAAGTGGACGTTTGCTTCTGCGAGCTTGCTGAAGTACGGGGAATACTCCAGTATGGTTTCTCTGATGTAAGGGCGAATCCGCTTTTCGGCGGCAATGACTTCTTTGGCGATATCCATAAATCTACCATGCCGGTCCGGGAACATTCACTTTTTTCATATCGTCGATTAAGAATTCCATCCCCAGCTTGCGCAGGCTTTCATCGCCGGGGATTGTACTGTCCACATCCCAACCGATAAATTCGAGATATTCTTGGGACATGGTCTTCAAATCCACGGTTATGTTTTTGACATTGCCCTCGCTGAGCGGCGGATCGCCCAAGAGCCTTCCCGGCATGTTGCGGGCCAGGGGATTAATCCCTTCGCGCAAGTTGAAGGCGTGGCGCATGGTGAAAATTCTCAACCCGGTTTCAACGAGGCTGTCCATGTCAAATTCCCAGCCGGTGGCCGCTGAAAGCTGGTCCGGGATCGACTGGAAGGGATAACTCAGATAACCGAACATGCAAAGCCCCGCAGCATTGCAAACCTCCATCACCGCCACCAGTTTCAAATGATTGGCCGCATGGCCCGAATAGGCATATTTATCAAGTTGTTCCAGTTCGAGTCCGGGAGCAGGATTCAGTTCTCCGCCCTGGGTGTGACGGCCGGGTGTGGCACACAAATAATACGTCATCGCCAGGCCGGGCGTACATTTCGGATCATGGGCCGGTATTTCTTCACCCTGAACGTGAACGGCGTACTCGGTACCCTTGCGACCCAGTTTTTCCCAGGCGACCTTGACACCGTCCGCCAACACCTCGCCGAATCCTTCACGCCGGCCGATTTTTTCCGTTAGGGCCACAATGGCTTCGGCATTGCCCCAGTTCATCGCCAACCCATCGGTGTCATCGGCGGTGATCAGGCCGTTTTCGTAACATTCGATGGTATAGCCGATGGTGGCGGCCACCGTAATGGTGTCCATACCATAGTTGTTGCAAATTTCATTGACCTTGACGATAGAGGGCAGGTCGTCGTTCAGCAGGTTCGATCCGAACATTGCCAGGGTTTCATATTCGGGCTTGTGGCCGATGCCCTCATTCAGCTCGAGGGCAAATTTTCCGCTTTTTTGCGCCAATTTACCGCCGCAGGCTATGGGACAACGCCAGCAACCGTAAGGTTTGTAGGCCTCCATCCCAATGACGGCCTCGTCGCTGATTTTGCGGCTTTGTGCGGATGGAAAATCCACCGCTGCGGCGCCGGCCCAGTTTTTTACAGGTCCGTCGCCGCTCAGGATGGCGTCATGGGTGATGCCGGCAGTGCCATATTTCTTGAATACCGTAAAGGGGCCGGTGGCCTCTTTAAGGTACTTTTTACGGAGCTCTTTCATTCCGTCTTCATCGTGCAAGGGAACCTTCATCTTACCCTTGACCACCACCGCTTTGAGATTCTTGGATCCCATCACCGCGCCCAGACCGGAGCGAGCGGCGGCGCGTTCCTTGTCGTTCATTATACAGGCGGTCAAAGACAGCTTTTCACCGGCGGGCCCGATGGAGCATATCTGAATATCTTTGCCGTGGCGTGCTGCCAGCAGGTCTTCCAATGGCGTCACGCCCCGGCCCCAGAGATCGCCGGCGTCCAGGAGTTCTGCCTGTCCTTCATTAATGAGCAAATAAACCGGTTTGGCCGCAATGCCGTTGAACAGCACCCCGTCAAAGCCGGCAAACTTGAGATGCGGTCCGAAATAGCCGCCGCAGTTGGCATCTCCCCAGCCACCGGCCGTTTTGGGTGACTTGCCCACGGCCACAAAGCGGGAACCGATAATGGCAGGCGTACCGGTAAGCGGCCCCGTTAAAAACCCCAGGATATTGTACGGCCCCAGAGGATCGGCACCGGCCGGTATGCGGTCATACAAAAGCCTGGCACCGATACCATAGCCACCGATATAGTCTTGGCAAACGCTTTCGCTGAGCGCTTCGGATTCAATCCTGCCGGTGGTCAGATCGACATTTAAAATTTTACCCATATACCCGTTTGCCATTTTGTCCTCCTTTTTATTTGATTAGATGGGATTTACTCAAACCTGCGGTTCAGCAGTTGGTAGATGATTTGCGGGCTATCCGCCGGCGATAAGTGGTACGATGTAAACCTCATCGCCGTCGCAAAGCTCGGTTTCCATGCCGCTTTTATAACGAATATGTTCGCCGTTTACAAATACCGGCAAGGAATTGCGAAGCTGTCCGTCGCCATCGCACCAGCTCGCGTATATTTTGGGATGGCTTTCCCTGGCCGAACGGAGAACCGGCTCAAGGCGAACGGGGCCTACTTCTGCAAACTCCGTAAATAAAATATTCCGGCCCCACGACAATTTTAATTTCATGATTCTGTTTCCAACAAATGCACAACCGTCAATATACGGGTTGGACGCCATGGCCGTTTCCTTAGACGTCGGGAGTCGATACCTGAATCTTGCATGAAAATTAATGATAAGTTTAAATATTAATAGAAACCAGCATGTTGCGAGATCAAAAGCAGCACAGACAAATACTTTATCGGTAAAAAGGATGCTGCCGATTTTATCTTATTAATTTTCACCCTTCGGGCAAGCCGGAGGCTTTCATCTGCTGCGTTATTAAGGAATCAGCATAGTGAACTATAGCTTCGCCCTTAAGTGCCTTGCATATGAAAGCCTCCGACTCGTGCAAAATTTAGGTGACAAACGCCAAGTTTAAACAGGTTTTTATCTTACGCTATGATTGGATGAAAATACAAGGATTTTATAGCAAGCCTTCAGTTAATGACTTTGTAATAAACATAATAGGAGTTGACAGGGATGCTCAAGCTTTGGTACTAAAAGTTGAGGTAAACTCTCTGAAGGGGAAAAATTTAGATAATTATAACCGCTAAATAGTGAGACGACGCAACACCCATCTTGGGGGGAAGGTTGGGGAAATGCAGACTGTCTTGAAATACAAGCCGAGTTGCCTGTTAAAAGGTAGCTTGGCTTTTTTTGATATTGAACCGATCCTGGAGCATGCGGACGTTTCAGGGATTTTTCTCGGGGATCCGGTTGGATCAGGAGACTTAATTTCACCTGAAAACAGAATAGCTGTTTTCTTCGCAACCTATCACGCAAAGCACACAGGAGAAGATGGCCCGGTGCCGCCAACTCAAAAGGAGACCCATTCACACTATGTCTACGCTCTGACCATGAACACGGACAACCAAGTCGAGAAAATGGATAACTCCCGTATTAAAAAGAACGCTTTTCCGAAGCCTGACAGTATTGATGTCCATCGCCACCTGATTCCCGACCGGTATCGTAAGGCCCTTAACGCACTGAACATCAGAACGGCCGGCGGCGTTCCGTTGCCGGCCTGGGACCCCGTGCAGTCAAAGAATTTAATGGATCGCGTTGGAATTGCCACCGCGATGCTTTCGATTTCTTCGCCCGGAGTCCACTTTGGCGATGATTCAGCGGCTAGAGATCTCTCACGGCAAAGCAACGAATACTGTGCCGAAGTAATTTCGGACAACCCATCACGTTTCGGGGCCTTTGCGGTCCTTCCCTTACCGGATGTGGATGGTTCCCTCAAAGAAGCCGAGTACGCCCTGGACACGTTGAAACTTGACGGTGTCGTGATGCTGGCATCCCAGAGTGACGGCACCTTCCTGGGTGATAAAAAGTACGACGACCTGCTGGCGGAACTGGACAAACGCAAGACCGTGGTATTTATCCACCCGACAATTCATCCCGCAAGCAAAGATCTACCGTTGGACATCCCTGCAGCCGCCATTGAATTCCCTTTCGACACTTCCAGGGCAGCTTTTAATTTGGTGTGGACAGGGGCCGCGGAGCGATATCCGAATATTCGCTATATCCTCTCCCATGCGGTCGGAACATTGCCATTCCTGGCCTGGCGCTTCAGTCTGCTGGATTATTATCCGGGATTATATGAGTGAGCCCCTGTCGGTGTAATGGCTTACCTGAAGCTCTTTCCCCGCCTTAAGGAGTTTCATGGGCGTTGAGGCCTCTGTGAACATCCATTTTTATGCATCTCAAACAAAGCAAGAATTATTTTTCATCATCTGCATTGATCTGCGACAGATGAGCGTATTCGATCAATATTTGTTAATAGTATAATGAAAGGGGGAATATGGTGCCTACTGGTGGTTGAATGCCGGTAATCCGGTGGGTAGCGGTAATCGACTTTATCCGAGTCTACCCCCGGACCTCTATCTTGCTCGTGGATATGAGGGCCAAAACGTTATCGTGATTCCATCCAGAAAAATGGTACTAGTTCATCTGGGTGCATGTAACCCGCCTTCGGGTCCCGGTGCCTGGAATCCGGAGGAATTTGTCGGTGACGTGTTGAAAGCCTTTAAGGAGTAGCCGGCATCCGCTGGGGGTTCCGGGGTAAAAATCGCGACTTAAATTAGAACTGTCGGCTTGCTATGGGTATCAAAAAGGGGAGAAGATGGAAAAGAAACATAAAGTTCAGATAAGGCGATGTGACGATTATGACGCTGAGAAAATTTATGGCATTAACAAAGAATGTATGAAGTCCTTTTAAAGATTTGGCAAGAACCCCCGGATTAAAAGGAGGGGAAAACGATGGCTGAGGCTGATTTTGAGAAATTAAGAGAACGTATAAGCATCAATCCTATGGATATTCCCGAACCCCCAGCCAATATAATGGAATAGGGTATGCGCCTCTTGCAGGAGCAAGGAAAATTAGAAACTTTCATCGAAGTTAGTACACCAAAGGCTGAATAGCCTGTTAATAACTTTAAGATTTTCCTATGCCCTGATTTGCGCCAAGCGGCCGGCGCCATGGATTGTTTTTTTCTCCAAAATCCAGCCTTTGCGGGCCATGTAATACGTCAGCATACGGCCAGCACCTTTGTAGAATCCTAACAGGCACCAGGCGATTACAGGGTTTTGCGCCAGGCCGCTTATCAGCAGACCGAAAAAGATCAACCAGATCTTCAGGGCAGGGCAGTGCCGGACAAACCCATTTTTGTTATGCAAAAAGCCTCATCAATAAGAATCCAATCTCCAATATATTAGCGGCCCTCCTCCACGCCCACAAAATGTCCAATCGCTATCTTGCAATTTTAGACTGAATTCCATATATATGGTGCCATCAAACTTATTTCTGAATGCATACAACTAGAACTTAGCTCCGCAACCTGGCGAGAGCCTCAAGTTCGATCGATTGGAATGATGGAACAATGGAATGATGGAATCATGGGTTCTGGAATATTGGAATGGTGGGTTTAGAGAATCAAAACGAATATAATTCTATTGATTTTCTCGAAATATGGGGGTATTTTTTTGGGCGAAAGTAGAAAATGGACGTCTGACGGGCATCATCATAGAATGTAGATGCAATATTTTTTGTAGAATAGACCTTTTTCCGCTTTTTATACCCAATCTTCTCTCCGAGCCGGAGGCCAATAAATTGTAGAAATTCCGATACATTCAACTATATGGTGAACGCCTTGGATTTCAGCCTTTGCGACAGAATCATGAAGAATATATCTCGGGTTATTGTCGGGAAACATGATACGATCGAACTGCTTATGGTGGCGCTCCTGGCCGAGGGCCACGTGCTGCTGGAGGATGTCCCGGGCGTCGCCAAAACGCTGCTTGCAAAATCCCTGGCAAAAAGCATCGGGGGTTCCTTTCATCGGGTTCAGTTCACGCCGGATTTACTGCCGGCCGATATCACCGGCTTTAATATTTATGATCAAAAGACGTGTCGTTTTGCATTCCATGCGGGTCCCGTCATTACGAATGTGCTGCTCGCAGATGAAATTAACCGCACGATACCCCGCACCCAATCCAGCCTGCTCGAATGTATGGAGGAGCGCCAAGTGACCGTCGACGGCCAAACCCATCTACTGCCGGCGCCTTTTTTCGTCATGGCAACCCAGAATCCCATTGAGCTTGAAGGCACCTTTCCATTGCCTGAAGCGCAGCTCGACAGATTTCTGCTAAAAACCCGTCTGGGATATCCGGACCGGCATGAGGAGATCCGCATACTGGAACGGTTCCGGGAATTCGATCCGCTCGAGCGGCTTAATGCCGTCGCAACGCCTGATGATATTACAACGCTGCAACAGGCCCGCAGGAACATCCTCGTTTCCGAGCCGGTCAGGGATTATATTGCAGATATGGTCCGGGCAACTCGCGACCACCCGGCCATACGATACGGCGCCAGCCCGCGCGGCGCGCTCGGACTGATGCGGGCCGCGCAAGCCCTGGCAACGCTTCGAGGACGCGAATACATACTTCCCGACGAAATCAAATATCTGGCCGGCCCGGTTCTCGCCCATCGCCTGATTCTGAAGGAGGAGGAGCGTTTGCGGGGTGAAAGCCCTGACCGTATCATCGAGGAGCTTATCGGTCGAATACCGGTTCCGGGTGCTGCAGGATAATGACATGACCTTCGCGCTCGAAGAAAACCGGGAGCCGACCATTTTCAATTCGCTCCTGGCACGCATTTTTGTGGGTATCTTTCTTTTCATCGCACTTTTATACCGCCAGACCGACTTGGCTCTGCTGACGTTTCTTATTCTGCTAGTGATGAGCGCAGCCAAGATCTGGAGCAGCATGAGCCTGTACCGGGTCAGGTGCACGATCAACGTGAATAAACAGCGCGTGTTTTCCGGCGAAACGCTTGTGCTGGAAACAAGGGTTGAGAATGCCAAGTTGCTTCCGGTACGGCTGCGGGTTCAGTGGTCCCTGGACAGTGCTTTTAGACGAGTGGGCGGCGATGAGCACGGGTTGCGGCAGGAGGCCGGCCTGCTGTGGTACCAGCGGGCGCAGCTGCATTGGGACCTTGTGGCCCGGCGCAGAGGTGTCTACCGCATGGGACCGGATTGCATCCGGGCGGGTGATCTTCTCGGCTTCTTTGAAAAGGAGAAAAGATCACAAGATTCTATTTCTATCCTTGTCTACCCCCGGCTTGTGCGTCTTAAATCATTTTCCCTGCCGATGCGTGATTTATTCGGTGTGCCCGGCGCCAAAAGCCCCGTCAAGGATCCGGTATACATTCTCGGCACCCGGGACTACCAGCCTTCCGGACCCTCGCGGCACATTCACTGGAAAGCGAGCGCGCGTCATCTCAGACTCCAGGAAAAGGTCTTTGAGCCTTCGCAACAGGAGAAGGTCATGCTCGCTCTGGAAGTCGGGTCTTTCGAGAAAATCACGGCCAAAGAGGCTTTCGAGCACACCCTGGAGGTCATCGCATCGCTGGCGGTGCAGTTGCAAGACAGGGGTTGTGCCGTGGGGCTGGCGACCAACGGTATCCTGACCGGCGGTGGCCTCTCCGTTCTGCCCGCCACCCGGGCTCCCGGACAGCTTCCCGCCATACTGGAAATTCTGGCCCGGCTGCAGGCGGCGCAAAAATCCACCATGCAGCCAATTATGCGACAAGCCACGGGATCACGGCGCGGCACCAGTTGCATTTATTTTGCCTATCGAGCCGGCCCGGCTGTCGTGGAAACCGCGAAGGCCTGTCGGCAGCAGAACATACCCATAACATTTTTCGTATGTCGTTCCGACCCGGAATCCGAAGCAATTCGGCAGGAAAGCAGGGCCGGCATGCATACGCTTGATGAGATTCGTATCCGGGGAAACGAGCCGGCATGAAATCCGAACAAGAGACTTTACTGGTTCTGACAAGCACGGGCATGGAAATAGCATGGCGTTACGCCTGGAGCAGCTTTTTGGCCTTTTCCATCCTTCAGCATCCCTTCCCCCTGCCCGTTGCCATTGGCGCGTTTGCTGCGGCAGCCTTTATCACCCGTTTATCCGGGAGAAAAAACTGGCGCAGAATTCAAGCCGCGCTGCTTCACATGGCGGGTTTCGCCATTGCTGCGCTTTTGATCGCCAATCGCATTTTTTTCAGAGAATCTCAATTTTTGAATGGTGCCTGGGTCGCCGATCTGATCCTGCAGCCAAAAGCTCCGCAGCAATGGTTCATTCTGCTGTTGGTTCTCTGCTGCCTGTTGCTTTTCTGGCTGGGCGGGCGGTCTTTGGAGAAAAGGTCGCGGGACTATTTTACGGTGTGCCTTCAATTTGATAAAGGACTTGGCCTCCTTTTCCTGCTGCTGCTGATAAAATTCCTGATAGAGCTAAAAGGCGGTATCCGGCTGGAAGATCCGGCAACGGGGCTTCTGGTGATTGCCTTTATTCTGTTCAGTTTGCTTTCAATCGGCCTGGTTCGCGGCCGGGCTGACGCTAAAAAATCATTTCTCGCCGGTTATCACGGTATCGGCATTATCCTGGGATTTACAACTATCGTCGTCCTTTGTGGCGCAGCTTTGATCCTGCTGACCTTCCCTTATTGGGTCCAAATAGCCGATTCCGCCCATATCGTACTGAAAGATGCAGCCGAGCCGTTGGGTCCCGTCATCGTTAAAATCGTCCGATTCATATTCGGTAGAAGCCGATTTCAAATCGAGACCGGGGGCTCCGGAACCGTCGACTCCGGTATTCACCTTGTCGATCCTTCGCCCGCTAGCGGGGGGCAGGTTTTCCTGAGACAGATTATCAGCTGGGGCCTGGCCGGGATTCTCGGACTGATTGCAGTTGGTGTCTTCGTCTACCTGATGAATCGATTCATTCGCTGGCTTCTGGAAAAAAAC
Source organism: uncultured delta proteobacterium (assembly GCA_963765595.1). Classification (GTDB taxonomy): domain Bacteria; phylum Desulfobacterota; class Desulfobacteria; order Desulfobacterales; family JAFDCJ01; genus JAFDCJ01. The sequence goes on from CAVXXE010000043.1 coordinate 134,814, forward strand.
ACCACCGGTGAGATAAAACCACAGTCATCGGCCTGGATTTTCAAATTGCTTTCTTTATTTATAACCATTCCCCAAGGTGTTTGGAACAGGGTATTATATCTTCTGGGGGGCTGGGACAGCGCTGCAGCAGTATATGCCGGTGTTCTATGCTGGGGTCGCCGGAGCGGGCTGCCGCCGGTGCCCAGCGAGACGGCCGGGGAGTATGGAATTAGATTGAAGCATCAGTTTCCGAAGCTCAAAGAAGAAATTGAGATGATAATTGAGGCGTTCAATCGGGAGGTCTACGGGAAGATCATGATAGAGCAACGATCTCTTGCCGGCATCGCCGCAGCCCTGAACAGAATGCGAAGTCCACGGCATTGGCCGTCGCGGATGCGGGGATGGTCTGTGCAACAGCCTTTGCAGCTCGATCTATCAATTGTAAAACAGCAAAAGTAGATGTGCAAAATTTTTGAATATTTCTTTTGAGAATTTTCCGGTGTCAACGATTTCAGATTGAATAACCTCAAGCGCTTTTAGCGGCGTCATTGATTGCCGGTATAGTCTGTCATCATTCGTTAGTGCTTCGTAGCAATCTATGATAGATACAATTTGAGCAAACTCTGTAATTCGAGACGTATGCAGCGGATAGCCGGTTCCATCCAATTTCTCGTGGTGCTGAAGTGCGGTTTTTTTGATTTCAGAATTAGAAAATTTGCATTTGTCTAATATATTGTATCCCTTGATCGGATGCTGTTGAATTTCTTTAAACTCTTCATCCGTTAATTGCCTTGGAGCCTGGAGAACTTCCGTTTTTATTCGAGCTTTTCCAACATCATGCAGCAATGCGGCCAGTCCTAAAATCTTTTTCTTGCCCTGGTCGAAATTGACGTATTTAGCGTAGCCCAATGCTAAAGCCATCACATTGACAGAGTGAAGGACCGTCGTGTAATCCTTGGAGGTTAAATCTAAAAGACTTTTGATTATATTAAAATCTTTAGTGAAGTCATTGACCAAAATGCCGACGGTCTCTTTGATTCCCTCAATGCTTCCGCTGACCGGCTCTTCCAAGGTCACCTTGACGATGTTTTGAACAATATTGCGCACTTTGGCCTGGTCTTTTTGTTGGACACTTAATTTTAGCTGCCAATTAAATTCTTTCTGAATCTCTTGAACGGCTTTAATCTTGTTTTTCTTCTGGATATACAATTTTTTGGGAAGCAGCCGTTCCCGAATCCGCATCTCTTCTAAGGTACTCCCGGCTGGTTTATAAAGCACAAAACTACCGATAACCGACTGAGAATATAATGGAAATTTTTGATAGGCGGAAAAGAGCGAATTTTTTATCAAGGTAAATTCAGTATTCATCAGGATAAATTAGGATTCCCCTGTTTGGCTCGATTTTTCTTTTTATTTGTCCATCGGCAATTTTTTATTAATACTTTAAGCAAAATAGCCGATATATTCTAACAAATCAGTTAAATCAAGTTAGGGGCTTCGCTCCAGTTGGAATGACAGATTAAAATATGCACCTGCAATTATTATGATTTCATAAATGTGAATTATGCCAACAAACCAATTAAAGGCGGTCAGCCCCCAAATCAGCACCTCCAAGGGCATCGTCGACCACATTTTAAAAAACGATATTGTGCTTCATTCTCCTGAAATATTGCACAAATTGTTGAAAAAATACCCTGATGAGCCAGGTCTTATCAGAGTGCATGCAGATCAGCTAAAAAAAAATGGGGTCTTGGATGGCGCTGCCGGCCTATATAGCAAAGCTTCAAAACTTTTCCTTGTAAAAGGAAAGATTCCCGCAGCGATCGCCCTGAAGATCATGCAATGGCGAATCAGTTCGCCGGCAAAAGCTGAGGTCAAGAATTTTTTATTGAATTTGGCGCAAGTTGTCGGAGACGATACACCTGTTAAGTCATTTTTTTGCCAGTTAAATTTTCAGGAATCGATGGCACTTTTTTCTCCATTGGAAATCATTCACTTGCCACCAGACCATACGGTAAAGAAAGTTGGAGATTTAGAAGACGGCCTCTATTTCGTTATATCCGGGACTTTGAAGGATTCGATGTATAATACGATTGACAATAGGGAAAAAGTATACCGAGCGCCTAACCTGTATTTAAATGCGAATGATTATTTCGGCGATATTTATCCGTTTGATCGGGACAAGAAAAGTAATTCCTACATTGAAACCAAAAGTCAAGTTGAGTTGTTAAAAATACCAAAGGAAAAGTTAAGAAAAATATGCACCAAATATCCCAAAATCGAATATGGGCTTTTGAACCTTTTAAAGGTGCGCTCCAAAGTTCCTATTGACGATTTACACGAAAAGCTGCGTGATGCTCGGCGAATTCAATTGAAGCTGGACTTGGGAGTAGATATTATCTTAAACGGTTCGCAAAACACATCCATCTGTATGTCAGGTTTTTCCAGCGATGTTTCCATTGGCGGGATGTGCTTTATGCTGGATGAGATGAGTCTTAATTCATCCTCTGAAATTTTATCGCTCGAGAAGGGGATAAAGAATGCCAAGGTCCAGGTGAATTTTCCCATTGAAGATTTGAAAGTCAGTATACCAGGAACAATTGTATGGCTGTCACCCGTTTCACATGAGGGCAGAAAGACAACTGCACTTGGCATTGAATTTGATAAAATGTCACCCAAATTAAAAGGATTATTAATGATGTTTTTTAATTCCTTTCGTAAAGACTAAATTTTTCATAATCGTTATCATTTCGCAATAATGTTCAAAATCGAAAAGCCTGACCTAACCCGATTGCCTCTCCCGAGTCATTTGTAACCCCCTTCCCGGTCCGCCCAGGAGAGGGGGATTCGCTACACCATCCACCTGGATACGCCGGTAACGCCAATCAATCCTCTCCTTTTGGTTTGGAGCGCCGTCAACCGTCTCTCCACCGGCGGAAACCTAATCGGCGCAGACGAACGGATTTCAGCCCTGCAGGCTTTACGTGCGACGACGATTGACGCTGCCTGGCAGATTTTTCAGGAAGACAATCGCGGTTCCCTAGAAGTCGGCAAATTGGCCCCTAAAGGGCAGCAATCACGCTGATATGTAATATCGTAAATATAGGTTTCAGGTGTCAGGAAGGCGAGTCGCTAAATGCTGACACCTGAAACCTGACACCTTAACGCTTATTACAACAAGTTGTCAGAAAGAACCCAATAAGGGCCTAATCACCAATGATATGGGTGTGATTGCCGATGCAACCCGACGGGTAGCTGTTATAAGCGCCGGGCACAAAGCAGAGGAAGGCCCGGTGCGCCGGATCAGCTCTTTTTTCTGGATTTGAGACTGGCCCTGAATGTATCCCAGAATTCCCTGTCGTTGTCTTTCCAGGCCGCACCCCATCTCCTTTCGAAATAAGAGGTCGGCAGTCGATCCTGCCAGGGTTCCCAGGGACTTTTACCCTCTTTTTTAGCGATCAGGATGTCGATCAGATAATCGGCGATTTCCGTAATTTCTTCTTTGGGAATATAGGAGGCCGCTCCCTCCTTGATTGACTTTTTCAGGTTATCCGGTGTAAATGCATGCGCCGTTAGCATGAGTGCCGGCAGATTCTTGCGGTTGGCGATCTCCAGCAAACCATAACCGTCGACACCCATAATATCCAACACCACCATGTCGAATTCCTGTGAGTCCAGATATGATTTTGCCTCCTCAAAAGAGACCGCCTTTACAATCTCACACATATCCAGCAATTCTTCCAGGACGGCCAAAATATCCGGTTCATCGTCGACCACAAGAATCTTTTTACCTTTCAACAAACTGTCGTCTGACATAATATCCTCCAGCATCAGCAAATTAAACAAGATTTGTAACAGGTCAGCCCTTAAGGGCTTGCTCAAAGATAGCTTCACATCCCTTTTTTTGTGCCTGCGGGTCTTAGTGGCTGAGCTTTTACCTTCAGTCTTATATCCTGCGAAATTCGAATCTGCTAATTTATATATTGAATTGAGGGCAAGGTCAAATGGTTGAGTGGATTTTCAACGATTCAAATTTTGGCCATTATTAAGGCTTTTATGATCATGATTCCTTCTTCATTTTTGCCACTTCCATTTCCTTGAGCTTGCGCCGTAAGATTTTGCCCACCGCACTTTTGGGAAGTTCATCGATAAATTCAATAATTTTGGGTACTTTATAGGCGGCCAGATTTTTTTTGCAATGGTTGGAGACTTCATCCGCGGTCAGCGTTTCACCTTTTCGGGTCACAATAAACGCTTTGACCGTTTCACCGCGATATTCATGGGGTATGCCGATGGCGCAGGCTTCCAGAATTTTGGGGTGACCCATGAGGACGCCATCCAACTCCACCGGATAGATGTTATAACCACCGGCGATAATCATATCCTTCTTTCGATCGACGATGGTAAGATAGCCGTCTTCGTCAAATTTACCCAAATCACCGGTTAAAAACCAGCCATCCCGGATGGCTTCTTTGGTTTCTGCGGGTCTATTATAGTATCCCATCATGATCTGGGGACCCTTGACGGCAATCTCGCCGGATTCACCGATCGCAAGTTCTTTGTCGGGATCATCAATGTCAACTATTTTGATTTCTGTATCCGCCACCGGCACGCCCACGGTTCCCGGCTTTATTCGCCCTCCCCAGGGGGTGATTGAAACCATGGCGGTGGTTTCAGTCGAACCGTAAACTTCGCACATGGTGGCGCCGGTGAGATCCTTGAGGTCCTTGATGGTGTCGGCGGCCAACGGCGCGGCCCCCGAAAAAAATCCCTTCATTTCTGCAAAGTCCAGCTTCCTGAAGTCTGCTTCCGCCAACAAGCCTACAAAAATGGTGGGCACTCCCGGAAGGAAGGTAGGCTTATATTTTTTAATCAACTCGATGTTGATTTTCGGCTCGGGCCGGGGAACCATGATGTCCTCCCAGCCTTGCCAGATGATGAAATTTTGGATGGCCGCGAAACCGGCGATATGGAAAACCGGGAAATTGCCCATCAATCTTTCTTCACCCGGCTTAATATCCGGGAACCAGGCGGAAAACTGCTGGGCGTTGTGGCTCAGATTGGCGTGGCTCAACATAACGCCCTTGCTTACCCCGGTGGTGCCCCCGGTATAAAGGAGGGCCGCCAGTTCATCCCAGCGACTGTTGTCTTCCACCGCTTCCGGGGAATATTTACCTATCAAATCATTGAAGACCAGAACCTCTGCGGTGGGTTCAACCTTGCGATACATGTCTTTTTTGACAAAGGGGAAAAGCTGCTTTTTGGGAAAGGGAAGGTAGGTGTGAATGTGGCAGCCAATGATCTTTTCGAGCCCGGTTTTGGGCTTTAACGCCTGCATCCTTGGAATGAGAAGGGTGAGCGTAATCACAATTTTAGACCCTGAATCGTTGAGTTGGTACGCCAGCTCGCGTTCGGTGTAAAGCGGATTATTCTGGACGGCCACTGCTCCGATGCGAAGGACAGCCAGGTTCGTGATAATGACCTGGGGGATATTCGGCAAGCATACGGCGACTTTATCGCCCGGCTTAATAGCGAGATCCGATAAGGCCCTGGCGAAGCGATTGACGAGACCGTCAAGTTCCTTGTAGGTGATTTTTTTACCCATGTAGTTCAGGGCGGTGTGATCCGGAAAATTACGGGCCGAACGCGTGAGCGCTTGAGGGATGGTAAGCTTATCGTAATCCAGGGATTTTTTTACGCCGGGAGCATATGATTTGTGCCAAATTTTTTCCGCCACTGTGATCCCTCCTTTCTGTTAAGCGTATGGATCGTTAGGTTCGTTTAGAAAGTTAAAAGCGTTTGGATCGTAAGGGCCATTCAGGACTCCGAGCTTGGTTAAAAGTTGATTGGTTGAAACGTTGACGGGTTGATTAAGTGAATAGGGATGTAATCTATTTAATAAGCCCAGTTACCCCAGTCAACGCCACCAACCCAATCAACTCAGTTACCCCAATCAACCTAATCAACTCAATAAACTCGTTAACAGTTAACCACCAATCCGTTGAGCCGATCAAGCAGCGCGCCGGCTTCGGTTATCATATCTTCAATGACCTGCCGCACCGGTTTTATTTCATCGATCAATCCGGCAATCTGACCGCAGGCAATGGGGGCGCCATCCGGGTCGCCATCATCATAAGCAATTTGTCCCTTACCTCCGGCGACTGTTTTGATGATCTCTTCAAAACCGGCGCCTTCGGCTTCGATGGCCAGGCATTCATCCGCCAGTTTATTTTTTATGCAGCGGATCGGGTTCATGATCGTTGTCAACAGGAGGGCGGTATCCGTTTCTTTGGTTTCAAGCAGACGGTCTTTAATATTCTGATGAATCCGACACTCCCTGGTCATCATAAAGGCCGTTCCCATCAACACCGCATCGGCTCCCATGGCCAGTGCCGCCAAGAATCCCTTGCCGTTGCAGATCCCTCCGCCGGCGATCACCGGAATATCCAGAGCAGCCACCGCTTTCGGAATCATTATATACGACCCAACGTTGTCGTTGCCGATATGACCACCGGATCCAAATCCGATCATGGTCACCGCATCGACGCCCAAGCGCTGGGCCGACAGCGCATGGCGTACCGATGTCAGTTTGTGGATTACTTTTACATTGCCTTCCTTCAGCTTCGGCATTAACGGCTCCGGGCTCCGGCCGGCAGTTTCAACGACTCTCACGCCCTCTTCGACGACGACATCACAAAATTTGAGGGTTCTTTCCGGTAGACCAAACTCAGGCACCATTGAGAGGTTAATACCGAAAGGTTTATCGGTAAGGTCGCGGATTTTTTTTATTTCCTCCCGGAGATCTTCCGGGGTTTCGAGACTTTCGGCAGTGATGAAGCCAATACCTCCGGCGTTAGCGACGGCCGCAACTATTTCCGCCCGGCTGATCCACTGCATACCGCCGCAAAGAATCGGATGCTCAATGCCCAGCATTTCGGTGATTTTGGTATTAAATTTTCCGGCCATGATAACTATGCCTCCTTTCGTGGATGGTTGTGATCTTAGGCCCTTAGTCCATTTAATCAAGCTTTCTAACTCATGTTTAACGCAACAGGCCCAGCATCTGCCGCGCTTCTGCCGGTGATGCGGGCTCCCGGCCCACTTCCCGGGCAATATTTACCAGCGCTTCCACCAGCCGGCCGTTATCGCTTGCCCGTTCGCCAGTGGGAAGATAAAATGTGTCCTCCAATCCGGTTCTCACATCGCCGCCCAATTCAAGACAACGCCGGTGAAGATTCCATATTTTTTCCCTCCCGGGACCTGTGGCGATAACCTGCCAGTGTGAATTTACCGGCAATTCGTCCTTCAGAATCGCAATGAGGTCGGGATTGGCAGGCATTCCGCTGTCCACGCCCATCACAAAGGACACGTGCGGTTCGCCGTCAAACATGGCGTTGGCCTTAAACATGCGCACACTTCGCACAATACCGGTGTCGAAGCATTCGAATTCCGGAACAATGTTACTGGCCGTCATGACATCCAAAAATTTCTTTATTTTTTCAACCGGATTGTCAAAAAGAGCCGGTGGCCAGGCCCAGTTGCCATCCTTGCGAATTTTTAAGTAATTCAGTGAGCCGGCATTGCAGGCCGCGAGTTCCGGCTTAAACGCCTCCAGGCATCCTACCGGCCCGGAAATATCATCGCCGAGGACACCGGTGCTCATGCAAATGATGATATCCGGGACCCTTTTTTTGATAGCGGATAATATGTCGCCGACGGTTTTCAAATCCCAGGTCGGGAAGGCTCCCATTCCCTGCCCCTGATCTCTGAAGTGACAGTGCAATACCGATGCACCGGCATTGTAAGACTGCTCGGCAGCATCAGCCATCTCCTGCGGGGTTACCGGCACGTTGAATTTGGCCGGATCGGTCAGCAGACCTGTTAGTGCACAGGTGACGACGGCTTTGGTTTGTGAAGCCACGATTGTCCTCCTTTTCTGGTTGATGGATACTTAATTCTCTGACAACATGTTCTCAGAAAAATTCCTCTAAGGGCCTAAATCCGGCAGCTTTCCGGGTGATCAATCCTCGCCTCCTCCTCCTCCTCCTCCTCCGGCACAAACTTATGTATAAATCCGGTATCGAACTCCCCAGCCCGGAAGGAGGGATCATCCATTATTCTGCGGTAAAGCGGGATGGTGGTCTTCAAGGGTGAGATTACGAATTCTGCCAGTGCTCTTTTCATAATCGCGATGGCTCCTTGCCGGGTGAGGTCGAAGGAGATCAATTTTGCGATGAGAGAATCATAGTAAATCGGCAGTTCGTAGCCCTGGTACAGGTGAGTATCCAGGCGTATACCAAAGCCGCCCGGTGGCATATAGGCCTCGACGGTTCCCGGAGAAGGCAAGAAGTTACGCTCCGGATCTTCAGCATTGATGCGGCATTCGATGGCCCATCCGCGCCGGTTCAAATCATCATATGAATAGTCGAGGAGGCCGCCGGCTGAAAGCCGTATTTGCTCTTTGACCAGATCGATTCCGGTGGTCAATTCAGTAACCGGGTGCTCGACCTGGATGCGCGCATTAACTTCCATAAAGTAAAAATTGTCTTCCGAATCCAGCAGAAATTCAATGGTACCCGCGTTGAAATACTTCACCGCCGACGCCGCCCGGATGGCAGTTTCTCCCATGGATTCTCTGAGCGCGGTGGTCAGCTTGGGCGAGGGGGATTCTTCGATGAGTTTTTGAAAGCGTCGCTGAATGGTGCATTCCCGTTCTCCCAGATGGGCAATATTGCCGGATCTGTCCGCAAGGATTTGAAATTCGATATGGCGCGGGTTATCGATAAATTTTTCAATATAAAGTTCTTCGTTGCCGAAGGCGGCAGCGGCTTCTGCTTTTGCTATGGCAAAATCCTCACGAAGCATTTCTTCATCGGTACAAATACGGATCCCGCGGCCGCCCCCGCCGCCGGAGGCCTTCACCATCACGGGGTAGCCGATTTTTTTACAAATACCCAAAGCTGCATCCAGGCTTGTTACGCCGTCCGGGCCGCTTTCAATCACCGCAATCCCGGCTTCTACCATAATTTTTTTGGCGCTAATCTTATCTCCGGCCAGTTTCAGGTTCTCCGGTGTCGGACCGATGAAAACAATACCGCGGGCTTCACAGGCTTCGGCGAACTCTTTTTTCTCGGCTAAATAGCCGTACCCGGGATGGACGGCCTCGGCACCGACTGCTTCAGCAGCGTTTATAATGCTTTCAATATTTAGATAACTTCCGGCACTCACAGCAGGGCCGATGCAAATCCGTTCATCAGCCGGCTTAAGATGCAAGGATTTCTCATCGGCCTCGGAATAAACGGCCACACTTTTGATGTCTAAATCCCGACAGGCACGAATCACCCGCAAGGCAATTTCCCCGCGGTTAGCGACCAATATTTTCTTGAACATAGGAGTTCGGTTCCTCGTTTATCACCGGGATTTGAAGATCAGGTTTCAGGTGTCAGGAACGTTGGAGCTGAAACCCAAGACCTCTTGTAAAACCACATCATTTATTACAAAAATTTAGTTTTTTTCTGATTAAACTGACCGCTGTACAGGCCAGCTGGGCCGCTACCACGAGATATTGATCTTAAAAAAATTCTTGTCCTTTCGTTGCGTCGTTGCGTCGTCGCGTGAGGTTTAAGTTTTTCACGCAACGCCGCCACGCCGCTACGAGATGTTTTGATAATTCTAAGTTTACGTCATTGATTCAGAACCTATCAATCAACGGTTCAGCTTTTCGGTAAAACCTCTTATGAAACTTCAGCTTCATTTTCGATTAGACCGGCCGTTTTTTTGGCCGGCGGCTGGGCTGAACACTGACACCTGACACCTCGATAATTTAAGCTAAATCACCAACAGTCTTGATTTACACCCGGCTTTCTTTCATGATGAAATCATGCCTAAACACCTCAGCTCACCTCAATCACAAAAATCAGTTCATCATCTTTGAGCGGACTTTCATTTTCGGGCAAAATCGCCACAATTTCACCGTTTACCGGGCATTTGATTTTCTGATACACTTTCATCGTCTCCAGCAGCCCGAGTACCTGTTTTTTTTTGACCGTATCGCCGATCTCGACATAAACGGCTGCGTCGGGCGACGGTTTGCGAAAAAATACTCCCGACATCGGTGCTCTGACTTCTACTCTTTTTGGTGCCATTTTTCTCTAATTCCTTTGTGGTTTTACACCGCCCGCTCCGCTTGAGGCGCAGAGATCGCAAAGGTTTTTTCTAATTTCTTTTCGTTGAGAGGGCGAAAAGAAATAAACCCAAGCTATCAGGGCTGGTTTTTAAAAATTTTATTGTAGAGAAGCTTCGAATAGTTTTCATTTGCCCTCCTCTCAACAGCAAATAAAAAAAGTTCAACTCTGCGTGCTTTGCGTCTCTGCGGTGAACTAAATCATGTTGGCGATGTTCCGTGATTCTTGGCCTGCTGCGGCAAATCTTCGTGTTTATTTGCGGTCAGCTCCAATGCTTCTATGATCTTTTTGCGGGTATCAGCGGGCAGAATAATTTCATCTATTACCTGGGCGGTCCAACTGTGGGCGGTGTCATAAACGTCCACTTTTTTTCTGGAGCGGTTGAGGTATGATTCATAAGCGTCTACCTCAATGCCTTTACCGTAAACTTCACGGTAATCCAGCGTTGAAGCTTCCACGGCGAATCTGGCAATAGGCCAGGCGTAAGTCAGATCCGCGCCCATGCTTTTAAGACCGCCCAATATCATGCTGCCGGCATCGGCATAGGCTTCACGCAGAACGATGCTGATTTTGGGCACCGTGCTCGTGGCATAGACGTTTACTATTTTGCCCATGTGGCGGATCAATCCCCTGGATTCTTCCATTTCTCCGGGAACCACCGGCGGCGTGTCTACTAGGTTGACCAGGGGGATATTGTAGGCATCCAGGACCTGCAGAAACCGATAGTACTTGTCGCAGGAGTTGATTTCCAGGATGCTGCCCGGATATTTGGGGTTGTTCGCTACCAGACCGACAACTTTACCGTTAAATCTACCAAAGCAGGTAACCAGGTTTTTAGCATATTCATCTTTGATTTCAAAGTATTCACCGCCGTCCACCAGCCTTTTGATGACGTCGCGCATGTCATAGGTCTTATCAAACTCATCGGGAACCAGATCGACCAGGTCTCCGACCTGCCGTTGGGGGTCATCGATTTTTTCCCATCGCGGTGGTTTTTCTCTGAAGTTCTGCGGCAGGTAGCAGAGCAATTCACGGCATTTTTTGATGGTTTCTTCATCGTCTTCTCCAACAACATCACAGCTTCCAGTGAGCTGCATGTGGTAGTCGGCCCCACCGACGTTGCGGTCGAACTGCTCGGATGTGGCCGCCATGGTCTGCCGCGGACCACCGAGCCACATGTTGGCGGAGACCCGGCTCATAAACAGAAAGTCACACAGCGTCGGCAAATAGGCCCCACCTGCGATGCAGGGCCCCATGAGTATCGTTATCTGGGGAATGACACCTGAATACATGGACTGGCGTCGAAAATACCAATCTAAGCCGGCCATGGCTACATCCTCGTATCCAAGTCGGCCGCCTGAGGAGTCCAGCAGATTAACCATGGGAATGCCCCATTGGGCGGCCATTTCAAGGGGCCGGGCAAATTTGATGAGGTGCTGGGCCCCGATGGATCCTCCCAACACCGTAAAATCGCTGGCATGGATCATGATCAGGCGGCCATTTACCCGGGCCGTGCCGACGATGGCGCCGTCACAGGGTGCCTCCGGTATGCGGCCGTCGATGCGTTTGCCGGTTGTGCCCACAAACGAACCCAGCTCATTGAAGCTGCCCGGATCGATTAGGATCTCGATCCTCTCGCGGGCAGTCAACTTCCCCCGGCCATGTTGTCTTTCGATATGTTTAAGGCCGCCGCCCAGGCGATTTTTCTGCTGGATCTCCGCATATCGTTTAATGGCTTCATCCATTCGTTTACCCATGCTAGGTTCCTTCATTTGATCTGGTTTGCTTGTTTTTATTTTTCAGTAAACTCGATTTTAATTGATATCTAACCATGGAGTATTGGAGTGCTGATAAAAAAAAAGGATTTAATATTCTGATTTTAATTTTCCATTACTCCAATACTCCATTACTCCAGCCTCTCTTCGTTTAAGCCGGTTTTATGAAGCGCCTCTTTTCCGGCATTTTTTCACATTTGTTGATACAGGCCCGCAACGCCTTGACGATCCTGGAGCGGGTTTCCCGCGGATCGATAACTTCATGGACCGTGTAGTAGGTGGTGAACATCTTGCCCATCGTCATAACGCTGAAGTGTTCCTTCAGGATGCTTAGAAAAAAATTATAGACCTCATCATAATTGTCATCTTGCCTGGCCTTTTCAAGTTCCTTGTGGAAAACGGCCTGGACAATGGACTCGGGTCCGGTGGGAGCGAATTCCGCAGTCGGCCAACCATAGATGAAATCAGGACCCATCTTGCTGCAGCCCATGACAATATTCGAGCCGCCGTAGGAGCGTCTCAGCACCAGGGTTACTTTTGGGTTGGTCAGGTGGGAATAGCCGTGCAGGTTCTTGGCGCCATGCCGGATGACGCCGCGGCGCTCCCATTTGTCGCCGGGCGGGTAAGCCGGCGTATCTGATAGGGTCAGCAAAGGAATGTTAAAGGCATCTAGAAACATGATAAAACGATCGTACTTATCCGAGGCGTCGGGTTCCATGATACCGCTGAGTTCATCCGGATTGCTGGCGGCGATGCCGGTAACCATCCCATCGAACCGGGCAAAACCGGTAACTAAATTGGGTGCGAAGTCCGCTTTTAGCTCGAAAAATTCACCGTTGTCCACGATCAAATCGATGATTTCGTGAATGTCATAGGTGAACTTGGGGTCATCGGGCATGACATCGAGCAGGGCTTCTTCTCTTCTTTCAGGGTCATCCGTAGACTTGGCGACGGCCGGCTTCTCCCAGCAATTTTGGGGAATGAACGGCAGTATCTGTTTGACCATATCGATGGCCTGCTCATCGCTGTCGGCAATCAGGTCGCACTGGCCGCTTTTTTCCATGTGGAATTCAGCGCACCCGGCGTCATCCGACGCGATATCACCGCCCCACCATAAAAATCCGGTTTTCTCATTGATAATCAGAAAATCGGCCAAAACCGGCACCTGTGCCAGGGGTCCGGTGCAAGGTCCGAGAACCAGTGCTATTTGGGGGATGACACCTGAATAGAGACAATAATTTCTCATCAAACGGCCCATACCGTTTAAACCGACGTAGCCGTTTTTAAAGCCAATTCTTGAGCCGGCGGAGTCGAAGAGGCCGATGACAGGCATCTGTTGTATGCCGGCCATTTCGATCAGCTCCGCAATCTTCCAGATTCCCTGATCGCCGATCGAACCGGACATTACCGTGAAGTCTATGGAATACACCATGACAGGTCTTCCATCGACCCGTGCCAGGCCCATGATTACGCCATCCGATGGGCTCGGCTTGGCCTCCCCCTCCCGGCCGAAGCGAAACTCCCTGACCAGTGATCCCAGCTCCTCAAAAGAATCCTGATCGGCAAGATACTCGATTCTCTCCCTGGCAGTGAGTTTGCCCAACTGGTGCTGGAGTTCAATGCGTTGGGCGCCACCGGCATCAGAGGTTTCGCGGCGATTGGCGGCCAGCTTTTCGAGATATCCGTTCATCCATTTTCCCATACTGCAAAACCTCCGGTTTATTTAGTTCATTGAGTTGATTAAGTTGACTGGTTTAAATCGATATCATCCTTTAACCCTAATCAACAAATCACTCAGTAAATCTATCAACCATACTTTTACTAATCCTTTAACCTTAATCAACTAGTCAACTTCTTTTTTGATTCCTTTGAAAATAAATTCACAAAGCTGTTCGGTAAGAACATCGGAGTCGATATTCTTGCCGAAGGTGATTCCCGAAAGGCAAACCTGTTCAATGCTGCCGAGGATACTATGCCTGAGTAATTTGGGCGGCAGGTCATCGCGAATTTCCCGGTTGCGGATGCCTTCCTTAATGATTTGTAATACAATGTCGCTATATTCTTTTACCCGACCATAAGTTTCACTTTTGTAGTAATCCGGATAGTTTCTGACTTCGATAAGAAGTATTCTGGCAAAAACCCGGTTGGTGGCATACACATTAATATGAGACCAGATGAGCTTGCGAAGCTTGTTGAGGGTTCCCTCAATTCCTTTGAGCTCATGGGTAATCTGGGTGCGATATTGTTCGAGATATTCACTTAATATCTGGTGGAGCAAATCGCGCTTGTCCTTAAAGTACTTGTAAATAAGGGCATCGGTGACGCCGGCTTTTCTTGCGATTTCGGCAGTGGTGATGGCACTGAACTCTTTTTGTTCAAGCAGCGATTTCAGCGCCCGGGTGATTTTAATGCGTCCGGGAGGCAAAGGTTTTTGCTTGAAATCAGGTGCGGAAGTCTTAGCAACAAGTTGCATTATAATTCCTTTCAATCAGATGACAGAAGGCGGTTGACAGAGGGCTCAGGGCAAAGGGTCGATTCTATCTTCACCCCACGCTCTAAACCCCAATGTTGCATAAACAACATGGCAAAAGTCCGCTAATGGTTTGTTACTATAACCGATATTATAGTGAAAGCACCATTTTCTGGATATCCCCTTTTGTGAATTCAAAGGATCTGATCGATTTTGCCAAGTTGTCTACCCTTCGGGAAAGCCGGAGGACTCCAGATCCTGTGTTGTCAAGGATTTGCGGTAACCGACTACAACTTCACCCTTGACGTCTTGGCTCTGAAGCCCTCCGGCTTTTGCAACGTTAGGGTAAACGCTATGCACCATGCCCTCTGCGCTATGCTCTAGTAGCCTTCCAATTTGGCCAGCACTTCCCGCATGACTTCATCCGAACCGCCGCCAATGGCAAGCCCGCGAGCGTCCCGGTAGTATCTTGATATGAGCATTTCATTCATGAAACCGAGACCGCCATACATCTGCAGACACCCGTCGGCCACTTTGATCAGCACCCGGCTGGCAAGAAGTTTTCCCATCGACACTTCCCGGGTTGCATCCAGATGCGCTTCCTTCATACGGACAATATGATAGATCAATTGCTGCAGACACTCGATTTCAGTGAGCCAATCGGCAAGCCGGTGTCTCAATATCTGTCTTTTAATCAAGGGTTTGCCGAAAACCACGCGCTGCCGGATGTGTTCCACGGTCATGTCGATGATGTCCCTGGCAGCAGTGCATGCAAACGGCAGCAGGGAGAACCGTTCGTGCTGAAATTGCAGCATCTGGTAGATGAATCCCTCGCCTTCCTTGCCGATCAGGTTGGCGCGAGGCACCCTGACATTGTCAAAGAAAAGTTCGGCCGTGTCACTGATGCGGACACCCAGTTTATCCAGTTTTCTACTCACCTTGACACCGCTGAAATCAGCTGGAACTACAAACAGGCTGAACGAGTGATATCCGGGTTCATCGCTGGTTCTTGCCAAAAGGGTGTAAAAGTGTGCCTGGGTGCCGTTGGTGATATACATTTTAGAGCCGTTGATAATGTAATCACCGCCGTCTTTTTTGGCCGTTGTGCGAATGGCCGCCACATCCGATCCGGCGTCCGGTTCCGTGACGGCAATGGCGCCGACCATGTCGCCGGCAATGGCGGCCTTTAAATAGGTGTCTTTCAGGTAGTCGCTGCCGAACTCATAAATAGCGGGGGTTGCCATGTGAGTCTGCACCGTAATGGCGACCGACAACCCCAGGGCTTTGATATGTCCCAGTTCTTCCAGGAATACGGTATCATACCAGTAATCCAGCCCCTGGCCGCCGTATCGGGGGTCATAGCGAATGCCCAGGAAACCGAGGCGGCCCATTTTTTTAAACAATTCATGCAGGGGGGCGATGCCGTCTTCTTCCCATTGGTCCACATTGGGATTGATCTCCTTTTTTACAAAATCAGCCACGGCGCGACGCATCCTGGCATGCTCTTTGGTGAAATAGATTTGGTTGCCTTTTTGGCGCCCGGTCGTCATTCTAAATCTGCCTTTGGATTATATTTTCTGGCGTTAGTTTTAATCGTTAGATGGTTATGATCGTTTTGTTCGTTTGAATCGTGCCAATGAAATGTGCTTGGCTGTTACATCGTAAATTTCATAGGATAAATTTAGATGGTTGGTGGATATAAAATGGCTTAGGACTTACGGCTCAAGGCCTAAATGAGATAAAGGATTGGATCGATCATTCCGCCTTATAGCCCGGGCCATTTTATCCCAATTCTATTTTTGCGATAATTTCCCGCATTATTTCATCTGCGCCACCGCCGATGGATATCAGACGGGCATCCCGATAACACCGTGAAATCAGCATTTCGTTCATGAATCCCAAGCCACCATACATCTGCAAACAGCCGTCGGCCACCTTCATTAAAACCTGGGCGGCGTATAGTTTCGCCATGGAAACCTCCCGCGTAACATCCAGTCCGGCTTCTTTCATTCTTACAATATGGTATGTGAGCTGGCGCAAACATTCGGTTTCTGTCTGCCAGTCTGCAAGCCGGTGCCGAAGCACCTGCTTGGTAATCAACGGTTTGCCAAAAACAATCCGCTGGCGCAGGTGCTCGACAGTCATGGCCATGGTTTCCTCAGCAGAAATATACGACATGGGAATGGCAGAGAAGCGCTCGTGTTGAAACTGCCGCATCTGGTAAACAAATCCTTTGCCCGCATTGCCGATCAGGTTTTCGGCGGGCACCCTCAAGTCGTCAAAAAAAAGCTCGGCCGTATCACTGCTTCGCAATCCCAGCTTATCCAGTTTTCGACTCACTTTGAATCCGGGGAGGTTGGTGGGAACGACGAAGAGGCTAAAAGAGTTATAACCCGGATCATCACTGGTTCTCGCCAACAGGGTTAAAAAATCGGCTTGGGTACCGTTGGTAATATAAGTTTTTGAGCCATTGATGACATAAAATTTACCATCTTTTTTGGCCGTGGTCTGAATGGCGCTGACGTCTGATCCGGCACCCGATTCGGTGACGGCAATGGCCGCGACCATATCGCCGGCAATTGCAGGCTTTAAATAGGTTTCCTTCAGATAATCACTCCCATATTCATAAATGGCCGGAGTGGCCATGTGGGTTTGAACGGCAACGGCAACGGGTATGCCGGATCCGTGAATGCGGCCTAGCTCTTCCAAACAAACAGTGTCATACCAGTAGTCCATCCCCTGACCGCCGTATTCGGTATCATAGCGAATACCGAGAAAGCCCAGGTTTCCCATTTTCTTGAACAGGTCGTGGAGCGGCGCCTCACCTTTTTCCTCCCACTCGTCCATGAAGGGGTTAATCTCTTTATCGACGAATTCTCTCACAGCTTTGCGGACCATATCATGGTCTTTATTGAAATAAATTTGAGTCGCGGATTTAGATTTTACAGCCATTTTCTACCTTCCAGGTGGTTTATTGAGTTGATTGGGTTGACTGCGTTGATTAAGTTGACTGCGTTGATTAAGTTGATTGAGTTGATTAAGTTGACTGGGTTGAATAAGTTTACTGGTTTAAATGGATATCATCCTTTGATTTTAACCAACCCTTCAACCAATCAACTAGTCAACCGCCTTTCCATTTAACTTTTGGTATTTTTCGAATCCAAGAACAGTTGCACTATTTCTTTATGGTCCGGCGTCTGGAGTGCGATGGACTGGTGGGCAGCTTCCCAATCCAGGACTTCCTTTAATGACATGTCAAAACTTTTCTCAAGCCCCTCCTTAATCAATCTCAATGCAAGCGGTGGCTTATGCGCCAGGGTTGCAGCCAGTTTGGCGACCTCTTTTTCAATCTCGTCTTCCGGCACCGACTTGAAGACAAGACCCATGGCGGCGGCTGTTTTGCCGTCGATTTCGTTGCCCAGCATTGCAAGCTCCCTGGCTTTGGCAAGGCCCACTAGCCGGGGAAGAAGATAGGTGCCGCCGTAATCCATGATGAGACCGATGTTGACGAATATTTCACAGAATCTCGCATTATCGGCCGCAATGACAAAATCTCCCGCCAGGGCCAAATTGGCGCCGCCACCGACGGCAACTCCTTTGAGCAGGGTAACAACCGGCTGGGGCATTTCCCGCAGGGTTTTCACAATTTGTCCCACACCCTTCATGGCGACCAACCAATCCTGCGGGGCGATGCTTTCTGAAAAAAGCGATATATCCGCACCGGATGAGAAATGATCACCGGCGCCTTTGAGCACCACAACGCGGACATCTTCATCGACGGCGATTTCTTTGACGGCATCGTGCAATTCCAGAATCATCTCTTTGCTCATGGCGTTCATCACCTCAGGCCGGTTTAATACCAGGGTGGCAATATGGTCCTTCTTCTCAAAAAAAACGGGTGTGGTCGGCATGATTCTTAACTCCTGTTTTGGTCTGCGCACCATCCGACTCAGGGTCGAGGAGGCAAAAATTAGTGAGTGAACTTTGCATTATTGATCGATTGGTGATACTTACCAACTATTGATAGAACTGGAGTAATGGAATGTTGGAATCTTGGAATGATGGGTTTAAGAAAATCAGTAATCAAATCACATGTTATTTCATTGGTTTTCTTCTTTTGATGGTGTATTTTAGCGGAATAAACCAGCAATTAGATGCCTGGAGAGCATCATAAAAAGAGCAGATTCAACATTTCTTGTAGGATAGTCCGTTTTCCGCTTTTCACGCCCAACATTCCACTATTCCATCATTCCATACGGCTCATCAAAGAAATAGCCGCAAAAAATGCTGTTATTCCAGTAAATTGTAGAAGTTCCGATATATTTAGTTGTGGTTAGTGAATATCACTTATTAAATCTTTGTCAAGAAATTTTTCGATGAAAATCCTGCCATGGTCAGCGACACCGGCATGAATTTTACGGCGGAAATAATTGCCGGATGGCTTGGAAGAGAAAAAATGAAGATGTGAAATGCAGCGACAGTCGGATGATCCAAAACCCGGCAGAGGGCTGGACGCTCGCGGCCAGCGGCGGCGCTCGTGTGAAACTTCATAAAATTGGGGATCAATATCACTAACTTAACATCAAAATCGCCTAAATATATTACTGTAAAGCGTTTGGGTATTTTCCAATACTGCTTCCATGACTTCCTGGGTGCTGATATTTTTTAATTCTGAAATTGCCTTAATCGAGATTGAAACGTTGCCCGGCTCATTGCGCCGGTTCGGATCGGGGCCCAACACCGGGCTGTCGCTTTCGACAAGCAAATGAGCAAGCGGAAGTTTTTTCACAAGCTTCTGCTTCTGCCGGGAGCGCACCACCGAGGGTGGAATGGAAAAAAAATAACCGGCCTCAAGGGCCGGCAGCGCCGCCGAGGCTTTACCGTCGAAAGCATGCATTTGGACTTTGGCGGCATTGCATTCGAGCAGCAGGGCGACGGCATGCCGTCCGGCCGATCTGGAATGAACGTTAAGCGGCAGATCCAGTTCTCTTGCCAGGTTGATGAAACCTTTGAAGATTTCTTTTTGAAGTTCTTTGTCGGATTCTTCTTTGACTATCCAGAAATCTAAACCGACTTCGCCGACAGCAGCAAGTCCGGCACGTTCTTTGCGGATAAACCCATGCATCTCTGCGGCCCTTGCACCATCAAGAATCGTCGGATACAACCCGGCCGCCGGGCGCAGCATCGGATGATCTGCGGCAAGATCAATATTTTTGCGGGCATCGGAAAGATCTTCACCCACGGCAATTATCGCTGTGATACCGGCATCTCCGGCTCTTGCAAGCACTTCGCTGCGATCATCGTCGAACACCGGATCACAGATGTGCGCGTGGGTATCAACAATTTGCCGCATTGGCATTGTTGCCTTCTGTTAGGGCGCAGAACATCCGTTTTCCAATGTTAAAGGACTAAACCCAGATAAACCGGAAATAACAAACGTCAAGCACCAAATTACAAATAAATTCCAAATTGCAATATCCAAATCTCAAATAAGATCAAACGCCAATTGTTTGGGATTTTGAATTTTAGTCATTGTGATTCGCCCTTCGACCTGGCTCAGGGTGGTGGTGAGCTTGTCGAACCATTTGGTATTTGTGATTTGTTATTTGAAGTTCTTTATTACTGACACCCGACACCCCTGGCCCAGACCTAACTTAGTATAAATCTGGAAGATAAGACATTATTGGGTCTCCAACAGTGAACAGTAAAAATTCGTCATATCGCACTCTCCGAGGCGTAGGATCTACGAGCCGGAGGCCAGGGCGGGCTGAAACCTTCTTTTTCTTGCAACATGGTGTCAGATAAAGCGCCCTGAGCGCCTATTCAAAGTCCATCAGCATGAGCTCCCCGGTCAGCTGGCACATGGCAGCCACCTGGGTGACAAATTGATTTTTATCAAATTCATCCAGGCGGCCGGTGGTCGACCAGTAGGCGCCTAGGATGCCCATGGTGGCATAAGCCGGCAGATCCCATTCCAGGGCAATTTTACCCATGCCGTACCACACGCCCTGGGGGCCCTTGTGGATACCGGGTCTTTCGACGCTCTGCACCATTACGCGGGACCATTTATGGTCTTTTACCGCCGTTATGGCTTTGTCGATCAGGATCTGGTTATTCCGCGTCCAGAGAATTGAAGGCTCGATTTTTCCGGTGGGCGCGAACGCATCACCGACCTCTCTGAATTCCATCTGGCCGAGATGCTCCATGGCGATGAGTGCTACAATGGATTCCTTATCTGCGGGATGTTTTGTAAACCAGTCCTGTTTGGCATTGCCGCGCTCCATTCCGGGCATGTAATGCCGATTGTCCAGGAAGACCATCAACGTTCTGGGCCGCGCCGATTTGGGAAAATGGGAAAAATAAGAGACAATCCCCAGCAAACCGAATGCCCCGTTGTCCTGGGAAATGGATGGCCCGTCCGTGTGGGTGATGAGGATGATTTTCTCGTCCCGGGGAGTTCCGTAATCTTTACCGGGCAGGTAGCTGATGAGTTGGTAGGTTTCGGTGGGCTCGACCTTGGCGATCAGCTTCAGTGTGGCCGTCTTACCCTGTTCGGCATCTTCCATAACCTGAGCACCGGCCTTGCGGTCAAGATACAGGGTGGGGTTATTGAACATTTTGAGAACCGGAAAGGTGTACAGGCCCGCCAGGCGATCATAGCCCATGTTAAAGACCACTAGTCCGCCGGCGGCCTTACTCTTGGCCAGGATGGTATTGATTTGGATTGTCTGGCGCAGTTGCCACCAGACGTCGTAGGCGACCGAGTTGCTCGTGGATACCTTGGTAAACATGGGTGGGAAAGTATCCGGGTCGGCCAGATATTCGTAATCATTTAAGGTGAACCATTTCTTATAGTCTTCTTTTAAAGGTAGTCTCGGATGCGGCGCAACCGGAACCACCACTATTTTGCCCGCATATGACGACATCTCAGCCTTGGGGTTGAACAATGACAGTTCGGCTGTGATGCCCTCGGGGCCGGTCGACCCCGAATAGGCCCCGTAATGGGCGACCTTCACCATCCGGCCGTCGGATTTCAGCGACCAGTCGCTGTCATCCGGCCAATCAGAGGTATGCCAGCGGTCATAAGTCCATTTATTAAAGGTAAGATCTTTGACGCCAAACGCTTTTAATTTCTTTTTCGTAAAAGAGAGAAATTTATGCCAGGATTTATTGCCTGAATAGGTTGGGCCAAATTGATCTTTGTATTGATGCCAAGCCAGGGCTTCCGAGGTGCTTATCATAAATTCAGGATTAACGCTGGTGAGAAATTTATGATAGTCGGGCGGCTGAGTGATATCGTCCTTTTCAGCTGAACATGCTGTTAGAATACAAACCAAAAAGATGACGGTGGTTATTTTAATCATCGAATTCACTTTGTCTAAAAGGTTATCGGCCATTCCGGGTTGGGTATCATTCACCCACCTGGGCAATATTATTCCAGATATGGATTGCATAACGCGTCGGGACATGATCTACGATGGGTTCCAGCAGCACTTCGGTGAATCCTTTTCGGGTCTGGCCTATTGCATTGAATATATTTTTAAATTGGCCCTGAATTTCGTCGGTCCATCTCTCCCAGCGGTTGGTATTGTCATGGATGGTCCCATCACTGTCGATATACTTCAGCTCGCCGACATGAAGATACATGCTGGCGGGGGGAACTTTGGTTACAATGTCACTGTTGTTGACGAAACGGTAGGCATTGACATTAAAATCTTCTTTGAAGTTGCGGTCACCAACACGGGGGGAGCCGTATGTGTACAACCCCTGCACATTACCGTATCGGTCGGCTGCCAGGGTTGCCAGAGCGGCGCCCAAACTGTGACCGGTCATCCAGATCTTGCGATTGTTTTTCTGCAGATTCGAAACATGATCTTCAAGGTCATGCCAGACTTCATCCAGGGCGCCCATAAACCCTCTGTGCACCTTTCCTCCCTGTTCCCACGGTTCCGGTGCGAAGTCGAAATTAGCCATCCAGTCTGCGAATATATAGCCGATGTCCGAATCGCCTTGTCTGAGTTTGGCTTCGGATCCTCTGAAGGCCACAACGGCAAATTTTTCGGTGCTGGCAACGTAACATTGGGTCGCTTTGCCCTCGAAATATTCAACTGTCTGAAAGCCGGCATTTTGTTTGAATTTTTCAGAGGCAAACTCTTTGTCCGCGTACACGAGGGTGGCCGCTTCGATCAACCACCAGGCATTGACAATATCAAATATGTTTGATTCATAGCGGAAGGGAAGCTGAGTGCAATCTTTAAAATATTCATAGTCCAGGTACGGCGGCGCAAGGTTATTCAAAGTTGTTTCGTAAAGTTTTTTCTTTGTTAACTTTGCCATGATCGCGGCCTCCTATCTTTTCTTATGCGGGAAATTTAAGGGTGACTTTTTCTTTGTCTTCTTCGGAATTCATCTTTACCTGGATTTCAATGCTGTCATTGCGGATGCCCAGCGCCAGAGGTGTCTCGCCCTTGTCGCCTTCGATATGGGTAATTTCCCGCACAGCCTCAATAATTTTAGCACCGATGTCCGAACCCGGGGACGGCAGTTCTGATTCGCGATATTTTGCCGTCACATTGATTTCACCGTCTTTGGAGCGGGTAATGGTGATTTTTTCAGCATTGCTGTTGACACCATGCAGCGCGGATAAGGCCAGCCACTTTAAGGCGGCTTCATCTTTATCGCCCTCACTTTTAACGGTGGACATCTCTTTGAGCGGGTCGTTCGTGGCATAACAATCACAGAGTTCCTGAACCTTTAGATGGACATTGCGTTTTTCTTTCATATTTGCTCCTCCTTTCTACCAGGTCCTTTTAGATGTTAGCCGTTCCTGTGAACGCCTAAATTAAATACTACTAAGCTATGCACTTTTAGATAAAATGCAAGATGAAGTCTAGGTCAGTAAAGATCGACGCTTAATTCATTATCAGCGATCATTCAATGCGCTCGCCGCCAACGCCAATTCATACTTCTGCTCCCTAATATTCTGACCCCATTGGAAAACATCGTTTTCCTGACACAAGTGGAAATTCGCGGCTTCGTAAACCCTGCGAGCACTTTCAAGTCCTTTGAACGTCCACAGGTATACTTTGGGAAATCGTTTTTGCCTGCAGAATTCAACGGCCTGCCTGATCAATTCTTTTCCAATGCCGCCCTTTTGAAATTTCGGCTCAACAATAAACCACCGCAGGCGCACCCCTTCAATAAACGCATGGCGGCCGTCAATGGCAAGTGCACCGGCAAATTCCTTTTTTTGGGTTGCCACCCACAAACCGTCCCGATTTTTATCGAATTTGCTGACAAATTCGGAAAGCTCGCGGCCCACCTGGGTTTCAAAGGTGACATCAAACCCCCAGTTTACATAATAATAGACGGCGTGGGATTCAATTATTTTGCCCACAACCCCCGGGTAATAGCCAACATAGTTAATACCTTTCATTACAGCTCCAAATTAGGGTCCCTTTGGTCCCGGTAGCTTGCGCCGTTTCAGGAGATCCAACCACTGGGCGGCACCGACCAGGGTTATCAAGGCGTCGTCGATGGCACCCAGGATAGGTATGCTGTCCGGGAATAGGTCAATGGGGGAGATCAGCCAGATAAATGCGATACCGGTTATGATGATTTTTCTAATCCATACGGCGATTTCATCAAAGAGCGATTCAATTTTAAAAATCGCGGGATAGGGTGCCAGGAAAAAGCCCCTTTCATCACCGTGGAGCTCCAGGATCAAGTGCTCCCGCACCAAGCGGTGGGAAATTGCCTGTGCTATCCCGCCGGCCGTCGACGCATTCAATTCATATTGTTTGCCGTATTCGCGCTGAACAATGGCGAGGACACCATCTTCGGTGATAAAGCCGTCCACCAGCGCGCGTTTGGCGATTCTCAGGCTGCATTTAAACTCCAGGCGATCGTCGACGGTGTGCAGTCTGCTGAGTACATTCTGCTGCCCGATAATATTGCTGTACTTACTGAATTGCAGGGCGATTCCGGCCAGCATGGCGATTAATCCCAGGCCGAATAAAAGAGAAGGTCTCGGATCATGCGATAGGGTTTGCAGCCCAGGGATGAGAAACGCCACCGTCACCAGCGCGAATCGCCGGCCGGCTTTTTTCTGGGTGAAGGCGATGGAGGTAAAAAAGATCAGCAGCAAAATTCCCGGATTGCGGAAGATGTCTTGAATCCAGACCGGGAAAATACTGCCAAAGCCGGCGGTGTCCTTCAGACTGATCACATAATCTTTGAGCTGGCCCAGCAGGCCGTAAGATGATTCCGGGGCTGGAGGCAAACCCGCAATCCGACCGATAAGCAAGGTGACAGGGACAATCAGGAGACCATGCAGAATGAGATTGATACCCACGGGCCGGCCCAGCAGATAAATTTCCCAGCAAAACCCGGCCACAAGGAAAATCGCAAGAATACCGACAAAAATACCCTGGTTATAGGTAAAGTATTTGTCTCCATACCAGGGGTCTTGACCCATCAGCGCGATTGCCGCAATATAACACAAGGCAACGGCAATCCATTTCGGATCTCCGATGCCGGCTACGCCCGCAGGCCGCTCACCTATGATTTGTCGGTGGTTTTGACCGGCTGATAACTTTGGCGACGTATCACTCATAATTTTTTGATCTTTTCGATTTCCTGGATGAGGGATTCGAGTTTTTTCTGCAGATCTTTGCGCTTGTGCTTATGATTTTGGATGATCTGACGGCCTTCAATCCAGTGCCAGCGATCGAGTATGTGGGTGTAGATGGCCGCTCTCACTGCCTTTGCCTCTTTCATATCGACAAGTTCTTCACTTTCGCAGATATCCAAGGCTTTGTCTCTGTACACGACATCCGGGTGTTCGTCTTCTTCGTAGCCGCCGAGTTTCCAGATCAGAACATACATTCTGGCCTGTTCCAGGCGCAACTTTCGGTAGAGATCGGTTAAAGCGGCCTGTTTATCTTTCCCGGCATCGGGGTGTTGTCTCTGAGCATCCAGTGCGGTGCCGGCGCGGTCAATTTGCTGAGCAACGGTTTCAGCCTCCATCCGATAGGCCTTTTTCGTTTCCGGCGGGTAGGCGCGGAGGCGTTCGGCGGCAGTCAGAAAGGCGCGGGCATAATAATAATTGGCAAAAGGATCTTCCGGAAAAGCGGTCAAATAAGCCCGCGCCGAAAGTTTTAACACATGGATACGACCGGCGCCGGACAGCAGCTCCCAGTAGCGGTAATATACTTTTTGCCATATTTCCCGGTCTTTTTGCGGAATCTTCCCGAGCGCTGATTCCGCTACCTTTATGGCCTCGGATAATTTGCCTTCCTGGAAATAAAGACGGTCGATTCTGCTTAATACCGCAAGCCAGGGCTTGTTCCGGACCATGGCGGGACTTGCCGCTTCTTCCATGATGGGGCCGCCGATACTCATGGGACCGAGGTCCCGAGGAGCCGGTTTGAAAAATCGATAAAAAGGAAAAAAAACGATAACCAGAAGCGCGGCAACAACAGCGAGGATGAGCAAACGGAGTTTGTCCGCAGAGGTGGATGCAGGGGGATTCAGGGCCAGTTCAATGGCCATGGGGTCATAGTCTTCTTCCCGGGCGATGGGTATTCTTTCATCTGCTTCGATGGTACCCGTTGCGGGTAAAAGACCGATTGACGCCTTGACATCTGTCTCCGGTCGGATTTGAGCATCAGAGGGGAAACGTCTTGCCGGCAGCCGGGGTTTGTCTTGATCTGAGTTCATCGCAAAGTTCTATTGCTCGTTATAAATATTTCTATTTTTGCTCATTTTCTCAATCAAAATTACACCCTTTTGAAATTCGGCTAAAATATTTTGCTCTGATAATATGACAAAGATTAAATAAGAAGGATAGGAAAGATTTGTCCAATAGTCAAATCTTTTAAAGTATCAATAAACAGCTGCAAAAAAATCAGATTTGACGACTTCGGCGGGCGGGCTGATGAGTTTGAGGGAGACGGTAACAGGTGTAGGGTCTTGTCCGGCTGCGGCTGCTGAAATTGTGTTTCAAACAGGGGCAGTTCAAATGATTGAATATTTAAGGTTCGCCTCTCTCCGAGCTGTAGGCTTTACGAGCCGGAAGCCGGCGGATCAATTTTAAAAAACCATCAAAAAACCCCTGGCGGTAAGTCGCGGGGTATCATCTGATGCAAGAGAAATTTTATCGCCACAAGCTGCGGGGAACTATACCTTAATAGAAATTAAATTGACGGAGCGAAGCGACATCCATAATTCGTCAGATCGTCTTGTAATCGTCAATCCGCGCTTGTCCTGATTGGGTTTTGTAAAGCAGAAAATGGGTCTTGCCTTGATGAAGCGGAGGTGCAGGCGGGACTTCATTGGCCGATTGCATTGAGCTTGTGAATGCAGCTCAAGGAATCAGGTGCAGGGCTCGACCCATCAAAGCCCAAAGAGGCTTCACCCCAATGTCGCAACGTTGGGGTTCAATTGAGGTTTATTTTTTTGCCTGAAGGGTGACATTAAATCTATCATTCAGGAAGTGACGGACCTTGTAAGCTTTAGGCTCAACATTTTTTTCAAGCATTAATTCAACCAGCTCCTCTTTAGAATGCCGGCAGTAAGCGGCTTTCATGCAAGCGCGCACGGCAGAGTGACGGATTTTTTCGCTTCTTGAGCTGCGTAGGGCGGACTTCGCTTCGCAGCAGGCAATATACTCTTCCACCAGGGCTTCGAGCCTCGCCTTCGTTTCCGCGGTCTCTGCATCGATACCCAGGGCCGGCATTGAACAGAGTATTGCAGTCAACACAATTCCCAAAATTACGATGGTTGTTTTTGTTCTCATAATGACCTCCTCGTTTTAATATGATTGCGCTTAATTGCTATGAGTTGAAACAATGTCCTTCAGACTCCTCAGCCACACGTTCTGAAACGCTCACTAATTTAATACCTGATCAGGTTTACCGGTTCCCCATGGCTCGATTCGGATGTTCGGCCCGGTATGATTTGGCTTTTCAAATATCGTTATTCATCCAAGCTGCATATTTGGTGCCAGAATGCTAAATGCAGCCAAGCTATTCGGGCATATCCCTGTAATGTTTTTAAATCATATGCAATTTTTATATCAGCAGATTGTGCGGTCACTCCGCGGGAACGATGAATTCTATTTAACCCCGTCAAGTTACTTGATATTTCCTAATTATAAGTGTAAGTTTGATTGACAGTTTTTGCCTGCACAACATATAAATTCAAACTATGCCATTTAATTCCTTGTCAACCCAGCCGCTGGCCTGAAAAGCGGCCAGTCTAACGAAAAAGAAACATAAGAGTTCACCGCGGAGATCGCAGAGAACGCCGAGAAAAATAATCAAACAATCTCTGCGTGCTCAGCGATCTCTGCGGTGAGATATTTCTTAAAACGGCATCGGATTTTATGTAGTTTCATAAGAGGAGAAGCCGATGGCAACATCCAATCAAGAGATTTTGCTGACCAACGCGGATCTCGATCTGCTGTACCAGGTATCAATATCCATCCATTCCATTCATGATCTGGCAAAGATGCTCCAGAATGTCCTGCTCAAAATAAAGGAAGTGTTCGCCATCGAAGGCGCCTCTATTGCTCTGCATGATGCCGCGAACAAGGAATTTTATTTTATCCGGACTGTGGAAGAACAGTGCGGCATCGCACAAAAAGAGATGGGTCAGATGCGATTTTCGGATGACTATGGTGTGGCCGGCTGGGTATTGCGGGAAAACCACTCGGTGATAATTCCGGATGTTTCCCGCGATGAAAGATTTTCCGATAAACTCGACATCCAGCATGATTTTAACACCCGCTCTATGATTTGTGTTCCTTTGAAAACGCGTAAAGGGTGCATCGGGGTAATATATGCGTTAAATAAGCTGGAAGGAGTATTTACCCCGAAAGAGGCACGATTGCTGGAAATTTTATCCGGTACCATCGCCATTGCCATTGAAAATGCAAAACTTTATGGCGAAATCATACAATATGCGACTTCCCTCGAAAAAGAAAATGTCAGGCTCAAATCCGAAGTTCAAAACCGGTTTAACCTTCAGGGAATAATCGGGTCGAGCGCTCCCATGCGGGGGGTCTTTGAACTTCTGAATAAGGTCATCGGGACACCGACTTCGGTGTTGATACAGGGAGAGACCGGAACCGGAAAAGAGCTTCTCGCCAAAGTTATTCACTACAACAGCGCTTTGAAAGACAAACCCTTTATTGCCGAAAACTGCGGTGCGCTGTCTGAGAACCTTTTGGAGAGCGAACTTTTTGGCCATGTCAAGGGTGCGTTTACCGGGGCGATAGCCGACAAAAAAGGGCTTTTTGAACTGGCCGACGGCGGGACGGTCTTTCTGGATGAGATTGTTGATATGCCCCATGCCATGCAGACCAAACTGCTGCGGGTCCTGCAGGAAGGGCAGGTGAGGCCCGTGGGCGGCAGTCATTATCGACAGGTAAATTTTAGACTCATCACTTCCTCCAATCGTGATTTGCTGGAGGAAGTTAAAAAGGAGAATTTCCGGGACGATCTTTATTATCGTGTCCAGGTTTTTCCGATTACGCTGCCACCCTTGAGAGAAAGAAAAGAGGATATTCCTCTTTTGGCAGCGCATTTTCTGGAAAAATTTGCAGAGAAGTTAAACCAGCCGGTTGCACGATTGACACCCTGGGCGCTGGATCTTTTAGTGCAATTCGACTGGCCGGGTAATGTCAGAGAGTTGGAAAATGAGATTGAGCGGGCGTTAACCCTGGCCGGGGGAGATCGCGAGATTCAGGTGCGATATCTTTCGGAGAAAATTACCGGTACCGTCGGACTGGATGCCGCCACCCAGGTCAATGGAATGACCCTGCGTGCCGTCACGGAACGGATGGAAGTGCAAATGGTTACCAGGGCGTTGCGCGATACAGACGGCAACCGCTCCAAGGCGGCACGTATATTAGGCTTGACCCGCCAGGGGTTAATAAACAAAATCGCCCGATATAAAATTGAGATATAATATTTCAGAAATAGTGGCCGAATCCGCTTTTACCGAGTCATCCCCTTTTTACTCATAGGGTGTCATTAGACATAATTTGGGATTTTAGATTGCGGATTTTGGATTTGTGGAATCGCTGCGCTCCATCAATTTGGAAAAAGGATTCATTATTCGATGTTCAGTCTGTAAACCTTCCCCTTTGTCCATGCCGGATTTAAACGGCTTTGTCTGGGCTCAACCCATCCGTACTTGGTGATCTCACCGGTAAATATTCAGTTCGCATTTTTTATCATTCACCTTAACTTCTTTCATTTTTGTCCGATATCACAATAAGTTTATTGAATTTCCATTTCTCTTAACTAAGGTGCCAAATGATTATAGAATGTTCGAATTGCACAAAAACGTTCAAAATCCAGGAAGATCGACTGCCTAAAGGCAAAATTATCACTTTCCCCTGTAAAAACTGTGGTGAAAAATTCCGGCTCGATCTTCGAACCGAACAAATAATCAATGAAAAATCCAGCGGATCTGGGCCAATTGATGCGGGTTTGGCTCCAATTCCTCAAACGGGAAATGAAACCGATGATAAGGATTTAAAGGCTAAGATTTTAAAAAGTGTCAAAGAACTGCCTCCGATGTCCCAGGTTGTGATGAAAGCCCAGGAATTAATTGCAGATTCGAATGCTGATGCAAAGAAAATTGCCGAAATTATTGAAACCGATCCGAGTATTGCCACGAAGGTGCTCAAGGTTGCAAATTCTTCATATTACGGTATGAGTGGCAAGATTTCTTCGATATCGCGTGCATCGGTGCTACTGGGTCATGAAATTTTAGGGGAAGTCGTTGTGCTGGCGGGTGCCGAAGGAATATTGGACGGAAAACTCGCGGGTTACGGATATGATTCTAAAGATTTGTGGAAACACTCGCTTGCCGTCGCATTCGGATCGAAAATTATCTCAAATTCAAAAAACCCGGATCTGGTCAAAGAAGCTCATATGGCCGGTTTAATCCATGATGTCGGGAAAATAATTCTTGACAGCTACATTGATGGCAAAAAAGAGGAAATTGAATCCGTTATGGAAAAAGAAGAAAAAACCTTTCTCGATGCAGAAAGTCAATATTTCGGATTCAACCATGCGGAAATTGCATCAGAAGTCTGCAAAAAATGGAACTTTCCCGAATCACTAAATTTTGCAATCAAGTACCATCACCAACCTGGAAACTCGGACGGTGACGAACTGTCCTATATTCTTCACATGGCGGATTACATCGCCATATTGAGTGGTATTGGATATGATAGTGATGATCCCCTATATGAACTTGAAGAAGGGACCATGGACTATTTAAAATTTACAAGTGAAGACGTGAGTGAAATGGTCTTAAAGGTTACCGAATCCGTAAACAAAATTTCGATTTAAAAGTTTGATCACACGATTCAACCCATCCACTTAATCATCCAGCCTCGAGGTCCTCCGGCTTCCGGCTCCCTTCCCAGACTGTCCCCTATACCTAACACAACACTGGTTTTATCCAGGGATTATACCCGAATAATTCTGGGTATGAATGATTTGAATTTTGGTCTACATTTTAGTTCGAAACGGATTAAAGGAGGACAACCACGAATGATACTTTAATCGGCAAAAAAATAACTTTTAAGGGTACTAACCTGGAACCAATATTCTATTATTGAACGAAGAATGTTACCATTCGTCAAGCGCAGCGAGTTTGGGGAGGTAGCAAATCGCTCCTTCAAAATATCCATGATGGTTTCAATACTATCATTTTCGTCATTCACGACCAGGATGTGCTTATCCTTGAGTAAAGATCCATCAACTGGCATTTAAAGCGCCTTCTCATGGTTAAGTTGCAAATGCCGCGCACGAAGCCTCGCGTCACGCAATACAATCGGGCTGTTGGGCAGGGAGATCTATTCGATCTGGCAAAAATTCTCGATAAAAAATTCTTTAAAAAGGTGCAATCAATGCCTGAAATTTCCAGGTTTTATGGTATTCCTAAATCCACATTCCCAATTCAAACGCCACCTTGCTATTCTCCATGCGCTAAGCTCTTTGCTCCATGTTCACACATTCCGCCTTCCGCATTCCCCATTCCAAACTCAATAGCCTCTGCCCTTTATGGCCTCAGCTCTGCGCCTATACCCCATGCCTTGTCGTCAATCTGGTATCATGATAAGTGTGTGCCGTGCGTCTTTTTCGACACTTTTTCTGTCCAGTACAAATGGCCGGTATTTTCCGGTGCGCCACAGCTCCGTCTGATCGTCGTAGTGAGGGCTCATAAAATTCCCCGATATTCCTGCGGGTATAACCCTGAGAGAATTTTTCATATTGGAAAAGTCGATAATATAGCGCAACGATGCGCCGTGATACCCCTCCCAAGGGTTTGACAAGCGGTATGGCTGGGGATTGACTGTCGCGAAGCTCCCTCCCATGGGAAACGGCCCGATATTCATAAAGTATCCCATGAATGATGATGACTTTCCTAAGGGATGGTATATGGTCAGAGTGTGAAGCTTGCCCCATTGCCAGTCATCCACCTTGTCACCCATTTGACCGGCAAGGTAGATAACTGCTTGTCTAAAGCTTTTTACGATGATATCTCGGATACCTTCGGCTTGCGGTGTATCGGGGTCGTCGAACCACAGGGATTGGCCCCTGGACATCAGATTTCGCATTGAGTTAAACACTACAAAACTCTTTCCGATGTAAAGTGGATAAAGCTCATCACCCAGTCTATTTTTAAATGTGTTTTTTACCATTTCGTTTATGACAGCATGAAAAATAGTGGGCGCTGTGTCGTCGGCACTTGCCACAAAGTCCCAACGTTTGAGGGTTGAAAGCGCCTTTTTTTCCATTTCTGACAGTTTTTCATCAGAAAGGGATTTTAGCATAATGGGAATCCATTCTTCGGCCAGGAGCATATAAAAGTCAGCCTGCATTTTTTCGAAGTCTTTCACGTTCAGCTTTTCCTTTGCGGTAAGCATCTCCTGAATCCTGGTAAATCGGTCCGGCATAACATAATAGTGAGATATAGGGTAAGGATAATCACCGTCGACAAGTTTGTTGTTGGCAGTGGCGATCCACCCCCGGGTGGGATTTCTCATATGAGGCTGTTCGACCGTGGGAACATAATCCTTCCATTCATGCTGTCCGTCCCAGCCGGGAACGGGAATTTCCCCGCTAAAACCATCCCGAATGGGAATTCCTACGGCCGCCCAATAGCCGATGTTTCCTTGATTATCGGCATAAACCCAGTTTTGGCCGGGGCATTTGAAATGCGCGACAGCCTTTTCAATATCATCAATGCTCCCGGCAGTGTTGAGGTCAAGAAAAGGATTCGTCTGGAGCATCTCGTACGCTGTCCAGCGCATGGAAAGCGAAGTGCCTTTGGATTCTTTAAGCTTGTTCAGATCATCAATTATCGGTCCATGCCGGGTTAACTTTACTGGGTGTTTTACATCCTCAGCACCCTTGATTTTTATGATTTCATCTTTGATGGTCATATCTTCCCAGCGCCCCAGGTACTCATATTGGTTGGGGTTGTCGGGATTAATTTTTTCGATGTAGAAATCCGCATCATCCGCCATAACATTGGTCCACCCCCAGGCCACATGCTCATTAGCCCCGATAATAATGAAGGGTATTCCGGGAAGGATCGATCCGGAGACATTCATCGAAGGGGCTACTAAATGGGCTTCATACCAGATTCCCGGAGCACTGTGACCGAGGTGAGGGTCATTGGCAAGAATAGGCATTCCGCTGGCCGATTTTTTTGCTGAAACAACCCAGCTGTTACTGGCACCGCCACCCTTGGTACCGAGAACTTCTCTGGCCAGATTCAACGTCTTAAGAAGATCGAGCGACGCAATACCTTCCGAAACAATAACCGGGTAGCCTTCCGCATAATCGGGAAAGATATCCCGGGCCATTTTTTCTCCAACCTTATCGATAACCGCAGCATAAAGCATCTCAACAAAAAAAGCAGTGTTGAGATCCCACGCCATGTAATAGTTAACCGCTGTCATATCAGAGGGTTGCCATGGTTCAGGTGTATACCCCAGGAGGGTAAACTCTATGGGGAGGGCACCTTTGTGATGATCAATAAAATAGTTGACTCCTTTTGCGTAGGCTTGCGAAGCGGCAACTGTTTCGAGGGGATAATGTGCAGCAATATTTTCAACAGATTTTCCGGCGGTAATGGTTCTGAAAAACTTGTCCAATGGAACGAGATCTTGGCCGAGGATTTCAGCCAGTCTTCCTCTGGCGGCCCGTCTCAATATGTCCATTTGGAAAAGCCTGTCCTGGGCCATACAATAGCCCAGGGCAAAACGAGCATCTTGATCTGTCTGTGCGTATATGTGTGGCATCCCATAGGAGTCGCGGATGATCTCAATTTCATCGTTCAGCCCGGGGATGGTCATCTCTTCGTCGTAATCAGGAAGGGTGGATCGGAGATATCCGTAAACTCCCAAAAAAACCACCATGATTAAGCCTAAAAGAATCGATACAATCCACTTAAAAACCCTCATAGCTTTCCTCCGAGGCCTTCGAATATAGATGAGTTAGACCGGTGTGTATATTCAGATGAAATTACCCAAAAATGACAAGCTTTTCGTTAAACGCTTAAAACTAAGCAATTCAGGTGAATTACTTCTTTTCAATGGAGACAAGGTTCGCCTCGGGCACAGCTCGGGATTTAATGCCATGCGTTGGCATATTTTATACGCAATGGCCTGCGACTATCTGATATAATGATTGCAAACACTATTAAGAGTCAAGAACAGAAGTTGTCCCGGGGGGTGTTTCTTTATCTCGGAAAGATGTCATTTTATCGATCCGCCTTGATTACAGTTACCATTTTTTAATCTCTTTTAGTACCTATTTATTGAAATCACATCATGTTTGCACATCTTTTATGCCATAGCCAGATTGAATATTTTAGGAATGCTATCGATTTAGTTTGAAAAGACAGAGCGACACGCGGCGCAAGCGCCTGCGCTGCGCGAGCGATACCACAAATCTTCAATCTTCAATCGTCAATCTTCAATTCCCCGAAAGCGGGATTTACGCTTCGCTACAACCGGCTTCTCCGGGCTGGGAGCTTATATGTTGCAGTGCTGATGTCGCTTTGGCGAGCAGCTCGGCACCGGTTTCCTCTTTCCCGGGGGTAAGCTCAGCCAGGCCAAAGGCTAATTTTAATCGCACACCATCGATCTCGGAGTAATTTTTCTCTGAAATGTCTTTCAATCGATCACAAAAATTTTCAGCTTCATCAAGAAAAGTTTGCGGCATGAGAATAACATAAGTTTGTTGTTCATATCGATGCAGGGTATCCCAGCTCCGGATCTCTTCGGAAAAGATTTCCCCCAGGGAGTGAAAAATTCGATCTTTTGTAAGATTGTCGGAAGCGACTGCGCCGTCTTCGAAGTTTAACTTAACTAAACAAAGAGACAAGTTTGTGCAACAGCTTTGCGAACGCTGGATTTCTGTATCCAATATTTTAAAAAAATTTAATCTATTACACAACTCCGCGGAATCATCCTGCATCTTTATCTCGGAAAAGCATTCGGTCAGATTTTGGAGCCGGTCGCAGGTAATCCCCATTAGGTTCAAAAAAAATTTGTGAGCCGTGGGAGGGTACAACCACTGCAGCCGTTTAATCATCTTCCAATTAATTTTTAGAAGTTCAACGGGCTTCGTAGCGATAACAGTCGCCGAGCGCGGCACCGAACGTAAAAATCCCATTTCACCGAGCAGATCCCCGGTTTTTAGTTGGTTGATCAGTACGCGGTTACCTATTTTTTGGCCGGATTCATCATGGCTGACGAGATCAAAAACATCCATTGCGCCTGAAATAATTGTATACATGGAATCGCTGGGCTCACCCTTGTGGAAAAGAATTTCGCCGGCTTCAATTTTCGTAAGCGATCCGGCCATCAGGATATAGTGGACCTGGGTGCTTGATAATCCTTTGAAAAGAGGAATTCCTTCACGGGGCTCTTTGCCAAGCTTCAACTGTACCAGATCCCACAGCGTCACCAATTCAACGTGCTGTATCAAAGAAGGCAGCAGGATCAAATCCCCAACCAGGGCGGCGAGCGATGTAATCACCATCATAACGCCGAATATGGCCGTTGGCTTGAAGCTTGAAAATAGTAATATGGAAAAGCCCACACAAATGGTAATGGTCGTAAAGGTGATCGGTCTGCCCACATGCTGAAGTGTGTCCCTGATGGCCCGTTTGTCATCCAGATCTTTCTTGAATTCCCGGTTATACCGGACCAGATAGTGGATGGTGTCGTCCACCGCCAGTCCGACGGCAATACTGGCAATCAGACTGGTCACCATGGAAAGCTCAATACCGAGCCATCCCATAATTCCGAAATTAATAATAATTGGAAATATATTGGGCAGAATGGCGATCAGGCCCACTTTGCTGGATAAAAAGAGGATGAACATAATCCCGAAAACAAGTACCAAGGTGATGGACAGGCTTTTGATTTGCCCGATCGTCAGCTGATGGCTGCTGGCAGCGATCACCATTCCGAGTCCGGTCACTTCCCACTCCAAATCTTTCGAGAAGTGTTGTTTGACGAATGCGAGGGTCTGATCGCGGAGCCGAAGAAACCCTTGGGAGCTTGAGATATGTGTCAGCAGGACAATGTTCGTTTTAGAGAAGTCGGGACTCATGAACCGCGTGAGCATATCTTCACCCAGTATGGTTGCATAATTGTTAAATAATATCCTGACTTCAAAAGCCTCTTCGGGGAGGCGGTAGTAATCGGCTTCGAATCGGTTGAGAACATAATTGACCAGTTTCAGGTAATCGGCAAAAGACACTGTTTTGTCGACACCGGGCAGTTGATCCAGAAACTCCTGAAGACGGGCAATCTCTGCCAGGTGTTTAGGATTTTCGAAGAAGTCTGCCGCCGACTGGCCCATAACGACATTAATGGGAAAGCTTCCGGATAAATCCTGATAGATGTCCTTGAAGTTGCGTTTGACCGGTGTATCCTCTTTTAAATATCCAACCGGATTGGTCTCAACCCGAATGCGAAAGATTCCGATGAGACATATAAGCACCAGTCCTCCGATAACCGGCAAAACAATTTTCTGATGGTTTAAGTTCAGATCAACTATTCTATCAATGAAGCGGTTAAACAAGCCCTTGGCATCAATCCGCTTCTTTGGACTCTTTGCGGGTAAAGACATAAACGATAGTGCGGCAGGAAGAAAGGTAAGAACGATGACCAGGATGCTGAACATACCGAAGCATGCAAAAACAGCAAACTCCTGAATGACTGTGATCCGGTTGACCAGCAGAGATCCAAGACCGATGATGGTGGTCAAAACCGCCAGAAAAGATGGCAGGCCAATGTTGGAAAAAGTCTTAACGATCCCATCGAGGGGCGTCTCCGCTGCCCTTATACATGACAGATACTCAGAGAAGATATGCAGACAGTGCGCCGTCCCGACAGCGAGGAGAAAAACCGGAACCATCATGGTCAGCATTGAAAGCGGGATTTGGAGAAAGGCCATGAGACCGAAGGTCCAGACCAGCGCCAGTCCCACACAGGAGAGGGGAATAAGGATGTATTGGGGTTTGCGAAACAGATAAAAGAAAATAAGGGCAATCAGTAAAAAAGTAATGGGCGGCAAACGGAAAAAATCTTTCTCGGTAAACTTGGCAAGCGCTTCTGAAACAAGAGGCATCCCGGTCTGGTAGAGCATCAGGTCTTTAGGCGCAAGGGCGATCATTTGTCTGACATTCCGGATCACCGTTTCAGGTTCGGCATCGTTATTGAGGACAAGTGTCAGGGCAGTGGTCTTTCCGTCGGTTGAAATGAGGTTTTTTTGGAATAGATCTACGGGGGATATTACAGCAGAAAATTTTTCCAAACTCCAATCACCGGAGACATCAACTGCCTTTTTTATGCCGGGAAGGCTGATAACACGTCTGACTCCCTTGATTGCGGCGGCAGTTTCGGCGAGTTGCTCAATTTTACGAAAGGTGACGGGATCGAAGACGTTGTTACTTTTGATAACGACCCTGATAATTTCGTCGGAACCAAACAGTTTTTTGAAGTTATTATAATAGGCGGTTTCGGGAAGGTCTTCGATTTGGAGATCATAGATAGAGGTTTTAAATGAAAGATCCGGCAGCTGCCATGCAAAAAAGAGGGTAACGGCTGCAGTCGCAAAAATAACGAGTAAAGGCCGGTGAAGCATCCATTCCAACATTACCCTAAAAGAGAGACGCACGGAAACTCCTTTTTAATTTTTGCTTTTGATCTTTACCGAATTACCCAAGGAAAATCTGAAGAAAAAAAATATCTAAATAAAATTTCTATTTTGAATGTGATTTTTTGTCAATTAAAATCTCGTCGCCCCTTAGAATTATACAAGGCAAATCTGAAGAGAAAATAAATATCTAAATGAAATTTCTATTTTGGATATGATTTTTTGTCAATTAAAATCTCGTCGCCCCCTGCTCGCCGCTCCACGCCCTATATTCTACGCCCTCTGTTCCTTTCCCACCACACATTCCCGTACAATAGCCTTTGCTTTTTGCTGCAACTCCAGCGCAAACGGGTTTTTGTTTTTAAGGGCCTGTTCGACGGCAGTGAGAGTGTCGGAGTACACATCCCAACCACGGCGCTCTTTGTCGTATTGCCGCTTGAGTGCGCTGTTTTCTCCTCCGATAAACTCGAAGGCTTTTGATATTTGCTGTACGCCGATGGTAACCAGTTCCAACCCTTTTTCCATTTGATTCTCACCTAGGCCTGATCCTCCGCCCGGCCGATAAAAAAGGGTGTAAACGGGCGGTGCCGGCGCAGACTGTCGATCCGGATGCCATTGGTACCACCGGTGACGTGTACTCGTTGAATACAGGTGTTGACGCCATCAAACCGGCGGGTAATTTACCGAGTCATCCTCTCTGCCCGGGTGGAAATGGCCTGGGCCAGAACGCTGAAAAAAAGGCGTTCATCCTGCAAGAGCGAACGTCCCGGAAATCGGTACCGTTTGCACCCCAAAGCGCTGTCGTGAAAACATTCCAGAAAGCGGCCATGGCCTTCTGAAAAAACTATAATGTCGACCATACTTGCCATCAACGCCGAACAGAGTGTAATAAGATCCAATTGGAACAGATCAAACTCCACGTTGAGCGTGTGCCGGCGGTCATAGCCTCCGTGCTCTTTGTCACTGGGGCGGGCTTTTCTTGATGCGGCAGCCAAAGTCATACCGAGCCGATCGCTTAAGGTGTTGAAGAAAAGTAAAAAGGACCGTCGATTGAGTATCAGCGGTCCTTTTCTTTCTAAAAGAAATTTTCCACAATAGGCAGAGGCTGTGTTGCCTGAAACATCCTAATATTACAAGGTAAAATAGTATATGTTAAAGAGTTTTCAACACGTTAAACGATCGGCTCGAAAGTCATACGTCTGCCTTTTAATGCTGATTGAGATGCCTCCTAACATCGTTTTTCATGTCCAGCGCCGACAACGGAGTCAATAATACCCTGCACCCTGAGATGGAATTCCATCGAATTGGTAAAATCCTTCAGCACCTCCTGCCAGGTGAATCCGCGCTCGACTTTATCCAGCCAGGTGTCAAATTCTTCTCTGGTAGTTATGGGTCGCAGCATTCCATTATAAAGATCTTCCAGAAATTCACGGTCGGATTTGTTTCTCATGATGTACCCCTTACTTTGCGTAAAATACAGGTAAAATCCATGATGCGAAATCGTCGAGCGCTCTATAGGACGGAGTTTTCGGAATTCAGGAAACAATTATGCCACAGGCTGTCAAAATTATTGACGATACCGGCAGTTCAAAACAGGGCTATCCGCATCATTTTAGCTAATGTTAATCTATAACATATGTGGAAAGTCGTATCAATCTAAAATTATCAAATAAATCAATTACTTAGTAAATTTTATCTACTTGTTGATTTTGCCATAGCAGATAAATTGCTAAAATTTGCTAGAATTGATTCAGAATAAAAATCACCGCAGTGCCGAAAGATTCTGTTATATGAGCTAACATTCACCAGAGTTGTTTTCTGTCGAAAAAAGAAAATCGCTCAGTTTAGGATTTTATTAAACTTGATAAATTTCAAAAAAGGCTTTTGATAATCCGGATGTTTTTGTCCGGCAAGCAGGATAAGAAAAGCGGCGTTTGGTCGCCGGGTAACTTCTGTGAGCTCATCAGAGTCACTTTGTATCTGGTCTGTCGGATCGAAAACGGAAACGGCGTCGTTGCCTTCTGGGGGCTTAAACAGCCGGCGGCATATGGATTGGAAGAGTTTGAGCATGGCTGCTCGGGTACTGGGTAATTGGTTATTGGGGTACTGGTCACGGCAAAGAAAGAGGAGGAAAAGTTGGAGGGGGATTCCGCCTCTGGATTCCGCATTCCGCATTCCGAAACATTCCACCCTCAAAAAGCCGTTTTCCCCGACTTTGCCCTCTGCTGTTCTCTTTTTTTCAGTTCATTTTTTTCTATTTCGATGAGTTGTTTTAAGTTCTGAACGAAATAGATGACAATTTGATAACTGTGATGGCCGAACTGGTCGGGCACCTCAGACACAAGCAATAAATCCATGTTTTTTCTCCAAGCCATGGATTTACCATTTTCTTCCTTCCAGTCGATGACTTGCGGCGGGCCGTATTTTGTTTTAAGCGTTTCAACGATGCCGGTTTCATCTATTTGGAAATTGATTTTAAACAGCAGCGGTGTTTTTGTGTATTCCGAGAAAACAAGCTCCACATAATCAAAAGGTGCATTTTCTCTTTGGGCATAGCGATACATGAGCTTAACGGTGTTATGCTCAACTCTTTCTCCGGGGGGAAAATTTATTTTTTGATTCAGTTCATTGATTTTGGGGAGATATTTTTTGATAAACCCAGCATAGTTGGTGTTCAAATCCAGGATGCTGCGACGCTCGATGGCGTCGCGACCTAGTTTTTTGCCAAGATCTTTCCTGATTTGTTCGGTTAACTTTGTATTCGTTCCGAGTTCAAAAAACGTGAAACTTTCGGGTTTGACGGTCTCCGGTACTGTTTCGGCTGATTCACGATTGTCGCCGCAGGAAATTAAAATTGAAATAGATAAGAGGCTGAGAAAGGTATAAACAACGATTATCTTATTTTTCGATTTAATTGGCCACTGCATATGAATACCTCAGAATATTTTTTCCAAAAAGGGCATTGAGCGTTGAATGGATTCGATTTTTAATTTCTTTTTTGGACATTTATTTTTTTTATTTAGAATCCATTCCTCAGATTTTACCTTATTGTATTTATGAATCTATGTACTTAGTGGCTAAACTTTTACTTTTTTTTAGAAATATTACCGATGTAAAACGGAAACAGACCCGGTTGGGCGGTCTTTGAAATATTGAATCAGAGTCTCCTCTATCACCCGGAATGCGATTTCATCCCATGGGATCTCGGCTTCCGAAAACAGACGAACCTCCAGACTTTCGCTACCCGGTCTGAAGTTGTGGTCCAACAGCCG
Organism: uncultured delta proteobacterium; assembly: GCA_963765595.1. GTDB lineage: Bacteria > Desulfobacterota > Desulfobacteria > Desulfobacterales > JAFDCJ01 > JAFDCJ01. Next base: position 175,704 of record CAVXXE010000043.1, read on the forward strand.
GGCACGAAACATCAAATAAATCTGGTTGACATAGCAAATATTGTATAACGCATATGGTGCCAATATTTCAACCCTGGCCCGGGCTTCTTCAAAAGTTTCGCGCCGGGCACCGGCCGAAACGGTCTCGCCGTTTTCCAGATAACCCGCCGGCAAGGTCCATTTCCCATAGCAAGGTTCGATAGCACGCCGGCAGAACAGGATTTTATCTTCCATTTCGGGGATGCAGCCGACCACCATGGTGGGGTTCTGATAGTGAATTGCACCGCAGGATTCACAAAAATATCTGGAACGATCGTCACCCGGCGGTGTGCCATAGGTTAATTGTTGGCCGCAGTTGTTGCAATAGTTCATACAAAGTTCCCGGGATGTGTTATTCGATTGACAATAATATTTATGTTTTATGCTACAATTCAGCGTCAATTATGACGTCAGTTCGCTTACAAACCCAGCATTATATAGTCCGCATCTTTAGTGCTTATTGTTTCAGGGTCGATCATTCCCTCTACTTCCGGCAAAATAACTGCGTGAGGTATTTCCGAGCGGAGGCGGATCTGTCGCGGGACGGCACCTTTACGAACGTGCCCGGTGCCGGCAAGCAGTATGACTATGGTATCCGGATTCTTTTTCAGATATTCCAGGGTATTGATAGCCATGGCACTGTCCCAGACAAGCTGGGCTTCACAAAAATAGGTGAAGTTAAGCTCACCATGACCATGACCTCCAAAAGCTTTTTTAATGTAATCCATATAGTCTTTATCAACCCTGCAGCTCACGTCTGCCAGCTTTCCTTTCTGTTCTTCGGAAAGCGAGTTGAATCCCTGGCGCGATACCTGACGGGTAATTTCCCTGGGGACATTCAGCCCAATCATTGGTATTTTTTCTTTTTTGGCATATTCAAAGATCATCTGGTAAGCCGACCAGGGATAGGTCCAGTTATCGTAATAGATTTCCTGGAATTCCGATTCGCCGATGTTACCGGCAACCCACCGGTCGAGAGCCTGCTGGCTGTCGTTTCTGAACATTTCAATTCCGATGGCCACCTGGACACCGGCCTCGTTGAGCGATTGAATAACATTCAGCTGGGCGAAGTGATGGTTTTGATTGGTGTGATGCTCGCCAACCAGAATGATCCGATTTTTTTTGAGATCGGAAATTGCATCGGCCAATAGTATTTCTTTGTTATTCTGCAGAACATACAGGCGGTGGTCTAAATGGGCCTCTATTCCAGCTTGCATTCCAACCGATTACCACCACAGATATTATGATTATAAAAATTCGTTTCGTCCTCATATTGCCTCCAAAAAGCGCGAACTTAGTTCGCTTCGCTCACAATTGGAATAATGGAACAATGGAATGATGGAATATTGGATACATTCGTGTTCCATCTGGTTGAAAAATAATACGGTTCATGGGATAAACAAACCATGGATCGAA
>CAVXXE010000044.1:0-8444 GCA_963765595.1 uncultured delta proteobacterium
CAGTAACGTAAAACTTGAGGAATGGATTCTATTAAAAAAAGCATATCAGACAAATAAAAAATTTAAAATCGAATCCATTCAACACTCAATGCCTTTGTTGGTGTCTTCGCATTTTAGTGGCTGAACTCTAACAACCAAACCAATCATACCTGCCAAACCGTCGCCATCCAATTTTTTTATCCAACTATCATTATAGATTTGACTTTGATTACCACTTTGATTAATGAGGGAGATAAAAGATTTTTTTGGGACGTTACTAAAGGGTGCATGAATAGATCACGTGAATTTCAATATTCAAAAGGAGCTTAACTAATTGCGGGAAAAATTGATCGCCGACATGCAAAAAGCCATTGAGCAAGTCCGGCAATGGCCTAATAAAGAAGTTCGGGTATTTCACCACAATGACTCCGACGGGCTCAGCTCAGGTGCCATCCTTACCCGGGCCTTTCAAAGAGACGGCTTCGAGGTAAACCGCTTCTGCCTGGAAAAACCCTATCCGGCTTTGCTGCAGAAAGTCTACCAACAGGAAGGCGAGATCATCGTCTTTGCCGATTTCGCCGGCCGGATTGCTCCGATGCTCTCGGATCTGAACAGAGGACGAAATCTGACGCTGATTCTGGACCACCATGTGGCCGAGGCCGCAACGGATCCCAGGGTCCACAATCTGGATCCCGACCTCTATGGCCTCAAGGGTGACCGGGACATATCCGGATCGACCACATGCTACCTCTTCGCCCATGCCCTGGACCCCGCCAACCGTGACCTGGCCCACATTGCCGCCATCGGCGCGGTCGGGGATGAATTTTTCATCGACGGTTGTCTGATAAGCGAAAATCGCGATGTCACGCTGGAAGCCGTCAAACAGGGCCGGATGGAAATTAAAAAACAGCAGGTCGGGGAGCGCTATTATTTGAATACGCCCGCCGGTCAGGTACCCTGTGATGAATTCGCTGCCTATCTGGACACCCTGGGGGCCGCCGGATTTTATCAAGGGGGGCCGGACTTGGGCGTCAGGGTCTGTCTTGACGGCACCACCCCGCAATCCGATCGGATGCTGGAGGAACTAAAATCCCTTCAGGCCAAAGCATTTGAAGAAGAAATTAAACGAATCCGGGCGGGCGCCCTGAAAAAGACGGAACACATTCAATGGTTTCATGTGGCCAACCGCTTCCGGCCTATGGGGGTCAAAATGATCGGTGTTTTCTGCGATGCCATCAAAAATACGGCGCATATCGATCCCGGGCGCTACCTCGCCGGTTTTCAGATTATCCCCAATGAAATACCGGGATTCGGTCCGATCCCTTTAAATGATGTCAAAATTTCCATGCGGGTCTCAGCCCGCCTCGAAGACGAAATCCGATCGCAGCGAGCCATGCCGCTCGACATTTTACTGCCCGAAGCCACCAATAAGCTCGGCGGATTCTCCGACGCCTGCCACAGCCTGACGGCGGCCACCACGGTGGCCATCGGAAAGGAAGAACAACTAATAGAAGAAATGGAAAAGATCCTGGAAATTGACAATCAATGTCATTAACTTAACATCAATTTCTCGTGGGAATGGCTTTCCAGTCACGAAAAGATGTTGCTCGAAGGTAGTAGCCGTTTAATCGCGGCTGGAAAGCCGCTCCCACATGGATAACACCAAGCCTAATTTGATGACATTGAGGCGGAAATAATAAAAGCTCATAGTTCATCGTTCGGAATCATATATAAATTTATCCGTTCAAATAGTAACTCTGAGCTTCGAATCCAATTACACTCTCTAATTTGAAATCAATTATTATCGAAGAGAAAGGATAAATTTATGGGAAAAGGAACTGCGTTTGGGAAATCAATTCTAATCGGCGATCAATTCGTTTTGGAAGAAGTGCCGGCCATCGTTTCATCGATTCCATTTGAGACCGAGTGCGTGGTGGAAAGACTGCCGGAGGGCAGCGGCTGGACCCTGGCAGACCATCGCACCGAGGTGCCGGGATATAAAGAAAAGAAAAAACACCAGCAGATCGACTCCATCAATCACATGCTGGAGGTAATGCAAATCGATGTCAAAAAGAACCCCATCAAGATCACCTATGGCGGGTCGCTTTTAGCCGGCAGCGGGGTCGGTGCCAGCGCCGCGCATTGTGTGTCCCTGGCCCGGGCGTTAAACGACGAGTTCAATCTCGGGTTATCCATCGATGAGATCAATCACTTCGGCTGGGAGGGGGAATTCGCTTACCACGGCACGCCCAGCGGCGTTGACAACACCGCCTCGACTTACGGCGGCCTTTTTCTTTATCATATCAAAAATGGGGAAAAAACCTGGGAGCGCATCAATTTAAAGCAACCTGTCGAAGTGGTCCTGGGCAACAGCGGCGTGACGGCCGACACCTCCAAGTTGGATGCCTACACCGAGGCCCAGAAAAAAAAGGATCCGGTCCTGTTTGCCGAACGCCTACAGATGATTACCGACCAGGCCTTTGAAATGAAAAAAGCCCTTGAAGATTATGACCTGGCAGCCGTGGGAAAACTCATGACGGCCAATCATGAAATTTTAATCGAAATGGATCTCTCCCATGAAATCCTGATCCACCTGTGCAACATGGCCCTTGAAATGGGTGCCCTGGGGGCCAAGGTCACCGGCGGTGGCCGCGGCGGCTATATGAACGCCCTGACCCCCGGAAAAGAACTTCAGGATAAAATTGCAGCGGCAATGGAAAAGGAAGGCTATAAAGTTATCCGAACAACTGTCGGAGGACGTTAAGAAATACGTCTATTTTCCTAAGCTGTTTTATAGCGCCCTGTTCATATTATCTTTGAAAATGCAATCTCAATGCCATTAACTTAAGGATTGATCTTATATCTGTGGGAGCGGCTTTCCAGCCGCGATTAAACGATTGCGGGGTTAGGGCGCCATCCTTTCGCTGCTGCAAAGCCACGCCCAGAATACTTGATATTAAGTTAATCGAATTAAATACGTTACTGTATTTGCGAATCGAAGCACTTTGGGTTCACGAATAAGTAAGTTCACAATTTTAGGCGTTTCCGCGCCTGTCCGGCAAGGCGCGGAAACGGAGGGATATCAAGAGGTCATAAAATGACGATAAACATTACAAGCTCTGCATTTACTGAAGGCAGCATGATTCCAAAACGATACACCTGCGATGCGGAAGATGTTTCTCCGGATCTGGCCTGGACCGGTGTTCCCGAAGGAACCAATAGTCTGGCCCTCATCTGCGATGACCCGGATGCGCCCATGGGCACCTGGGTACATTGGGTCCTGTTTAACCTACCCCCGGACTTCACCGAATTGCATGCTGAAATACCCCCTGAAAAGACCCTGAAAAACGGCGCCAGGCATGGTAGAAACGATTTTCGAAAATTCGGTTATGGCGGTCCTTGTCCACCCGGTGGAACCCACAGATATTTTTTCAAACTCTATGCCCTGGATAGCCTAATCAATCTCGCAAGCGGTATTACCAAGGCGCAATTGCTGGAGGCCATGGTGGGGCATATTCTGGATGAAGGGCAGTTGATGGGGAAATACAAGAGGTAAACGCATATTGCAATTTTGTTTAAATTTTCAGATATTTGTCTATGTCCGGCGGTTTAATGGCTGGGCAGGGCTAAACTCTTTCTCAATTAGCAGTCCTATTCAATTGCAAAATAATAATGGACCCAATCACTATCAACCCACCCATAATTTGCAAGGGCGCCATCACTTCGCCCAAAAACAGGGCGGCAATAACTCCCGCCGATATCGGTTCGAGGGTTGCGGTAATGCTGGCATGGATTGGCCGTATCCGTTTGATTCCTTCGAAATAGAGCCCAAATGGGAAAATGGTTCCGCAAACGCCGATAAACAATATCCAGCCCCATTGAACGAGAGAGTAGTTGTGGAGAAATCCTTCCAACGGAGGATGAAGGATATTCCAGATTAAGGCGGCGAACAGCATACCGTAGACCAAGACTGTCCAGGGCGTGTATTGGCGCATACCGTATTCACTTAAAATAGAATAAACGGCAAATGAGACCGCGGCCAGGATACCCGCGATGATTCCGACCCGGTTCAATGCAAATATCTGCAGATTATATGCGCCGACCACCAGAAAACACCCGATCAGCGTTCCTGTGATGGCCAGCGTAATATTAAGCCTCAGCTTCTGGCGCTGGACGAAAACGACATACAAGGCCACAAATACCGGACCGGTATAGTGGAGCAGTATGGCAGCGGCTACATTGATTTTGCTGATGGCCAAAAGGTAAAAAAACTGCGCAGAACCAATACCGAACACCCCCAGACCGATGAAGTAGGGTAAACTTTTTAGGGATATTTTAAGAAGCGCCGGATTCCTCAGGCATAACCAAAGCAGCAGACCGGAAAATGCCAGGGTAGTCCTCATTTGAATCAATTGAAAAGCAGTGATGCCGTCGTTAAAAAGAAATTTAGCAGCAGTCCCGGATATGGCAAACAAAATGGCGGCCAGACAAACATATAGGTACCCAAGCCTGGCTTGGTGTTGATCGATTTTATTCATTCAGGCCATTCTGCAATACTTGTTAAAATGTTTTTATTTGGTAATGTGACAAAGTAAAAGGAATCATTATCAAAAAATGAAAAGATGGACAATTAAATTACGATCATGGTAAAGATATTTCCAGTAATCACATCGGAAACCTAAACGATGAATTGTAATACTTGCGCCTGCATAAGATCGCTTCCTATCCTGACGATTCTGATCATCCTGGCTGCCTGTGCGACGTTACCTGAGGGTTTTGAGCGGCCGGACTCGTTTGCCTACTCCGATACCGATAATACCCGCCTCGGCCGGGCCTTTTACGATGAGACAACCGCCCACCCCGGGCAGTCCGGATTTCTGCTGCTTGCCGGCGGTTTAGATGCTTTTGTCGCGCGCGCGGTTCTGGCCCAACATGCCGATCGCAGCATCGATGCCCAGTATTACCTTTATCACGATGATCTCACTGGAAGATTGTTTACATCGCAATTGGTCAATGCGGCCGACCGCGGGATTCGGGTTCGTCTGCTGGTGGACGACATGGATCTGGCGGGCAGGGATCTGGGTGCGGCCGTGCTGGATAGCCACCCCAACATGGAGGTGCGCATCTTCAACCCCTTCAGCCGCCAGACCAGCAGAACCTCACAGTACGTGACGCGCCTGGGCTCTGTAACCCGCGAAATACCGCAAGGCTCTGCTGCGCGCCGGCGTCGAGCTGTACGAAACGAATCATAAGCTCAGTAAGGAAGAGCGCAAGGAAAAAAAGGGAGCGACGGGATCCTCCAAGGCCAGCCTGCACGCCAAATCCTTCGTTTTTGACCGCAATGAGGTGTTTATCGGTTCGCTGAACCTGGACCCCCGGGCGATCGTGCCCAACACCGAAATCGGCGTTGTGTTCACCTCGGCAGCCTTCGCCAAGGAAATGGGAGACTGGTTTGATCAGAATATCGACCGGGTGGCGTTTCGCCTCGAGCTGCAAAAAAATGACGCCGGATCTGAAAAACTCCTCTGGCACGGTCTGGTCGATGGTAAACCGCAGGTCTTTGACGTTGAACCCTACACCGGTTTCTGGCGCCGCTTGGGTATCGCCTTTATGAGTCTATGGCCCATCGAGTCGCAACTGTGATGGGTATTGTACGGATTTGGGCACAGCTTTCCGGGAACCAGCAAATGGCTCCGCTGCCGCAGCAAACCGTGTCCTGACCATAACGCTTCATTTCTTTGCCACCCCGGGCAACTGCTGCAGGACCTCACGAGGGCCATCGCGGTCAACCCCTGTATAGGCTGCCTTGTAAGCTCCATATAACGTGATGGTTCCGGCTGCCTCTCCGGTAAACGGCAGTTTGTTCATATTGGCAACTAAATACTATTGAAAGTAAACCTAGTTTTTCTTTGCGGTAGTAATCAAGAATCGACACTTATATTTTTCTCCAATTTGTTAAATCCCTATAATGAAATCGTAAAATATTCAAGTCTGCTGATGGGACTCTAAAATTTCGTCCCATTAAGGTACGTGCCGACTAAAAACAGTTACCCGCTTTAAGATATCATTTGAGTATCTTTAACTTTAAGCCACTGGTTTTATTGTATATATATAGCAACTATCTTTATCGCCAAAGCCCACCTGACGCGGCGGCCGAAGAGACGTCGAACTCTGGAAACACTGCATGCCTCCGCGGTCAGGGGCCGCGTTTTTAAATGGCGCTTTTGACGTGCTCAACAGCCAGGTTCTAATCCTAAGCCATTCCTCATGCATCAATGACCAAGACCAATCTGTAAGCCTTAATTTCACGGAGGAGTGTCACAACTTCCAACATGTCGATTAGGCCGTCGTATGCCACAAACGATTTCAACACCTTACCAGGTGGCTTCGTATCGGCGTAAGAACGTTGGGCTCCATGTCCGCTGTAAAAGAACATTACGATGTCATTTTTCGACGTCTTGCTCCCAATCGCCTTTATCCTCTCGATGATTTTGGAACGAGTTGCTTCTTTTGTCTTAAGAACTTCAATTGAAACGCCACTAGCGAGTACTCTCTCTTTGTTTTCAAGCTGCCGCTTGATCCGATCGACATCTCTTTCCGGGCCATTGAGAAAGCCTTCCCATCCACTGTAAGCTTTAGGATCGAGAGAGTTAAGGCCGACAAGTAAGGCGTGTAACTTACGGTCGCTGGGCTTTTGAGCCAGACCGCCCTTTACAGCTAGCAATGGAAAATCCTTGCCGCCAAATACTGGTTTTTGTCGGGCAGGGACGAAAGGTCGGCAGGCCGCCGCAATCTCGTTGATAGAGATCGAACCATCGTGATTGGTATCGACGGCCTCATCCATCGCTTTGATGAGCGCGCTCGTGAACACTCCACCGGCGGGGCCGTCTCCTCCTTCGCCAAATTCTGCAGAGCCTGCAATTGCGTACGCTTGTTCAGGCAGTTCGCCAAAGAAGAGTCGAACTTCAGCCGAGTCTGACACGCGGTCCGACGGCGGTCCGGATCGAATCGTGACTAAATACGTCTGGGTCTTCTTGCTCTCGGCTCGGACGACCTCCAGTTCACTCCTGATTTCTTTTAGAGCTTTAACTGATTCCTCTCTCAGAGCCATTGTCCCCTGCTTTGCCCGATCCAAGAGTTCCCGTGTCGCCCTCGCTTGGCCTTCAATAGCTCCAGTTTGTTGCTGCAAACCTCCTAGTTTGATGAACAGTTCGTTTTGTCCTTTCTGAATCTCATCGCCGCGTTCTTTCAAGGTTTCAGAAACCGCTGTTGTTACCTGTGATTTGACCTTATCATCAATGCTCCACCATGTCGATATCCCGAGAATTGATAGGACAATCGTGAGAACGACGGCAATAGCCCGTAACTCGCGAAATACATTTTTTCTAGCCTCATTGAGAACTTGCTCAGCGAGCAAGTCGACAGCCTTTTCGTCACGGACCAGTTCCATGGCAATCAGATCTTGGACGCTTAGCGTTTTCGAGCCCTCCGATTTCTTGTCGCTTGACATCGCAGTCCTTCCTATGAATTTGATCGACGTAGAAATGAGTAATAGTTCAACAACTCGTCATTTAACAAGTTATTGCATAGTTTTTTTGGTAATCACCGTTTTTAAGGTCTGGATAAAATGCATTTGGTAATATTATCCAGAAACAAGCTGGTATTATTTATTGGCCGTAAGTTTCTGTTTGGCTAAAGACTGTCAAAAGATTATCTGTTATTAGGTTTTAAGTACATGTATCTTGCCATTATCTTAATTTATGTAATAATTCATATATGTTATGTATATCTTCTATCTTAATAAATTCTGAGAGTGAATTAGTTCCGAATTCAAATTCATAAAAATCAATAGAAAGCCGAGCTTATATGCCCGGCTTTCTATTGATTTTTATGAATTTGAATTCGGAACTAATTCACTCTCAGAATTTATTAAGTAGAAGATATACATAACATATATGAATTATTACATAAATTAAGATAATGGCAAGATACATGTACTTTAAAACCTAATAACAGATAATCTTTTGACAGTCTTTAGCCAAACAGAAACTTACAGCAATAAATAATACCAGCTTGTTTTTATGATATTTACCAAATGCATCCAACCTTAAAAACGGTGATTACCAAAAAAAACTATGCAATAACTTGTTAAATGACGAGTTGTTGAACTATTACTCATTTAACAAGTTATTGCATAGTTTTTGTGCAAATCACCTTTGGGAATGAGTGTATCGATCTGTCGCCACGCCGTGTCGGAATTGCTGATGTCACCAAGTACGTCGGAATGCTCTGCCTCAGCCGCGGGACCGTCCGGATTAGAGGTACAGTTTCCGGCGTCCCGCCGGTGTGAGCTGATAGACGCTGAGGGGATCTGCAGGTTCTTGACTGCCTGGGCACCCAAGAATCTGGCCTCGGCGTTGATTCGTGTGGCCACGTCTTGTAAGACACGCTCGGACACTGTGATG
>CAVXXE010000045.1:0-18043 GCA_963765595.1 uncultured delta proteobacterium
TCACTCCTTGAAGCTGTTACAGGAATAGCCGATCAACTCTGACCCCCGGCGGCGGGATCTTCGACTGGCTCATAGGACCAGGTCTTCAATATTCAAATAAAGAAGGCTCTAGTATAATGTCAAGCAAGTAGTATCGACGTCACCCCTGCACACGATAATGGAGATAATTCAATGGTAGACAAAAAAACTCATTTGGCGGTGATCGGGGGCGGCCCCGGCGGATATGCCGCTGCGTTTTTGGCAGCCGACCTCGGACTGGAAGTCACCTTGATTGATCCGGAAATAAACCCCGGTGGCGTGTGTCTCTACCGCGGATGCATTCCGTCAAAAGCCCTACTGCACGCCGCTAAAGTTATCGATGAGACCCGCGAAGCTAAGGCCTGGGGCCTGAATTTCAACGGGCTTAAAATCCAATACGCCAGGCTGCGGGAATGGAAAAACGAGGTCGTCGCCAGGCTGACCGGTGGGTTGGGCCAACTTGTCAAGCAACGCAAAATCAATTATCTGCAGGCCACGGCCCAATTTCAGGACAACCGGACCCTGGCCGTCAAAACGGTGGATGGCGACCAAAGCAGCCTGGCATTCGAATACGCGATCATCGCCACCGGTTCTGATACGGCGCGCATCCCGCAATTTGAACTTGATTCCGATCGTCTGCTTGACGCCACCGGAGCCCTGGATCTTAAAGAAATTCCCAAGAAACTCCTGGTAATCGGTGGCGGCTACATCGGCCTGGAACTCGGAACCGTGTATGCCGCCCTGGGCACCAAGGTGACGGTGGTGGAGATGACCCCGGGATTGCTGCCCGGTGCCGACCGCGATTTGGTCAAGGTTTTGCAAAAACGCCTGGCAAGCCGGATGGCCTTCATCCTGCTGCAAACCACCGTCAAGTCGCTCAAAGTCCAAAAGAACGGGATTAAGGCCACATTGGAGGGCCCGGATGTCGATCAAAAAACACGCATTTTCGACAAGGTTCTCCTGGCGGTCGGACGGCGCCCCAATTCCGCCGGCCTGGGTTTGACCAACACCGCGATCGAAGTTGACGGCCGGGGTTTTATAAAAGTTGATGCGCAGCGGCGCACGGCTGAAAAACATATTTTTGCCATCGGTGATGTGGCCGGAGAACCCATGCTGGCACACAAAGCATCGCATGAAGGACGGGTGGCAGCCGAGGTCATCGCCGGCCACCAGGTGGCATACGAACCGGCGGCCATACCGGCGGTCGTGTTTACCGATCCTGAAATTGCCTGGGTCGGACTGACGGAGAAAGAGGCCGCTGACCGGAGCATCGCGCACAAGGTGGTCAGATTTCCTTGGGCCGCTTCCGGGCGAGCCGCCACCCTGGCCCGTGATGACGGGCTGACCAAGCTAGTCATTGATCCCCAAAGCGAGCGCATCATCGGTATGGGTATCGCCGGCTCCGGCGCGGGCGAAATGATCGCTGAAGGCGTTTTGGCTATTGAAATGGGCGCCAATGTAACCGATGTGGGCCTTACGATACATCCGCACCCGACCCTCACTGAGACCATCATGGAAGCGGCCGATCTGTTTCACGGCACCGCCACCCATTTTTATCAATCCAAACGAACATCACATGGACCTGCAAAGCATAATTGAACATTATGGATATGCCGCGATTTTAATCGGTACATTTTTAGAAGGCGAAACCATCCTGGTGCTGGCAGGTCTGGCAGCCCACCAGGGTTATCTGGTACTGAGCTGGGTGATTTCAGCCGCTTTTCTGGGCAGTCTTTGCGGTGATCAGCTTTTTTTTATTTGGGGCGCAAGCACAGTCAGGTGGTTTTATCCAGGCGGCCTGGCTGGAAGCAGAAAGCGGAAAAAATTCACCAGATGATGAACCGATTTCAAACACCGATGATCCTGTCTTTTCGGTTTCTTTACGGACTGCGCACGGTCGCCCCCTTTGTCATCGGCATGAGTTCCGTATCCGTCAAAAAGTTCATTTTGCTCAATGCCGCTGGAGCGCTGGTCTGGGCGGCAGCCATCGCATCCGGCGGCTATTTTTTCGGTCGTGCCCTGGAGGTTTTGATCGGCAAGCTCAAATCATACGAGATGTATATTATGGGCAGTGTCGCAATGGTTGGTTTATTGATATGGATTTTCCATTTTCACCGTCGCCGCAGACGACGGGCTAAACTTGTCGTAAAAAGTGGATGATCCCCTTCAATTGACAGCAAAACAGGTTTCAAAACCAAAGTAGTGAGGCGGCCATTTTTAAGCCCTTGACGCTTGGTCATTAAACTGCTGAAATCGTTCAATGCGGAGGTAACATTATGGCGAGATTTTTCAAGAAACGCGAAGAGATCAAAGGTCTGTCTCCGGGTTCTTTGGTTTTCGTCGGAAACAAAAAGGTATTGACGATTTTTGCTGCCATATTTATTCCGCTCACATTTATTGCAGGCATTTATGGCACAAATTTTGAGTATTTGCCCGAACTCAAATTTAAATACAGCGACTTCCTTTTTTGGGGCGTAATGCTTGCCGTCGCAGCTGTTATGTTAATATTTTTCCGAAAAAAGAGGTGGTTATGACTGATTCGATAAGACGGATTGTTAAAAAATGAAACTGATAGATATCTTATCCGAAATGAACCCGATTTTGAGAATTCTTCTCGTTATCGTTTTGGCTGTGGCCGCACATTTTACCGTCAAGACTATCCGCCGGTTCAGCCAATATCTGTTGACGATGAAGGTAGACAGTCAGGAAATATCACAAGAGATCCTGACTCGGAGATATCCCAAGCTTGCCACCATCCTTACCATCTTGGTCAGTGCTGGGACCTTTACCATTTATTTCGTGGCCGTCGGTATGATTCTGCGCGAATTTAAAATTTCACTGACGGCTTATTTTGCCAGCGCAACGGTCATCGGATTGGCTGTCGGTTTTGGTCTACAAGGATTTGTGCAGGATCTGGTGATCGGTCTCACGCTGATTTTTTCGGATGCACTAACTATCGGGGAAATGGTTAAACTGGGCGATGAAATCGGCAAGGTCGACAGCATCGGACTTAGATTCACCGTGCTGATTAACTTGCACGGTCAGCGGATTTTAATCCCCAACAGAAATATTGCGACCATTAGCCAGTTTCGCGGCGGCTGCATCCGTGCCTACGTCGACATTCAGTTGCCGCAGGAGATCGATGAAAAGGAGATGTCCCAAGCGATTCAGTCAATGTGCAAGGGCATGTACAACCAACACAGATCTATCATTCTGGCCATACCGGAAATCTTCGGGATCAAGGATGTCGAGCATGGTCAATGGCGCTATCTGCGCATCAAGTTCAGGCTTTGGCCGGGACAAATAAAAATCATTGAAGAGACATTCAAAGAAAGAGTGGTCCAGTTACTCAAAAAATCCTATGCGGATTATGCCTCCTGGATGATTACGGTGACCTACAAAGTTGAATAATCCACGGCGACTGCTTACTCTGGATGAACAACAGGAATCATAAAACCAGTAAGGTGTGACAACAATGAGCGTTATCGACGCATAATGGCTGCACAGGATATCAAAAAATCTATCGAATCGCGAAAGATTCTGCGCCGAGTCGGCCGTAACCGCCTCCATTATTGGCAAGCCCCTGGCCGGTATCCCTATTAAGTTGCTTGAAAAATGCCTGCCCAAGGTAAAAACGGAAGCATTATTTGCGGAATGGTTTCAAGATGAAAGCTTGTGAAAGGCAGCGTATTGCCCGGAAATTACTATAATACAGATTTTAAAGGAGGTCTGATATGCGAAAAATACCCATCTATTTGGTTGTTTTAGTCCTTTATTATAATGGCGCCGACGCCGGAATATTTGGGGATGATGTGGATCTTGCTGATCTGTCTCAACTTTCTCCGGATGCGCTGGAAACCCTCAAGGACACTGAGTTTAAGGGATACCAGAAAGCTCTGGACACTGAGACAAAAGAGATAGCGGAGGCTAAAAAACTCAAGGCCGGGCACGAGAAGATATCCAAACAGTAGAAGTCATTTCATCGCGTTACCGTTTGCTTCTGCCGCCGCCTGAGCATGTCAGAAATAATTTCACATTTTATGAAAGGAGGGAACTCCGATGAAGCAATATGACTTTCTTGTCATCGGCAGCGGTCCGGCCGGACAAAAAGCAGCTATTCAAGCCGCTAAATTCGGCAAGCGTATAGCTATTATCGAGCGACGGGCTGTCATCGGCGGTGTGTCTGTCCATACCGGCACTATCCCCTCCAAAACGATACGTGAGGCCCTACTGTATCTTACCGGCTGGAATCAACGCGGACTGTATGGAAATGGTTATCGCCTGAAGCCAAACGTTACCATTGACGATTTGATGCGGCGCCTGCACATTACCTTGAATCACGAAATCGAGATCATGCAGGATCAGATGGCGCGCAACGGGATTGAGGTCATTCAGGGCGTCGCTTCCTTTAATGATGAGCATCGTTTGCGGGTTAAATCCGCGATTGGTGAAATGTCGGAAGTTGAAGCGGAAAAGATCCTAATCGCCACCGGCACACAACCGCAGCGACCGGAAGGAATCCCGTTTGACGACACCACCGTCATCGACAGTGACGGCATCGTTAATCTGAAAACACTTCCCAAAAGAATGATCATCGTAGGTGCCGGTGTTATCGGTGTCGAGTACGCCTCTATCTTCAGCGTGCTGGATATCGAATTGACCCTTATCGATGGGCGGGATACACTGCTGGAATTTTTGGACCGGGAAATTGTCGATGAACTCGTCCATTGTATGCGTCAGCGGGACATTACGTTGCGTCTTGGCGAAAAAGTTACCGGGGTTGAAAAAGATGCCGATGGGCGTGTAATTACCACCCTGGAAAGCGGCAAGCGTTTGCGCGCAGAATTGGTGATGTTTACGGCCGGGCGGGAGGGGACCGCCGCCGAACTTCAGCTAAAAAAGGCGGGGATTGCCACCGACAAAAAGCAACGCATCCCGGTCAACGAACAATACCAGACCGTTGCCCCTCACATCTACGCCGCCGGCGACGTCATCGGTTTTCCCAGCCTTGCATCGACCTCGATGGAACAGGGCCGGCTGGCAGCCTGCCATGCTTTTGATCAGAAAAGTTCCAGTCGACCGGAGCATTTCCCTTTCGGAATCTATAGTGTTCCGGAAATGAGCATGGTGGGTGTGACCGAACAGGAGCTCACTGCAAAAAAAATTTCTTATGAGACCGGAAAAGCACACCTGTGGGAAACAGCCCGAGGACAAATAATGGGGCTTGAGGAAGGGATGCTCAAGATGATCTTCCGTGCGGAAGATCAACGGCTGCTGGGAGTTCATATTTTAGGAGAAGGCGCTACCGAGCTGATTCACATCGGCCAGGCCGTACTTGTGTTGGAAGGCACATTGGAGTATTTTTTGGAGACGGTTTTCAATTATCCCACGCTGGCCGAGGCCTATAAAATTGCAGCTCTGGATGTCTGGAATCGAATTTCCGGTTGAAAAAGCTATCTTTTTCAAAATTACCGCTGCTGTTGAGCTGAGGAAAGAAATAAAAGGTCAACTTCTATTTTGTCGTTTTTCCAATGTGACGCTTCATCAGATTGGCCTTTTCCGGCCTGACAATCGCTTCCGATTCCCCCTTTAAATATTTGATCAGCTGCTCCTCCTTGCTTTGATATGCCGTTGCAATATCAGGCAAGGAGGATTTCACTTTCGAGCTACTTTCTTTTTTATGACATGACATATATCCCTGGGATTTGAAAATCATTTCACCCTCATCCGCCCTGGCTGTATTCATGGCGAAAACAATGCAAACAGCGCTGATAATCCAAATGCCGCGCTTTTTTCATAACAGCCTTCTCCTTTCACTGAAAAATGATTATCTGATTATCCTGAAAGCCTAAGTTGTGCAATAAACCGACGGGGTTGGCAGTCCCCATCGTCGTAATGATTTTGAGATCGGGAGTAATCGACATGGCGCCGATGAGAAGCTTGGTCGCCGCCTTCAGAAAATGACTTAGATTGTACTCGGGAACCACAAGCAGCTCTATGTTCTCCCGGGACAACTCTTTGACGAGTTGCTTAATTCGAAGCCATTTTTTATCTACTGAACTATCTCTATGTCGGTTTTTCTCCATGCAGGGCAAGGCAATCACTGCGCCATAAGCAGGTCTCTTCATTGCAGTATTCCACCCTTTCGGTGCCGAAACAGGCAATGTTGTTTTCCGCTTTCTGAATTGCATGGATAATTTCGTTTTTTTTCTTCCGGTAAGTATTAATACCCAAATCGCAAGCCATCGCTCTAATATCGTTAAACTTCATTTTGTCTCCTTTTAAAGCGTATTTTTTATAAAAAATCCTAAATATCTCTGATCCCTGACTACTTTAGTTCAGCTTTTCTAGCTTTTGTTGATGAATAGTCATCTGAAAACCAACTGCCGCCCTTTAGATGAAAGCTGCACATGGAAATAATTTTTCTATCCTTCTTATCGAACTTTGGGCAAATTATTTCGCTCCTACCTTCAGTTTATCAAGAGACTCATTCCGGCCGAGCATTATCAGGATGTCGCTGTCCTTGATAACAAATCTTGCAGTAGGGATAAGAATTAATTGATCTTTAATTACTTCTTTGACAGCAATGATCTGGATACCAAGACGGTTAATCAGGTCTAAATCTTGCAGGGACTTGCCGATAAAATCCTTCGGGGGTGATAATTCAATGATACTGTATCCTTCTAAAAAAGGCAGATAATCGATCATGTTCGGGTTGTGGATACGCTCAGCCAAGGACAGGGCCAGATCCTTTTCTGGAAAAAAAACCTCGGAAGCCCCTATTTTATAAAGAATGCGTCCATGAGCCTCGCTTAACGCCTTGGCAAGCACCCGCTTCACGCCGATATCCTTCAAATTCAGCGTTGCTAAAATCGAATTGCTCAAAACCGAACCAATGCAAACCACCGCCGCGTCCATTTGTTGGAGCCCCATTGCTTCAAGGGTCTTTCGCTCTGTGGCATCTGCTACGATAGCCTGGTTCACACTGTCTTTTATTTCCTGCACCAAATCTGGCCTTTTATCAATGGCCAGCACTTCATAACCTTTTTTGTAAAGCTGCGTTGCTAGATAATAGCCAAAATTACCAAGTCCAATGACTGCAAATTGTTTCATGTCAGACCTCATCCAACGATAATATTTTCATCTGCATAATAAAAGCGGTCGGTCGTGCGGCGGCTGATCGCCAGCGCAACCACTAAAGGCCCGAGGCGCCCTACAAACATCATGAGGGTTATGATGAATTTGCCCAGGGTCGAAAGCCCGGTGGTGACGCCCATGGAAAGCCCCACAGTCCCGAAGGCGCTGACCACCTCAAAAAGCAATTCCAAAAACTTGCCGCGGCTCAGGTAATGAGAAATCTCTCCCAGTTCGCTCATCAAAAGGGCCAGGGTTCCCGCGACGATCACAACCGTGCTGACCATCACCAGGCTGAGCGCCTTGCCGACGCTGGCTTCCGAAATTGTCCGATGAAATACCTGAGGTCGCGGTTGACCTCGCAAGCGCGATAGTCCCAGAATCACCATACTGGCCAGGGAGATTGTCTTAATTCCGCCACCGCATGACCCCGGGCTGGCCCCAATGAACATCAGCAAAATAAAAATAAAAAGGGTTTCGTTCGCCATATTTCCGATAGATAATGTATTGAATCCCGCAGTTCGGGCACTCACTGCCTGAAAGAAGGCCGCTAGCAATCTCTGAGGGGTTGAAAAAGGCGCAAGCGTGTTCCCCCATTCCATAAGAAGGACCAGAAGGGTGCTGGTAGCCAGCAAAATAGCGGTTGTCGATAGCACCAGCTTCGTGTGAAGACTGAGGCGCGACCATTTGCCTCGATTCAGCGGCCACTGGCGTTTGAGTTCGGACAAGACCGGAAATCCGATTCCGCCACTTATAATCAAAAAACATATCACCAGATTCAAGGCCCAGTCATTCCCATAACCGACAAAGCTGTCCGCAAAAACCGAAAAGCCGGCATTACAAAAGGCGCTGATGGCATGAAAGACCGCAAGGTACAATGCCTCGCCCATGCTTCTTTCAGGAAAAAATCGGAAAAACAACACTACCGTTCCCAGCGCCTCGAACACAAAGGTAAACAAAGCCACGTCCTTTAGAATTGACCCGACAGTTCGGTCTCCCCCGCGGGTAAACGTATCCTGAATTACAACCTGGCCTGTCAAACTCGGGCGTCGACCAGCGATAAGAAGAAATAAAGTTGAAATGGTCATGATGCCCAGTCCGCCGGCTTGAATCAAGACAAGGATTACATATTGCCCGAAATGGCTCAGCGATCGTCCCGTATCTACGACGATGAGGCCGGTGACGCAGCTGGCAGATGTCGCAGTGAATAGGGCGTCCGCTAAATTTAGGCTTATGGAAGTAGACGCTGCCGGAAGCATCAACAAAATGGTGCCCATCGAAATCAGAATTAAAAAGCCGCAGATAGATATACGGGTGGGTGACTGCAGGAGCAGCCTGCAAAACCGCATATTATTTGTTTCGTATCTTTTTGTATTAAGAAACATATCTCTTTTTGTTAATTTTTGGTTTTCATACGAATGCTCAACAACGGAATGGGGCACCGGCGAAACATTTTCTCGGCGGTGGAGCCGAAAAGAACGTCTGCCAAATCGGTCCGGCCTTTTGTCCCCATGACGAGAAGATCCGCTTTTTCTTCCTCGATGGCAGCCAGAATCTCCCGGAACGGGACGCCTATCCTGAAAATCGTCCTGTATAAAGCGGGATCGCGTTTGATTTCAAACCCCAACTTTTTCCCCAGCACAAGCATGTTCCTGTTCTCAGGTAACACGATCCCGTTCCGAGATAATCGATCATATCTCCAAAATCAACGTCCGGCATGGAGCCGATGCTGACAAAATGACTGAATCCGATGCACTCCTTGAAAGCCAGATCAAGAATCGCCTTACAAATGGCACCGCTCTGGGATACAAAAGCCAGATTTCCGGCCACGGGCATCTCGGATGCAAAGCTGGCGTTGAGGTTTTATACTTGGGATTCACCGGCAACAACATTCCGGAAAACCCGCCGTCAATAAGATTTCTCATCAGCGCGTTGCCGATGGTTCTTGCCTTTTCGCTGGCGCTCACCACCGCAACATGGCGTGGTTTAAAGATGCGGTTCAGATTGTATTGGCCCATCGTTCTCCTCATTTTTGTAAATTCAGATTGCCCTGATGGGCCTGAGAATTCTCGGTCAGAAACGGACTATTTAACTGCTCTGCGAAGGCATTTATAACCGCGAGGATCTCACAGCATCAGCCAACCTTTTCAGGCGGCTGCCGGGCCGGAGTTTCCGCCCTGCCCTTATCCGGCATCAGGTCTTGGGTTCGGACCACACTCGACTTGATGTGCAGGTCACGCTGCGGGAAAGGAATCTCGATGCCGTGCTTCTCAAACTCGCGGTTGATCCGTTTGTTGAGACGATCACGCAGGACCATGATAGCCTCCGGCGAGGGAATAAAAACCCTGAGATTAAAGTCAAGGGAACTCTCACCGTGCTGCATAAAAACCACCGACGGAGCTGGATCTTTCATGACATCCGGGTCTTCGCAGGCTATCTGCATCAATATCTCGCTGACCTTCTCGATATCGCTGCCGTAAGCCACCCCGATGCTGATGACCAACCGGTTGATGGTATCTCCGCGGGTCCAGTTGGTGACCTCCCGGGTGATCAGACTGCGGTTGGGCAAGATCACTTCCTGGCGATCGAAGTTCAGAATTGTTCGAGGTCACCTTTGTTTTTCTCCGAACGGGAGAGCTCTGCGTCCCATTCTGCAATAAAACGGGCGGCCGGGGTTTTGGCAGTCGCTACCTCCTTTTCTTTGCGGGCCAGAGAATCGACCTTTTGCTGTTGCACCAACGCCAGCTGCTGCTCGTAAGCCTTGCTGTAAAGCTCAAGCTCTTGCTCAAGCCGCTCGAGCTGTTTTTCGGCCAGTTCCAGCTCGGCGGTTAAAACCGGCTCGAGATCTGCCGCCAAATCAGTCTCTTCCGTTAAAATCTTTATGGATTTCAAGGCAATTTGTTTCTCGAGCTGGGCATTTTCCAGCCTCAAATCGATCAGTTTCTTTTCCGTCTCGGTTTTGGCAGATTTGCCGCTTTCGGCCAGCAGGGCGGCGTTTTTTTCAGCCGCCTCTGATTCCTTGCGGGTTTCTGCGATGAGTTCAGGCAATGCTTCCAGGCGCTTGCGATGTTCACCGATGGTAGTGCGCATGGCGGCGACCCGATCCCGTTGCTGATCGACGCCGGCATTGAAGCTTTCAAAACCCTTCTTATCGGTAGCGGTGGGAGGCTGCGGCGGGCTTTGTGCAGAAAGGGCTGCCAGTTTTTTGCGTGCCACAGCCAGCTTCTCACCCACGATTTCCTTGGTCAGAGACGCCGCGGCAGCCGCCGGCTGCTCTACCGCAGTTTTTTCCTGAGCCGAGCCTGTCTGGCATAAAAACGACAGCACCACCAAAATCATGGCTAAAAAACTAAAAAACCTGATGAAACAGTTTCGATACAGCAAATTCATCATTGTTTACCTCAGATTGGGCATAGATTCCCTTAAATATATACTCGATGGTTTGGATGGGTCGTTTTCACCAATTGGGTGAACCCCTTAGTTGCATAAACAACATGGCAAAAAATCAGATAATGGCCCGCAATTATTTCTAATATCATAGTAAAATGACAAATTCTTGGATACCTCCATTGGTGAATTCGAAGGATGAGGTCGATTTTGCCATGTTGTTTCCCCTTCGGGAAAGCCGGAATTCGGCCAGATTAAGATGCAATGCGATTGTTAGAGACCGGATCAGACGCTTCAGCCGGGAACCTTGAACGTTGACCGCTCAACCTATGAGCGATTTATATTTCCCCCGAAGATGACTGCTTCAGCTCCATGCGGATGCGGGCAGCCCGTGACCCTCTGATCTCCAACACTTCGGCAACCGCACCCTCTAGCTCGATCCGATCGCCGACTTTTAGCACTTGGCCTGTTTTTTCCACCAACAGGCCGGACAGGGTCTCAGCTTCAAGGCTGGCCAGTTGGAGTTTGAGTTGTCGGTTAACGGCAGCAATTGAAGTGCCGCCGGGGACAATGAACTTACCGTGGCCATCCGGTTCGATCTCCGGCGGGTCTGTGTCGAATTCATCTTCGACGGGACCGACAATCTGCTCCAATACATCTTCCAGGGTTGTACAACCGATGACCGTACCGTATTCATCCACTACAAATGCCATGTGCTGATGCGTCTCCTGGAACTGCCGCAGAAGACGGCTGATTCGCATCGTTTCCGGTACAAATTGAGCTGGTCGCGCAATGGAGCGTAAGGCGCCTTCTTCATCAGGGGATACGCCGATCAGATCTTTGATGTGCACCACGCCCAGCACATTGTCCAAGGAGCCTTCGCATAAGGGATAGCGTGAATGCTTGGATTCTTTTGCCAGGGCGCTGCTTTCGGAAAAAGGTCGGTTGATATCGAAAAAAATGATATCGCTACGCGGTTGCATAATATGACGGCAGACGGTGTCATCAAATTCAAAAACTGCGTTTAGCAGCCGGTGTTCGGCCCGGCTGAGCTCCCCGTGTTTGTGTGACAGGCGCAGCAATGATTTAATTTCGTCTTGGCTGTGCACCGCGTCGTGTTCAGAAACCCCTCCGACCCCGATTTTTTTCAGCAAAAATGAGGTGGCTGCATTCAACGCGATCATAAACGGATAGGAAAGAAAGTAGAAAAATTTCATCGGCAGGGCAAACCACAACAAAACCTTTTCCGGTCGTCGCAGGGCGAATATTTTGGGGGCCTGTTCGCCAAAAACAAGATGAGCGGCCGTGATGGCAGTGAACGCCACTGCAAATGCGATACCATGGATCCATATCTCGGAAACAATGCCGGCTGCCAGCAGCAGCGGTCGCAACAGGTGGGCAATGGCCGGCTCGCCAATCCAGCCGAGGCCCAGGGATGCCATGGTGATTCCAAGTTGGCAGGCCGACAACGATGCGTCCATCCGCCGTGTGAGCCAACGCGCGGTTGTAGCAAATGTGCGATTTTGCGCTACCTGCTCATCGAGCCTGCCTGGCCGCACTTTCACCAGCGCAAACTCGGCGGCAACAAAGAAGCCATTAACTAACACGAGGAAAATGGCAAAAATAATATTGACAACATCTGTTATCCAGGTCGACACAGTGGTGTCCTCCAAATTTAAGTCATAAGATGAATTTGCCTGCCGACTGATAACTTTCGCGGCAGGTTAAGAACGTAAGGGTTCAAATGAGCGTGGTGCACTCTCCGGGGTCGGGGTGCAGGCTAAAAGCCCATTTCCGGCCCGCAGGCCGAAAAGCCAGCTTCCGATTCCGCTTATAACATATAATCAGGCAATCTGCGATTGATTTTCAAACAGGTCGAATTCTTTTGCCTGTCAAAGAAATTCGGGTCTTGATTTGACAGACGGGTATAGAGGAACTTAGTTCGCTTCGCTCATAATTGGCCTCCGGCCCGTAGGGTAGCGCAAAGGCCCCGGAGGGAATAATGGAACAATGGAATGATGGCCCGCCCTGGTGCGACTCAAGTATAAATTGCTGCTTTTGGTGTGATATTTAAAATCCATTAGCTAAAACGAACACTTCATAGACTCGGTCTGGGCCAGGGAATATTGGGACCATTGGTGTTCCATTTGGTTGAAAAATAAAGCGGTTCATGGGATAAACAAACCATGGATCGAAAAAACATAAACAAAGGAGGCGTCATTCCATGTCGCGGTTAATAAAAAGAAGCAGGAAAAAACTAGGGCTCTCACCCGGAACCTTAATTCATATTGGTGACCAGAAGATTGGAGAAGTTAAGATGTCATTAATGAATTATGATCCGGGGCAACTGCTTGAAAAAGAGCTAACAAGCATTGAAGATGCTTTTCCCTACAAAGATACGCCACCGGTCACCTGGATCAACGTGGATGGGCTGCATGACCTTGAGATCATCGAAGCAATCGGCCGGCATTTCGGCATTCATCCGCTGACGCTGGAAGATATCGTCAACACGGGCCATCGCCCGAAGGCTGAGGATTTTGAAGACTATGACTATATTGTGCTAAAGATGTTGACATACAACGAAGACCAAAACCACATATTGGCCGAACAAATAAGTTTTATTCTGGGCCCCCACTATCTCATCTCCTTTCAGGAAACGGAAGGTGATGTGTTTAACTTCGTGCGGGAACGCATTCGTAAGGCCAAAGGGCGGATCCGCAAGTCGGGCTGCGATTATTTGGCCTATGCGCTGATCGATGCCATCGTGGATCATTATTTCCTGGTGCTCGAAAAAATGGGTGGAAAAATAGAACTGTTGGAAGAAGATCTGCTCGACGACACTCAGACCGAAAACCTGCAGAGCATCCACCATTTGAAAAGAGAGATGATTTTTTTCCGCAAACAGGTCTGGCCGATAAGAGAAATTCTAAGCAGCCTGATGAAAGAGGAAGGATCTTTGATTCAGGAAACAACTCAAATTTTTATCAGAGACCTTTACGATCATACCATCCAGGTTATGGACACCATCGAATCATTTCGGGATGTCCTTTCGGGTCTGCAGGATTTATATCTTTCCACCATCAGCAACCGCATGAACGAAGTCATGAAAGTGTTAACCATCATGGCCACCATATTTATTCCTTTGACTTTCATTGCGGGCATTTACGGGATGAATTTTGAATATATGCCGGAGTTGAAGATCTCCTGGGCTTATCCCGCCCTCTGGATACTGCTGATCGCGATATTTGTTTTCATGATTTTTTGGTTCAAAAGAAAGAGATGGTTATAACGTAATCCGGATAAACCGGAAATAACAAATTACAGGCACCTCCTGATCTTAAAATTGGGCCAAACAAATCCCAAATTACAATATCCTAATCTCAAATAAGATCAAAAGCCAATTGTTTGGAATTTTGAATTTCGGTCATTGTGATTTGTTTGGTAGTTGTGTTTTGTTATTTGAAATTTTTAATTGCTGAAACCTGAAGCCTTCATTTTCTGATAGCGTGTTTTCATAAAAAGCCTGATAAGGGCTTGAAAGGAGGTCAACATGGATGGATGGCAAAGTATTTTTCAAAACTTCATCATCGCGATCGACCCGGCAGCCCAAGATCCTCAGCATTGGCGCCTGCTTGTTGCTCTGGGCATTCTGGCCGTCGGGTTTTTTCTTCTCGAAATCTTATTCCGAGCCGCCATGCGACGTATTCAAACCTCTTTGGAAAAGGCCGGTCGCGATCCGAAGACCTGGAATATTTCTGCAGTTTTACCAGCCGTCCGGCTGGCGGCGACTGCCTGGCTGTTGCGGCTGGTTGAGTCGATGGTCGTAATTTCCCAGCAGTTAGGCAGACTTTTGCAGGCAGTCGAAGCTTTGTTGCTGGTACTGGCTGTGATCCTATTCGTTTTCTGGTTGGTGAGCAAGCTCGATGATCTGCGCTGGGCGATCCCGGCTGAACTCCAAGATCGATTCCCTGAAGAGGCTCTGACCAAGTTGAAACGCTTGTTTCGACTTCTAACCCTGGTCGGGAGTGCGGCCTTTTTTCTGTACAGCCAAAGAGCGCTGTTTCCGGAACGTATGTGGCAATCTTCTGTCTGGCGTTACCTGCTGATCGTGGTAGTTATTGTTCTGGTGTATCTGGCCGTCCGTCAAATCGGTGCTTTTTTGACAAATTTAACAATTGTTCTGAGAAAATCAAAAGAAAACGCCCGCATGCGTCTGGTCTTGGAAGCTGCAATCTGGCCGGTACGGCTGCTGTTATTCAACGTGGCTATATATGCAGCCAAGGAAGCCCTTGTTTTTCCACCTGCTGCGGACCTGCTTGCCGACAGGGTGGTCGGGGTAATCACCACCCTGGCCGTGGTATTATTTATCTATCGTTTGATTGAGCTAATGGTCTTTGAACTGACCCAATATGCCGCCCGCGATGACAACTTACTGGATCAGTCGTTTGTGCAATTTATGCGTATGATCACCAAAATCGCCGTCATCGTTGTGGGTGTCATTTACCTTTTGAGGGCGATATCCGGAAAGCCCCTCAGCGCCTTGTTGGCCGGTTTGGGGATCGGAGGCCTGGCGATCGCATTGGCTGCCCAGGATACATTGAAAAATTTTTTCGGAAGCCTCATGATTATGCTCGACAAGCCGTTTACCATCGGGCAACGCGTCACTTTCGGCGGCCATGACGGCGTCGTGGAGGAAATCGGTTTTCGTTCCACCCGGGTGCGCACCCTGACCGGACACCAGGTCACCATTCCCAATGAGAAGGTGGCCAGCGAAAGCGTTGAAAATATCGGACGGCGGCCTTCCATTCGCCGTTTGGCGAACATCACCATCGCCTACGACACGCCGCCGGACAAGATCGAAAAAGCGCTGGCAATTATCCGCGGAATTCTCGAAGATCATGAAGGTATGCAGCCGGATTACCCGCCGCGGGTGTTTTTCAATGAGTTCAACGATGCCTCCTTGAACCTTATCATGCTGTACTGGTATCATCCACCCGATTGGGCTGCCTATATGGCGTTTTCGGAGCGGGTCAATTTGCAGATCATGCGCGCATTTGAGGCCGAGGGAATCGAGTTTGCATTTCCGACCACCACCAACTATCTGGCACATGACGCCCGCAGGCCGTTGCATATCAATATCTCGGGCGATCAGCAACTGTTGGCGGCAAGCCAACCGCAAACGCCGGGATAGCACGTGGGCCTGCTTTTCGTCTCAAACCGGTCCGATGGGCCTTCCGGTCGAGCATCCGGGGTAACGGCAAGCTTTGAGAACTTGTAAAATATTGATTTACAGTGGCCTATAAATTTGCGATCGTGTGTCCCGGCAACCACTAAGATAAACGGAGGCTTTTTACCGTCTTGGAAAATGACTTATAAAACCTATACCGAATAATTGGCCACGGAGGCACAAATACCCAAAAATAGAACTGTTTGTTAAAATTTTTCTTTGTGTTTTGGTGTCTTGGTGGCGGAAATATTTAGCCATAAAATATAATAATTTCAAAATTAAGTAACGACAGGAGGTCATATGAAGATCACCACCGGCTTTGTGCTCTGTTTTTCACTTCTTATAATTGTGATGTCCACGGAAGCCGGCGGGCAGCAGAGTTCCGACGTCCCGCAGAAACTGATTGTAGGCACCAAAGAAGCCCCCCCTTTCTCCATTAAACCCTCCGACGGTCAGTGGACCGGCCTGAGTATTGACCTGTGGCGGCAAATTGCGGCGGAATTAAACCTTCAATTTGAATTTCGGGAGCTAGCACTTAAGCAACTGATAGATGGCGTCTCGGATGGTTCCCTGGACGCCGCCGTCGCCGCCTTTACCATTACGCCGGAACGCGAGAAAAAGTTGGACTTTACCCACGCTTTTTATACGACGGGCCTGGGGATTGCGGTTTCGGGCAAGGCGCACAATCCCTGGCTTACCGTGGCCAGACGGATGATTTCGGCGGCATTTCTCAAGGTCGTGGCAAGCCTGACGCTCGTGCTATTGGGTGTGGGGGCACTGGTATGGTGGTTTGAGCATAAGAAAAATCCCCGGCAGTTCAACGGCAGTGCCGCCAGGGGCATCGGTTCCGGTTTTTGGTGGTCTGCCGTCACCATGACCACCGTTGGTTATGGTGATAAAGCACCGGTCACATTGGCAGGAAGAATTGTCGGGCTTATCTGGATGTTTGTTGGGATCATCATTATTTCAAGCTTTACAGCAGCCATTACTTCCTCACTGACCGTGACACAGCTTGAATCCGCTATCAAAGGACCTGAAGACCTGCCCAAAGTAACCGTCGGCACAATGGCAAATACGACCAGTGAATCTTACCTCAAGCAAATTCAGATTTCCTTTCGTTCCTACGGGTCGCCTCAAGAGGGGCTGGCGGCCTTGCAGGCGGGAAAAATCCAGGCCCTGGTTTATGATGCCCCCATTTTGCGTTATTATATTCACCAAAACTACGTCGGCACCCTTGAAGTTTTGCCCTACCGGCTGCAACGCCAGGAATACGGGATTGCACTGCAGCCGAACAGCCCGCTGCGTGAGCAAATTAATGTGGTCTTGCTGCAAAAAATCCGAGAAAAAGCGTGGCAGGACAAACTCAGCCAATATCTAGGAGAATGAGTGTTCGATGCATGATGCATTCCTAGCAGATCTTGATAACCCCGTCCAGCCATCCTGGCGATCATTACGTTGATTATCGGTGTTGATTTGAAGGTCATTTTATGTAGAAAAAGGAGATTTTGACATGTCGGAACTTATCTTATGGAAAAAACAAGAATTGGATAAACTCAGAAAAGATATGGATCTTCTTTTCAGACGCTTTCGGAAAGGAGTCGGGCAACTGCCCGGACATTGCTCGAAGCCGCTCAATCATTTTCAACCGAATTTTCGGAAAGCGAAAATATGCTTGTTCTGAGTACCATTCTGCCGGGTATCAAACCAGAAGATTGTGAAATATCGGTCACGGACGATACCCTGAATTTGAAAGCCGAGACGAGAGAAGATTCCGTCGATCAAGATAAAAATTTTCAGAGCATTGAAAAAAGCTCCAGGTCCTTTTCGCGATCGATTTCACTTCCCTGCAGAATAATCGCAGAAGAGGTTAAAGCCACATACAAGGATAACACTCTAAGAATTGAGCTTCCCAAATGTAAGCCAAAAAGGTACGCGGTGTTATCGTTGCACTGCTGTTCTGCGGTTCGCTTTTCAGCCAACCAGAGTCTCATATGTGCATTGTCCGATCAACTATTTTGTTATTACTAAAAATAAGCCACCCACCCGTTGAGATGCAAATTATATAAGGAGGGAACAAATGTCCCAGGAAAAATCATATCTCAAAATCCCCATCGAAAATCTCAGTTGGCGGCTGGATCCGACCACTCTGTCTTTCGAAACCACCCATGATCTCCAGCCGTTGAAAGAAATCATCGGTCAGAAAAGGGGGGTCGAAGCATTCCGATTTGGCATCAATATGGCCAAACCGGGATATAACGTTTTTGTTACGGGTACGGC
>CAVXXE010000046.1:0-26176 GCA_963765595.1 uncultured delta proteobacterium
GCGCAACACAGTTATTTGGTTTTATAACACATCTGCAGGATGGTATTCAAGCCACAACTCACTCTCCCAAGACTCAACAGCCAACGTATATTAAAGTGGTCTTTCATATCAAAAAACTTAAGAATTACATCTATACCTTAAAAAGGAGATCGGCCGTTGTGATATAGTTATAGGCATAAACACCATGTAATGGATCTAGTTCGGTAAGCTCTTTTTCTGTTATCACAGACTTTTCTAAATTTTCAGCATGTATTTTGGCATCTTTAAATTCAGAAATATCTATCACCTTCCTGTTAATTGTTTTGCGTAAACCGGAAAGTACTTTCCTTGAAATAGGACTATACCCAGAACTTTTTCGCTTTAATTTTCCCATAAATAAACAATCTCTTTACTGTATTTTAGCAGCTAATTTATTTGGTGGCGGTATGTGAAACCATGAATAGCCAGAAAATGAAAATATTCATTTTTTGAACTAGAGGGGTTATGTCACCCTATGGTTTCTGCAAAATACGCCTTGTCCCATAAATCATTGCCGGCGACCGCATTTAACACCATTTCGGAGGCTCTTACAAGAATTGAAGATTCTGATAATCTTTTGATCTCCTGAGCTATGGTCTCTACCGATTTTTCTCCGTCTGACTCAAGGTATACATGTACATGGTCAGGAGCCAAGCAGAGCAGACTGACAAAAGAACCCACCGACGAACCACTGCCGAAGAAAGCGTCATTTACCATTTTAAATGCGCTTTGAGGGTCAGGAAACGATGACCTCCTATGGACGACATTCCAGGCCAAATGATATCTAATATCAATAAAAACGGCATCCGGGTCATTTTTTATTTTCTGAACTGCCAATGCCCGCTGGTATTTAAATCGATCGGATTCAAAAAAATTTTGAAAAGGTTCCGTGAATCCATTTGGTGCGCACAATTCATCTTGTTTTGATGATCCAATTAATTTCAGGGTGGGCGCAAAGGCAAAACACTCAAAATTTTCAGGGTGTTGTACCTGCCGGTTTAAATCACATAATATTCCTTCTTGGAATGCTAAAGTTTGGCAAAAAGTGCATTTACCATGAGTGATTGGCCTGGAATACTTTCTACATTCATGACATTTTTTACGTATTTCGATTGAAGTCGGCATATTTTCTATATTTGAATTTTCAAAACGAATAGGGTGAAGAAAATGTGATAAAAGACGTTTTATCAGAGGCACCTAACCAACAGATTATGCCGTTGAGCAAGATTGATCATTTTTCAAAATGTTGGAAACAACATTGATATGGAAACCTTTTGGTGTTTCCACATACTCATTGTCCAAAATCACACTTTTAATTTCAGAGGGAAAAGTCTTTTTTCTTTCCTGAATTTTCTTTTCCAGGCTTCTTGGTATTTTTGATTTCTTTTTTGTCATAACTGTAAATTTACAATCTTCCCTCTGTGCCGAACGGTGGCAGTCAATTGCAGTTGGGGCTTCCACTCAAATATTTAAAGTGTCAAAAATTGATTATCGAAATACCTCAAAACGGGTCAGCCTTATTTGAACAATGCACCGCCATGTTGGGAAGTCGTGATAACTCATCATCGGTCATATACTCCCAAATCTCATTTTGATGCAACCAAATGGGATCTGCGTTTTTTCGAATAAACCCGTCCACATCCATACCGTCAATGGTCGGTGGCCGCTTGACTCGCTTCTGCTTCCCCTTGATGAAAATGGTCATGTACTCTTTCTGCCGACGCTTCTTTTTTGCCTTTTCAGCGGCAGTGAGTTTACGTTTACGCTTTGCCATAATAGATGCTGCTTTTTTATGGCTATCGCTTTAAGTCATATATTCCGGCCGCTAAGGCACAACATAACGAGGTATTTAAAAAAATCATTTCAAACAGCAGATGAGGGTCTTCCAAATACGCTTTCTCGATTTTCAAACCAGCAATTTGGGCCAATTCAATTTTATGCCCACCATCGCTGTTTAATAAACTGTCTTATTTAAAAGGATATTGAGTTTGGATGGATCAGAATTTGTATATCGAAATTATGGCTTTAAATCAAATATAGAATCGATATCTTGAAGTTGGGTGATCGTTGAACAATGTTGCGATTTCTGAATTAATATCAAAGGTTTGTTAGTGCACCTACTCCAGCGGTCTCTGTTTCATGTCCAGATCCGATATTCCATAGATTTTAAAAAACGAAACAAAATATTCAGTGTCCGACCGTGTTAGGGGGCTCAATTGCAGATTGGCCAAACCAATCCACAATAACGATAGGATCAAAATGTTAAGATTTGTTAGACAAATTCACCATCTCGCCGGACTATAGATTGCGCAATTGGTAACTTGCCCTTTGAGCTGAGTGTGAATATCTTGCCTAAGTCAAATCATTCCAATAATCTGATTTTATTATATATTTGTTACACTAATCACAAAAATGTCGAATTTATTTTGTCCTGCACCCCGGTATAAACATCGGGGTCTGCCTTCGATATTCGATATACTCATCGCCCAAACGCCTCAGTAATTCAGGTTCCTCGATCTTTTTCAGCTCCCACACATTGATCAACACGCACAGTGGTGCGAAAAAGACGACGAGTGAAAAAGAGTTGACACCAAATCCTACGCCGAACAAAATCAGGAAGACTCCGGTGAGCATAGGATTCCTAACATATCGGTATGGTCCGGTTTTGACCACTTTCGGGGGTGGATTGAAAGGGACAGGAGCTCCCTTCACTTTCAGAAAATGAAATACAGACCAAGCCGTAACGGATACCCCCACCGCTATCATCGGAATCGATACCAGAAGCCTTGCACTATCCGGCAGCGGCCGGGGCAGGTTTAGTAACCTGTCAACAATAATTGCGGCGGATACGAACAGAGCCGTGAACGTGCCAAAGATCATCACTCCGATCGGAGTTAGAAGTGTTCGGGTCTTTTTTGTGCCAGTCGCTGCTTTGTGAAGGAGGTCGATCCAGCGTTTGCGAAACCCCAAGTCTGTAAATCCTTTCAGTGATCCTGCGTGGTATGTGTTTACCTATTATACGTCAATCGTTTTCACCATTTCTGAAATAGCATAAGAATATATCAGGCCGGTGTGGATAGATGACTATCAAACAAGGTCGGAGTAAACATGGAATCGCGATATATTTCACAATCAGGCTAAATATCCTTTACCTCTCCCACGAGTTTGTCAAACTGCTCCACGTCCACTACCGGTGAAGTGGTGAAATGAATTCCGGTCAATTTGTACAAAGCGACCGAAGTGGCTAAGGCTTTGTCCGCATCAGGAAAATCGATGGTGAAAACAAGATCATGTTCACCCATGACGGCATACATAGATATTAGCTTGCCGCCGTTTTTTTGGATCACTTCACGGGCTTTCTCTGTCCTATCGGGACTGATGTTCTTCATCGCCTCAGATGAATATTTTCCGAACATTAAGAAGATAGACATTTGTAAACCCTCCTTTAGCGGGTCTTAATGTACCTATAAATTGAGTATTCTGTCGTGACACCGGCAATAGAATCTATCTTGGACTGTATCTCCTTTCTTTCCTCACTTTCAAACCAGGCCTGCCAGTCTTCTAATGAGAACCAAGAACTTATAGTGGCTATTTCATGGGTTTCGTCAATGGATTTTAGATATTCACCTGATATATAGCCTGACTGCTGTGGAACTCGGCGTCTAATTTCCTTGATGTAACGAAAAAGTTCTTTTTCTTTGACTTTCGGACACTGCCGTTTAATGAAAACTTTAATAGCCATATCTACTCTCCCTTCACGCCATAATCTGCGATAGAAAAATATAAAACCAGACAACCGAAATAAATTCAAGAGGATCTAGTTTTGAATTAATTGCATTGCATGTATCTTTAAAGAGCCAAAAAAAGAAATAAAAAGCTTGAATTGATAGGCTCATCTTTGCCGTCATAAAGAATTTGTTTATATTTATCCCAATTGAAAAAATCTTTAATGCTAATGCACTACCATTACTGGGCAAGAAGAATGGTGAATGACTTTGCGGCTTACACTGCCAACTAACAAACCCTTTAATGTACCATGCCCACGTGTTCCAATTATAATGAGATCGGCTTGGCAATTCTTGGCAATATTTAGAATTGACTCGGCTTCCGGTCCTTCTTGTAATTCCTCTCTCACATCAAACCTTGTATTTCTCAGTTCTTGGAGCGCCTGATCAAGAAGCGTTTGTCCGCCGGCTTTGCGCTTAGAGTAAAACTTCTCATAATCCTCGTAGCCTAATAGATCTGAAGTATGCGTAAAGATATGAACAAGCCAAAGAGTTGCCTCAAAGCGTTCAGCGAAAATTTTGGCATATTTTAAAGCTCTATTGCTGTATTCGGAGCCGTCAAAGGCCAAGACAATATTTTTCAACACAGTTACCCTCTGGGTTTATGATGATATGCTCAGGCTATAATGTTATAAGTTGTTACATCTCTAGCTCAGAGACGGTCGTTGCCATAACCTGTCCTGTGCCGAAGGAGGGCGATACCTCAGTTTGAGCTGCTGTAGATATCATCTTATAGCTGTGTAGCAAGCGGTTACCCAATATATCAGCAAGGCGTTTGAAAAAAACAAGCCCATTAGCAGGATCTTCTTCTAATATCCTTAAAACCTTCTCTTGATCAAATCTAAGCAATTTCGCGGGCGTCATACATTCTGCCGAAGCAGTATATGTCTCCCTATCGATCAGACTAGACCAGCCAAATGCCTCTCCTGCATGGCTAACATTATAGACTGCTTGCCCAGTTTCCCCAAGGATGAGTTTTACGCGTCCTTTTAGCAAAATGTAGAATTGCTTCGCAGGGTCGCCCTGTTGAAAAAGCGAATCTCCATCTTCATAGGATTCTGTCGTTGAAACATTCATGATCTTTTTTACAAAACTTTTATTCATGGCCCGAAAAATATCTTTTTGTTTGAGATACATATTTCTCTCCTTTCCAAAAACTATGAGGCCAAAAAATATTTAAGATGCTCTCGACTGAGAAAACTAAAAACTTCGTAAAGACAGCTATTCACTTTTGGCTTCATGATAGATCGGCTCTCCAATTTCATCTATCGAGAAGCTGTAAAAGACATGATGGCCGTCGTAATCAAGTACCCGCAAATCGTCTGTTTGTTTCAAATCGCTCAGGATCACGTGAAAGTGTTTCCCATATTTTTGTTTCACCAAATCCTCTTGAATTTCATAAGCGATGTATTTTTTGATTCCTTTGAGAGCAAGTTTCTCAACTAATTTTGGATCATCAAGTGATTCATAAGAAGTCAAAATAAGAATTGGCCCTGTACCAGTAAAAAAAATGCCTGCTTTCATGACACACCTCCTATCGTTTTAATTATTTCCGATTTTTCAAAAATGAATTAAATTCTTTTACGCAACAAGGTCTGACGCAAAATCAACGTGACGGCGTGGAACAGGTTTTAAATAGAATCCTTAGCAAAGGAACAGTGAAATAGCTGCAGTGCAAATTGAGATCTATAGGGAGAGGAAATGGTAACAGATCAGATCGATAATCAACTTATCAAGTGAACTCATTATAAGTAAACTACGCAAATTATCAATATTCTGTGAGATTTGAAATGACAGGCCATGTGAACGATCGCCCAGATTCAATGTTCTTACACAATAAAGTAATGTTGCATGGCGTAATGTCAAGATAATTGAACTATTCAATTAATTGGATTATGACAAATACAAAACAACCAACGAAAAAATTGGGGAACATGCCTAAATCCTTAGGAATAAATCTGGGAAATTGTGTATTGGACAAACTAATCAACAATTGCGATAGAATCAAAATGTTAAGATTTGCCGGACAAACCTAAAATACCCGGCTATTGTACATTTCTCCTATCCAATCCACAAAAAAGGCCCAGTATAGACTTCGTGCCTAAGTCAAATCATTCCAATAATTTGATTTTATTATATATTTGTTACACTAATATCTACTGCAAAAGATCTTTTAGATAGGTTCGTCGTCAAGTTGTACCGCCGGTTTTTATCGTCCGTGTCAATGCCTTACGAGGTTCTCGCAAAAAAAGAAATATTAACCGGTATCCGGCTTGTGGAAGGTAAATTACCAGAAATGTTTACAAGGTTGAAGTATGAATCGTGCCTAAAAAAGAGGCCCATTTAAGTGGAGGTTTGTTCCATTGTCTTCATTCTATCTCCAGCATATAAATCTTGATAAAATGAACGCTAATAATTTCGTTGGCATATTTAGTGGATTTTTAAGGTGGGATTAAAACGGAAGGTATGGGCCGGTAAAAAAAGATTGCCGCAAGATATCATTTGAGTATCTTGAACTTTAAGCAATTGGTATTATTGAATATATTAGCAGAAATCAGCACATTTCCAGAATCTAAAGGATGAGAGATGAGAGTAAATCTAAATGGAAACCCGATGAATAGTTTTTAAAATTTCTTCCGCAGGATAACCTAATATAGTCCTTACTTGCCCTGATTTTTGAATGACGACAAATTTATCCCCCTCAATCTGATAGTTTACATTCCATTCAATAGCAAATTTTTCAGGTGTCTCAACAATCCTAAAGGGCTGCTTCTCACCAACTCTTGCCAAACAAAGAGCAAGGCCATCTTTATAATCCAGAATCCAAGCATCACCTGTTTCGGTTGAGAAAAAAATTAATGAACCAAGAGAGACTACACGGGATTCATAGTTTTGGGCTCGATTTATGATATAGTTTGATTCTCCTATAATACTAATTTGTTCACGATTTAATTTTTTCTTTTTGGATCGCGATATCTTGGATTTCTTACGTTTCTTATGCTTTGCCATCTATTACCTCAGCAAAATCCAGATTACTTTCAAATATCGTCAGCCACCTATTTTTCGGGTTACGACCCTTATATCTCGCGGTTCGACTTCATTTTTTATCATGGCACTTTTCACTAAGGAGCAAGTCGTAAAGCATCTCTTGTAATGGCAATGCGTTTGCGATTAAATACATTTACCACTACAAATTGTTCCTGCGGATCATAATCGTTTACAGTTTTTTTAACATAATTTAATGCTTCTGGAAT
The DNA here is from genome assembly GCA_963765595.1 of uncultured delta proteobacterium. Taxonomy (GTDB): domain Bacteria; phylum Desulfobacterota; class Desulfobacteria; order Desulfobacterales; family JAFDCJ01; genus JAFDCJ01. Next base: position 7,058 of record CAVXXE010000046.1, read on the forward strand.
CGCTTGTTTTATGCAGTCAAAAAGCTTTTCACCTGGGAGATATACACCTTCATTTGGATTTACCTCAGCAACTATTAAAAAGCTACCAGGTCCCTCTTTATGGAATTGGCGAATAGCTATTTTTGACAAATTGCTTATATGCTGAATGCTTTTTTCTGTGACTATGTCTTCAAAGGCTCTATTTGCATAAGCTATCTCAATACCGTTCACGGCTTCAATGACAAATTGATTTTCTGAAGCTTCAAGTGCTCTGAGCCTTTGTTTTTGTTTTATTATCTTTTCACGTTTCTTCTGTGATTTCGTCTTTTTCATGTAATCTCCAAAATCGCATAATATTTGAAATCATGGTTAAGGCGCAGAACAAATAATTATTCAGATCTGGATATTGTCATCACCTCTGTAATGTTATATTTCAAAATACGCGACTTCGTGTCGCAATAAATATGAGACTATCCGGACATCGACCAAATTTGCGATATGACTCTAAGTCAGCCCCATATTTGACAGACTCCCGGCGGTAGATTTCTTGCCACAACATGTAATTCGATGATTATCGAAATGCATGATGATATGTTTTGGATATCATACGGTTTTCAGGGCTGTCAAATGTAAAGATTGATAGCAGGTAACGGTGAGCGTGAGCAGCGGCCTAAATTCAAAACGATCATGCACGGCCTTTACGAAAAACCGCTAACTTCACGCCGTCTGCTCCACTGGCATTGTTAGACCTTTAAATACTTATTTTCTTGGTGATTCTTTCAACTAAATCTTCGAAAATTAAGTCAATTTCTTTGTGAATATAGTCATAAAATTTTTCAAGTTCATCGCTGATTTTTTCGATTTTCCCAGGTGGCAATCTGGGAATTTGTTCTTCTTTTTTACTGGCAATAAAAAATCTTGTTGATCGCTTCTCAATTTCTAATGCCACATTTTCAATATGTTTTGAGAGATCTGATGGTATCCATATTTTGTTTGTATCAAATGTGTTTCTAAATTTATGTATTTGTGTATGAAATTTTTTCCATTCTTCTGCGTCTAAATTGATGCCTAAAATTTTTGTTGAGTCTCGAAGATTTATCAATGAAACATAAATGTCATTTATTGCTTCTATGCTTTTTTCGTGATAGGCGCTTAGTTTTATTTGATAAAAAATATTTTGTTGATCTATCGATTGTTTTATTTCTCCTGTTTCTTTGGCAAGTTCAGTTTGTTGTTTTTTTACAGTTTCAAAATTGTTATTTATTTCTCTTAATTCTGCGGATTTTTTAATTCTTGTGATGAAATAAACACCGACGATAGCGATACAAAGAGCAACAATATTTACCATAATTACATTATATTTTAATGAAACTAATGCTTCTGCAAGTTCTTTAAGTTCTGAGCTCAAAATATCTCCTTTATAGGCCTAACGTCGGCCAGTGAGCAGCGGCCTAAATAATTTGCATCTTTGCACGGCCTTTACGTAAAACTGCTATCTTCAAGCCGTCAGTCCCACTGATAATTAGCCCTAAAAATTACTTTGTTGATGTGAAAAGGTATATGGTAATGTAAACGCTAAACAGAATTAACCCAAGGCTAAGTGTTATGCCCTGTCCTATGACAGGCCAAATTAGCGTATATTTTGATGTTTTGCCTGGATAATCATTCATCATTTCTTTGAAGCGTTCACCTGCAACTACGGAGAGTTTCGCAATTTCGTCAGGCCCGGAAAACTCTTTGCTTGCTTTGCGCAACATATCTAATAACCCGCGTGCACCTATCCTCATGTCTCTTTCATATTCTTGCAGTTCATATCTGAACTTACCGTAGAAACCTAATAAAGCCGAAATGACGAATACGAAAAGGACTCCAGCAGCTAAATACTTATTAGGTACAACTGCTTTCGACCTTATCTGGAAAAGCAAAGTAAGAGTTAATCCAAGGGAAGCCAGTGCGACGGTTGTCATCCAACTTGAAAGTTTCTGTATCCTCTCGAAAGCCTTAGTGAACTTCTCGAGGTCCTCTTTAAACTCGGTGATATCCATTGAGTCTTTTTCGCTCTTTTCCATGGGCGGCCTATCTGTAAAGCATAAGGACTAACGTTGCGGGTGATGAGGTGCGGCCTTCGATATTTCGCGAGCTAAAGGCCTTTACGTAAAACCCGCCAGCTTCTTGCCGTCGCCTCCACCCGATGGTTATGAGTCATACTTATTGTCTTCGTTTCTGTCAATATCCGATTTGGCAACAGTAATAAGTTCATTTATTAGATCTTCGCCTTTATATGCCTTATAGACCTCAAGTACGTCATGGCTAACACAGAAAACATCACCTATGCCAAAACCATCTGCAGATATATAGATGCGGTATTCTTCTGTCTCCATAGCTTTATAGGTCAGTAATTCGTATTGTTTGCCCCTCGCCTGATGCATATCTTTTCTTATGAATTGCATGTGAGTGAACATAATTCTCTTCTCCTTTCTATTTGCTGTCTTATAACATATGCAACATATATAAAATTTTCCATATATTGCGATATTATGATAGAAAAGTGGAAACTGCCGATTTTTGTGATATCTTGCCTCTCTGCAATTCGATGGTTATCGAAATTTATTATGATAAAATTCGAGTATCACACGGATTTAGGGGCTGTCAAATTCTCAGCGGCTATCTGAAATAGCCCGCCCGGGCCGTGGCGCCGATGAAATTGAGGATCAACTGTCCTGCCGTTAGAGACGATATTCCATTGATATCCCTCTTTGGTGTGATCTCGACGATGTCCATACCCAACAATTGTCCCTTCTTCACGAGACCGTGAATTAGCGTTCGCACGTGGTGAAACAGCAACCCACCTGCGACCGGTGCTCCAACCGCCGGCATTACCGTCGGGTCGAGTCCGTCAGCGTCGATGGTAAGGTAGTAGCGCTCATTAGCCGGAATCCGGTCAAGGATGGAATCCATACCTTTTTCGTGGACTTCATAGGCTGTGATGATCTCCGCCCCATAAGCGAGCGCATCCTCAACCTCTTTTGCACGAGCACTGCCTTGGCCTCGCATCCCAATTTGAAAGATGCGGTCGATATGGGAGAGTTCGGAAGCACGGCGAATAGGGCTGCTGTATCCTTCGTGAACGCCATTGATTTCGTCGCGCCAATCAATGTGTGCATCTATATGAACAAGAGTTATGGGGCCGCGACCATCGAATGCGCGGAACACAGGTATGGGGACACCATGGTCACCGCCAATGACAACCGGGAGGGCTTTCCGGTCCAGGATAGTCTTCACGACTGTTTCTGCGATCCGATAGTGCCCCTTGATATCAGCAGGATCACCTGGAACGTCTCCACAGTCGACGACCCGAATGTTTTGCCCACTGAACAATGGTCCTCCCAGATCAAAATCCCACTGGTCCAAACCAATGCTTAGTCTTGCGGATTCAAGGCGAATAGCCGAAGGTGCATTTGTTTGATCATTAGTGACTTCGTCCATGCTATACGGGTCGCCGTAAGGGATACCGAGGATGGCAACATTGGCCTCTATGGAATCAATCTCCGTGCAAAGAGGAAAGCCTAAAAATGTGCCTGATGCAAATCGTGGTGGGATTGTCTTTAACATTGGTTTCCTTATCTCTTAAGGTTTTCAGACTGTATGTAAAACTCATTGTCAAATTGCATTAATGGTCGACCTAACGTTTAGAGTTTACGGAATTATTTACTATCATTTTGGTATGATTCGGAAATATTTCCGCTTCATTGGATAAATTGCGACTATCGGAACCCAGGTCATATTAATGATATGCTCTAACTTTGCCCCAAATTTTATAAATTGCAACTTTGGGTTATCTATCAAAAATCCCAAACTGACCAACATTACAGATACTGTAATCTGATTTAACAAATTTTTCAGTGTGGTCAAAAGCTAAGATTTATAGTTATCGGTAACACCAGGTTTCACCTGAACTAATAGCCGCATGACCTTTGAGATCAGAGTTCATGCCTTGTTCAGTTTTGGCATTATGCAATCATTCGATTGCAAAACGAAATCGTAGGTGTCGTGTGGGAATGGCTAAGAACTTCAGGGTTTATAAAAATTTTATGCTTAATTTCCCTCAACCAATCAAATACCTCTTTCCATGGCAAATTATTTTCGAGCGAAGGCGTACAATGCCGATAATGAATGTGGAGTCCCTTGATCGCTTCAGGAGGGATTTTATTGAGTTCCTTTACAAAATTATTTTTTGTAACCGTGTACAATTGTGAAATATCAAGAACAATACCAGTATTTTTAGCAAGACCCTTTTCTAAGGATAAAAGCCTTTCCCAAAATTCGCAAATTTGTTTCCCGTCTGAAATGAACTGCCCTGTGCGGTTTTCAACCACGACAAATGGTATAGTGTTGAAGGTATCTTTAAACTGAACGCGAATTGCTGTTATTGCCTTGATTAAATCCTCGTATGTATTTTTCTTGCCTCCTGGATGAATTTCAACGCCTGCTGGTGGAATTGTTAATTGCTCAGTTATGTCTGTGAGCATCCTTATAAAATCATTTGTCCATTTTCGATCATACCAACGCAAGGGCGGGGTAAAGGAGCTCCCGGCTCCATCACGACGTTGCAAGGACGGTTCAGAATGCATTATGTATTTAAGCTTTTTTGACGGTGTGCCAGGTTCGTATAGTTGATTAATGTCACTGATAGAAAGAATAGTTCCAAGTTTTTTCCCGGTTTTGTTTACCTCAGTTTTGTTTTTTATAAAATCCGCTGGGACTTCTATAAATTTACAGTTTGCCGTTGAAGCAAATTTGTAACGTTTATACAAACCTCCCCGTCCGTTTCGGTTAAACTCTGAAATATTTGGAAAAACGTATGAGATATTATGCATCATTTTTTAGAAACCCCACTCAACAAGCAGCAGGTATCGTAGGAACCATATACAAAAATTTCTGATCCTGCCAAAATAGTTCCTGACTGTTTTTATTAGTCGTCTTTATCTATTTCGATAATATACTGATCTTTATTTAGGTAATCTGGCCTAATCCGCCCGCTCTCATTTCCATCTTTTTCAATAATTAGGTAGTGGCCTGAATCCGAGGATCTAATAGGATCGGGTTTGAGCCTGGCTTTTGCGTTGCCATCATCGTTTAAAATAAGATAATGATTTGCTCCCCGGATCGGATCATTTTTTATATAACCTTTAATTTTTAATTCATCGGCCCAGACCAAAGGAGTTAGGGAGATAACCAGCAAAAAAATAATTATTTTTTGCATAGTCTGGTTCCTCCTATTTTCACGGGTAATATTGTCAATGATTTAAAAAATCTTGCCGTTATCGAAAATTGCTGAAAATGTTATGTTTCAAATGGACATCCCAAACACAAAAACCCCACTCTATACAAAAATGGGGCTTTATAATTCAACCATGGCAATCTCCACAAAATTTACCGTTGGCTTAAATGTGAGCGATTTATTTTTGAGTACCAGGACTGAGATTTAAATGTCAAACTAATTCATTGAAAGGGAGCGCCTCGCCAGAAATAACGTTTCAACCTGGATGATTGGGCGAACAATGTCATAATGATAATGCCGGCCTCCACGGATCTGACAGGAATTTATTAAGAAAGGAGATACAGATGGTGCAATGCTGGAATTAAGATTCTCATCTTTTTTTGCGGTATTTCTCCAAATTGCTCCAATTCTGATCGATGGGGAAACAGAAAATATGCGATGAGGACGGCCATCAGCCGTTTACAGTCCATTACGAAGAAATTTCATATTTAATATCGCCGGCTTTTTGAGACACTTTTTTAAATTGCAGCACTTACAATAGAGTGCGAAACCACCAATTTTTATAGGGCTCCTGTGTTGTCAGGGTCTGATAAAAATCTTTTATGTAAACTTAAAGGGGATTTTATAGACCCAGTTATACCCGATTACGGTCGATTATTTTAGATTTTAATAGTGTGGTTTTTTAAGATCATCATTGTGATTGCCAATCCTAATCCACACCCATATCCTCAAACATTCAAGTTTTAATTTTCACGTTAAATCCACCAAAAAATTAGTTTAAAAAGCTTAGGTTTGCCAAGCACAACCCATATCATTTCGTAGCTAATTGAACGGTCGCGGAGGTTTTCGATCTTCGCGGTGTGTATCCAGAGGATTGCTGCCGGCGAGCCGCCACAATATGACCGGCGACTCTATTCCGTTTTGCTTATCTTGCACGCCAGGGCTCTTAATTCTGGATAGCCCGTTACAGGATCGCGAGGTTCTAGTTCTGTCAACACGTTCTGATTGGCTCTCCCTTCCCAACCATGGAGCAAATTAACAACACCCGCCTTTATGGCCTTGGTAACCGAAGCCCTTACTTTAATTGAACCCCGCCGGGTCTCAATCACCACCCAATCCTTGTCGGCAATATTAAAACGAGCGGCTGTGTCTGGATGGAGTTCGGCACCCGGATCCGGTGCCGAGCTCCGAAGTTGGGGCAGGTTCTTCATTTGCCAGTGGGTGTACTCTACCAGGCGCGCTCCGGTATTAAGAATCAGTGGATACTCATTATACAACTGGGGTGCGGCGAAGGGACTCTGAGTCGGTTCAAGGTGATTTGGGATGGGGTCATAGCCCGCATCGGCAAGGCTCTTGGAGTGTAGTTCGATCTTGCCTGACGGTGTGCGGATCTGGCCCTTGGCATTCACGTTGTAGCAGCGATCTCCGTACCAAAACCCGGTCGGCTGGGATTCAATCTGTTCCATCGTGGCTCCACCGGCCTCCAGGAACATTCGCACGACCGCTTCATCATCGATCCATGGGAACAGGGCCGCATATCCCATCCGCCGGCCCAACTCGCTGAAGAATTTCCAGTCCGGCCAGCACTCACCCAAGGGATCGATTAGCTTTTTACTGAGCAGCACCACGGGCATGCCTCCGGTCAGACCGTAGTTGTAGGCAAGATTCAGCATTTCCACCGAGGAGACCGCCGGCAGGACTAGATCAGCCATTTGGGCGGTCTCCGTCATGAAAAGATCCATGACCACCAGAAACTCTAAGCGCGAGAATGCTTTACGAAGTTTTCGGTTGTCCGGCCACGAAGCCACTGGATTGCCCCCATTGATCAGCATTGCCCGGATCGGGTACGGCTTGCCGCTTAGGAGAACATCGGGCAACAGCATTTGCTGTCCGTATGGTGCAGTCATACCCCAGAATCCGTGAAAAACAGGATGCTCTTCAGCTCCGATTGGCTTCTCGGCGACAGGAATCCTCAGATCGGTCAGCCGAATGAATGGGTTGGTGGCCCAGGCGCCCTTTCTGTCGTAGTTGCCCGTTATAGCCTGAAGGATGGCCAGGGCCCGGCTGTTCTGAAATCCGTTTACATGCTGATCCAGAGAGTTGATGCCTTGAACGATAGCAGCTGCCTGGCTGGTGGCAAATAACCGTGCCGTTTGAATGATTTGCTCCGCGTTCAAACCGCAAATCTCCGCCACCTTGCGGGGGGAATAGGATCGCACATGCCTTTTCAACTCCTCGAAACCGGTACAGTGCTTTTTGACGAACTTTTTATCGTAAAGCTCTTCGGAGATAATCACATGCATCATAGCCAAAGCCAGAGCGGCATCAGTGCCCGGTCTTATTTGGAGATGGGTTCCTCGCCGGGCCATCGGTATTCGTTTCGGGTCGATGACAACAAGCTTGAGTGCGTTACTGTCCAGCCGTTTCTGGATCCGGGCGGCCAAGGGCGGTTCGGAGGTTTCGGGATTATGACCCCACAGGATGATGCAATCCGAGTGGTCGGGATCCTCCAGCGGATAGGTCCCGAAGGTAAATAGTCTGGCCATAATCCGCGCCCGGAAGCAGTGGGCTTCTATCGAAAAATAATTCGGCGAACCAAAGGCGCCCCGAAATCTTTGGGCAAACGCCGAGATGGTAATGTTCTCAGCGCCAATCGAACCCACTGAAAATGCTACTGAGCGGGCGCCGTTTTCTGCTTTGACTCGTTCCAATTTTTGAGCAATGACATCAAGGGCAACATCCCAGCTTACCCCAACAAACATGCCGTCTTGCTTCATGAGCGGATGAAGAACCCGCTCGGGGGAATATACATAATCCGGCAGATGTTGGCCGCGCGGGCAGATCACCCCTGCGCTGAAGGGGTGATCCGGCCAGCCCTCAACCTTGATTAACTTGCCTTCTTTAATGTGGGCCTTGATGCCGCACACCTGAAAACACTGCATGCAGACAGTGTTGACAACACCGCTAAGCGGCTGATGTTCACTCATGGCTGGTTCCCTCTGTTCAGTTTTAGCTCAACTCAGTTTTGGAAACATGCCGCACCTGAAACAGCGCTCCGCTTCGCACAGAAAAGCCATCTCCTGCGAGGCCGACGCCATCTTTCCGGTCGTTTCGGATGCGACAGTCATGGACTGGAGCTGCGGCCGTTTTTTGAAACGCGAGACTTCGATCTCGTCATAAGCGATGGTGGTGGCGTCGGGGACCGATTTAGCATCCGGCGCCCCGCTTAAAAACCGATCGATGGAATCGGCCGCCAGTCGGCCGTGCGCAAGCGCCTGAACGACTGTAGCGGGGCCTATAACCAAGTCGCCGCCCGCAAACACGCCTTTCTTTTTTGTGCTCAAACTTGATGGCTCGACACAAATTGCGCCCTTCTCCCCAACACCGTATTCTTCTTTATTGAGAAAAGGTAAATGAGGAATTGCCAACTCCCGGGTGGGATCTTGAGGAAGTTTCATTTTGCGTCGGCGCGGAATTCCGGTGGCCAGGAATATCGCCTGGTATCCGTCGGCAAACAAATCTTCGAGACTCAACGTGCCAGGGGCTAACGGCTGTTCGAGCCGGATTTCCACACCGAAACGTTCCAAATTGCGAATCTCGGCCCGTACGATCCGCCTGGGCAGCCGCGCTTCCGGTATCCCGACGCTGAGCATACCTCCGGCCACAGGCAAAGCCTCGAAAACAGTAACACGATAGCCTTTGTCGACGAGATAATACGCAGCGCTCAGCCCCGCGGGTCCGGAACCGACAACCGCCACCGAGGCCTGCTTGGTCCGGTGGGCGGGTTCAATGATTTCGTTGTCCAATCCCACCCGCTCCACAATGAGGCGTTTAATCCGATTGATAGCGACGGCTTCATCGAACCGGGTGCGGTTACACGATCGCTCGCAAACTGCGGGACAGATTCTGCTGATCACCCCGGGGAGCGGTATCTTTTGCTTGATCAGATGCAGGGCCTGTAAAAACTTGCCCTGCAGAACCAGGTCGACATACCCGCGCACATTGACTTGCGCAGGACAGGCAACCTGACACGGAGGCAGATGACGCCATTGCTGCGGTGGGTCCGCGGCTGCTTGCGGCCATTGAATGCACCGCACCGTTTCCATACGGTCATCGGACTCGCTGCAGTATCCGCAGGCGGCACACACGACAATATCGTCACTGCGACCGTCACGCGCCTTGTCCGGCCAGTCGGGATCCGCAATCAACCCCCTGGCCATGCCGATCATATCCGCCTGGCCATTGACCAGGATTTCCTCGGCCAATTGCGGTGTGCGGATTTTCCCGGCAGTCACGACCGGCAGCCCATAGCCGGCTTCTCTCAGCGCCGTCCGGATTTCATGAGCCAGATGCACCTGGGTGCCATCCGGGCTCCACCACCTGGGACTCATGCGAGCGCCGCTATAGCCTGTCCCGGGCCGGGGCGGTTCGCCTTCCGATGGCGGAAGCGCGTCTTCAAAGCGCTCGCCGGCAGAAATACTGAGATAGTCCACCCCCTCGCCGGCCAGAATCAGCGCAATCTGTCGGCTGTGCGATACAGTGTTGCCATTTTTGGTAAAATCTTCACCGTTGATGCGAACACCCATCGGATAATCCGGGCCGACGGTCTTTCGTACCGCGCGCACGACCATCAGCGGCAAAGACATTCTCCCGGACAAATCTCCGCCGAACGCATCCTTTCTCTGGTTGCCCACCGAAAGGAAAGACGCCAGGGTGGTGAAATGGGCCATGTGAACTTCCACAAAATCAAAACCGGCTGCCCGGGCACGGCTGCCACCGGCGGCGAACATCTCCGGGATAGCGTTTATTTCTTCGATAGACAAATCTTCGACACGTTGTCGCCAGCCGCTGCGGGCAATCTTCAAGAAATGCATGATCTGGAGCCCGAGGCGTACCTGCGCACTTTCATCCTGCACGGCCGCTACCAGCTCTTGGAGCGGCGCGATCCAGCCATCATCGCTGATTCTCAGATTGAGAGAACTGCGTGCGGGTTGAACCACGGCAGCCTCCACCACCATAGCGCCGACGCCCCCCCGGGCGATCCGCCGGTAACGCCGGATAAGCGCCTCGGTCACTTCACCGTCGGCTCCTGCCAGTCTCGTGACGGCAGCCGTCAGCATGATACGGTTGGCCAGCCGGCAGCGGTTAATTGAAATCGGTGTAAACAGATTTGGAAAAGAGGTCATATCGGCATCTTTTGGTCAAATGGCCTCGGTCTCCAATCGAAGGCCGTGTGGAATGGCCTTGCCCTGATAGTAGATCGTACCGGTTTCATCCGACGCGAAATCGCCGCCTGCCAGCTTTTCAAGTGCCAGCGGCAGCAGCCGTCGTTGTTGCTGATTGACCAAATTCAGGTATTTGCGCCAGCGCTCGCGGCTGTCGAGGTTTGGATCTTCCTCTACCGGAACCGGCTTCGAAATCAATAAAATGGGGCCACCGTCAACCTCGGTCGTCACCAGATGCACCGAGGAATGCAGCTGCCGTTCGCCGGCCAGAAGCGCCGCCCCGATCCCGTCGGCGCCCGCATAAGCCCGATTGCCGCCTTGCATGACGGCCAGATCGGCAGGGTGTGCATTAACGATTTGAAACGCGTCCACCAGGACATAGGTGGCCACCCAAACATAGCCCGCAAATACCAGGATGTCCGGTTCAAGCGGTTCGAGGAGACGCACGGTCTCGCGATCATAGGCTTCCCGTACCCCGAGATCACTTATTGGTCGCCCCCGTTCCTGGTAGAACTGACGGATGTCGTTGACCAGCAGCGGCAGACCGAAATCTTTAGCGATCGAAGAAGCCCGACTGTTGGGATTGTCCGTAAAAATCCCCACGACCTCAAAATTGTCCGCCGAGGCGGCGCGTATTTCCTTTTGCCGGTCAATTATCGCAATCACGCCTTTGCCGGAGCCTGATACCATGCCGACAATGCGCATCTTACCTTTTCCCGGATCATACAACTGTTTTGGCATTTTTCGCCTCCATTTCTTTTAGGGCTTTGGTATCGATTTTCCCATTGCTGTTTTTTGGCAATGATGGCAGGAAATCCAGCCAGCGCGGGTATTTGTATGGCGCCAATTTGTTTTTGACATACTGCTGGAGCTCGGACGCGAACTCCGGGGAGGCTTCTTGGCCTTCCTGAACCACCACAAAAGCCTTGGGTTTGATGAGTCCCTGTTCGTCAGCTGAGCCGATGACGGCGGCTTCACGGACCGCAGGATGGCTAAGCAGGCAGTTTTCGATTTCCAGGGGGGCTACGAAAATACCGCCGACTTTCAGTAAATCGCCACTGCGACCCAGGAACCAATAATACCCGTCTTCATCTCTGCGGAACAGATCACCGGTATTGAGCCAGGTTCCGCGGAAGGTCTGCCGGCTTTTCGCATAGGCCAGCCAGTAGCCCAGCCCCTGGCTGTCGCCTTTGACCCACAGAATCCCTTCTTCCCCCTCGGCAATTTCGACCCCGTGCTCATCGGCTATCTTCGACTCGTAGCCGGGTACCAGTTCCCCCAGGCTGCCCGGTTTAACACGACCAAGCCGGTTTGATATGTAGACATGGTACAATTCACAGGAGCCGATACAATTGAGAATTTCGACATCGAACAGTTGTTTCCAGCGGCGATAAAGTTCCTCCGGCAAGGCCTCCCCCGAGGAGGTACAGAAACGTAAGGAGCTGAGATCGCGTTCGGCGGTATTTGGCAGGTTGATCATTGAATTGATCATGGTCGGCACATTCACCAGGACCGTGGGCCGAAACTTTTCGATATAATCGAAGATCCCCTCTGCCCGGGTCCGCTCTGGAAACAGCACCACCGCTGCGCCGGAACCGAAACCATAGACCATGGCGATATCGCGGGCATATCCGAAGAACATCTTGGGAACGGTCAACACAATATCGTCCGGTTCCAGTCCAAGGACCTGACGGCCGTAAGTATGATAATTGAAAAGGGAGTTGCGATGGGTCAGTTGAACGCCTTTGGGTTGTCCCGTGCTGCCGGAGGTAAACTTCCAGAGGGCCACATCGTCGGCATGGGTTTGCTCGATCTCCAAATCGTCTGAGGCCTCTTCCACCATTTTTTCAAAAGAGAGGTAATCGGAGTCTGACCCGCCGATGACGACGACGTGTTTGAGATACCTGGAATTTCCCAGCACCGATTCCATGCGGGGTAAGGCATCCGCATCAACAATCGCCACCTTGGCGCGTGTATAATTGAGAAAATATTCGTAATCCTTGGCGCGCAGATAGCTGTAGACATCCGTTGCAACCGCACCGATCTTGATGATTCCGTACCAGCTGGCCACAAACTCCGGAGAGTCGTTGATGACCATCAACACCCTGTCCTCAACTTCTACACCCAGTGTCTTCAGGAAATTTCCCACCTTGTTGCTGAAAGATACAAGCTGAGCGTAGGAGTATGTTTTATCCTTACAGTAAACGGCGGTCTTGTCACCGCGGTTCAATTCTAAGTTGCGATCCAAATAGAATTGTCGCCATGTTTATTTTTTCCGGTATCTCGATCATAGCAAACTCCCTGTGAAATTATTCGACCCTGGGTTGCAGTCGTATACGACTTTGGCCTGTCACCACTCAGAAAGTCATCACTCCAGAATACGCACCAATATCAGTGACAGGTCTGGAAAGTAGGTGACGATGACCAGCGCAACCAAGTTCACAACGATGAAGGGCAATAGACCCGTATAAATGGTACGCAGAGGCATTTTAAAAATCGCCTGCGCAACGAAAATATTAAGTCCGAAGGGTGGGGTAAACATGCCGATCGCCAGGTTAACGGTCATGATGACCCCAAAATGGATCAAATCCACCCCCATGATCTTGACCAACGGCACCAGAATAGGCGTCAGGACCAAAATGGCGGAAGCTGTATCCAGGATGCAGCCCACCACCAAAAGGAACAAATTGATCAGGATCAACAGGGCCCAGGTCGGCATCTCCGACCCTGCCAAATGGCCGGCCAGCATCTGCGGAACCCCCCTGATCGTCAGCAGCCATGCAAAGACACCGCTTGCAGAAACAATGACCATCACCTGAGCGGTCAAATATGCAGAGGCAACTGCCGAGTCCCACAGTTCTGTCCAACTCAATTCCTTGTAAATAAATATGGTTACAATAATCGCGTAAACGCATGCGATCCCCGCCGATTCGGTGGGGGAAAAGATGCCAAGATAGATGCCTCCCAGGATGATTAGCGGCATGCCGATGGCCCAGATTGCCTCTTTTGATCTTTGGAACAGGTTCACGTCGTCCAGATTGACGCCCTCTTTGATGTTCCGCCTGAATACAAAAGTGTAAGTATAAAAACTCATGAGGCATGCCATGACCAGACCAGGCAGCAAGCCCGCGATAAAGAGCCTGTCTATCGGCTGTTCGGCGGCTACGCCATACAGGATGAAGCTGATGGAAGGCGGCACCACAACGGCGATAGCACCCGCCGATGTGAGCAAACCGGCCGAAAAGCGCTCACCGTAACCGGCATCCAAGAGCGGCTTGGTCATAAGACGTCCGATTGTCGCCACTGTCGCGGGTGATGACCCCGATATGGCACCGAAGAGTGTGCTCGACCCCACGGTCGTAATTCCCAGGCTTCCCTTGCGCCCACCGCTGAGACCGAGCACCCAATCGATGATGCGGCGCGACATGCCTCCTCTGACCATGATTTCTCCGGCGAAGATGAAAAACGGGATAGCCAGCAGCGCCATTTTGTCGACGGCTCCGAAAATAGTCTGGTGCAAAATGGGCAGGGGCAGGTCCAGAAAGAAAATCACGACGACCGCACAGGTCGTCAGCAGGAGGATGAAAACCGGAAACCCGAGAAGCATCATTATCACGGGTGCCAACCCTAACGCTATTTCAATCACTTTTTTGCCGCCTTATTTACTGATTCGAGATTTTTTTTATGACATTCACAAGATGTATAATACCGATGACACAAAACCCTAACGGGATCGCAAAATGGGGTATCACCATAGGTATTTCCGCAACGATGCTACGTTGGTCATAGCTTCCCAGCATCATCAGCACTTGGGTGGAAGCGACGACCATTACGACACAGATGATGACGGTAACAAGTTCGATAATCAGGGACATCACCCTGGCGAACCCTTTCGGAAAGGCAACCGCCACCAAATCCATCTTAAGGTGTTCCTGTCTCCCGCTTACCAGAATAATCCCCATGAAGATGCTCCAGATCATAATAAATGTGAGGATTTCTTCCGCCCAGATCAGCGGCGCATGGAACAAGTGGCGGGCAATTACATTCGCAATGTTTACCGCCACCGCAAAAAATATGAGCAGACCGATCATCAACCTGGGCAACCGCTCGAAGATCAGCTTCATGGCACCCCCTCTCTTTCGTGTCCTCCAACATCCAACCTTTCACCGTCAGGTCTTGCAAGCGGTGCATGGGGTTCGGCAGCCGATACACAGTATAACGTTTTATCCGGCGACATCGGCGCAACTGCGAATAGGGCCGCAACTGTCGTTTCCACCCGATAATCCGTGCCGGCGTTGCGGCTTACCGGAAATTCCCCCACGCAAAAGATTTTGCTGAACATCTAAGACGATGCGTCATATCTATCCCAACGCGAATGCCTGATTATTTATGCTTTTCGGCTGATTCTTTTAACAGCCCGAAAAGCGTCTTGGTGGCCTTATCGCTTCCCAAAACGTTTTCCGCAATGCCGGCGCCTTTTTCCATAAGTATTTGGCGATCAGCCTCCGGCAGCTGATAGATGACCCCATTCTGACGCCATGCCTCTTCGGCCTTGCCATTATATTCTTTGGCCACGCCAAGCATGTAAACCTCCATTTCCCGTCCGACCTCCAGCACAGCACTCTGTAGGTCCGCAGGCAGTTTATCCATAAATTTCTTGGAAGCCATAGTCACGACAGCAATCATGGCATCATTGGCAAGGGTGATATTTTTCGCGACTGAAAAGACCTTTATACCGGCAAGAACCATGATATTGCTGCGCACGCCATCTATGGCCTTGCGTTGAAGTGCCGGGGTAATTTCGGTAAACGGCATGGGCACCCCGGTGGCACCGATAGACTTCATGAGGTCGGTTTCGACCTTGGTCGCCAGCACTCTGAATTTCTTATCTTTGAAATCTGCGAGTGAACGCAACGGCGTCAGGCTGGCATAGGATGTCGGGCCGTGCACCCAGAGACTGACGCCCACAATGCCTTTGTTTTCGCCGATCTCGAGAAATGGATCACGAAATGAAGGATCCGTCAAACTGGCATGGGCATGATCGATACTGTTAAACAAACCAGGGGCATCGGTGGCCTGAAATGCCGAATTAACACCTTTGAAGAAACCCGGCGGCAACAAGATCATTTCGATGGTGCCAAGCTGGATCCCTTCAATCAAACGGGGGGTACCGCCCAACTGGGCACCGGGGTACAGTTCCGCTTTGATACGCCCGTTGGTTTTGGCTTCGATGCGTTTCTTGAATTCCTGGATGTAGACATGGATTGGATCATTCTGGGTAACGATACCTAGCTTCATGGTATAGGTTTCAGCTAAGGCCGATCCGGAAAACAAAAAAATGATAAGAGTGGTGAAAATTGTCAACTGCGTTAACTTTTGCGCTTTAAACCCCATAATCGTTCCTCCTTTTTGATTTGTATGGATTATTCACGAAGTTTAACTCGTTCGGGCAACGCCCCTTTCCGTTTCAGACTGGGTAAGGCCAGCATCAGGAGTACAAAAAAACCAGTGGCAAATTTGAGATCCGGCGGAGGCAGGCCGGCCGCCAGACAAAATGAGACAAGCTGATAGTAGGTAAGTGCACCAATGAAGGGGGCCAACAGTTGTTTCCAGACGGTATTGCGGCCGGTAATGGCTTCACCGATAATCAGGGAGGCCAATCCATTGATGAGGATTCCGAATCCCATATTGACGTCGGCAAAACCTTGAGACTGGATCATCAGGGCGCCCGCCAATGCCGAAAAAGCGCTGGCCGCTCCCACACCGATGATGGTAATTCGCCAGACGTTGATCCCCTGGGCTTCGGACATTTCAGCATTGGCCCCGACAGCCCGACAAGTGATGCCGTGTTCGGTACTGAAAAAGAGTTTTAGAATCAAAAGGATCATGATGACAGCAATCCCGACCAGACCAATCTTGAGCGCATAAGAGTTGGGGTTTGATGGGTTGAACAGCGAATAGATGGATTCAGACCCCAGTATCGACATATTTGAGCGTCCCATAATGCGCAGGTTGATGCTGTAGAGCATGGTTAGGATCAAAATACCGGCCAGCAGGGTGTTTATACCAAACCGCAAGTGAATGAAGGCCGTGCTGCATCCCGCAATAAATCCGCAAACCATGGCGATTAGGATCGCTGTAACCGGGTCCATGCCGTTGCCAATAAGTACCGCACAAACACAGCCGCCAAATGGATATGCCCCTTCACTGGTCAGATCCGGAAAACTTAGAATACGAAAAGGGAGCATGATACCCAGGACGACAAAACTCAGGATCAAACTTTGGGCCAGGGTTACCGGAATGAGTGCGAAATAGCTTTCAAATATGGGCAAGATGATATCAAGCATGTTATTCCTGAAGCATCACCTTATCGTTTTTAACCGAAAATTGAGAAACTAGATCAGCCACGGTAATGTCGGTTTTCTGTTCGCCTGCAATCTCCAACTTGATCTTTCCCGAACTCATCATGACGATTCGGGTTCCGTAATCCACAGCGTGTTGCATATTGTGGGTGACCATGAGGGTTGTCAAACCGAATCGCTCCACGGTTTTTATGGTGGCATTCATGACGATATCGGCCGTACGCGGGTCCAATGCTGCGGTATGTTCGTCCAGCAACAGTATTTTAGGAGAATTGGATACTGCCATAACTAGGGCCAGGGATTGTCGCTGTCCTCCTGACAATAACTCCACAGGGGTATCCAACCGTTCCTCCAAGCCAAGACCCAGAATCGACATCCGATCCTCATATTGCCGGCGCCGCTTTTTTGTTAATCCGAGAGAAAAGTGCTTGCGCTTCCCGCGCAAATCAGCCAGCAATAAGTTTTCAGCAACGGTCATACTGGCAGCGGTACCGGCAAGGGGGTCCTGAAACACCCGGGCGAGGTGTTGGGCCCGTTTGTGCACCGGGAGTTGGGTAACATCCTCTTCGGCAATGGCAATCTTGCCGGTATTGAGAAGAAGCTTGCCGGCAATGGCATTCAAAAGACTGCTCTTACCCGCCCCGTTGCTGCCGATGACGATGCAAAATTCGCCTTTTCCCAAAACCAGATTCACATCGTCCAAAGCTTTTTTTTCATCCGGCATACCGGCAAAAAAGATTTTCGTAGCGTTTGAAACAGATAGCATGAATCAGACTGTTTGATTTATGTGAACCGATCCAAGGAGCGGTCCACGGGGTTAGCACTATATATGGACGACGCCTATTGATTAACAAAACAATCACATGCTTTGAGCGCATCGGGCAGGGGTATGTTGAGTTTTTTCAACAATGCCATGTTGATCATGGGAACATGCTCCTCATAGGACAATCGATAGGGAGGCTATTTCAACAGGTTTACGCCCCTTTAAAATTTGTGCGGCAACTTCGCCGGTTTTGACACCCACTTTATGATAGTCTACGGCAAAGGCAGCCAGAAAGAAGCCTTTTTCAACATGATCCAGGTTCACACTAATGGTAGGCACACCCATCTGTTGGGTGGTAGAAGCAATGGCCGGTGCCGCACTTTGCAGGAGATTGGATCCGGAAACGTAGATGACATCCGCCTTCTTTCGTAAGGATTGTATTCTGATGGGAACGTCATTGGGATTGTCGACACCGACCGCCACAACTGTAAAGCCGCTTTTCGGTGCCAGGGCTTTTGCTTTCTCAAGCAAGGCGACATCATTATCTTCTCCCGGATTATAAGGGAAACCCAGGGTTTTGGCCTCCGGAAGAAGTTTGCGGATAAATGCGAAGACAGCATCCATGTCCTGGAGATCGGATACGCCGGTGACGTACTCATCGCCGCTATTCCATGACGGTGTCAGCTTGGCAGCGACTGGATCCGTAACCGTACTGAATACCAATGGAATACCAGTGCCCTGCATGGCTTTCTTGGCGGTCTGCGATACCGGTGTCGTAATGGAGATCATAAGTTCCGGCTTGTCTGCCAGGAGTTTACTGATCATTTGTGGTACCAGCGTGGCATCAAAATTCGTATGGCTTTCCACAAATTTGACATTACTGCCTTCAGTGTAGCCGGCTGCTGCAAGGCCTTCTTTGATACCGCTGATAACCTCGTTGAGTACCGGGTGTTCACCGAAATTAGCGATTGCGATTTTTGTAGTCCCGGCAATGGCGGTGGTAGCGAAAAGCGATAATGTAAAGCAGGCAAATAATACGACGTGACTGAATCGGCTATTCTTTAAGCTTGGCATAAATCCTCCTTTCTGAGTCTATAGACTCTGTGTGATTCAATGAGAAACATGAGTTGAGTTTGAATTCGTTTTTGTCTCATACCTTCTTTAAAATTGCTTCTATCGGATCTGCGGATATCCAAGCGACAATTAGAGAAAGGCCGGCAATTCATTTAGTTGAAGGCGGCCTCTATTCGTCCTATGGCTTTATCGATGTACCCGGTGTCGGCGGCGAACATAATTCTTACCCGACCTTCGCCTTGAGATCCGAAAAATTTTCCGGGGATAACGGCAACGCCATACTCCAGCAAACGGGCAAAAATTTTCTCTGAGGAGGGTTCGATTTCTGAAAAATCAGGAAACAAATAAAATCCCCCCTGAGCCGGCGAGCAATGGACGCCGGGGATAGCGCTAAGGCGCTGAACAATCATTTCCATATTTCGGCGGCAAAGATCC
>CAVXXE010000047.1:0-9704 GCA_963765595.1 uncultured delta proteobacterium
ATGTGGTCATATTTTAATTTTGGTCGAAAAAAATGATGATTTGAGAGATAAATATTTTGAATTATGAATATAAAATTCCGAAAAAGATAGATGATGGTTGGAAAACCTTATCTCTCACCGAAGAAGGGATTGATTTAAATAAAATCGAGGATTTGATGAATAATATTCTGAATGGAAATTTTGGAAATCTTCAGAGTTTGTTAATCGTAAAAAACGGAAAGCTCATCCTTGAAGAATATTTTGGCGAATATGACAGGAATAAAAAACAAGACCTTGCTTCTGTTGCTAAAAGTATCGGTTCTATATTGATTGGCATTGCAATGGATAAAGGTTTTATAGAAGGAATTGCTCAGGGAGGCTTAGAAAAAAACGTTTTAAAACTTTTCCCTGAACACGAAGGGACGATAAATGAAAACGTTCGTAAGCAAAAGATACTTTTAAAGCATATTTTATCTATGAGTGCAGGGTTAGAATGGGATGAACAAACTTACTCTTATGATAATCCAAAAAATGATTGGTTTAAAGCTTCTCACTGCGATAATTCGGTAAAGTTTGTTCTCCAGAAACCTGTAATTCATCCTCCGGGAAAACGGTTTCAATATAATGGTGGACTTACAATAATGCTATCAGATCTCATCAAGAAAAATACAAGAATGGATGCTGATGAATTTGCTGAAAAATACCTTTTCACTCCTTTGGGGAATAGAAGATTATTATTGGCGGAAGATCGAAGATGGTTTAACAGATTTAGATGGTGGACTTTCTCTAAGACCAAGAGATATGGCTAAAATTGGTCTTTTAGTACTGAATAAGGGGGTGTGGAAGGGGAAACAAATTGTCTCTAATGAATGGATTGATGAGTCAACGAAAACCCACATTGAAACTAGAATATTAGGAAGTGAATATGGGTATCAATGGTGGCGTATCTCTGGAAATTTTAATGATACAAAAATCGAGACATTTTTTGCCTCTGGCTATGGCGGGCAAAATATATTCATATTTCCGTCGTTAGATATGGTGATTACTTTTACGGCCCGTCATGATAATAATCCTGATATTAATACGATTATACTACAAAACTTTATTCTCCCTGCAACGTTTCCTGCTACGCCACCGCGAAAAACTATCCCGTTGAACATTCAACAATGTGAAAGATATATGGGGGAATACATACCAACTCATACTACAGATACCTTACGGCTCATAAAAGAAGATAATAAGTTATTTATGCTTATACCTGATAAGGAAAAAATAGAACTGTATCGCGAGACAGAAGATCAGTTTTGGGGAACATCGAAAGGGGTAGGTGATTTTCAAATGACTTTTTTTGAAGAACATGAAGAAATTATGTATTTTATTTTTCAGAGTGGCTTTTATAATTTACATTATAATAAACTAAAGTAGTTATTGCTATAAATATAACATATTAGAAATAAATGGGTAAGCCATCTAACAAAGCTAATTCAGCCGACGGAAAAAAGCAGCGCGGCTGATTAGTGTCGTGCATCACGATATTAGAGACAGTCATCTCCCGTTTTGTGGGACTCACTGATTGGTAGTGATTGCAAATAATTACTCTCGCCATGGGTGTCAGTTGCGATAGACGCATGCCCTGATATCAATGGTTTACCGAGCCACTCTATGGACGAGGTACGTTCCATCCCAATGAGACGAACTGAATATTGATATTATTAAATTTTCCAGATTGAATAGAGTGAGTACGTGAAATATGAGTCTCCATAACCCTTAAACGCATGCCCCACTGTGCGTGGCATGCGACATGATTAGCGGCATTATCAAATTGGGGTATCTCCAACAAAAACCAACTATCTGACGTCCTAATATTTTGCATATATTGTAAACATCTATGTAGAATTGACCGACCTTTAAAGAATGTGATATCTGTATTTTTGTCGGGGTTGGGGTACCATTTACGTATCTGTAGTTTGGCGATTTTGTATGTATTCTCAATTTATCTGTATCCCGATCTTATTAGCGTTTTTTCTATATAACATTCCAAATGTGATGATATACAGTTCTACATACTAACTTGAAGCTGGCCGTTGAAAACAAAATGAATTTTTTCAGCAGCATTTAATGATTAATGTTCAAAAAGTCGGCCCTGATAAATTAATCAAACAGACTTTCCCTTTGCGGTTTGGTAAATATTCAGAAATCAAGACTCCTGATTTTGAGTTCTGCTTTAACTTGAATGGTGAGATCAAATCAATTCGCGGACTTAAATCTGACTGGCCCCATCCGGCAGAGCAATTTAAACGGACTGCCGGAAACGATTGGGTTTATTATACTGTGGGTGATAAAAGCGGCGATGATGGGATTATTTCCTGGATGGGGGAGTATTATCTGCCTTGTTTGCCATATCCCAGCAACCCAGTATGGGAAATCAAATATTTTTCCAATCCCGTGGTTATGAGTGCCTTGGCAGAATGGTCCCAATTGTTTGCCGACCTGTATATGGCAAATTCAAAAGGATTGTACCCTCATGCAAAGGATCTTATAGAACGGATACTGGCCAATGATGACAGGATTCTTTATGAACGCTCCCAGCAGTTGAATAAAATTATCGGCGGCAGGGTTTCAGTACTTCCGCCTGATACGCGGCATGTTGATTATGATATTCCAACCCGCACAGCTTATGCTGCCAGCAAGCATGCGATGTTTGGATTTTTCGACTCCCTACGAATTGAACTGAAATCAACTGGTGTTACTGTGACGATGATCGCTCCCGATTTCGTTCTCAGTGAAATGCATCGCCGTGCATTCGGAAAAGACGGTAAACCTCTGAGAATAAGCCCCGTACAAGAAGACAAAGTAATGACTGCAGATGAATGTGCCGCACTAATAATTAAGGCGATGGAAAACCGAGAACGACTGGCTATTCTGTCCGCAAGAGCGAAACTTGGTAGATGGATAAAACTGATAGCTCCTGATTTTATAGACCAAATCGCCCTAAAAGCTATTCGTGAGGCCAAATAAAGATCCTTATTTTGGGGTATTCTTATAATTTAAGAATACGGCTATGACCAGGCAATTTTCCAATCCTTGATGTCAATAAAAAGTCGTCAATATTCTTCAAATTCGTTGTAATTTAAAAATTTTGTGTGGTTTGGCAAGAAATCGTTCGCCGGGAATCTGTCAAATCTGAGGCTGATTTAGAGCATATCATTATTTTACCGGATTACGGATAGTCTCAATTATTCTGTAATCTAAATATTGGTTATTTTAGATTCTACTTAAGGAAATATTATGAGGATCAAGTAGAATGGAATATCGCATTGACAAAATGGTCTCAGATGACTGGTACCAAGTCCGATCAATCTATCTGGACGGTATACTCACTGGAAATGCCACATTTGAATCTAAAGCCCCGGACTGGGATAATTGGGACTCCAGTCATATGCCAGAATGCCGCCTGGTTGCCAGAGCAAGCAACACCATTCTCGGTTGGGCTGCTTTAAGCCCGATCTAAAGCCGTTGTGTATATTCAGGTGTTGCTGAGATAAGTGTTTACGTTGCCACCAAACACCAAAGGCTTGGCGTTGGCGGAAAGCTGCTGGCTGCTCTTATCGAGGCGTCCGAAAAAAACGGAATTTGGACATTGCAAGCAGGCATCTTTCCAGAGAATATTGATAGCATTAATCTACACAAGCGTTATGGGTTCAGAGATGTCGGTCGAATGGAAAAGCTAAGCAAGATGACCTATGGTCAGCATAAAGGAGCGTGGAGAGACGTCGTTCTAATGGAACGGAGGAGCAAATCTGTCGGAATAGACTAATACTGCTCACAACAATTCACTGAATACAACTTTGGTAAGGTCGTTGCCTGTATCACCTATGCGGATTAATTCACCTGTTAGATATACGGATCTCCAACGTATATGAAAAATATTCGACTCATAAAAAGTTTAGATACTGTAAATTTACCTGGATTATTGACCCAAAAAGATTCTTGCCATCATGTAAAAATTGAATTATGGGAATAGCATCTACATATCTGAAATTTAGCCATTTTGCATGTATTCTCAACATATCACAGATTGGTAATGATAAGGCTCACCACAACATCATGTATCAAGATTCAATCTGAAATTTATTTCATAATAACATCTGTATTGCTAAAAGTGAAAAGATTCAAGTATCATGCAAGTATCACTAACTGCTAACAATCGAGATTAATCTCTTTTTTTAAAATCGGAGAGCCTTTTAATGACTGAAAAACAAACATATGCAGAGTTAGAGAAGAGGATTCAGGAATTAGAGCATGTTGAATATAAATTTAAAAGAGCTGAGGAGGCGATACAAGCGAGCGAGAATCGATACCGCGCAGTTGTGGAAGACATGCCGGGGCTGATCTGCAGCTTCCTACCTGGCGGCGAGATTACGTTTGTTAATAAAGCCTACTGTGAATACTTTGGCGAAACCTTCGAGGATTTGGTCGGTACGAACTTCCTATCGTTGATTCCAGAGTCAGAACAGAAAGCCGTGATGGACAACATCTCAGCCCTGGAGGTCGAGTCACCGACGCAATCTCACGAGCACACGGTGGTTGCGCCAAACGGTGATATACGCTGGCAAAGTTGGACTAACCGCGCGTTGTTCGATAACCAAGAAAAGACCGTCGGATACCAGTCAATTGGCATGGATATCACAGAGCGCAAGCAGGTCGAGGAGGCGCTGCGGCAAGAGAGAAACAGGGCCCAGAAGCTTCTTGATATAGCAGGAGTCATGTTCGTAGCTATTGATGCCAACGGGCAGGTGGCCCTCGTAAACCAGAAAGGAAGTGCGGTCCTTGGCTATGCGCAAAATGAGATCATCGGCAAGAATTGGTTTGATAACTTTCTACCGGTGATTATAAAGGATCAGACTAAAACGGTTTTTAACAGGTTGATGGCCGGAGAGATTGCGCAAATTGAATACTATGAGAACCCCGTTTTAACAAAAATCGGTCAGGAAAGGATTATAGCTTGGCACAATACAATATTGAAAGATGATGATGGCAGTATTAGTGGCACCCTGAGTTCAGGAGAGGACATCACCGAGCGCAAGCGGACGGAGGAGGCTCTTCGGGAGAGTGAAGAAAAGCTCGCAAGAGCAAGAAAGATGGAATCCCTGGGACTCTTAGCAGGTGGTATCGCCCACGACTTGAATAACGTCCTGTCAGGGATTGTAAGCTATCCGGAATTACTTTTGTTGGGCCTGCCTGAAGACAGTAGGCTCAGAAAGCCCATTGAGACAATGCACGAGTCCGGACAAAGGGCGGCTGCTATTGTCCAGGATCTGTTAACCTTGGCAAGAGGGGTGGCTACCACAAAAGAACCTCTGAATTTAAATGATCTGGTCTGTGACTATTTAAATTTTCCGGAGTTTAAAAAACTTGAGCAGTTTCATCCTACAGTAACGGTCAAGACCAACCTTGATAACGACTTATTTAACGTAAGCGGTTCTCATGTTCATATCAGAAAGGTGGTAATGAACTTAGTGTCAAACGCCTCGGAAGCGGTTGAGGGTAGCGGCAATGTTACGATATCGACCGCGAACCGTTATGTAGACAGACCTCTAAGGGGGTATGATGATATAAACATAGGTGAATATGCCGTCCTGTGTGTATCAGACGATGGTTCGGGAATTTCTTCAGATGACCTTGAGAGGATATTTGAGCCATTCTATTCAAAGAAAGTAATGGGCAGAAGTGGTACTGGCTTAGGGTTGACCGTGGTATGGAATGTGGTACGGGATCATAAAGGCTATATCGATTTGAAAAGTGATGAGAATGGCACAACATTTGAGTTGTACTTTCCAGTAACAAGGGAAGAAATATCGGATAAGGATGTGTCCATATCCATTAAAGATTACAAAGGAAACGGAGAGACGATTCTGGTTGTTGACGATGTGGAAAGCCAAAGAGAGATATCCTGTAAGATGTTGGAGACATTAGGTTATAAAACTAAAGCCATATCTAATGGAGAGGAAACCGTTGAATATTTGAAAAAGCATTCCGTAGATTTAATATTGCTTGATATGATTATGGACCCAGGCATAAATGGTCGTGAGACATATGAGAGGATAATAAAGATTCATCCTAACCAAAAGGCTATCATAGTCAGTGGGTTCGCTGAAACAGAAGAGGTGAAGGAAACCCAAAAATTAGGTGCAGGCAAATTTATTAAAAAACCGTTAACATTAGAAAAGATAGGGCTGGCTATTAAGAAAGAATTGGGGAAATAGCAATTTCAGACCATCATGCCCGGGTTATGAATAATTATCCGAAAATTGAAAAATCTGAGCCTGAATTTGTTCAGGATACAGGAACAATCCTTTATTTATCTGAAAATCGAATCTTTGAAATAGCCGGACCAAGCCACTGTGCTCAGCCCGGCTATTGGTTACATTACCCATGAAGGTTTTCGATCATCCGCAAATATTTTGACATTCGCCAGTGAAATTGGGTAATATCAATAATACCGGGAGCATACTTCGGCGAAATTTTGGTTGGAGATACATTCGACCAATGCAATCATTTTTAACTTCACACGGTTCAGCTCTGGTGTTAGGAGCCCCGTCGAAGAACTTTGAGGTTTTCGAAGAGGTTTATCACGCTGATCCATATAGAGGTGATGCGGATTGAAAACTAGAATTCCGAGTTATAGTGATTCTATCTAAATTTTAACGGATTCGTGCAAATATACCCATATTTACAATAATTTAAACATCACCACCGACCACTTAGGAAGATTTACATATATATTCCCGTCCCCCTGGGTCCATGGCTGGTAATAGGCGTTTCCCGCGCCTTCCCAGCCACCGTAGTCTCTGTCCTGCGTGCATAGGATCTGTTGCCATCGGCCTGCCTGGTCGGTTTTGACTCCATATTCGTGGTGGGCGAAGTTCTCCTCTCCGGAATTAACCACAATAAGTATAACATCACCCTCATGGTTCCAGCGTTTAAAGGCTATGACATTGTTTTGGTAATCCTCATGCGTGACTCGCAAGGGGCCGCTTCGCAGAGCAGGATGCTCCCAGCGCACAGCATTGGCAGCGGAAACCAGTTTACGCATAGGGATACCGTGATGGTCTCCAGCGATGGACCAGTCGAAACGGTGATCGCCGTGATCATCCCCTCCGTCATGCCAGTAGCCCCACATCAGGCATTCATTACCCATAAATAACATCGGTGTATTTTGCAAAGCAATGTTCAGGGCCCAGCCTAAGCGTGCCTTGGCTCTTGCATGCCAATTCTCCCGGCCTCCGAAATGTTCCACAAAATAGCGATGTCCTCTTTTGCCATTATCATCATCCCCGCATTCATCGTGCGAGCCAAGTAGATATTTGACCAGGGAGTAATTGTAGGGATAACGCTGTTCGGGTCCAGAATCTATTCCTAGGAGCGATTTGATGTTGTCAACAGGATTATTTCCGTTCATGGCCTGGCGAAATCGGTCATATGCTCTTTTGTACCATGTCGCGTGGAATCCGGCGGAGGATACAATCGAATCATGTTCCGGCAGATGTTCGGCGATCAGGTATTTACCGGGGAAAAGCTCTTTAGCCTTGTAGGTCAAATACTGCATAAAAGACCAGCCGTCATTTCCCCAGCCCCGATTGTATTCAATATAGCGTGTGGCATCAAATCGCAGGCCGTCCCCACGATATTCATTCAGATACATACCCATATTCGCCACGAAAAAATCCTTGATGGGTTGCTTCCAAAAGGCCGGTGCCAAACCCCAGGGAGTTTCAAATTCAGAAAGATAGCTGTCCTTGCCTGTTTGGCTGTCTTCGTCAAAATGCCAGAAAGAGCTATCATAATTGCTGATATGGTTATAGACCACATCAAAGATAACGGCTATGCCTTTCTGATGGCAGAGATCTACAAACCTCCTAAGGTCTGCAGGACGGCCATATGCCGATTCAAGGGCATAGAAAAAGGAAGGATTATACCCCCAAGAGCGATCATATCGAAATTCCTGGATCGGCAGCAGTGCGATTGCATTAAAGCCGAGGGAGCGGATGTAATCCAATTTTGATTGTACGTCTTGGTATGTGGCCACCCAGTTATCCCGGTGCATGCCGTCATTACGCCCACAAAACGAACCGACGTGGCACTGATACAGGATCAAATCATCAAATATCGGAGTGTTGAAATCATGCCATGCATGTGTGGTATCTACAACCAGACCGTGGTTGTGCATATTATTGATGCGTGAATCCCGGGTATCTCGGGCTGCAGGATCGATACGGAATTTTGGTTCGCCGTTATGTTTGATGATAGCATATTTATACCGCCCTCTTGGCCCGAGACCTTGTACTGTCCCCTCCCAGAAACCTCCATGACCGTCTTGTAATGGATTAATTCCCAGTTGCCATTGATTGAAATCCCCCACCACATCCACCTGTCTGGCATTCGGGGCCCAGACGCGAAGAAAGGTTGTATTAGGGGAAACCACGTTTGCACCATAATTTTTATTGCTCAATTTTTTCCCTCCATGAAAATAGTCGTATCGTGATACCGATATCATTTCCAAATTATCAAAAAGATAAGCATTTTAAGATAACCTGCGATATCCGATTTTCTGCGTGTTGACGTACAATGATAATTATCCGAAAATTGACTATTCATAACCCAAATGTTTAATGGATACCAGAACAATCCTTAATTTATAGAGGAACTGGATCCTTGAACATAGCCGGATCGAAACGTGCGTGTTCGACCCGGCTACTGTTTGAATTATCCATGTAGTTTGTCGATCCAGCGCATCGCTTCTACATCGCTGATTTTTCCCAAATACCTTTGAGTGATCGACAGATTTGAATGACGTAACAGCACTTTCGAAACGATTTCAAGTGGTGTCCCGGATCGACTGGCATATGTGGCGGCGTGTCGACGTAAATCATGGGGTTTCAGATGAATCCCGACCAACTCACCGGCCTTTTTAACAATGATTCTCGCGGCAGCATAGGTTATCGGGAAAATCCTGGCACCGGGTTTGATCCCATTGTCGCTGATATATTTCTTGAACCGATCCGCGACTTTCTGGGGCAAGAAAGCAACCTCTGCCTCTTTTCCGCTTTTGGTATCATTTAAGATCAATTTCCGGTCATGAATATCATTAGGTGTCAGTTTCAGCACTTCGCCGACACGCAGGCAGCTCCGTGCCATTAATTCGAGCATCAACCGGTTTCTTGGATTTCGGGTTCTGAAAATGATCTCATCGACCACATCCTTTTCCAGAATATCGAACTGATTTGGTTTGCCGGCTTTGAAAAGTTTCCGCAGAGCGGGATTATCGCATGGATTTTGGAATTCAGGATCGACCGAATTTTTGATGAAATTGAAAAAGGCACTCAAGAGGGTGAATCGTAATTTCTTTGTATTTTGTTTGGTTCCATCTGATAGTTCGGACATAAATCCCAAGATATCTTCGGATGTGATAGACGATAGCTCTATGTCGCCGAAATGGTTTTGGAAATTGTCCAGGATGAATTCATAGTTCCGCAACGTATTTTTTTTTCACATTCAGCCGCTGGTAATTGTAAAAATGCTCAATTCCTTCTGAAATTTTCATGATAGGCCTCCTTTGTTTGAGGGTTAAGGAAATGTTTTGACACCGAGCGGGCGTTTCGGCTATTGTTTAGCATACTAAAAATATTGACAAAAATAAATCCGGCAGAAAATACTTTCTAAAA
>CAVXXE010000048.1:0-194814 GCA_963765595.1 uncultured delta proteobacterium
AAAATATATTTGAAATTTGAAATCATGGTCCTTTGGGTCATGTCAGAGATAATCGGCTCTGCTTGTAACTGTATCAGGGAGTGATGGAGTATTGGAGTACTGGGGTCATGGTCTATCGCTCGTGAACTCTACGCATCGCTGAATCCCAATGACCTCTGTTTAAAATTACGGAACATCGGAGTTGGATTTTGTTTTTCCAATACTCCATTACTCCAACACTCCATAAATATGTTGAGCAGAGCAGCGTCATGGATAGCCCCCTTCAAGGGGGCAAACCAAAGCCAGGTCCTTTGGGCCTGGATTCTTTACTAAACCACCCGGAGGTGCTGTAGATGTCTGAAAAGGAATCTTTTCTCAAAGGCAAACATATACTGGCTGTTGATGACGAAGTGGATATACTGGAAACTATCGAGGAAATTCTGGAAGAATCCAAAGTCGATACAGCCCGTGATTACAAAAGCGCTTCTCAAAAAATAAAAGAACGAAAATACGATCTGGCCATTTTAGATATCATGGGCGTTGACGGCCTCCAATTGTTGGTGGAAGCCGTACAACGGGAAATCCCAACCGTGATGCTCACGGCCCATGCCATCAGTCCCGAAACCCTGATGGAATCCATCCAAAAAGGTGCCATATCCTACCTGCCCAAAGAAAGCTTGGCCGACCTGGACGACTTGCTGAATGATTTGCTGGCAGCCTTTCATAGCGGAGAACCGCCCTGGAAGCTGCTTTTCGAAAAGCTGGGAGATTTCTTTAATGAGCGTTTCGGGTCAGATTGGAAAGAAAAAGATCGCGATTTCTGGTCTGAATTCAGCCGTACCTACCAGATCGGAAAGGGCATTCAAGAGCGTCTCAAACAAGACCGGAGGATTCTGGATAAAGGAATCTGACCTGCATTTTTTAGCAGTTTTCTGACTTGACACACCCGCCGCCTTCCTCTATAGTTCCCCTTTTAATCAAAATGCGTATACTGTATACACAACTTAAGAAACAGTGGGAAATAAACTAACTAGGAGGAAAGAAAATGGATTTTAGTCTGCCCGAAGAACTTGAGATGTTAAGGGACATGGTTCGCGATTTCGCCGGCGAAAAGATTGCGCCCTTTGCCGACGAATGGGATGAGAAGCATTATTTCCCTTACGAAGAAGTCGTCAAACCCATGGGCGAGCTGGGATTGTTTGGAACGGTTATTCCGGAGCAATACGGTGGATCCGAAATGGGCTGGCTGGCGGCCATGATCGTCACCGAGGAAATTGCCCGGGCGTCAAGCTCTCTCAGGGTTCAGATCAATATGCAGACCCTGGGATGTGCCTATACCATATTGACCTATGGCAGCGATGAGCTCAAAGAAAAATATATTCCTAAACTGGTCACGGCCGAGTATGTGGGTGCTTTCGCCATGACCGAACCGGATGCGGGTTCCGATGTGATGGCCATCAAATCAAAGGCCGACGACAAGGGAGATCACTGGCTGTTAAACGGATCCAAAACCTGGATTTCCAATGCCGATGTGGCCGACGCCATCATTTACTATGCTTACACCGATCGATCAAAAGGGGCCAAAGGGCTTTCGGCATTTGTGGTAGAAGTTAAGAATTTCAATGACATCCGGACAACGGCCCTTGATAAAATGGGATCCCGTTCCTCACCCACCGGTGAAATTTACCTTACCGATACCAAACTTCCCAAGGGAAACATTCTAGGAAATCCGGGGGATGGGGCCAAGATTCTTTTTGGCTCCTTGAACCAGACCCGGCTCTCCGCCGCCGCCGGCGGCATCGGGGTGGCCCAGGCCTGTCTGGATGAAGCCATAAAATATTGTAAAGAACGCAAACAATTCGGCAAGCTGATCGGTGAATTCCAAATGAACCAGGACATGATAGCCCAGATGTCGGCGGAACTGGAAGCCGCCCGCCTGGTGGTTTACAAAGCCGCCTGGGGCAAGGATCAGGGCAGGCTCAACAATGGACTGGATGTGGCTCAGGCCAAATACCTGGCGGGTGAAGTGGCCAACAAATGTGCCAACTATGCCATGCGGATTCTGGGTGCCTACGGGTACTCCACCGAATATCCGCTGGCCCGTTTTTACAGAGATGCGCCTACCTATACCATGGTGGAAGGCTCAGCCAATATTTGCAAATGGATTATTGCCCTGGATCAGTTGGGAATACGCAAAGCAAACCGGTAAACCCGTTGACCGGTTTGCCGGTTAGTCGGTTTAGCCCGTTTAGCCGGTTAGCTTGCAAAAAAGGATGCTATCGAAGGAAAACGGGCCAACCGGCCAACGGGCCAGCGGGGAAACGGGCTAACGGGCTAAACTCAATCCGATAGAGCAGCTTTCCAGTAAAAGATATAATTCTTTAAACCAATTTCGGTAGTATGAAAGGAGTACAGTATGGAAATAGTCGTTTTGGTAAAACAGGTGCCGGACACCGAATCACTGATTGAAATTGAAGGCGACGGGATGTCCATAAAAAAACAGGATATAAAATGGGTAATGAATCCTTACGATGAGATAGCGGTGGAAGAGGCCCTGCAAATCAGAGATGCCCGGGGTGGGGCTGTGACTGTTGTTTCCATGGGGCCGCAAAAAGCCTTGGAAACCATTCGGACCGCTCTGGCAATGGGTGCCGATAAAGGGATTCACATCAACGATCCGGCCGCTGAAGGCAGCGACGCACTGGCAACGGCCAAAATACTGGCGGCCGCCGTCAAAGAGATTCCGTGTGACCTGATCATCGCCGGACACCGGGCCGTGGATGAGGACAATTATCAGGTCGCCGCGGGTGTGGCCGAATTTTTAGACATTCCGCAAGTTTCCATGGTAATCAAAGCCGAGGTGCTAGACGGCAAGATCAAATGCCACCGAACTATTGAAGGCGGAACCGTGGTGGTGGAAACCGATTTACCGGCATTGTTTACGACCCAGCGGGGGTTGAACGAACCACGTTATGCTTCTCTGCCCGGGATTATGAAAGCCAAAAAGAAACCGGTGGAAGTCAAAACAGTTGCCGATCTGGGTGTCGATGCAGCTACGGTGGGAGCGGCAAATCGTAAAGTCAAGATTAAAGCATTGAATTTTCCACCCGAACGGCAGGCGGTCAAAATAATTGAGGGTGAATCCGGCCGGGAAAAAGCCGCAGAACTGGTTCGAGTTCTGCATGAGGAATCTAAAATTATCTAACCCCAATCACGATATCTAATAAATGGTGACAAGTTTCTAAATAAAAGATTTAAAACCTGCTTTGCTTATAAAGGAGATCAATATGGCACAGGGAGTGTTTGTTATCACAGAACAAAGAGATAATGTTTTTCGCAAAGTGTCTTTCGAAGCCGTCAGTGAAGGCCGTCGCATTGCCGATGGTCTGGGTTCCGATTTGACTGCCGTGGTTGTCGGCTCGGGTATTGAGGGTATCGCCGGGGAACTGGAAAAGTATGGACCTGATAAAATACTGGTGGCCGATGATCCGGCCTTGGCGGAATACACAACGGATGCCTACACCAATGTCATTGCCGATTTGATTCAATCCGTTGGCCCGGCGGTCATTCTCATCGGTGCCTCTGTTCAGGGCAAAGATCAGTCCGCGCGATTGGCCGCCAGACTGGATGCGGGCGTGGCCATGGATTGCACGGCGATCAAGCTGGACGGCGGCCAAATAACCTGCACCCGTCCGATGTTCGGAGGGAAAATTTTTGCCGATGTTGAAATCGAGGGTTCTCCGCAAATCATCGCGATTCGTCCGAATGTGATGGACATTGTCGAGGCCGCCAAAGATTGCGCGGTTGAAAAAGTTGCCGTCAATTTGGGTGAGATCAAAACAGCGGTTGTCGAAAAGAGTATGGATACCGGCGATAAAATAGAGCTGACAGAAGCGGATATTATCGTGTCCGGTGGCCGTGGTACCGCCGGAGATTTTGCTGCGATTGAACAGCTGGCGGCCGCATTTGGCGGTGCTGTGGGAGCTTCACGCTCTGCGGTTGATGAAGGCTGGCGCCCACACAGCGATCAGGTGGGGCAGACCGGTAAAGTTGTTTCCCCCGTGTTGTACGTTGCCTGCGGTATCTCAGGCGCCATTCAGCATCTGGCCGGCATGTCGACGTCCAAATTTATCGTAGCCATCAACAAAGATCCTGAAGCACCTATTTTTTCAAAGGCGGATCTGGGTATTGTCGGCGACCTGGCGGAAGTGGTTCCGGCCATGGCGGAAGAAGTCAAGAAGGTTAGGGGCTAACGCGGATAAATCCGAAATCCGAAGCTCGAAATCCGAAACAATATCGAAATTCTAAATAGAACAAAGGATGATTAAATAGGGGAATTTGTATGGATGAAACCAGAGAAGCATTGCCGTTTGACGTATTGTTTGTCGGCGGAGGACCGGCGAATCTAGCCGGAGCCATCCATTTGATGAGCATGGCACAAAAGGCCGAAAAGGAAATCGAGGTATGTCTGATTGAGAAGGCTGAATCCATCGGCTCGCACTCATTGAGCGGAGCCATTCTGGATCCTGTGGCACTTCAAGAGCTTATGCCGGACTACCTGGAGAAAGGGTGTCCGATTGAACAACCTAAATGCAGCGACGAGTTCTATTATCTGACATCCACCGGAAAATTACGCATTCCCTACACGCCCGCTTATATGCACAATAATGGATGCCATATTATCAGTCTTGCCAAATATTGCGTCTGGCTGGGAGAGTTGGCTGAAGAGTTGGGAGTCATGGTTTTTCCGGGCTTTGCCGGCACCGAGGTACTTTATGAACCGGGGGGCGACCGTGTCATCGGCATCCGAACCGGAGACAAAGGTATCGATAAAGATGGTAACAAAAGGCCTAATTTTGAGCCGGGCGTTGATCTGATGGCTAAGGTTACCGTCTTTGGTGAAGGACCCCAGGGCAGCCTTTTACGCGAGATCGGCAAGAAACTGGGTGTTTTCGAAGATAAAATGCCCCAGGTGTTTGAAACCGCTATCAAAGAAGTGATTGAAATTCCCGAATCGAGCCCTTTTAATACATCAGCCGCCACGGTCGTGCATTCCTTCGGTTATCCGCTGGGTTTCGATACGAAAGGCGGTGGATTTCTCTATAAAATGAAGGACAACCGGGTCTCTCTGGGGTTTGTTGTCGGCTTGGAGTATGAAGACCCGTTGTTTGAACCTTACCAGGCATTCTTGAGTTTTAAAAAACACCCGCTGATTGCCGATATCATCCGGGGCGGAAAAGTATTGCAGCAGGGTGCCAAAACCCTGCCTGCCGGCGGCTATTATACGAAGCCCCGGTTGGCGGTGGACGGTGCGGTTATCGTCGGCGACAGCGCTTCCATGTTGAATATCCAGCGGCTCAAGGGTGTGCACACCGCCATGAAATCCGGCATGCTGGCGGCCGAGACGATCCTGTCGGCGCTGGACCGGGAAGACTATTCCGCTGAGACATTGGGGACCTACGCGCAAAAGGTTGACCGCAGCTGGATTAAAAAAGAACTGTATGCCGCGCGCAATTTTGACCAGGCCCTTTCCCAGAAAGGGGTGGGAAAATTCATCACCATCGGCGCCCAGTATTTGAGCGGCGGCCGGGGGTTTATAGATCCGATGGAAATTAAAAAGGACCGCCTGTCCTTAAGAAAACTTGAAAAAACAACCGTCCCGCGAACCGTGTCCCCGGAAACCCAGGATCTTGACGGCAAGCTGTATCTGGATAAACTGACCGGGCTTTACCTCTCCGGCACCTCCCATGAGGAAAACCAGCCCTGTCATCTTATTATCCCCGATCAAAACCTTTGTGTAACCGAGTGTTTTGAAAACTATCGTTGCCCCTGCACCCGTTTCTGTCCGGCCCAGGTCTATGAACTGGAAGAAGATCCGGACGGGTCCAGGCGTTTGAAGCTTAACCCTTCAAACTGTCTGCACTGCAAGACCTGCGAAATCAAAGATCCATATGAGAACATCATCTGGACCTGCCCCGAGGGAGGAGGCGGTCCGAAATATTCCATATTATAGCGGTGTCAAAATCTTGACTAAACGACGTGCCCCCATTTTTCAGTAATGATTGTCAGCCCTGCTAATAGCGGGGCTGATTGTTTTTGGAATAACGCACTAATAGAGGCGAAAATAGTTCACCGCGGAGAACGCAGAGATCGCTGAGAAATTGATAGTACGAAAAAAACATCTCAGTGATCTCTGCGTTCTGCGGTTGACAGTTTGCTTACGATAAGCATACAAAAGGAGACTATTTTGGATAAAGACATTGTCGCCAAGACTCAAAAAACAGCAGATTTGTATTTCAATAATGTTAAAGGTGAGCGACCGTTTGATCTGTGGCGGTCATTCGACAAGGATCTTGCCAAAGACCTTTCTCTGTTTATTACCGGACAAATGTATGCCCGGGAAAAAATCCCCCACAAAACCCGGCAGCTGATTACCGTGTCAGCGCTGACGGTTCTCTCCCGTCTGGATGAACTGCGGCTGCACATTCAAGCGGCCTTAAATGTCGGCTGCCGGCCGGAAGAGATCGCCGAGGTGATTTTTCAAACCGCGGTCTACGGAGGCGTACCTGCCACCAATTCGGCCCTGAAGACACTAAAATCGGTTCTTGAGGAAAAAGGGCTTTGGCCGCTGGATTGATAAGGCAATTAGCGGGTTTTATTGAGTTAATTGAATC
This sequence comes from uncultured delta proteobacterium, assembly GCA_963765595.1. Lineage (GTDB taxonomy): Bacteria > Desulfobacterota > Desulfobacteria > Desulfobacterales > JAFDCJ01 > JAFDCJ01. The sequence goes on from CAVXXE010000048.1 coordinate 6,654, forward strand.
AACTAATCAACTTAATCAACCACCTTTGTGCGCTTTCTAGCTTGACACACCCCTTTTATATTTTTAGACTTCCGGCAGAAATTAGCCGTTAGGACCCGAAGGCAACAAAAAATCGGACGCGACCTGCCCGTACAAAATGAAAGGAGGCCACCATAGCGACATCACATGTTGACATTCGACCCCTTACTAAAGAGGATTTCAATGCGGTGGTTGAAATTGACGAGAAAGTCTTTAACCACGCCCGTCAGGACTATTACGAAACCAAATTTGCCCGTGCACTGGACGAAAAAGGTCGCCTGGTGTTATCCTTGGTGGCCGAAGTGGAGGGCAAAGTGACCGGTTTTGTAATGTGTGAATTATTTGTTGGTGAATATGGGATTCCGGCAACAACCGCTACCCTGGACACCATCGGCATCCATCCGGACTCTCAGGGAAAAGGTGTGGGTAAACGGTTGATGGAGGAATTTATCGCACATTTGCGCAAGGCCGGGGTCCAGAAAATCAATACACTGGTTGACTGGAATGACTGGCAGCTGATTCGTTTTTTCAGTGGCAGCGGCTTTGCACCGGCCAAGACCATTAATCTCGAGTTGAATGTCGATTAGGCGCCTAACGGTGCCCTACCGGGGGCTGAATAACCAACATTCAATCGTCAAAATTCAATCGTAAATTCCGGATTATCCGGGTTAAGCTGGAGGGACCATGAACTTAAAACAAATTGTTATATCCATCGAAAATGCGCCGGGTCGGCTATTTGAAGTTACCAATGCGCTGGGCAATGCCGGCATTAACCTTCGAGCACTCAATCTGGTGGATACCGGTGCTTTTGGTCAGCTTCGCCTGCTCGTCTCTGATGTCGCCAAAGCAAGGTGGATATTGATGAAAATGGAGATTCCCGCTTTTGTCAATGAGGTCGTTGCCGCCGAAATCGAGGATAAGCCCGGGAGTCTGGCAAAAATTCTGCAGCCGCTCACAGACGCCGGTGTTTATGTTGTATTTATGTATGCGTTCATCCGTTTCTCCCAAGGCAAAGCAGTGATGATTTTTCGTTTCAGCGACAATGAAAAGGCCATTGAAGTATTAGCGGCCAATGGCATCAATCTGCTGGATGCCGAGTCATTCGGCATTCTTGAAACGGAAAATTAGGTTCAGCGGTTCAGGGTTCAACGTTCCGGGTTAAAAACACCCAACCAGCTCTTTTCAATTTGAAGCGCTCTAATTAGTTTCGCCATGTTGTCGTAAACAAACCAGATAAAAGCCTATGTCTTCCGCCAAACATGACCATAACGCTTCAGTGCCAACCGGATCGTCTTTGATGCCGAGTGAAGACGATCCGAAACTGCAAAAAGAAGCGACGAAGGTCCGCGAAGATCGCTATCGGGTGCTCATCGAGGATGTGGCGGATGGTTTTTACGAAGTGGATCTGAACGGAGATTTCAAGTTTTTCAACGATGCCCTCTGCCGCATATTCGGATATCCGGCGGAGGAAATCCGGGACCGCAATTTCCGGGAATTTATGAATGCGGAAAATGCCGACATTGCCTTCGAGGCTTTTAACCGCATATATCGGGCCGGTGAGGGCGTCATCGATATCAGCTGGGAGATAGCCCGCAAAGATGGCGAAGAGCGTCATCTAGAGATTTCAGCCAATCTGATTAAAGATGAACGTGGGCAAAAAGTCGGCTTCAGAGGCATTGCCAGAGATGTCACCGACCGGGTTTTGGGCGAGCAGGCACTGAAAGATTCTGAAGTCTGCGCCTTGGAATTGTCTCGCGCCAGCCGTCGGGCAGAACAGCGATACCGTGCCTTTCTCGAATTTTTACCGGATCCCGTGTTTGTCTTCAATATGGACAACACGGTTTTCTACCTGAATCCGGCTTTTGAAAAGGTATTCGGCTGGTCCCTGGAAGAGTTGAAAGGGAAAATCATCCCCTTTGTCCCTGAAAATTTAAAAGAGGAAACCCGTTGCGGTGTCGAGCGGTTGTTTAAAGAGAAAGTCCTTCACGGGTTTGAGACCAAGCGTTTGACCAAAGACGGACTGGCGCTGGACATCATTATCGATGGCGCCATATTCTATGATGATGAGAATCATCCGGCCGGACAGGTCATCACCCTGCGGGACGTGACCCGTGAAAAGCGTGACGCACGCATCAATCTGGCGCTTTTCCGCATCGCCAAGGCATTGCATCTGTATCGCGGATTAGATGAGCGGCTTAAGCTTGTTACGAAGGAAGTTCAGGATTTGATGGGCGTTGAAGGGGCATCGGTTATTTTGCTGGATGAGGAGAAAAAGGAATTTTATTTTCGTGAATCCGTGTATGATGATCATGAAACCGGCAAAAAGATGAAGGAAATACGATTTCCGGCCGACAAAGGTGTCGCAGGTCATGTTTACCGGACCGGCGAACCGTTGATTGTGCCGGACACTTCCAAAGATCCTCATTTTTTCAGCCAGGTTGATGAAAAGGCCCATTATCAAACCCGCAACATGCTGGATGTGCCGCTTCAGATTCAGAACCGCCTGATCGGCGTTTTGTGTGCCGTCAACAAAAAAGAAGGCGCCTTTGACCGGCCGGACGTTGAATTGCTGAGTGCCATTGCAAACTACGTTGCCCTTCCGATCGAAAATGCCGCCATTAATGAAGAACTCAAACGCTCTTATCAGGAGGTCCAGAGCTTAAACCGGGCCAAAGATCAGGTTATTCACCATCTTTCGCACGAATTGAAAACGCCGATTTCCATTCTGACCGCTTCTTTAAGTCTATTAAGAAAAAAGCTTTCCGGACTCGAGGACCGCAACTGGGATTCAATTCTCCAGCGGGCTCAAAGAAACCTGGACCGGTTGCTTGAGATGCAGTATCAGATCGATGATATCCTGAGAGAAAAAGATTATAAAATCTATTACATGCTGTCATCTTTGCTGGACGCATGTGCCGATGAACTGGAGGTCCTGGTTTTAGAAGAACTGGAAGAGAAAGATATTATTCAGCGGTTGCGTCAGCGGATTGAAGAACTTTTCGGCCGCCATGACACCCATCCGGAAGCGATTGCGTTGGATCAATTCGTTGCGCAAAAAATAAAGGCGCTTGAGCCTCGCTTCGCCCATCGGAAATGCAGGGTAAAGACCCGGATATCGGCGGTGCCGGACATTTGGATTCCTGCGGATGTTCTCGATAAAATTGTTGAGGGCCTGGTTCGCAATGCCATTGAAAACACCCCGGACAGCGGGGAAATCATCGTATCGGTGAGAAACGGGGAGATCGGCCCTGAATTGGAGATCAGGGATACCGGGGTAGGGATCAGTGAGGAAAATAAGCGGTTGATTTTCGAAAACTACTTTACGACCTATGATACCATGCAGTATTCCTCCCGCCAACCCTATGACTTTGGTGCCGGTGGCAAGGGTTTTGATTTATTGCGAATGAGAATTTTTTCGGAACGATATCATTTCCGGCTGAATCTGAGTTCTCAACGATGCAGCCTTTTAGCTCAAGAATCGGATTCCTGCTCGGGCATGATCGAGGACTGTGTCCATAGCCGGCAACCGCAGGATTGCCGGGATTCAGGCGGCACCACGGTATCGGTTCAGTTTTATCCGGCCGACCGGTTTGCGAAGGCCACAGCGGATCAGAGTAATAATTGATGATGATAGCCACCCAGTAGGCTGATTCCTGATTAACGTTGCATCGAATATTATATTAGCATCTTTAGAGGGCTATAACGTCTCAAGGTTTCGGGTTTCAGTGTTCAGGTTTCAGAGACAGCATTTTCCGTGTCTGACACCTTATCTGAAACACCACCAAAATAACGCGATTTCTTGTGGGAGCGGCTTCCAGCCGCGAAAAAAGTTGCTCGATAGCTATATCGCATGATCGCGGCTGGGCTGAATCCTGAAACCAATCCATCCGGCTGCGATTAATTTAGCGGCAATATTGAGAGGTTAGTTTGGAATCGATCCACTATCCCACGGAAAAACACGAAACATTGTTTTTATTTTCGTGTGATTTAGTGGTGTTCTGCCTGCCCTGTTCAATTCTTCGCAGAAGAGGTGCGCAGAGGACTTAACCGGGGTGGCCAACCATAACCCCGAAGGAAATAAGGAAAATTTTCATCATCCCATAGGAATGTTAGAATGAACCGACCCCATCAGCAAGACCATGAAGTGCAGGCCGTCGCGGAAAGACCCGACCAGTTTTTTCGGGAGCTTGAAATCCAGTTTTTAATTCACGAGCTCAAAGACCCCATCGCGATTATCGAGACCGGTTTACGTACCCTTTTAGAGCGCAGGGAAAAATTCGGGCCCCTTTCCGCCAAGCAGGAAAACACGCTTAAACGCACCCTGCGAAACACGAAAAAGACCCGGTCTATGCTCAACAATTTGCTTGAGATCGGACGCTCCCAGTCCGGTTGTTTTGTCTGTTCTCAATTCCGCCCGGCCAAATCCGTATTCCAAGCCATGAAAGATGCGCTGGAAATCATGACCGGTCCCCTTGCCGAAGAAATCGGAAAATATCAGGCCGAGAAAGACGCCCTTGAACTGTTGTCTCAAAACGGTATATTTCTTGATATCTCATCACAGGCGGCTAACATCGAAATGTTTCAGGATGAGATCAAATTTTACCAGATCGTTGGGAATCTCCTGAAAAATGCCCTTCATCATCGACGTAGCCGGGTCGATATCAAAATGACGGTTGCAGACAAGGATTTTTTGTTGCAGGTTTCCGATGACGGACCCGGGGTCGAACCGGAGCATCAGGATTTGATATTCAAACGTTACGCCCAGGTGAAGGAATGTTCCATCGTCCCCCGCAAGGGCCACGGTCTCGGTCTGGCAGGAGCCCTCATTTTAACCAGATGTCTGGGGGGAGATATCAGTATCGAAAGCCAACCGGGGCAGGGCGCCACGTTTCGACTGACGTTGCCGCTGACGCTGGAAAGTGGTGAAGGGTAGTCCCTAACATTGCACCACTGGGATAGTATTGATTGCAGATTAGGTAACAGTTCACCGCAGACGCAAAGGACACAGAGAAAGCATTAAAAATGATAAACGCCAATAGTTATTGGAGTGTCCTCATATTTCTGGTGATCATAGATCCCCATCTCTTCTACGATCCCTAAACAGGAAGATCCTATCTCGGTCTGATGCCTGGAACCGCCATAAGAAACCAAGCGACAAAATTATTCTTTATAGAGAGATTTACTTTTCGGGTTTCTCCGCGGCGGCCAATTTTTTCTCCTCCTCGGCCTGAATGGCAGCCAGGGCGGCAGCCGCGGCGGCCTGGCGGCGAATATCGCCGTCTGATTCGACACTTCGCTCCTCCGCACCCGCAGCCCCCCCGGAAGCCTCACTGCCCGTATCCGGCGGCATGTATACGGTGACATTGCGATGGGCAAAATCAATGCCCTCTTCCTTGAATGCTTCTTGCATGAGCCGGTAGACTTCTTTGCGGATTTCAAATTGATCCCCCGGTTTGGTTTTGTATTTCACCCGCATGATCATGGCCGAGTCATCCATTTCCCTGACACCCTGCGACTTGATCGGTTCCAGCAGCTTGGGCCCCAGCTCGGGGTTTTCCGTGATGGGCTGGTAGACTTTTTTCTTGATCACCTTGCGAATCTTTTCTACGTCGGCGTCATAACGCACCCGAAAATCGAGCTTCATGATGACGTAGTCGCGGCTGAGGTTGGTCACCAGCTTGAGGTCGCCGAAAGGGATGAAATAGACCATGCCCCGCGGGTTGCGCAGCCTGAGGGAACGCAACGAAATGTGCTCCACGGTTCCCTTGGTGCCGGAACACTCCAGGTAGTCGCCGACCCGGAAGGCATCGTCCATGAGGAAGAACACCCCCGAGATAATGTCTTTGACCAAAGTCTGGGCGCCGAAGCCGATCGCCAGGCCGAAAACACCGGCGCCGGCAATCAGGGGGCCGACGTGCACCCCCAGGGCCGATAAAACAATCAGACTGGCCATGACGACGATAACCACCAGCATGAACTTGCGCAGCAACATGAGCAGGGTGCCGATACGCGAACCGCCGGCGCCGCCCTCCTCCATTTCTTCCGATGAATCTTCCGGAATCTCCCGAAGTATCCGGCGCTGGATCGCAGCGTTGATCAGGCCCCAGGCAACATAGCAGATCAGCACGACCACCAGGATCTCAATCACGGTTCTGACCACCGCCTCCCCGATGGGGAGATCAACGTTCCAGATATCCAGAATCCAGAAAAAGAGCAGCACCGCCAGGGCCAGACGCAGGGCGGTGCGCAGTGGGCCTTTCATGCGGTCGAGGTCCAGACGCCCGCCGGAGGCCGATTTATCCATTGCGGTTTCGCCGGCCGGCGACGGGGCGGCTTCAGTCTCAAGATCCTCTCCCGGCCCGTCGGATGTCGCTGCGGCAAGCACCGGCTGCTCCTGGGGCTGATCCGCCATGCCGAATGCCGCTTCCAGCATCAAACGCAGGATCCAGTCCAGCATAAAGTAAAGCGGTACCATCAGCAGGGTCAGCATCCCCTGTCCCGAAGCAGTTCCCATAATCATGCTGCCGATGCCGGCAGCCAACAACAGTAAAACAGCAAAGACGGCAAAGTGATGCCACTTTTGCGCCAGTCGGTAGCGCAGACTGGATTCCGGCAAACCCTGGCTGAATGCGATGGCCGCTTCTTTGCGTTTCTGCAAAATCATCCAGATGATCATCCCGACCGCGATTAAAGCACCCACCATCCAGGATTTGATAGCCGTCAGCTCAGAGGCGCCCGCCAGGCGAATCACACCACTGGTCACATTGCCCATGCAGATCACAAAGGTCAGCGCCATGAGCCAGTGGTGCAGATACAGCGCTGTCTGGTCGCTGAACGGCAGAAACCGCAGCGCTGGTGTACGCGGGGCCAGGAAAAACCGTAGTACAAGGTAGGCGCCCTGGACGAATACCAGACCGGCCAGGTAAGCGGCCAAAAGGACGCGCTGGCCGGCGGTGCGGTCCAGAAAAAGGAAAAAAATGGTCATGGCCGCGACAATGAAGATGACGATGGCCGTAAAATCCAGCAGGGCCCGCGAGGCCAGGGCCCCGATTTTGGCGATCCATCCGGAAGGCACGCTGGATGTGATGCGGCGCCGTGCCGCCGCGGTGTAGAGCACAAACAGCCATTCGATCAACAGGGCGCCGGCCAACACGGCGGCGACACTCAGGATAACGGCGGCCACGCTTTTTGTCCCGCGTTCGCCCTTGCCAAGCAAGAAAAATATGCCCGCCGCCTGTTGTGGTGCAGCGCTACCGCCGGAGCGCAGAAATTCAATGCGGGCTTGCAGCAAAGCGGTCAGGTTTCTTATCTTATGGATGAAACCGGCAATGCCTTCCGGTTTCACCGCGGCGGTCGTCTCCTGCTGTGCCTGCGCCAGAAGCTCATTGATCAGCAATCTTCGTACCTGCTCGTCACTGAGACCGGCAATGATATGATCGATCTGGATTGCGTTCAAGTCTTTGGGGAGCGAAATGTTTTCAGTGCCCTCTGAAGCTACCTTCTTCTTACCCGTTTTGAGCAGCATTGGATTTTGAGACCAGGCGGTTGCGCTCAGGCAGAGAACAAGAAGCCCGACCCACACGATCACTTTCAAGCTTTTCGAATACATTTGGTGCATCCTTTCATGTTTTTCTCCCAGGACCGGATTTTCTATTGACACAGCCCCGGCAGCTGTTAATCGGATCTAGAATTCCGACGAGAAAAAATCCGCAGGCGATTTTGCATTTTCATTTAATCCCTTGATAGTCAAAAGACTAAGACGAAGGGGGGCCATCTGCAATGCTCTCGCCGCGAGATCTAGACTGCCTCACCGGGTTGTTTGGCATGCTACTTTGATCTTGGCCTGTGCCCCGGAATAAACATCGGGGTCTGCCTTCGGTATTCGATATACTCATCGCCTATCCGCTTTATTAGTTCAGGCTCCTCGATTTTCTTCAGTTCCCAAACATTGATCCAGCGGTTGCAAAATTCCATGTCTGCTGGTCCTGTTCGTGGCATTGCGCGATAGGTGTCTGATTAGCGTTTGTAAATAAGCTGGATGCCTAAAACATTCCAAACCTGCAAAAGTTCTGCTATAAATCTCCCAATTTCTTCACGGAAGTATCACTGTCAACAGCGGTTATTTCCCCCATAATATTTTTTACGAATTGGCAGAAAAACGCATCTTTGACACCCTATGCTATTGTTAAGTAATTTTTCCGTCATTATATCACAGTGGAAATCTGCGGGACGCCCGTCAAATATACGTTTCCACTAATCTATCAGAGAATCTTATTATTTGAGGGGCGTTCCCTGAGCCTCGCCTATTCTTAAATCCTGATTGATTCAAATGAGTTAACGATACTGGTTATATACAAAAGCCCCCAACTGTTTAGCATCGGTTATGTTTCAAGAAAAGGGATCGGTTTACCCGTTCGGTACGCCAGGGCCTGGCAGGTTGCAATGAGACTGCCGTCCTGGTCGGTAACCTTTATCTCGTAACCGGCGGTTTTCTTGGTCTGACTGATCTGCCTGGACTCCGCTTCTAACACAACACCCGGCCGCGGGCTGGTGACATAGGTTATATTCACATTTAAAGCAACTGCTATGGTGCCGCCTGTCTGCGCCGCCGTCTCAAAGGCTTCATCAATCAGCCCGAATAAGGCACCGCCATGGGCACGACCATAAATGTTGTTCATTTTAGCCGGGTCGTTGACCATCCTCACGCGCGAATAGCCGTCTTCCAATTCGACCAGCTCGATATTCAATGCCTGGGCAAAGGGTTCGCTCGTCACCGCTTGTGCAATTGCTTTTTTAACCGTGTCATCCATGAATCATCTCCATCATTTTGGGGCCGTGGTTGAATTGACTTAAAGATATCAGAGCGATGCTGTCACGGTACCAGAAAGATGGTTCGGTGGCAATTGTAAGTTCTTGGCGCTTTTAGCGGTTCCAGAAGTTTTCCCTTGACTATCTAATTGCGTAGCTATATTATAGCTACAAATTAAGTCCCAAAATAGTCCGGATTTGGAAAGGGGGTGCAACAAAAAACGCTACTTGGATAGGGCTGGATGTTTTACAATTCTTATTACATAAGGAGGATCCACAATGACAAGAAAATCTTTCATAATCCTTGCGCTTATCTGCATTGGACTTGTTTTCAGCTTCGGTGGCGTATCCAAAGTTGAAGCCGATCCCGTGAAACTTACCTACAGCAATTTTTTCCCACCCGGCCATATTCAGAGCAAACTGGCCGAGGCCTGGTGCAAGGAGGTGGAAAAGCGAACCGATGGCCAAGTCGTGGTCGATTATTTTCCCGGCCAAACCCTGACCAAGGCCAGACAGGTTTATGACGGCGTTGTTGAAGGTTTATCGGATATCGGATTTTCCGTCTTAGCTTATACACGAGGTCGATTTCCGGTGATCGCCGCCGTTGATTTGCCCCTGGGATATACCAGCGGGACGGTGGCCACGAAAGTTGTCAATGCCGTTTACGAGAAATTTATGCCCAAGGAACTCAGCGACACCCGGGTGATGTACCTGCATGCCCACGGACCGGGCCTGATCCATACCAAGGACAAGGCGGTCCGAAAGCTGGAGGACATGAAGGGACTCAAGTTCAGGGCGCATGGAACCAGCGCCTTGGTAGTTGAAGCACTTGGGGGTACACCGGTTCCCAAACCCATGCCGGAAACTTACCAGATGCTGCAAAAAGGGGTGGTAGACGGTGCGGTTTATCCGTTTGAGGCCAACAAGGGCTGGAAGCTGGGAGAGGTCACCGGATATTGCACCGCTGATTTTTCGGCCGCCTACACCACATCTTTTTTTGTGGTCATGAACAAGGATAAATGGGATTCACTTTCGTCAGACATCCAAAAGATTATCGAACAAATCAACCAGGAATGGGCCGTCAAACACGGCGAAGCCTGGGACACCAGCGATGCCCAGGGTATAGTCTTCTTCCTGAATCAGGGCAGTGAAATTATCGGGCTTGATGCCAAAGAAGGTGAACGGTGGAAGAAAGCGGTGGAACCGATCATTGCTGATTATATCGCCGATATGAACAAGAAGGGATTCAATGGTACCGAGATCGTTGAATTCACCATCGAGACATTGAAAAGTTTACAGTAGTTTTGTCCGGCTGGGTGGACCTTCAATGAACTTCAAATCCAGGTCCACCCATTTTTTGCACAACATTGATTTCAAACGTAAAAGCTTAGCCACTAGGACACGAAGGCACAAAAAATGAATCTTTTCTGGAAAATTATTCAGTGGCTGCTGGATAAAATGAAAATCATCGGTGCTGCCTGTCTGGTGGGCATGACTTTATTAACCTGTGTGGATGTGGTTGGTCGGGCCTTTGGCCATCCTGTTTTCGGTTCCGTGGAACTCGTCGGTTTTATGGCCACCCTGGCAGTGGTCATGGCGATGCCCTACACTCATCAGGTTCAGGGCCATATCGGTGTGGAAATCCTCGTGCGCTTGTGTTCAGAGAAAACCCAGACGATTATTGATATCTGCACCGGAATTTTAAGCGTAATTCTGTTTGCCCTTATTAGCTGGCGAATGGCGGTTTATGCCAAGACCATGCAGGCGTCGGGCGAGGTTTCCATGAACCTCGAACTTCCCGAGCACGCCATCATCTCTGTTACCGCGTTTTGTCTGGTGGTATTCACTCTGATTATTCTTAAAGATATTATAAATAATATCGTAAAGTTAAAAAAATAATGAATCCTACTGTCGTCGGCATCATCGGTATTGCCATCATGGTCCTTATTTTTTTCTCAAGGATGCCGGTGGCCTATGTCATGACCATGATCGGGTTTTTGGGTTTCAGCCTCATGATTTCCCTAAAGGGCGGCCTCAACCTTCTTTCCAGAAATATTTATGAGGTTTTCTCCTCCTACGGGCTTACGACGATTCCGCTTTTTATTTTGATGGGCCAGTTGGCGTTTAACAGCGGTATCAGCCGCCGGTTGTACGACACGGCTTATAAATTCATGGGCAGCACCCGGGGGGGGCTGGCCATGGCAACTGTATCCGCCTGCACGGCCTTCGGCGCTGTCTGCGGTTCCAGTCCGGCCACAGCGGCCACCATGGCCACGGTCGGATTGCCGGAGATGAAGCGCTATAAATACGCGGATGAACTGTCAACGGGGTCCGTGGCATCCGGCGGCGGCCTCGGCATGATTATGCCCCCCAGTGTTGTTCTGATCGTATACGGCGTGTTGACCGAGGAATCCATCGGCAAGCTTTTTGTGGCCGGAATTATTCCGGCCATATTGGTTACGATTCTGTTTATTATCTGTATTTATATTCGGTGTCGTTTTGCACCGGAGCAGGGTCCGCCGGGTGAAGCATTTACCTGGAAGGCGAAACTGCAATCTCTCACCGGCTTAATCGATACCCTCGCCGTATTTGGGCTTGTCATGGGTGGCCTGTTTTTTGGATTCTTCACGCCGACCGAAGCGGCAGCGGTCGGTGCCTTTGGCGTTCTGGTGGTCTCCTTGATCAGGCGACAGCTCACCTGGCAGGGTTTTGTTAAATCTCTTTATGAAACCCTCCGGACGTCCTGTATGGTTCTGCTGTTGATCGCCGGTGCCGTTGTTTTCGGTAAATTTCTGGCCATCACCCGAATCCCTTTCGAAATTGCCTCCTGGATCGGAGGATTTGATCTGCCGCCCTATGCGATTTTGAGCATGGTTGTGCTCGTTTATTTTCTGGGTGGCTGTTTTATGGATGCTTTGGCCCTTGTGATGTTGACTGTCCCGATTTTTTTGCCGGTTGTATCCAGCCTGGGCTACGATCCGATCTGGTTCGGTGTCATTATCGTGATGGTCACCGAAATGGGCGTGATCACACCCCCCGTGGGAATCAATGTGTATGTGGTGTATGGTGTCGCTGAGAGCGTCATCGGCGGGGTGCCGCTGGAAGCGATATTCAAGGGAATTTTGCCGTTTCTGCTTGCGGTGATTGTGGGCCTCATTATTCTGGTTCTTTTTCCTCAGATTATTCTGTTTTTACCCAATCTGATGTATTAATAAGGTAATCAATAATGACCGATCAAATCTACTGGAATCCGGTTCTCGAAACCCTGCCGCGGGAAAAAATTCGTCAGCTGCAGCTTAAAAAATTCAAAAAGATTTTTAAGTGGGCCTATGAGCGTTCAAAATTTCATCGCAAGCTTTACGATGAAGCCGGCGTAGCACCGGAGGATATCCGCTCATTTGAAGATATCCGAAGGGTTCCCAGGGTGGAGAAATCCATGATGCGGGACATCCAGCGAAAGGATCCCTTTCCCTATGGTGATGCCCTTTGTGTTCCCCTGGAAGAAGTCGCCGTTTTTCGCCAGACCAGCGGTACCACCGGTCAACCCGTCTACCAGCCGGATACCTGGCAGGATTGGGAGTGGTGGGCCGAGTGCTGGTCATATATCCTCTGGGCCCAGGGCTATCGTCCCAGGGATCGTGTGTTTATTCCTTTCGGCTATAACATCTTCGTCGCTTTCTGGGCCGGACACTATGCCGCCGAAAAGATCGGTTGCGAAGTTATTCCGGGAGGGGTGCTGGATACCAAGGCCAGGATCCTTAAAATCCAGGAATTGCAGGCCACGGCCATGATGGGCACTCCGACCTATATCCTTGGGATGGCTGAGACGGCCCAAATGAAAATGGAGATCGATCCGTCCGAATTAACCATTGACAAAATCACCTGTGCCGGCGAGTGCGGCGCCAGTATCCCCAGTACCAAAAGACGTTTGGAAAAAGCCTGGGGGGCCAAGGTTTATGATCACGCCGGGGCTACCGAAATCGGTGCCTGGTCTTTTGAGTGCCAGGATCAACCGGGCGGTCTGCATGTCAATGATGCCTTGTTTCTGGTTGAGATCGCGGATGTGGAAACCGGCAAAATCATCGAAGAACCGGGACGACGGGGGAAAATGATTATCACTGCCCTGGACCGCCAGGCGCAGCCCTGTGTCCGCTTTGACTCCAAGGATGTAATCGAATGGTCGGCCGACCCGTGCTCCTGCGGGCGGACGTCCCGCCTGATTAAAGGCGGCGTGGTCGGCCGGGCCGATGATATCACCAAGGTCAAGGGCGTACTGCTGGCGCCCTCCGCCATTGAAGAAGTTGTGCGGGGTGTAGACGGTCTGGGTGACGAATATGAAGTCATTGTCGACCGGGTCGGTCATGCGGATCGAATAAAACTCAAAGTGGAAGTGTTGCCTGAAGCCCAGGACCAGTGCCAATTGGTCGAATCCGAGCTGGCCGATCAGCTCAGATTAAAGACCAATTTACGCTATGATATAGAAATTTGCGGTTGTGAAACTTTGCCCAGATATGAAGTCAAAGCAAAGCGTTTTAAAGACTTGCGGAACAAGCTGGAGGAGAAGTGAGAATGCCACAATTCGACTTAAATGAGATCGACGCCAAAATTCAAATGATGAAAAGAACCGCCGAGGAGCTTGCTCAGGCAGGGGCAGAGTTTCCAGCCATTGCCAGAAATATTGTGCGTATTTCAGCCGGCATCAAAATGCTTGAAATTAATATTTCCGACGTTGTCGAACTGGAAAAAAGTTAAAGGCCAAATTATGATTGATTTTTATGCCTTTAGACTCATGGTGAACTGAACCTGAGCTCAATTTCTTTGGCTATTTTTTTCAAATAAGTTGAATAGCGCGACATCGTCTCCCCGCTTATTTGTCCTTTGAGTCCCACCACCCACAGAGCGGCCTGGGTATTGGCTCTTTTGACATTAAGCGGTAGCGCAAATGCCCGTATCCCCTCAATATATTCTTCCATATCGACCGAAATGCCGTCGGTGCGCACTTGTTTTACCATCTTTTTATACTGCTTTTTATTGACACACGCATTGGGGGTAAATTTTTTGAGTTCAGTTGTTGACAGGATTTTGTCCACTTCAGCGTCGGACAACTGGGCCAGCAAGGCTCTGCCGCCCGCTCCTGCAAGCAGGGGGATTTTCATCCCAATCTCAGAGTGTATTTTTATATTAAAGGCAGCATCCGCCTTATCGATAATAACGGCGGTTTGACCCGAACGAATTCCCAAAAATGCCGATAATTTTGTATTGTGGTTGATCTCTTCCAGGTAGGGATGAACGGTACTGATCAGTTCCGAGCCGCGACCGGCCGCTTTTCCCAGAATATACAGGCGTGTGCCGAATTGAAATTTGCCCTCGGCAGCTTTTTCGAGAACACCCAGATCATCAAGGGTATGGACGATATTGAACACTGTGCTCTTATTGAAGTTGAGGGCTTTGGCGATGTCACTGACGCCCAGCGGCTTTTTTGAGCGGGCGAAAAGCGCCAGCATCGCAAAGCATTTATCCACAGCCGGGACTCTATTAAATCCTGACGTCATATGGATCACTTTCAATTTAAGTTGAATTTTCTATAAAGAACAAACGGCCTCTATGTAGAAGAATCATGGGAATCAGTCAATATAAATTTTTGATTGACTTTGTAATCATGATTTCCTATATGAAAACCAAATGTTCTCCATAGAGATTCTTTGGCGCACGGTTCTGGTCGACGCGACCACAAATCCTACTTTTTTTGCCGTATTCTCGCCCTCCAGTTTTTAGGATGAAGTTTTATACGAGCAATTAAAAAATTCCAAATAACAAATCATAAATACCAAACAAATCACAATGACCTCAATTCAAAATCCCAAACAGTTGGCGGTTGATCTTATTTGAGATTTGGATTTTTTGCAATTTGGTGCTTGTAATTTGCTATTTCCGGTTATCCCGATTTAGATCTTTGTCGGGTTTTATCTGACAACATGTTGTTAGAAAAAATTTAATAAGGGCCTGAGTTGAGCGATTGACCAGAACGCCGCCCCGGTGAAATAGGCTTCGCCCCGGTTGAATAGCGCTCTCTTTGTTATTCGGTTCAGATTTATCATTTACGAAATTCAACGGGGTAAACATTTCACAAGGCAGGCAGATTCAAGAGGTTTACCCCAACGTTGCAAAAGCCGGAGGGCTTCAGAGTCAAGGCGTAAAGGGTGAAGTTGTAGTCACTTTACCGCGATCCCTTTACAACGCAGGATCTGAAGTCTTCCGGCTTTCCCGAAGGGTAAACAATATGCCAAAATCAACCCATCCTTCGAATTCACTTTATGCGATATCGAGAAAATAGTACATTATTAAAATTTCGACAATAATAACAAACCATTAACTGATTTCTCCATGCCGTTTATGCAACATTGGGGTTTACTTGGCAGTGACCCATTCTTTGGCCAGGTTGACTGCAACCACGGCATCTTTGCCATAGGCATCAGCGCCTGAATATGCCCTGACTTCCTCAGTTACAGTACCGCCGCCGATCATTATCTTTACTTCATCTCGCAACCCCGCCGCTTTGATGGCCGCAACCGTGTTTTTAATAGATTCAAAAACCGTGGTCAACAGCGCACTCATACCCACAACTTCCGGCTGAACTTCCTTGATTGCTTCAACGAATCTCTCTGGAGACACGTTAACACCAAGGTCGTGAACTTCGAAACCATTGACATCCAGCAAAAATTTCACCATGTCCTTGCCGATGTCGTGGATGTCTCCTTGCACCGACCCGAGCACCACTTTTCCCAGACGTGCGGTCTTATCCTCAGCCTCATGTTTTAAAAAGGGCTCGGTCATCGCTGATATCTTCTTCAGCATCTCACCGGCCATGACCAATTCCGGGAGAAAATAGTGGCCAAGTTCAAACTGCTTGCCCACCTTTTCCACCGCCTCGCGGCACTGCTCTAATACCTTGAGCGGATGGACACCGTCATTTAACATCTTTTGTGCGAGGGCCAATGCTTCCGGCTCCCGCATGTGCACCATGGCATCTACCAAATTGTCAGACATAATTACCTCCTGCATATCGCTTCGCAAAATCAATCATGGCTTTCACATTTTCGGCCTTGGCTCCCTGCATGCCTGCTCCGGTGGAGAATATGAATCCACCGTCTCTGCCGGCCACGTCCATGAGGTTTTTACAATAGGCTTTGACGTCATCCGTGGTTGCCGTGCATAACAGTGAAACGGGCACGTTACCGGCTATGCAGGCCACCTGCCCGACAGTTTTTTTGGCCCGATCCATATCCGTGAGGTCAAACCACCAGACGGTCTTGCCTTTTGGAACATCGCAAATCGTCTCGAGGCGTTGATTATAAGCTCCTTCAGCAAACAGTTGCGGAATGCAGCCTTCATTGACGAGCCCGATGATGAGTTTTCTAAGCGTCGGCCAGTAAAAGGTCCGGAACTGCTCATCGGACATGAATCCATCGGCGCCCTTGTGCAGGGGGATAAAGGGCATGATGTGACCGGCGGCCTTGCACGCGGCCACGCCGGACTTTACCATGAAGGGCGTTAATCTTTCACACGCCTCCCTGAGTTCTTCTGGGTGACGGTATATGTCCATCATTACGCCAAGGGTGCCCCTGAGGGTATCGCCGATGACGTCAAAGGGAGCCTTGGTGAATCCTCCCGAAAAGGCCGGGTAACCCTTGCCCATGACCGATCCGTTGATGCGGCGCACAGCAGTTATCCACCTGCCGGACTCATTGCCGGCTTCCATGAGGGTTTTTAATGTCGCTTGGACCTCTTCCGTTCCAAAGGGAATGGCGGCCGGCGGGACGCAGGGAATTTCGTTGACGGGGGGCAGCAGGGGCATCTTTTCCAGGGGCTTTAAGCTGCCAAAGATGCGAGGGAAATAAGTACTCATAAAGTAACCGGTGGGGTCGTCGATAAGATCCTGGTATTCCTCAGCCTTCATATACTCCTCTTCCACATACTGGTATTCCTGCTGTTTGGAAACGCCGCGTCCGGGCCATTTGCAAAGCTTGAAATCCAGAATGTCCAACAGCTTACCCGGGACAATGGTGGTGGGGGCGTTGTAGGCATCCGGGGTGAAGTCGTGACAATACCTCTCCCAGGCCTGGGCAAGGATGTCATAGTCATACATGGCATCATACATGCTGACCCCTGCGTATTGAACAGGAAAGAATCCGGCTGATGGGCAGATGGGAATACGGGCGGGAGTTTTCTTCAACTGGATGGCATCCTTGATCAGTGTGATCCGCTCCCGATAGGCCGCCGTCGCATCCGCATCGGCAAAGGGGATGTTTTCACCTGAAAGCCATTTATCGAACAGGGCCGCTTGCTTCCGGTCCGCGTCTGGCGTTACGTTAAGGTATCGATCTTTCATAGCGGGATCCTCCCATCAGAGTTAATTTGAAATTTGAAAACCTGGTCCTCTGGCTTCTGAATCGCATAAAACAAATTCGGATTCGTTTTTGCGATCCATGGAATTTATCCATACCGCGATGGCGCCCAATTTTTGTAAGGCATAAAATGCAACCATGAACTCAAATGAATTTTTCATGTAAATCGCCGCGCGATCACCTTTTTTCAAGCCGAGGTCCGCGAGGGCGGCGGCCAGCGCATCGGTCATCCGGTTTAGTTCATCAAAGGTTTTTCTTAACTTCCCATCCACCACAGCGATTTTGTCCGGGACTTGAGCAGCACCTCTCTCTAATATCTGTCCGACGGTTATTGATTCTAAATCTTCCATTTTTGATTTCCTAAATTTTTAAATATCCCAAATCAGAGGATATATCTTCACAGGCCCTTTTTACCAGATCAATAATTCGGTCGAGTGGTCTACTCAGCCGGCGTTGCCCCATGGGTAAGGCAATCCCCAGGGCGGCCACGACCTGACGGGAGTAATCCCTTACGGGGGCGGCAACGCCCAAAACACCTTCGACAGCCTCTTCTTTTTCCAAAACCCAGCCTTCTTCGCGAATTCTTCCCAAACGAAGACTGAAGGCATCTTCATCCGTGATGGAAAGCGGTGTGTGAAGTTCCAGGGGATGTTTTTTAATGATCCGCCTTGCCTCTCTGGGTTCCAGATAGGCCATCAAAACCATGCCCAGCATACCGTAGTGCAGCGGACGCCGCCAGCCGATATCCGATGAAATTCGGAGCGGCCCGCGTCCCTCGCGCTTATCCACATAAACCAGATGGTCCTCAATTTTTACGCCTAGCAGAACCGTTGCGCCGGTTTCTTCTTGAAGAATATTCATGGGTTGGGCGGCTGCCTGGCGCAGCGAGAATGAAGAAAAAACGATACCACCCAGTTCGAACAGCCGCATACCGAGCTGGTAGCATTTCGACTGGGGATCCAGCTGGAGATAACCGCGGGCCGCTAAATTTGAAATCAACCGTTTGGCAGTCGTCTTGTTGAGCCCGGTACGGTTCACCACATCGGATAGACTTAGAACTCTGTTCTGGTAGTTGAAGCAGTCCAGAATGTCCAGCGCCCGCATCAGTGCCTGTACGTGGTAGATTGATTCGTTGCTTTGGTTAGATTTCATATCGTGAACCTATGTCATCGAAAATGAAACTTACATCATTCCTGCGGCCTGCGTCAACAAAAATAAATTATTTCTAAAATGACTATATTGTATGGTTATAGTTGGAATATATTTAATCCTTGACATCCTTAACAGGATGATAGTAAGGTCGAATATGTTCAAAAAAAAGATTTCATATCATGAAATTATATGTGTTTAAATCAATAGTGGGAGAATAGTTGTGAGATTACCAAAATTTGATTATTTACTGCCGGGAAGTATTGCAGAGGCCGTTGCCATGTTGCAAGATAGGCCGGCGGCCAAGATTCTCGCGGGTGGAACGGATCTGCTGGTCAATATGAAGCATCGGGTGGAGATGCCGCCGGTGCTCGTAAACATAAAGTCGATATCGGACCTGGATTACATTCATCGTGACAATGGTGCTGTCCGGATCGGTGCGCTGACGCCGTTGAAGCGGATATCCCGAGCGCCCTTCATTGCGGAAAAGTTGCCTGCCCTGGCCCGGGCGGCATCTTTGGTCGGTTCTTTTCATCATCAGACCATGGGCACCATCGCCGGCAATCTTTGTCAGCAAAACCGATGCAAATACTACAATCAATCCCAATGGTGGCGAAGCGCCAGACCGACCTGTTACAAGGCCGGTGGTGAAATCTGCCATGTCGTTAACAAAAAAGAGACCTGCTATTCAAGTTACTGTGGTGATTCAGCACCAGCGCTGCTGGTGATGAATGCCAGGGTTGTATTGCAAGGGGGGGGAGCTCACGTGAGATTCCGTTGGAGGAGCTATTTTCCGGGGATGGAAAATCACCGCTCAATCTCCGCAAGGGAGAGATTCTCAGCGAAATTATTATACCGGCGGAAACGGCGGATGGGGTGTCAAACTACACCAAATATGCGAACCGTGAAAGCATCGATTTTCCCATTGTGGGGGCAGCATTCTGGGCATCAAGGGAGAAAAAGGAGTATCGGGTTGCTTTCACGGCGGTGGCTAAAAACCCTGTCAGAGGCCGACGGCTTGAAGCCTTTTTGGACGGCAAGGACTTGAGCAAGGCCATCATGGCAGAAGCATCCAAACTCGCATCCAAGGAAGCCGCGCCGGTTAAGAATTCCCTTTTCTCTCCTGCGCATAAGAGAGAAATGATGGGAATATTACTTCAAAGGGCTGTGAATGAAGCCACGAGGAGGTCATGCGAATGAAAAAGGTGATTGAACTGAACATCAACGGTGACACCCATGAGCTGCTGGTTGCCCCGAATCACACGCTTCTTGAAGTATTGCGGGACCAATTAGGGCTGATGGGCACAAAACGCGGATGTGATCTGGGGGCCTGCGGGGCCTGTACGGTTCTCATCAACGGCGAGGCCTATCTATCCTGTATCATGCTGGCAATGGATGCCGTCGGCAAGGAAATCATTACCATCGAGGGCCTGGCTGAAGGCGGTGACCTGCACCCACTGCAAAGCGCTTTTATAAACCAGGGGGCACTCCAATGTGGTTTTTGTACACCGGGCATGATATTGACGGCCGAGGCGATCTTGACGGAAGACGAACACCCGACGGAGGGCATGCTTAAAAAAAAGATGGCCGGCAATCTCTGCCGTTGCACGGGGTACAAGAAAATCGTTGAGGCTGTGATGAGCGTCAGTGACAATACCGGTGAGGAGGTTTAGATGGAAAAGGAACTCAATGTTGTCGGAACCCGCGTACCCATGCTGGATGCGGCCCAGAAGGTAAAGGGTACCGCCCTGTTTACGGATGACCTCGTGCTTTCCGGGATGCTGCATGGGAAGGTGCTGCGAAGCCCTGCTGCCCCATGCAAAGATTCTGCACATCGACACTTCCAGGGCAGAGAAGCTGCCGGGTGTAAAAGGCGTGGTCAGCGGTCGGGACATCCCCGATCGAATGTACGGCATCGTACCCATGGCGAAGGATGAACACGCGCTGGCAAGAGAAAAAGTGCGCTATATCGGGGATGATGTCGCCGCCGTCTGCGCCATTGATCCCGAAATTGCCGAAGAAGCACTGGGGCTTATTACGGTGGATTATGAAGAGCTGCCGGCCGTATTCGATCCTCTGGAGGCCGCAAAAGAAGGCGCTCCTGTGATTCATGAGGGTGTCAAGAATAATACGTCTTTTTTTATTAAAAAAGAATTCGGCGATGTCGAAAAGGCCTTAGCAGAATGTGACGACGTCTTTGAACATTCCTTTTATTCCCAGGCGGTCAACCATGCCCCCCTCGAACCCCATGCGGCCCTGGCCCAATACGACCCTCTCAACGGGCAGCTCACCGTCTGGTCCTCAACCCAGATACCTTTTTTTTAAGGCGAAATTTATCCAATACGCTGCAGCTCGCCGAAAGCAAGGTGAGGATCATCAAACCCAAAGTAGGCGGTGGTTTCGGGCAAAAAATTGACATGTTCGCCAAGGATTTTTGTGCTGCCTGGTTTGCCATCCATCTCGGTAAACCGGTAAAATTCGTATATGAACGGGAAGAAATTTTCATCTCCACCCGGCAAAGACATCCCATGTACATCACGGTCAAGACGGGTGTCAAAAAGGACGGCACGATTCTCGCCCAGAAGTTTCAGGCCGTTGCGGATGGCGGTGCTTATAACAGTACGGCGCCGACGATGATAGCCTTGTCCTGCTTTTTTCTCATGATTCCCTATCGCGTACCGAATCTGATTTATGAAGGCTCCCATGTCTATACCAACAAACCCGTCGGTGGTGCCATGCGGGGACATGGAATTCCCCAGGCACGTTTTGCGGTCGAACGGCAGCTGGATATCATCGCAGATCGTATCGGTGTCGATCCGGCTGAAATTCGAATTAAGAACAGTATTCATGCCGGGGCTCCCCATCCCGCCGGGTTTGTTATCAATACCTGCGGGTTTTCCGAATCGGTCAAAAAAGCCGCCGATGCCATCGGTTGGCAGGAAAAAAGGGGAAAATTACCCCTGGGCAAAGGCGTGGGATTGGCCGGCGCTTCATTTCCCAGCGGCGTCAGCAACATGAGCCACATCAGTTCCGGGGCCGTGGTTCAGCTGGGCCGGGACGGGGCCGTAAATGTGCTCACGGGGGCCGCCGACATCGGACAGGGTGCGGAAACCGTCATTGGTCAGATCGTTGCCGAAGAGCTCGGTGTGCTCATCGAGGACATCCGGGTTACGGCCGCCGACACCGGTATTACCCCCCTGGATCCGGGAACCTTCGGCAGCGGGGTTACGGTCAGAGCCGGCAATGCGGCCAGACTGGCGGCCATTTCGGCCAAGCAAAAGCTATTTCAATTTGTAGCTGAAAAACTGGAGGCCAATGCGGCCGACCTGGTGGCAAAAGACCGCCAGATTTTTGTTAAAGGCTCTCCGGACAAGGGGTTAACGCTGGCGCAAGCCTTAAAAGGCTATCAGTATGCGGATATGCCCATGCCCATAGTGGGCCGGGGGTCGTGGATGGCGCCCGCCTCCGAACCGACCACCCTGTTTAAAGAAGACGGTAATTTTGCCCCGAATTACTCCTTCATGACCCAGGCTGCCGAGGTGGAAGTCGATCTGCACACCGGCAGGGTGAAACTTTTGAAGATGGTGACGGCCCATGACTGCGGTCGGCCCATCAATCCCATGCTGGTGGAAGGCCAACTCGAAGGCTCCGTTGTGGGCGGCATGGGACAGGCCCTCTATGAAGATGTGATTGTCGAGAAAGGGCAGGTGATGAACCCCTCTTTTCTGGACTATGGATTCCCGACGTTTCTGGAGATGCCGGAAATAGAGGCGATTGAAGTGAAAACCGACGATCCCATCGGGCCGTTCGGGGCTAAGGAGGCCGGGGAAGGCACCCAGTTATCCCCGGCCCCGGCGATTGTGAATGCCGTCTATGATGCAATCGGGATAGATTTCATGGAACTTCCGATAACTCCCGAAAAGATTCTCGCCGCTTTGGCAGAGAAGAAAAAAAAGGAAGATAAGGTGCAATCGTTCAGCCACTAAGGCACCATAATTTTTCCGAGACGACGCTCGGAAAAAGCAGCCCCTGAAAGGCAGCAAGCACGCTGATAATTTATTGTCGCAAAATATAGGTTTCAGGTGTCGGGTGTCAGGAGTTAGCACGGCCGCTGGCTTGAAAAGCGGCCAGCTTAATCGAAGAAGAAATAAATTAACATCGAACATCGAACGTTCAACATCGAACGTCGAATAAATGTATTCTGTCTATTTTAAAAAGGTTTAGCGAAGCGATTCCATCCTTCGACATTCAATGACATTCAATATTCTGCGGTTCGCTTTTTAATTTCGTGTAGTTTCATACAAGAATCTGTTGGCACTTTTGACACCTGACACCTGACACCTGAAACCTTCATTACCTAAGCAACTATTTTCCCCAACATGCGACCCAGAAACGCGATGTGCCGAAGATCATCCATGGGTAGAAAAGAATCCACATAGGGAAGGGCGGTGCGCATGCCCTGGCATATGGGCTGATAATCTGCCGTTCCCATGAGGGGATTCAACCAGATAATTTTATGTGACTTTCGTTTAAGGCGTGCCATTTGGGTCTCGAGCACATCGATTTCCCCCCGATCCCAACCGTCGCTGAAAATGATTACGATATCTTTAGTTGAAAGCATCCGTCTGGCGTAGCTTTCGTTAAAAATTTGCAGGCAGTGCCCGATGCGCGTTCCGCCGCCCCAATTCCTAGTCAGCTCCGGAATGCGGGATATGGCCGCATTAAAATTGCTTCTATCGAACTGCAATGTTGCGCGCGAAAGTTCGGTCGAGAAAAAGAAAATCTCCGTCCGGCGATCGATGCGGTTGAGCGCATGAACAAACTGCAGAATCATGCGGGTATAAATATCCATTGAACCGCTGACATCGCAGAAAAAGAGAACGCGTCGTTTTTTGACTTTCCTTTTTTTGAAATCGAGAAAAATTAATTCTCCGCCAAACTGCATGTTTTTCCGCAATATTCTTCTCAGTGAAATTTCCCTGCCACGCATGGTGAATTTAAACCGGCGACTCAGCCGGTTGTTCAGCGGCCTCAGCAGGTGGCAGATGGCTTCATACAGAACCCTGGATTCTACGAATTGTAGTTCTTCCCCGGCAACAGTCTTGGGAAGAGATCGCGGACTGTAGCGCAGCGCCCGGTCTTGCGCCGCTGTTGATTGCGGTTGCTCCGGGGATCGACTGTCGCGAATATTTTCGGGACTGGGGGACACGGCACTATTTTGTTCTTCTGCAGGATCGACATCTTCTTCAGATGGGATTTCCCGCACAAGCCGATTTCGGGGTAACCAGTAGTCGTGAAACAATTTATTAAATTTGACGATATCCTGTCTACGGCAAATCAGATTCGCCTGGAGTAAAATCTTGAACTCGGGCAGAATGGAGATATCGATCAAGGGCAGGCCTTTGAGAGTATCCAGAACGGCGGGCAGCGAGACTGCTATACCGTTGTCTCTCAATAAGTTGGAAAATCGTACGATATTGTCGATTAACCCTTCTGCGGTCGCTAAGGGGATGTCGATTTTCTCATTGGGCATGACGGTCTGAAAATGAAGTTAGAAATTGGGTTCGCTTATCCGGGTCCGCCCAGAGACCTGTTTTAAACTTTTGGATATCTTCACGGTATTTGAGAATGCAGCCGAGGGTTATTTCAACCGTTTCTTCATCCAAAACGTTTCGATTGAGCTTAAGAAGGGCCTCGGCCCAGTCCAGAGTTTCGGATATGCCCGGTTTTTTCAGTAGATCCTGTCGGCGAATGTTCTGCATGAAGATGGCCACCTGATGGGCCAGTGATTCATCGATGTCCGGCAGCCGGGCTTGAATGATTTTTAGCTCTTTGTCCAGGTCCGGGTAATCAATCCAGTGAAAAAGGCATCGCCGCTTGAGGGCATCGTGGATCTCCCGGGTTCTGTTGGACGTGATGACCACCATGGGTTTGTGAGTCGCTTTTAAGGTGCCGATTTCGGGGATCGATACCTGAAAATCCGAGAGTATCTCGAGCAGAAAGGCTTCAAATTCCTCATCGGCGCGATCCAGTTCATCGATTAATAGTACCGGTGTGTTTTCCTGGGAGCTCATGATGGCTTCCAGCAGCGGCCGCTTTATCAAATACGGCTCGGTGTATATCACCTGGCCCATTTTTTCCGGTGACTGGCTGCACTGCTCATCCATTTTGATGCGAAGCAGTTGCTTAGGGTAATTCCATTCATATAAAGCGGAGCCTGCATCCAGGCCCTCATAGCATTGCAGCCGGATAAGTCGGGTGGCCAATAGCTCCGCAAGGACCAGCGCGACTTCCGTTTTTCCCACGCCCGGTTCTCCTTCCAGGAATATGGGCTTGTGGAGATGGTAGGAAAGATAAACGACCGTCGCCAACGATTGATCGGTGATATAGCGGTTCCGCTTGAGCTGCTCGCAGATGCCGTCAATAGAGGAAAACGAATCCTGCGCATCCATATGGCATCCCCATTTTTAGAAATTTCGATTTAATAGAAAGGGAACTTTTCCCAGAACTCCTGATCCGATTTCTTCCATTCCGTGCCAAATCTTTTTTCGAAAAATGACCCCATGCGGTCATACCAGCGAGTCCAAGTGCTCTTTCCCTTTTCCTTGGCTTCCAGGATATCATTTAAAAAGGATGCAATGTTTATCATCTCTTCTTTCGGCAAGTAAGAGGCGGCCCCTTCTTTATAAGATTTAATGAGATTTTCGGGACTGAGTGCATGGGCTGTTAACATGGCGGCAGTGATGTTCTTTTGATTGGCTATTTCCAGCAGATCGTAACCTTCAACCCCCATGATATCCAAAACAGCGATGTCGAAATATCGGGCCTGCAGATACTCTTTGGCATCCAAAAAGTTCGAAGCTTTGGTGACATCACACATCGATAAAAGGTCTTCCAGACTGTCCAACACATCCGGCTCATCGTCGACGATAAGAATGCGTTTGCCTTCCAAATATTCGTATTCTGACATGATAAAATCTCTCCGTTCTTTAATTTTAAAGCCCCATGAAGATACTTTCAGCAACGTAATACCTTTTGGGGATAATTCAAGGCCGACGACTTTTTCA
Organism: uncultured delta proteobacterium; assembly: GCA_963765595.1. Lineage (GTDB taxonomy): Bacteria > Desulfobacterota > Desulfobacteria > Desulfobacterales > JAFDCJ01 > JAFDCJ01. The sequence continues at coordinate 32,101 of CAVXXE010000048.1, forward strand.
ATTTAAAAATGTGGGATGAATGGATTCTTTATTTATAAAAAGCAATTGGACCCCGGAGAAATAAGACCAGAAAAGATTTCACAGGGCAGGCAGGATCAACCCGGCTGCGCTTAATAAGCTATGCATAGCTATGCCGAGGCGCGCAGGATTATCAGGTTAAAGAGAATGCGGATCAGCCCGTCTCCCGATAAGACGGGCTGATGGAATTTCATTTTTACACGCTGCAGTTTGTGCAGTAAATATTAAATATTATCCTGCTCAAATCAGGCTGCGGACATCATGGCGTCTACGTCCGCCTGAACTTCGCCGGTGGGTTTTATGTCAAAATTTTCGACCAGCACCTTGGCCACGGTCGGTGACAGAAAGGCCGGCAGTGTCGGCCCCAGGCGGATACCCTTAACCCCCAGGTGCAGCAGGGCCAGCAAAACCGCCACGGCTTTTTGTTCGTACCAGCCGATGTCGAAGGAAATCGGCAGATCGTTGATATCATCCAACTCAAATACCTCTTTGAGCTTTAAGGCGATGACCGCCAGGGAATAGGAATCGTTGCACTGACCGGCATCCAGGACTCGCGGGATACCGCCGATATCGCCGAGATCAAGCTTGTTGTAGCGGTATTTGGCGCATCCGGCCGTTAAGATGACGGCATCTTTGGGAAGCGCTTCGGCCACATCGGTAAAATAGCTTCTGGATTTTTGACGTCCGTCACAACCGGCCATTACCACAAAGCGTTTGATGGCGCCGGATTTTACGGCGTCAACCACTTTGTCGGCCAGGGCCATTACCTGGTTGTGGGCAAAACCGCCGACAATTTTACCGGTTTCAATTTCTTCCGGCGGGCGGCACTTTTTTGCCAGTTCGATGATTTCGGAAAAATCCTTGGATCCGCCCTGGGGACGATCTGCAATGTGTTTGGCACCCGGGTAGCCGGCCATACCGGTGGTGATAAGGCGGTCCAGATAGGTGTTGTCCTTTCTTAGCGGAACCACACAATTGGTGGTCATCAGAATCGGTCCGTTAAATGATTCAAATTCCTTGTTCTGGGCCCACCAGGAACCCCCGTAATTGCCCACAAAATGATCATATTTTTTGAAGGCCGGATAGTAGTTGGCCGGCAGCATCTCGCCGTGGGTGTAAACATCCACACCGGTGCCTTCGGTCTGTTTCAGCAATTCTTCCATGTCCTTGAGATCGTGTCCGCTGATCAAAATCCCGGGTTTACTGCCGACACCGATGTTAACTTCGGTGATTTCAGGATTTCCGTAAGCGGAGGTGTTGGCCTCGTCCAGGGTGGCCATCGTGGTTACCGATACCTCACCGGCTTTCAACACCAGGGCGATCATCTCATCCACGGACAGATCTTTGGTGGTCGATGCCAGGGCTTCCATGAAAAAATCGTAGATTTCATCTTTTTCAAACCCCAGGACGGCGGCATGATCTGCATAGGCCGCGATGCCTTTGACGCCGATGATCAAAAGCTCTCTCAGTGAACGCACATCTTCATTTTCGGTGGCAAGAACGCCGACGGTTTTGGCTTTTTCCTGATATTCAGCCACGTTGTCGGAAAACCAGGTGGCCGAATGGTGCAGGGCCTCATCGAAATCCCGCCCGTTTTTTTCCTTATAAACCGTCAGGAATTTTTCTTTCAGGGTTTCTCTGCGATTTAAGGCCTCTTTGATCAGGTCAATGATGCGGTCATTGTCAAAATTGGCATTGGTGATGGTGGTAAAAAGGGCTTGAGCCATAAACAATCCGTCTTGCTTATCCGAAATCCCGAGTTCTTTGGCTTTTTCCGCGTAAACAGCCATGCCTCTTAATGTATAGATCAAAAGGTCCTGAAGGTTGGCGGTTTCTTCCGGTTTGCCGCACATGCCTTTTACCGTGCAGCCTTCGTTCTTGGCAGTTTCCTGACATTGAAAACAAAACATGGATAATCTCCTTTTTTAATTTGATTTTTGGCTGGTTTATGAATCGATGGCCGGTTTGCTTTTTCCCAAAATCAGTATCTAATATCAACACTAATGCAATCCGGCGAATTGTCAATTTTCGAGCTATATCTACACGTTTGCGGTGACGATTGCATTGATATAAGTCAAAATTTGAAATTTTTTTAAAATAAAAACGAAATTCCGGTTGAGCGCAAAAGGATCAAATTTAATTGCCGGTTGTCTGTTGTTCGTTGTCAAAAAAGAAATTGCCTCTTTGTTTTGGGCGGTATTTAATCATTAAGCCTTGTATTTCATTCAAGCTTTGCTAATAATACCGTTGTATTATCTGCCTTTCGGAGGGTTAGGTTTTAGGTGTCAGCCCAACCGCAGGCTTCCCAAGCGGGCAGTCTAATTAAAAAAAGAAACATAGGAGTTCACCGCGGAGATCGCAGAGAACGCCGAGAAAAATAATCGAATAATCTCTGCGTGCTCAGCGCTCTCTGCGGTGAGATATTTCTTAAAACGGTATCGGATTTTATGTAGTTTCATATAAAGCGGGCAGGTATCGATATCGAAGTACGGCAAAAAAAGAGGAATGGATTCTTTATTTATGAAAAGCAAATCGGTATGAACTGCGATTTAAACCGGCAGTTGATAATTTTAGCGAAATAGGAGGAATTGATGGAAAAACTAATCATAACAGCTGCCATCACCGGGAGCCGGATTACGCGCGAAATTACACCGCACATTCCCATCGCACCTGAGGAGATCGTCCAATCGGCCGTCGAGTGCTGGGAGGCGGGGGCCGCTGTGGTACATATCCACGTGCGTGATCCGGAGACAGGTATGGGCACCCAAAGCCTAGAGATTTTCCAGCAGGTCGTCGAACCCTTGCAGGAGAAAACCGACCTGATTCTGTGTTTGACGACCAGCGGGATTCCGGGCAGAAATCTGCCGATCCGGGAGCGGTTGGCACCCCTTGAGCTCAAGCCGGAATTAGCCTCGTTCGACGCCGGCTCTATCAATCTGGGACAATCGGTCTTTATCAACTCACCCGAATTCCTTGAAAGTGCAGCCAAAAAGATGAAGGATATCGGTGTCAAACCCGAGCTTGAGATATTCGACCTCGGTATGATCGTCACCTGCCTGCGCATGCGAAGCGAGGGAAAATTAGAAGTACCGTTTCACTTTCAGTTTGTTCTGGGAACGCCCTGGGGTGCGCCGGCCACACCGGAATCTCTGCTGCATTTACATCAGCATATTCCGAAAGATTCGACCTGGTCGGTCATCGGAATCGGTAAAGGTCATCTGCCGATGTCCATGATGGCCCTGATCATGGGAGGTCACATCCGCGTCGGCCTGGAAGACAATATCTACTATACCAGAGGTGTTTTGGCCAAAACCAACGCCCAGTTCGTCGAGCGCATTGTCAGGATTGCAGGGGAGTACGGGCGGGGCGTTGCCACGCCTGATGAAGCGCGACGGATATTGAAGTTATAGTAAACGCTGCTAATAGAATTAAATTCTTAAACATGCCAATAAGTTCTTTATTGTTTAAGATTGGATTTACCGCCCGCTTCGCTCGAGACACAGAGATCGCAGAGGAAAATAAAATTAATATTCTTTGCGCGCTTTGCAACCCTGCCTGCCCAATGAAATCTTTGTTGCACTTATTTCATCGGGGCAGTGAATAGGATATTAAATCTCAATAAGAGAAATTTTTTACCAAAGCAGCCGATACAGGTTCCGAAGGTCGGTCGAAATGCTCCATGCCCTTGCGGCAGCGGGGGAAAATATAAAAAATGCTGAATGAGATAATTTCTTGATTCTTCTACCATTATTTTGTAGGCTACCTTTATTAAAATATTGCCAAACAACCATGAATCCAAATCCTGGGCCCATGAGGATAAAAAAAATGGTTCAGTACATTTAAAATCCCGCTACTCAATTGTTCTACTTTTAAAATTGAGATGAGAGATAACAAACTCAAAATTAATCCTCCTTTATACTTGATTGGAAAAAAAATACATTGCTGGAATTGCGACAATAAAATGCCCGTCATTGCATTGCTTGCCCCAAATGTCGATGATACCGAAGGTGAGATTTTCATATTGTCTGATATTCAAGAGCTACCAAAGGATGTTTATTTTTTCATCAAAAATAGGGTTCCTTCTTTTAGGATGAAATATTCAAACATGGCAGGCCACAAATATTTGGGAAACACTTGTCCTAAATGTGGTCTTTTGTCCGGAGAGTTTTTCTTGCATGCCGAACCGGGCGGTCCATTCTTTCCTGGAGATGAAAACGACGCAAAATCTTTATGTATTAGGGAAGTTCCCATCTAAAGTCGTGCGGTTTTGAAAGTTTATAGGTGCTTAGGACTTCGGTAAGGGTACCGAAAGTCACACCGTTCACTCGGCGCTGCTCAAACTTGGCGTTCGGACAAGAAAAAGACTACAGACAAGGTATACAACAAATGCGCATATTTTTGACAGGCGTTGGATGTGTCGGAAAAACGACGATTGGTAAAAAAATGGCTTAAAACTGTCTTTAAAAAGGTGAAGAAATGGCAAAAATATTTGATGGAAAAAAAGCGGCAAAATTGGGTACGGAAAAGAATCCTGCCATTGTGCGTGTGCAAACAGAAAAGCGAATGAAAGAGGTCGCATCGCTATTTGAAAAAAATGGTTGGAAATTTACAATCGGATTGGAGCCGGATGAACCTGAGGATATCAGCGATCTGGATATTTTATTGAATCCGCCGAAAACGATTGTAGCCGCAAAGAAAGTTGGACGGAATGACCCCTGCCCATGTGGCAGCGGGCGGAAATACAAAAAATGCTGCGGGGAATGAGGCGATTTTTCGATCGAATCGATGCTGAATGCGCCATGCCTCCGGTCGGATACATGATTGTGCCTACCCTTCGTTTTTGAACGCTTCCGCGCAACCGGCGTCGGTTCTAAAGCGATTGCTGGGATTTCAAGGTAATGCCTCCTCTCTTGATCATGCCGAACTGGATGGCTCATTTTCATTGCAGTCGGATTCCCTTGAAGATTGGGGAAACAGGATGGTTGCCCTCAACAAAAATCATGGCGTCAAGATCCTAGGCGGATGCTGCGGAACCGACGTCAACCATCTTAAATATCTCGTAGAAAAATTATCCCCAAACGATTGGGAGAATATGAATATCCCCAACAGGCGACGTGTGAAGGCCTATTGATTCATCGGCCGGTTGAGATTTTGTTATTCCAAGTATAAATAAGACTGAATAAATCGGTTGACTTTTTCATTACCCCGATAGACACCAAAATGACCTTCGCACAAAACATCCGCGTTCAGCCCCATCATAAATTTCAGTGATTGGATATACTTTTCACGATTGGATAAAAAAGAAGCCTCCAGGGGACCATGGACGTCCTGACCGAAAAGAACGCGGTTTGAATCAATTTGGGTGAAGTAAACCACAGATCCCGGCGAATGCCCGGGACAATGGTAAGCCATCAATTTTCCCTCGCCGATCCGGAATATTTCCTCTTTATCTTTAATTTTGTAGTCGATTTTCAAAGGATTCATTCGGGCTCCGTACCAGTTGGCGGCCGTCACCGTGCTGTCGCCGTTTTCCAGGAAGGCGGCGTCCAGTTTATGGGCCGCAATCCGGCAGCCGTAACGATTTCTGACGGCCTCGGCGCCGCCGGTGTGATCGTAGTGACAGTGGGTCAGCAACAGGTATTCAATTTCAACATCGGGCGGCAGTACTTCAGAAATGTTCTCGAACAGTGCTTCCTGAGCGTTGCCGCAGCCGGCATCGATCAAGACCGCCTTTTCGCCAAAGCGAGCCAGATAAACGGCGGCATCTTCCACCGTCGTATACTCGGCGCCGCCGACTTGCCATAGATTTTCCATTATTTCCATGCCAGTGCTCCTTTTCATTCCTTCTTTCTGTATTTTAGTCTATTATATCCGTAACATATGAATGGATCACAAATCAACAGAGAACTTGACACATCTGAAAGTGAGCCCTTATGACAACGCGCTAGGCCTATCCAGTGAGATCGCCAAAGAAAAAATTCCAAAATTGGCATTGCTGTTGTCCCGGATTCCAGCTTGCCTAATCCTTGGCGATGCGATACAAGAAATACCCACGACTTAATGTTTTTGCCATAGAAAATCATCCCAAAAAATGCCGTACTGTTTTATCGGTATAATGTCATTTTAAGTTTCATCGTCACAGCAGGAGATTGTCATGATAAGAATCGGGATATTGCTTTGTCTGGGGATTTTTGTTTTACAAAACGGAATTGCAGGCGGTGCTGATTTTCCGGTCAGCGAGGCGACCGCCGAATGCATTGACTGTCACGCATCGGTTCATCCCGGCATTGTTAACGACTGGCAGCATAGTCGCCATGCGAATATCACCCCGCAGGATGCTCTGCAAGTAGATGGACCGGCGCGTAAAATATCAAGTAAAACCGTGCCTGAAAATCTAAAAAATTCCGTGGTCGGCTGTGCCGAATGCCACACGCTCAACCCTAAAGCACATGCCGATACCTTCGAGCACAATGGTTATGATATTCACGTGGTGGTCAGCCCCAAGGATTGCAGCACATGTCATGCTCAGGAGGCAGCGCAGTATTCCCAAAACATTATGGCGCACGCTTATGATAATCTGGCGGCAAATCCGCTGTATCAGAAGCTTGAGCGCAGTATCAACGGAACCAAAAAAAGAAATAAGGACCAAATCGTTTATGAGGCGGCAAATGCCGCCACCAAGGCAGAGACTTGCTATTATTGTCACGGGACAAAACTCAAGGTTATCGGCTCTGAAACCCGGGATACGGAAGCCGCCGGCGAACTGGAATTTCCCGTCATTGAAGGCTGGCCCAACCAGGGCGTCGGCCGTGTGAACCTGGACGGCAGCCTGGGATCCTGCTCTGCCTGCCACACGCGCCATGCCTTTTCAATTGAAATGGCGCGCAAACCCTACACCTGCAAAGAGTGCCACGTCGGTCCCGATGTGCCGGCATTTAAAGTGTATGCGGCCAGTAAACACGGCAATATATTTTCAGCGATGAACAAATCATGGGATTTTAATGCGGTGCCCTGGACCATCGGCAAAGATTTTACGGCGCCCACTTGTGCCGCCTGCCATGTTAGTCTGCTGGTCAATACAGATGAAGAAGTGGTGTCTGAAAGATCTCACCAGATGAACAATCGCCTGCCGTGGCGCATATTCGGTCTGGTCTATGCCCACCCCCATCCGCTGAGCCCGGATACGACGGTTATCCGAAATAAAAACAATCTGCCGCTTCCGACCAGCTTAGATGGGGAGATTGCCGTTGCGTATCTGATCGATGAAAAAGAGAGAGATACGCGTCGCAAGGCGATGCAGGCAGCCTGTCTGAATTGTCATGATACGTCCTGGGTGAATGGGCATTGGCAGCGATTTGAAAATACCATCCGCGAAACCAATGGGAATATCCGGCTCGCAACCAATATCATGGGCGACATCTGGCACGACGGATTTGCGGATTTCAAGACCAACCCATTTGATGAAGCCATCGAAAAGAAGTGGACGGATACCTGGCAATTATATGCCAATACCATTCGTTTTGCTTCTGCCATGGGTGGCGGCGGTGACTACGGGGTGTATGCCGACGGCCGCTATCAACTCTCACAGGCGCTGCTGGAACTCAATGACTGGCTGAACCTGCGAAGAAAAATCAATCCACCGGCCGACAAATAAATGCAGCGATTTCACCTGCCGAGCGTTGATTGCTTGGGTCGGATCTCACCCGCTACAACAGCCGCGGTACCCTTCTCGCCATGGGTTAGAATGGTTTTGGCGTTGTTTATCCAAGATGGGGGTCTATTCCGGCAGCTGTGTGTTCAGAACAGGGTCGATTCCGACGCGGCGCGCCAGGTCCGATGTGAACAGGCCGTCCGGATCGAGCCGTCGTTTGATCGCCAGGAGCTCCCGGTAGCGAGGATAGACGCGGTAGAACTGCTCGGGCGTCAGGACCTGGTCCTTGGCGAGGTGAATCTTACCGCCGCGCCGGACCGTCGCATCGATGAGGCGGTCGACGGCCTGGCGGCCCGCGGTCTCGTGTTGTGTCTTCGGGTGGAATTCGAAGTTGAGGCTGTAGCCGTCTTCGGAGAACGAGATCAGGCAGTCATCCGATTTGTGGGCGCGCAGGATGGTTGTAACCGGCGGGCAGGGCGAAGACCGGCATATCCCCAGCAATTCGATGATCGCTTCGCGTGCGCCGGATCGCGGAAAGGTGAGCTGGACGGTGTAGCCGCGCGGGCCGCAGACGAGGTGGGCCGGCGGTACGGTAAAGCTGGCCTCGAAACCGAACCTGAGGAAAAGTTCGGTGTTCGAGGAATATCCCGTCAGCGAAAGCCAACCGGCACCCGAGGTAGTAGAGGCGGTTGAATACATTCATCATGGGTCGCTGGGCGTAAAGCATGAGCGACAGGACGGGCCCGAATTTCTCATGCAGCGCGAGGCCGAATCGCCGGTGGTTTTCGAGGCGCTCGTAGCCCGCCGTGAGGATCTCGCGACGCCGTGATTCGGTGTCGGGGCGCTCGATCCATTTGGCAGCGTGGATCACGGAGCGTCCGGTTCTGCGGCCACGGGCGTAAGCGTCCACCCAGACGACGGCCGCGTCGTGCGATTTTTCGACCTGGGCCATCGTTTCGAGCAGTGCGTCGACGTCAGGCGCCGGGAGGCGGTTGATCTCGACGAATGGCGATGGGATCGTTTTGAGCTGCAGCGTCGCCTCGACGATGATACCGAGCAGCCCGATGCCGCCCACGACGGCGTTGAAGAGTTCGTGGGACCGGTCGATGGTGAGTGTCTCTCCGCTGGCGAGCAGGAGGGTGAGGCGGACGACCTGGCGGGCGAAGCTGCCGTGGTGCCACGCATCCTTTCCGTTGACGTTGGCACAGATCGCACCGGCGACACTGGAGTGCGATTCGGTCGGGCTGGCGGGAAGCGTGAGCAGGCCGTGGTGGACCGCCTGGTAAATATCGATGAGTCGCATACCGGCCTCGACGGTGATTTGGGCGGCCTCCTCGTCGAATTCGATGATTCGGTTCATGGCGCTCATATCGAGGAGGGCGTGGCCGTCGTTAAGCGCAAGGTCCCCGTAGCCGCGCCCGGCCCCGCGTGCGCAGATGGTCATGTCGTGCTGCCGGCAGTAGGCCAGCGCCTCGCGGCACTGCTCGATCGTCGTTGGGCGGGCGACAAGGGAGCGCGTTCGGATGGAGCCAACCAGTGAGGTCACCTCTTTCCACTCCATGAAGCTCGGGATTGTCTGGGTTTCAGATTTCATCGTGGATCTCCGATATCACAGTGCTAACATACGGTGGTGACTGATTACCGGGATTCAGGTATCGGATATCGGCTGTATTGTCAAGGCAGCAATTTTTTCCAAATCCGCTCATATGAAATTTCATAAAATTGAATGTCATTTAGGTTGTGACTAATGGTTGGTGGGAGTGGCCTCTACTTGCATCCCGCTGTTTTTCAAGCGGGGCGACCACGATTACCCGGGTAATCGCGGTTAAAAACCGCTCCCACAATCCAAAATAACCGAAATAAATTTACAAAGGTTCTTTTTCGATTAGGCTGGCAGCTTCTTATCGATGGGCTGGTCGAAAGAAAGCTTCGAACTGGAATAAGCTTGGCTACGGCAACAACGGCATCCGCGAACATGCTGTCCGTGTTCATATCCGCTGATGGGCCCCTATTGTGCCCTAACATTGGGGTATAGTAGTTTTCGCACTTAGAGCTTAATCCAGCACGGCAACTGCCTCCACTTCGATCATGTAGTCCGGCAGTGCTAAACTCTCTATTATCAATAATGTGTTGGGCGGACAGGGCTCCGGGAAATACTCGCTACGAACCCGGCGATAGGTTTCAATGTAGCTGTAATGGGTCAGAAAAGTCGTCTTTTTGACAATGTTCTGCAGCGTGCCCCCGGCTTCCTCCATTATATTTTTTAAATTTTCGCAGACCTGTCGAACCTGGGTTTCGAAGTCGCCTTTGCCCACCAAATTGCCGTCCACATTCTGGGAAATCTGACCGGCAATATACAAAGTGTTACCTGCTTTAGCTGCGTGGGAATACCCCTTGGTGGGATGGACGCTCTTGAGTTTTAGTATTTCATGTGCCATGGAAACCTCCTTTTCGTGTGAATTTCTGTCCTGATGAACCGATAGGTGGTACTGGGTATTGGTGTTTATCGGAAATCAGCAAAAATTTTATATATCGTCTTGCTAATAAATAAATGTAATTTTCTCAGCCAGTTGATACCCGTTTTCTACCAAACCGTCAATCGGCAAAAACCGAATCCCTATGAAATCCACTTGCCAATAAGGCGAATCTTGATTATGTTAAGCTCGTTATGGGAAATAGAATATTAATATTAGTTCAAATTATCAATAGGCTGTTCATTATAATAATGATTATAGCAGGTTATAGAATTTCCCACGCTGACTCAATTGAATCGACGTTGCTGATCCATAAAAATCCGCGTTACATTGTGCGAAGTGAAACCATTCGGGTCGTAACCGCTTACAATGCCGGAGACCCCCGGCAAACAGACGACACCCCCTGTATATCAGCCAATGGAGAAAATATCTGTAAAGCCCTGGCAAAAGGTAAAAAGCGATGTGCGGCAAACTTCGTTCCATTAGGATCACGCTTATACGTGGAAAAAATTGGGGTGTGCTTGGTAACGGATCGAACCAATAAACGTTACCGCAACCGAGTAGATATAGCCATGCAAAGGGATGAGTACCATAAAGCACGTCGATTCGGTCGACAGAAACTGACGGTAAAAATTATTGATATTAGTCAGGAACCCCATTCAACCCCAATGTTGCAACGTTAGGGTAAACCCCAATCTGCTTATCTGGAAAGTCCTAGTTCCATTAGATAAAATTCCTGTGGGAGCGGCTTCCGGATTCAAAACCACTTGTTCTTTCTGGATACCCAGAAAACCCAAAAGATCATTAAATATGTCACAGGCCGATGACTTTGTTTGCAATGATGCACTTTTTCAACAGATTCGTTTAAATCTGGCGCAATTCACCGTATTGCCCCATGAAAACAGTGGGCTTAAACAAGCTGCCGTGGCGTTAGCCATCGTTGATGTATTTCATGGACCGGATCTAAATGGTTTGTCAAAACCCGATCATTGGGACAAAAATGCAGCGCTGATCCTCACCCGCAGAACTTCTCAGCTCAGGCAGCATTCAGGTCAATGGGCGCTTCCCGGAGGTCATATAGAAGAAGGGGAAAGTGAGGAGGATGCGGCACTGAGAGAACTTCAGGAAGAAGTGGGCCTGAACCTGAATCGAGACAGCATTCTTGGACGGTTGGATGACTTCGCGACCCGTTCAGGATTTGCCATCACTCCAGTGGTAATCTGGGGAGGTCCCGGTCTAGATCTCAGACCGAATCCCGCCGAAGTGAAATCTGTTCATCGAATCCCGATCGCTGAGTTTATGCGTGAAGATGCGCCCATTCTGCAACCAATTACCGAGAGCAGGCATCCCGTCTTACTCATGCCGGTGGGAATAACCTGGATTGCGGCACCAACGGCTGCGTTGATTTATCAATTCCGGGAGGTTGCGATCCGGGGCAAAGATACCCGCGTGGCACACTATGAACAGCCGTATTTTGCATGGTCTTAGAGGCCCGGGCTGCGGAGGTGATTGAGAGAGCAACTCGGAACAAGCCTGAATTATTGCTAAATCAAAAAAGAGAAATAAGGAGATCTAAAAATGAAGAGCTGTGAAAAATGCAAATTCAGGGCAAAATACGATAAAAATCCCCGATCTTTGTTGGGCCGAATTTGGAAATGGCATATCGGCTGGTGTCCGGGCTGGAAGTCCTATCTCAAGTCCTTATCGGTTGAGGAAAAAGAAAAAATGGCTAAACTTTATGGTAATTAAGGGATTTGATTCGAAGATAGGGTGTTGAGGTTTGCCTAGAGTCTAAATTTGAGGGGAGGTTTTTTATGTTGTTGGATTCGAAAGGAGGGCATGTTTTACCGAATAACTTAGATGATATATTATCACCTGATCAGCAAGATCGCTTTCGGCAGCAGATCGAATTTATACTCGAGGTTGATAAGTTGAAGAATGTGCTGCGAAAGACGATTTTAATGGATCGCTCGCGGCGGGAAAATTCGGCCGAGCACTCCTGGCACATTGCTTTAACGGTTCTTATCCTGTCTGAATATGTGAAAGATTCGGCTGTCGATTTGTTTCGGGTGATGAAAATACTGCTGGTCCATGACCTCATCGAGATCGATGCCGGTGATACTTACTGCTACGACGATCAGGGAAGAAAGGATCAGGCCCGGCGAGAAAAAAAAGCGGCGGATCGAATCTTTAATCTCCTGCCGGCGGATCAGGCAACAACTTTGCGGGAACTCTGGGATGAATTTGAAGAAAGAAAAACGGCCGAGTCAAGGTTTGCCAATGCATTGGATCGGCTGCAGCCCTTCTTGCACAATTATTTTACCGAGGGGCAAACCTGGCAGGAAAACAACATAAAAAGCGCCCAGGTTAAAGCACGCATGCAGCCGGTCGATGACGGCGCTCCGATTCTCTGGAATTATGTGAATTCTTTGATTGATGATGGGGTAAAAAAAGGATTTCTTGCTGAATAAAGCCGGAGAAACCATGTAAATATGGAACCAAAATCATCTAAAACCATAATTGCTGCCAGGAACCTTACCCGAACATATGCACTGGGTGGCAGTGAAGTCATCGGTATCAACACGATCGATCTTAGTATTGCTGCCGGCGAGCTGGTGATTTTGAAGGGCAACAGCGGCTCCGGCAAAAGTACCTTGCTGTCTCTGCTGGCCGGTCTGGATCGACCGACCCGTGGAGAATTGACCGTGGCGGATCATGATCTCACTACAGCGACACCTGCCAGTCTTACTCATTTTCGTCGGGAAGTCGTGGGGATGGTCTTTCAGGCTTTTAACCTGATGCCGACCTTAAACGTACTTGAAAATGCCAGCCTTCCCGGATTGCTGGCCGGGAAGAAAACCGCGGCCGTCAAGTCCAAGGCAATAGAATTATTGGACTGGCTCGGCCTCAGCCGGCGATGGGATCACTTTCCGGCTCAGCTTTCCGGTGGTGAAATGCAGCGTACAGCGATTGCCAGGGCATTGGTCAATGATCCGGACATTATTATTGCCGATGAACCTACCGGAAATCTGGACAGTCGCAACGGGCAGATCGTGGTCGATTTATTGGCCGAAATGAACCGGAAATGGAAGCGAACTGTTATCATTGCGACCCACAGCTCCCTGGCAGACTCTCTGGCAACCATTAAAATCCACCTGCAAGACGGATTGATATCTGATGGGTAACCAGGGTTAAGCGGTTCAGGGTTAGGTTCAGGGTTGAGAAAATCCAGACATTCAGCATCAAAAGGGATCGCGACTTCATCTGGTTATAAATCCATTTCACCCGATGGGTATGCCGAACTTGAGTTCAATGTATCGGAATTTCTATTATGATCAGTATCCATCGGTTTTAACCTTTGAACCCTGAGCCTTGAACCCTGAACCTGGACCCGCTCCAGTTTTGTTTAAATATAATACCCACCATGCAGCGCATATCCTTTTTCTTGAAATTTTTTGTCTGGTTCAGTTTGCGCAACATGCGAAATCACCCGGGCCGGGCCCTGACCGTACTTCTCGGGATCGCCCTGGGGGCCTCGGTATTTACCAGTGTGCGACTCTCCATCCATGCATCGCTGGATTCTTTCAGTCGAAGCATGGAGTTGATTGCCGGACAGGCCGATCGGGTCTTGACCCGCCCGGGGGGAAGCGTGCCGGAGCAACTGGTTGCGAAATTAATAAAACATCCCCTCATTGAGAGCGTTTCTCCCCTGCTTAGCATTTACATTCGGCCCGGACGGCCAAATTCAGACCCTTTCCTTCTGATCGGTTTTGACCCTCTCTTAGACCGCTCCTTTCGTAACTGGCAAATTGCCGGTAATGCCGAAAAAAAAGCCGATTCCTGGCTGAATTTAATAAGAGACCCCTACACCCTGATCATCGGGAAACCCCTGGCGCACAAATATCAATGGCGTCAAGGCGACTTCATTGATCTGGAAAATGCCCGGCAGACCGCCCGGTTTAGAATTGCCGGAACTCTGGCATTGCAAGGTTTGGCTCTGGCCGAGGGCGGCCGCGTGGCTTTCACGGACATTGCTACGTTTCAGGAGTTCACCGGGGACTACGGGCGGGTGGACCGCATTGATTTGCGCTTTAAGCCCGGTGTCACGGACCGCGATCTGGACGCAATTCACAAAATTTTACCCCAAGGCGTTGTACTGAGTTCACCTCTGGCTGCCAAAGAGAGCGGGCAGGCCATGATACGGGCCTATCAGCTCAATCTTTCCATTTTAAGTTTTGCATCTTTGTTTGTGGGCATGTTTCTGGTCTACAGCCTGGTGGCATTGAATGCCGCCTCGCGTCGCCACGAATTGGCGGTTCTGCGATCCACCGGCGGATCGGCCTACCTGCTGTTACTTGTGTTTCTGGCAGAAGGTGCGCTTTTTGGCATTGTCGGCTGGATTGCCGCCATACCCGTCAGCAGCCTTCTGGTGAAGTATTTGCTGCACGGGGTGAGCCAGACGATTTCTACCCTGTTTGTCCGCGTGCAGGTGGATGCTATTTCGCTGAACATATGGGAGATCGTATTGAGTTTTGGCGTAACGGTGTTCATATCCGTCCTGGCGGCGCTGCATCCTGCCCGGGAAGCCATGCAGGTTTCACCCAAGGAAGCTCTGGAAAACTCCCAGCGTGGCATGCCGATCAAAAAATCTTCCCGCAACCTCACACTGACAGGTTTGACCTGTATCATCCTGGTTTTACCGTTGTCGCGGCTTCCGGGCCTGCTGGGTGTGCCGCTACCGGGTTATTTGGCTTTTATTCTTCTTTTTGTGGGATTTTCTTTGCTCGTTCCCTCTTTCCTGGTACAGATGGGCAATAGGCTTTCGCCCCTGCTGCGTCGGTTTGGCGGGGTGCCGGCCTATCTGGCGGCCCGCTATGTGCGTGACAGCGGAACCCGCACCGCCGTTTCCGTCGGTGCCCTCATTACGGCCGTGGCATTGTTTGCATCGCTGGTTATTATGATCCACAGCTTTCGCCGGACGGTGGAAATCTGGACCTATCAGACCATCAGCGGTGATTTGTTTTTGACTCCCAAGCTCAATGAGATAAATCAATTCCGTCAGCCGATTCCCCATCAGGTGGCGGCCTGGTTTGAGACCCTGGATAGTGAAATCGAAATTGTACCCAATCGTCGATATTTTCTCAGATATGACAATTTTCCATATGAATTCGAGGCCCTGGATCTAGATGTTTTTTTAAAGTACGCGGATTTTTTCTGGATGAAAGGTAAACCGGATAGACTCCGATCGCGCTTGCGGCGCGGAGAAGGGGTGGTTATTTCCGAAGTGTTCTCAAATCGCACCGGGTTGACTGTCGGGGAAATATTCAAGGCCCGGATCGAAACGTCCCTCGTTGAATTGCCGGTTTTGGGCGTGGTGCGGGATTATCGTACCCAGGGCGGTGTGGTCTTTTATTCCCTGGGGCATTTCAAGGCACGCTATCATGATCCTCGCTGGGGCGGATTACGGGTGTACTTCCGGGATCGAAACCAGGATCTGGGCCGTGCGGTTACCGATCTGCGAAAGAAAATAATCGAGCGCTGGGGTGGCGACCTGGATATGATCAACGGCGAAGATCTGCGGGCGTCCATCCTGCGGGTTTTCGATGAAACATTTGCCGTTACAACGGTGCTTTTGCTCATCGCCCTGGTGATAGCGGCCTTGGGGATTACCACGACCCTGACGGTTCTGGTATTGGAACGCTCCCGGCAGCTTAATACGCTGTTTGCGATCGGAGCCGCTTTCGGTCAGATCCGATCCATGATTTTCTGGGAGGCCGCATTTATGGTGGTTGCGGGTGAGCTGGGCGGGATTGTCTGCGGTTTCGTCCTGTCTTATTTACTGGTGTACGTGATCAACCGCCAGTCATTTGGCTGGACGTTCTTATACGGGGTGGACTGGTGGGCGCTGGGCATGTCGCTGCCCTTGATTATTCTGACCGCCCTGGCCGCGGCGCTTCCGGCTGTAAATATGGTTTTTCGGCAGCCGCCGGCGACGCTGTTGCGGGAATGAAGATTGGGCAATGGGTAATGGGTACTGGGTATTGGGGAATTCGGAATGCGGAATAAATTGAAGTCGAAATTCGGCCTGCCCTGGTGCGACTTAATGGGTTTAGACTACTTTCGTCTAAATTGATCGTATTGATGTGGTGTAAAGTATGATCTCCGCCCAATCGGTCTGGGCCAGGGAATGTGGAAGGCGGAAATATAGGGCAGAGGGAATTGAATGCGGCCTCCGGCCTCTCCGAGCTGTAGGCTCTACGAGACGGAAGCCGCAGGGACCATAGGGGCCTGCGCCCCGGAGGGAAGTGGGAATGGGGAAATATAAGGCAAAGGGCATGAGGCAGAGGGTGAATGATTGAATATTTTTGGAGAAGAAAGATGTGGTATGATCCTCCCGCAAGGGGCTAAAGCAGGTGGGAGCGGCTTTTAGCCGCGATTAAAATAAATTAATCCGATTTTATATTTGTATGGCAGCAATCCGAATTAAACATAAATTTTTCTTTTTTATATTATTTTGCATTTATATTGATCTATAATAAAGAAATGCATATTTTCATGACTGTACCCATGTTTCCCAGAGTCTGGTAAAACAGATCCTGTTACATTTGCCAGGGCCGGTGTGCATTGGCATAGGAAAGCGTGGATTTGTTTGGAGCGGTTTTGATCCCTAAATGCCGCAGCTTTCCCAGCCAGCTGGCCAGGCCGCCACAGATTTCGCGCAGGCTCCTGGCCTGGGCCAGCTGGCAAAACAGCATGGCCACAAAGTGATCCCATGAGTTGAAACCCTTGGCGTAACGTTCAGAACTATGCCGATAAACGAGCTCATAAAATTTTTGGCGGTTAACCAACGCAATCAGTTGACTGAACAGGCTTGCATGCCGTACCATAGGCCCTTGTTGGGCGTTGCCGGTTATTGGTTTGGGCACCATAACCTTGCCTTACAAGGAGGATTTTTTTCAACTCATTTCGAATTTACTTACTGAAAACCGATTTTTAACAAGAGTGACTCGTAAAAATTACACACACCCAACCATAGATGCCATGAGACCAATCTGAACGAATTGTTCCGATTCAAATCATGGTGTTGATTTTACCATACTCAACTTTACGTTCCGATACTTATGAATCCAATCGGTGACTTTGCCGAAAAACCTCGATATATATCTTACCAACCACTTTATCGGCGATGGAGGGAAACACCATGAGGCCCGGACTGGAAACGCTTCGCGGAATCTGCAACTCGCTGGAAATCGAGATCGAGTCGGAGATTCTGGAGCAGGTTGCACCGCTCGCCAGGAAAATCCAGCGATTTCTGGCGAACCAGCGTAAGGACGAGGGGCGTCCCCTCAGCCGCTCGGCGTTTTTCGCAGCGATCGGCATGGTCAATTCCCACGTCAAATCATTGTTTCCGAATGAAATAAATGCTTTTCTCAAAAATAGAGGGATCCCCGACCTCGAAGAATTGCGTTTAAAAACGGAAGATAACCTTGAGTCCGATATTCAGCAACGCTCTGCGATAAAATCTGCGGAGTTTGTCAAGAACCAAAGCATTTCATCGTTTGATCAATCGAGTCTCGAAGCGGAAGAGCACTTCGAGGTCGATGTCCACGTACGACCTGCAATCGAGCGTTTCGCTGCCGACTGGCCGGAACGTATGCTGGATGCACTGGGCCTGACTTACGGAATTTTTGCAACCGCCGATGAGGGCGGCCGTGTCGGCAAACGGCTCAAAGAGGCCGGAATCGACGCTTCCGATGGTCTCGCCCGCATCGAACGTGCGATGGGAGCCCGTTTCCTCGAAGATTTCAGCTTTTCTTCACTCGCCCAGGTGGCGATAGACAAGGCCAGGGGGCTCGTGGACGAAACCATACTGGGGGGAGCCGGTTTGCGCACCAGCCTGATGTTGATTGCGATGGCGGATCTCGGCCAAAACGAAACGGATCAAAACTCGCATTGGTTCCTGTATCAGTCGCTGACAGGCGGCTCGGATGAAGGCCGGGCGAGATACCAGGAAGCCCGTGACGACTGGATCAAAAGGTATCAGCAACATCCCCTTGAATCCCTTCCCCGGACCTCGCGCCGGCTGTCGAATGTCTTTGCCGGGTTGCTGAACGACGCGATGGAACTGGCCAGGAAAACCACCGGGGCGGATATGATCCATGCCCGTCATCTGGTTGGGGCCTTGCTCGGTTACCCTGCCGAAGATGGCGGGAGGACCGGTGCCTGGGAATTCATCGAAGAAATCGGCCGCGACCGCAAAACCTTGATCGAAGGCTTGCTCGCGTACCTTGAAAAAAGCGCACCGTCCGAGACGGCGGATGATCTTTCCGCGTGGTATGCGTTCTTCAAACTGAAATCCCGGGATGATGGTGCGCTGTACCCCTCTGAACTGCCCGGCTTCGATGCGGAGGGATTCGAGGGGCCGGATCGCCTGAAGATCATGCGACACGTGAATTCCTTTGCGATGCTGATGGCGTCGCGGTCCCTGGAACCGCCCCTGTCCATCGGACTTTTCGGGGACTGGGGATCGGGCAAAAGCTTTTTCATGCGCAAGCTCAAAAATCAAATTCAGCATCTCGCCGAGGCGGCACGCAGGGAAAACACCGCCTTTTACAGCGAGATCGTCCAGATCGAGTTCAACGCCTGGCATTATGTCGAGGCCAACCTCTGGGCGAGTCTGGTGACCCACATCTTCGACCGGCTGCATCACCATTTTGTAGGTCAGGAAGACGATGTCAAGGAGCAGTGGGGCAAGCTGCTGCGCAAACTCGACGAGAAAATCGAGCTTCTGGCTTATGCAGGGCAGAGCCTGAAAATTGCCGAAGAGCAACTCACCGAAGCGAGCAAACGTGAGAAGGGAGAGTATCATGTCCTGACACGGGTGATCGACGATATTTGGAATCGGCTGAAGGAGAATGATGAAACCAAAGCGAATGTTGAAAAAATCGAGGAGACCTTCAAGCTCGAAGAACTGAAAGAGCTCAAGGAGAACATTCTGCTGCAGCGTGAATCGATCGCCCAATTGCCGAACCGTTTGTCGGTAATGGCGCGGACGCTGCTCCAGGGTGTATCCAAAATGCGGGCACTCGGCTGGTTTGGGGTCCCCGCAGCGGTCGTTATTGCAGTGGTCGTTTACTTGAAGCTTTTCCCGGATCAGCAGTTCCTAAGTGCGACTTCGGCAGGGGTCGCCGAAATCACGGCACTGATCGCGGCGGCTTCGGGGTGGATAGGGTCGGCGCTGAAGTACGCGCACCGTACTATCGGGATGATTGAAGAGACGGGCAATGCGATCGTAAAGGGTCTGACCGACGAAGACAATCGGCAGCTTCGTGAGGCGGAACAGAAGGCGGCGCTGGCCTCGGATGAGGTTGAGCGCCGCCGGAAGGAGATCGCGGATCTGCGGGTCAGGATGGAGGAACTGCGTCCGAGTCAAAGACTGAGCAACTTCCTCCAGGATCGGGCTACAAGCGAAGACTACCGCAAACACCTGGGGCTGCCCGCCATCATCCGCCGCGACTTCGAACGGCTGCAGAACCTGATGGTCAACGAATTTTCGATGTCATCTGCGGAAGGGCTGCAGGCGGCGATCGAGGATCTGGACGGCGGGAAGATACCCGAGCTGCTGCGCAACAATGTAACCAAGGTGGACATGCCGTTTTTGGACAAATTGGAGGGCATGCCGGTCCTGGATAAATCGGATAAACATAGAACGCCGCCTTGGGTCGAGCGGATAGCGACCGGAAAAGCCTGGCGAATTCATGACGGGCAGAACACCCGGCAAATTAACGTCATGCTGCGCATTGAGAACGGGCAGGACAAACTGCACGCCATCGTATCCCATTTTCCAAAGATCGACCGGATTGTGCTTTACATCGACGATCTGGATCGATGTCCGCCTGAGCGGGTGGTAGAGGTGCTGCAGGCGATACATCTGCTGCTGACCTTTCCGCTCTTCGTGGTGGTAGTGGGGGTGGATGCGCGGTGGGTATCCCGTTCTCTGGCGCATAAGTATCGGGACCTCTGGCGGCACGACGGCATTAAAAACCAGCAGATCGCCAAGGACCCCGAAACAGGGGAACTGCGAGACACGGCCGCCCAACCCCAGGACTACCTGGAAAAGATATTCCAAATCCCTTTTTGGCTGCGCCCAATGACAGAGGAGGCGACCGAGGACTATCTGGATGTCCTGATATTGCCCAAAGAAAGGCATGAAGCCTCCTCCGAAGGCGGAGACGAAACGAAAACGGATCAGCAGGTTAATGAGGCGGCGGAAGCAACGCGCAAGGATGCAGAGGAAACGGTTGAACCGGAGGCGGGTAAAACAGGCCTCGGCGTGCAAGAAAGCACCGAAAAGGTCACCTCCGACGATGAGAAGCGGGAAGCTGCAGCAACGGCCGGGCATGATGAACTTGGCCCATCGAGTCGGGAATCATTGCAGGAAGGCGCTGCACCGGCAGGTTCCGGCACTCAACAGAAAGACGAAAAGGGTGAAAGTCAATCCATTGTCGAAGACGAACCGCCGTTCGAATTCGATCTGAACCCGAAGCAGCTGGAACTCACAGAAGAAGAACACAAGTTCATGAAACGTCTCTCATCACTGATCAGTCGCTCGCCGCGCGCCGTTAAGCGTTTCGTGAATGTCTATCGGCTGCTGCGGGCTGGGATTCGGGATCAGCGGCTGACAAACTACCTAGAAAAAAAGCAATATGAGTCGGTGCTGCTGCTTTTAGGTATTATCATTGGTGCGCCCTCCATTGTGGAGCGTGTCTTTAGTGTAATCGAGGAGTCAAACGCGAATGATTCGCTATCTTCCTTTAAGGCCCAGTTGACTCAGAAAATCGGCCCGGTGCTCGAAGCTGATCGATGGCAAAGCAAACGACTGATCAACGCTCTGGACACCCTGACAAAGAAGACCGATGACCATGAGGCCTCGGTTGTGCAGATCAGCACAATGAAGGAATGGATCGGTGAGGTCAGACGATATTCGTTCAGGGTCGGACGGCAGACCGGTGAGTAGAGCATTAACGGTTTAATTCGGTAAACACGAACCTCTACTCTCCTATCGGCAAGAGAGGTGCCCGGATGGCAGATCTAATCGAAAGGCGCTGGAATGAATTCACCCTGGGTGTCTGGCCGGACGATCGGATTACACTGAACTTTAAATTTTACGAACAGACCCGCTCGGAAGCCGCAGACCGCAGGGGTATCGAAAATTCCTTTACATCGATCAATGAGGTCCATGCGGCGGTGCATCTATGTCGGAAGGTGCTCCACCAGGTTCGGGAAGCGTCCGGCGGTTTTCTCCCAACAGCGTTTACAGGGGTCGACCGCTGGAAAGGATAAGAGGGAGGGGTATTCATATACTGGTACAGCTCACTTTTTTCTTCGGGCTGCGCCTTGCCTTCAGACCTGATCTGAGGCTTTGAAACCACTTCTGCGATCTCCGGGTCGATGCCGGGGCAGGATGCCACCCGACCCGCCAGCCATTTAATATCGCAGCCCTGAGACCATCCCCAATTTCCAATTTCCTCCCCTTTACCCGATTAGGTTTCCTCAAGAAAGACCCATTCCTTGCAGCGCTCTTGATTTTGGCGCTAAGTTTTCCAGTAACTATCTTTTCCTTGCTATCAAAACGAGGCATTCACGAAGTTGCGCGTCACGAAGAAGGCGTAGCTGAAATAGTCAAAGTGCCGACGGAAGATTGAAATCTCGTTTCTCGCCTCTCTCAGGACCGCCTCTGCGTCCGGAATGCCTCTCCAGTCTTCGGCTTTCTCAGCGATGCGTTTCTCCATTGGGTCATAGTATTGCTCAGTCCATGCCGTGGGTGGAAAGATGAAATGACCCACCACTTCGTATCCGATACGCTTGATGACTTCAAGTTACGCTGCCACGGTGTCAATTTCTGGATATTCTCGCCAGAATTCAATAACCTCAGGCAGTGGGTCGGACTTCAACCACACTGCGTCACTTACCGCAACGTAGCCACCCGGCTTGACGAATTCCTTGACTTTCTTTAGACCGGCTTCAAAGCCCAAGTTGTAGATCGCTCCCTTGGACCATATGACGGAGTGGTGGATTTTCTATCGAAAGGCTATTGCTTCTTTTTTAATTTTCGTGTGATCTAGTAGTTTTCGTCTCGGAGTTGAGCTGTTGTTTACTTTGTTTCGCGCCCGTTATTTCTGTTTATGGTTCGCGTGGTCTTTGACCCGCATCAGTCACCCTTCTGGATCTAGGCAATTGTGCTTTATACTTCAAAACACCGCCCCTTCCGCTCAAAGATAGGACATTGCTTTTTCGGTGCGTATCAAGGAAAATAGCGAATTGTGTATCGGCTTAAGCTACAGCACAACATATTGAGGCATCAATTAAAGGGCACCAATACCCAACCTGATAACGGAAGCGGGTGTTGTTGTCAATATCGATTTTTGAGTTGGAATTGACCATTTAGGCAAATTCGGGCATAGCTCACCGGTGTGCCTGCTGCCGGATTTTTTTAAAGGTAGGTTTCAATCGGATAGTCGGCATCGATCGGGTAATCATCCGCGCTGGACGCTGAGGATTGATCATAGATAATAAAGGCTTCATGCGGCGGGCCGTTGGCGCACGGAGGCGGTTTGCGCTTGACATCCCATAAGTCCAGGTGTTTGAGGATCTTTTTAATAATTTCCGCATCATCAATCAATGAAATTATTCTCATAGATCCCGAGCACTTGGCACATAATAATGGATTGACATTATAAAAATGTAAGTGTGGAAGTAAAGATTTATGTATATACCCGAATCAACATCTTCATCATCGCAAAACAAAGCGTTTTAGACTGGCAATATGCGACAGATTCATGTAAAACTGCGGGCGCCGACCTTTGTCCAGCAACCCAGTTCGGCATCAACGACCCGGGCGGTGCAAGCCAGATAAGGGCTTTCGCCCAGTGATTTTACATAATTGCGATATTATATTTGTATGGTAGCAATCCGAATTAAACACATATTTTTCTTTTTTTCATTATTTTTTCTGGTAATCAGCCGGCCCGCTTTGGCTGAGGAGCCATCTAATTATCTAACCATCACCGGTCCTTGTAACCTCGAATTCCCCAAAGACCACGGGGCGCACCCGGGGTACCGCACCGAATGGTGGTATTACACCGGTAATTTGCACTCGGAAAGCGGGGATCTCTATGGATTCCAGCTGACTTTTTTCCGCAGCCAGATCAGTCCCCCGGGTGCCGAAAAAGCCTGGCCCAACCCGCCGTCCGCCTGGCGGACCCAGCAGATTTATTCGGCCCACGCGGCCATTTCAGATATTGCCGGCAAACGTCATCTGCAGGCCGAATTGCTTTCGCGGGAGGCGCTGACAATGGCCGGTGTTCTGAACAGGCCGCCTGAGACGGTTGTATACCTTAAAAACTGGTCGGCTCGCATCGACTCCGAGGCTCACGTGCTCAATGTGGATACGGATGAGTTTTCCTACAAGCTGACCTTAAAGCCTGTGAAACCCCCGGTTTTGCACGGTCAGGCCGGCTACAGCCTGAAAGGCTCATCACCGGAAAGAGCCAGCTGCTATTACTCTTATACCCGGCAGGAGGTGGATGGACGCTTAACCATCGGAGGAAAAACGTTTGCCGTCAGCGGGCAAGGATGGATGGATCATGAATTCAGCACGGCCTTATTAGAACCGGGTATAAAGGGATGGGATTGGTTCAGCGTGCAGTTGTCCGACCGGACAGAAATCATGGTGTTTTTATTAAGGGCGAATGATGGTGGTATCAGTGCCGTTTCCAGTGGAACATTTGTCGACCCTGAAGGAAAAACCAGGGCAATCGGAAAGGATGAATTCGCTGTGACCATTCTGGATACCTGGAAAAGCCCCCATTCCAAGGCCGTCTATCCCTCACGCTGGCGTCTGCGGATTTTGCCATATTCTCTGGACTTAACCATTTTTCCCAACCTGGCAGATCAGGAAATGCAGACTTCTGAAAGTACCGGTGTAACTTACTGGGAAGGAAGTGTGTCGGTCAGGGGGACAAGGGGCGCAAATCCGATCAGCGGTCAGGGTTACGTGGAACTTACCGGTTATGCTGAAAGTTTTGATATACCGATGTAAGCAAATGCAAAAATATCGTTATGAAAATGCGCAGAATTTTGTTAAAATCCAGAAAAGCCCTGTATCCCATGCATCACAGCACGGAGACATTCCCATGCCCAGCAGAATTTTGTTGATTATCGCATGCTCGATCGTGACGGTACTATCCGCCTGCTTACTTAAACCCCAATATCAGACATTGGATGCTCAACTGGAAGATTCACGGATGCAGAAAGCCCAGGCTAAAAAAAGACTGGAATATCTGGAGAGTGAATTGGCCCGGGCCGAGAGAAGAATTCAGCTGATGGCAGCTGAGCGCAAAGATTCGGCAGAAGCGAGAAATAAATGCACCAAAGACTTAAAAGATCTTCAGGCTCAATACGCTTATCTGAAAAATATTAATCTGCAATTGACAGAAAACATCAAGATCCTCAGGCTGGAACTGAATAAGAAGAAATCCGTCATCGAGCTTCAGGAACAAGTCATTCAGCTGTTGGATGATACCAAGAAGACCATTGAAACCAGCTTGAAAGATCAGATTGCGGCCCAAGAGGTCGAAGTGATCGAAGCTGGCAATCAACTGAAAGTCATATTTGTGGATAAGATCCTTTTTGATTCAGGAAGTGCTGAAATCAATCCCAAGGGCAAAGAACTGCTGCAGGTGCTGGCAAAGTCGCTGAAAGATAACAAAAATCAGAATGTCGTGATAGATGGTCATACGGATAATGTCGCCTTGACAGCGTCCTTGATGAAACGCTTCCCGAGCAACTGGGAACTTTCAACTGCCAGGGCTTCAGCTGTCGCCCACTTTTTTCAGGAGGAAGGGGGGATCGAGCCGCAAAGGCTTTCGGCCCGCGGTTACAGTTTTTACAGACCGGTCGCTCCCAACGACAGCGAAGAAGGCCGCCGCCAGAACCGTCGCATAGAAATTGTTCTGGGTCCGCCTGAATGAATTCAGGCACGTGTCATTTGAGACACTGCGTGCATTTTTTCGGGAGTGTCCAGCACTTCCCTGATCTTCTGCGACAGCTGAACGATGTCAAAAGGTTTTTGAATATATCCCTTACAACCCAAGCCTATTAGTTCTTCGATTTGTTTATTCAAGCTGTACCCGCTCACCAGCAGGACTCTGACCTTTGGATCTATCTTTTTCAATTCATCATAAGTGTCTTTGCCGTTCATTTCAGGCATAATCATGTCCAACGCAACCAGATCAAAACCCGCCTTGTTTTCGTTGTACAGCTCGATGGCTTGTCTGCCGCTGCTTGCCGGAAATACCGTATATCCGAGCTCCTCGAGCATCAATTTTTCAACCAGGATCGTGCCTTTTTCATCATCTACCAGAAGGATTGTTTCTTTTCCTTTTAATAACTCGCTGTTTACCTCGGCATCAACCGGATCTTCGAGATCCGATGAGGGCAGGTGGATATTGAAAGTGGTTCCGTGGTCTTTTTCACTGTAAACCCGGATAATACCGTTGTGATTTTTTATGATACCATAGGCAGAGGCCAGGCCGAGACCGGTGCCTTTACCGACGTCTTTGGTGGTAAAAAACGGTTCAAAAATTCTTTCAATGATCTCCTCATCGATCCCGACCCCGGTATCCGTCACGGATACTTTCACATAATTTCCTCCAGGCACTTCAAATGGTTTGCAGTAATGATCACTCAAATAGACATTTTCCGTTTGTATGCAGAGATCGCCGCCCTGCGGCATGGCGTGCCAGGCATTCAGGTATAGGTTTATCAGTACCTGTTCGATTTGCCCGGGATCGACCCTGACGCTCCAGATGTTGTCCTGGAGTTGTTTGTGGGTCACAATTTCTTTTCGGGTACGGGTGAACATTCTGGTGCTATCTATTACAAGGTCATTAATACAGGTTTGTTTTAGTGCATATTTTCCTTTTCTGGCAAAACCAAGCAGCTGGTTGGTGAGGTTGGCGGCGTTTTTAACCGCATTTTCAATACCCTGGATGTATTCACCACTGGGATCATCCGGATTTGTTTGCAGCCGCATCAGAGAAATATATCCCTGGATTCCCATCAGAAGATTATTGAAATCATGGGCAATGCCGCCGGCCAGGGTACCGATGGCTTCCATTTTCTGGGAATGGAGCAACTGGCTCTGTAGAAGTTTTTTCTCCTTTTCGGCTTCAATTCGTAGAGTGATGTCTCTGACAGCATTGAGTATCACATTGCGGCCTCTGTAGGAAATCGCCCGGGAGTGGATTTCCACGGGTATTAGCTCTCCGTTCGTTTTTGTATGGGAGGTTTCGACGATGATTTTTTGGGGTCTGCCGTCTTGAATGCCTTTGCCAAGCTGGTCGATGATTGAGCATGAATCCTCCCGGGGTATGATGTCGGCTATATTTAACTCAAAAAATTGCTTCGGAGTGTATCCCAACCAGGAATAGGCCGCTTCATTGGCTTCCAGTACATTACCTTCCAGATCGAGGATGTAAACCGCATCATCGACGTTCTCAAGCAGTTCCTTATATCGGGATTGCTCTTCAGCATCCTTCAAATTGGCCAGCATGTAATCGAAGGCCTGAGACAATTGATTGAATTCCCAGTAATTGCTGATTTTGTCTTCAAACACTAAATCTTTTTCGCCCTCGGAGATTTGAATTGCCTTTTGCGTCATCTGGCGCAACGGTTCCACCATTTTCTTGCCAAGATAGATGGATATCAGAGTAGATACCGCCAGAATGACAATCGAGAGCAATCCAATCCATAAGGTGACTTTTCGCTTTTCAGCGACCAGGGCTTCCAGTGATGATTGGAAATATAGGTTATGAAATCCGTAAATTTTAGATAATATTAATTTTTCCCCCAGCGGAACAAGTTCCAGGTTCATGGCAATGCTTTGACGGATATCGTCATTTAACGGAAACGTCTTTTCAGAGGTCAGGCTGTAGAGCTTATCGGACTTCACTATGGAAATATCGCCGCTTACCGTATGAAGAACGGAGTTAATCAGATTTAGGTCCTGGGTCATATCATACAGGGCATGGGCGGTTCCCATGATCTGAGTTTGGTGCATAATGGGAGTTGAAAGCCACCATACTAGACGTTTTTTGCCCGCGTCTTCCAAAACTTCCCCGTACGGATACCTTTTCTGAACGAGATCGATAAGGTTTGTGGATAATTGGGGGTAGGTCTCCGGAATAACTGAATTGTCACCTTGTTTCTTAACAAAAAAGTAAACGCCTTCCCGTGCTGGATAGAACTCGAAGACCCGTTCCTGCAACTGAGATTTACCGTCGAGCATCACCGTTACCCGGATAATGTTGTCGGATCCCAGGTCTTTTAACATACCGCTGATACTGGAGATGCGGTTGTTTAGAATGATTTCGACCTGGCCTTTTTCCGCCAGGATCTTTTGGCGAAATTCAGATTCGACGCGTTTGCCGAAATACCCGTATAACGCGATCAGGATGACGAAGACCGACAGGGTGGCAAGCGCGACAAAGGTGGTCACCAGGTAGGTCGAAAACCGCTTTTTATTTCTAAATTTCAGCAGCGTTGAAATTCCTTGGAATATTTTTCTGATTCGGGCTGACAACATAAATTTCCCTTTGTTTTCAGTTCAGCTTTTCATATAAAAGAATTGGAAAGATGTCAAAATAAGATTGCGGCCCGACAACATACACCCAAGTTTTTGATTGCAGAAACAGTAAATTTTAGTACAATTGGGAGCCATTACAAATCGTCGTCCGACACCTATATTCACCGTAAAAGTTCAGCCGTTAGGACATAAAGGCACAAAAAGGACAATTTAATTATTGTGGGGTTGGCTCTTATATGAACGTTAAAAAGCGGTTCGTTGTTCAGTCCGCCCGCCGGCTGAAAAAGCAACCCGTTTGATCGGAAAAGAAACTCTGAAAAAGAGAATCCTTTAAAGGCGGTTCGCTTTTAACTTGGTGTAGTTTCATATGAGCGCTGCCGCTGGCCGCGAGCGTCCAGTCTGATCGTAGAAGAAACTTAACGGCATGAATATTCCATTTTCTGACAGGATTAACAGGATGGACAGGAAATAGACATACTAAACCAAAAAAATCCTGATTGGACGTTCGATGTTCGACGTTAAAGCTGTTCCTGCCAATCTTAGGCCGGAAATATACTCAGGAGGAAAAACAATGCGTCGCCCGAGTCTGCTGTCAATCGGCTATCTAGCCACTCTGTTGATTTTATTCCATTTTGTAATGCCGGCTGCCGTAAATTCCGGTGACGAACATCCCGGGCTGAATGTTGTGCGGATCGCCCCAGCCGGCAAAGAGGTGCCATCCGGCCGCCAAATTGTTTTTGAATTTAATCGGGCGGTGGTGCCGGTGGGTCGCATGGATCGCGATGCAGCTGAAGTTCCCATTACCATTGCACCTGAAACAGACTGCCGCTGGCGCTGGCTCAACACCCGGCTACTGGCCTGTGAATTGAATGAAAGCGCTGCTTTAAAACCCGCTACGCGCTATGATATCACTGTAAATCCCGGCATCCAGGCCGAAGACGGTGCCACACTATCCAAATCGATGGCGCACAGCTTCATCACCGAACGGCCCAAGGTGCGGCATACCTGGTTTAGGACCTGGCAGGCCCCCGGTATGCCCTTTATTCGTCTGACCTTTAATCAACCGGTTTCCAGGGAATCTGTGGGAAAACACATTTTCATGATGGTGGATCACCCGAACGAACAACGGATTCAGCTGAAGGTGGAACCGGACCCTGATGACAGGCAACCACCTTCCATTCTCCCCTTGCCGGGTGAAAAGATTGATGTGATCCCGGACGCTGATAGATCGGCTGAAACATCCGGAATTGAACCTGCGAAGTCGCCTTCGAGCCGGGAGACCACAGCTCGGCGGATCTGGCTGATATCTCCCGTGGTTGAACTTGCCCCCGACACCAAAGTGGCATTGAAAGTGGAGCCGGGTCTGGTGTCCTTCAGTGGTCCTGAGCGGGGTGTGGAAAATCGTGTTCTGACGGTGTTTCATAGTTTTCCTGAATTTGCTTTTAAAGGCGTCGAATGCGTGGACAACCACAACGCAAGGCTAAAATTGGGTCCCTCGGGGGCGGGAGCTGAACATAAGGCGCGCTGCAATCCATTGCGACCGGTGGCAGTGGTTTTCACGGCCCCGGTTATCGATGAAGAGGTTAAAAACCACGTGACGATTACGCCCGGCCTGGCTGGAAAAAGGACGGACTATGATCCCTGGGCCAATCGGCGGAGTTACTCCAGGCTGGATTCACCACACAAACAGGGGCGCATGTATCGTATTCGGCTGCCTGAAGTGTTGCAAGCCAATCAGGTTTATTCCATCCGGAGCGATAGCGATAAATTCAAGGATGAATTCGGACGGACCCTTGCGGCCCCCATCGATTTTCAGTTTGCCACCGATCACCGGCCGCCGGATTTTACCCTGACCCATCCCCAGGCAGTGCTGGAAAAGGATGCGGACACGGAGATGCCCCTGGTGGTGACCAATCTTGAAAAGGTTACGGTGGCGTATGATCGCCTGACGGCCAACGGAAAGCAAACCGGCCAAAAACATGAGCTGCAAATTCCGTCGGCGCAAGATATCGCTTTTCGCATGCCGCTGCAGGTCCGCGACCTGCTCCAGGGCCGATCCGGAGTCGTCCAGGGTCAGGTGAATTCAATGCCACCGGTAACCAAGCATTCCCGGCAGCGCTGGTTTTTCGCCCAGGTAACACCGTTTCAGGTGCATGTAAAGATCGGTCATTTTAACACCCTGGTATGGGTGACAGACTTAAGATCGGGACTGCCCGTTGTGAATGCCACGGTAAAAATATACCGTGATACCTACACGGCTTTGCCCGAGCTGCCCGGGATCCTGACCCGGGCGCTGACCGACAGCGCCGGTGTTGCCATGCTGGCCGGCATCCTGGAAATCGACCCCGCTTTAAAGTTCATCCAGGCCTATGACATGGCTGCGCCGCGACTGTTCGTGAAAATCGAAAAGGCCGATGACCTGGCTCTGGTGCCGCTGGATCAGCAGTTTCGAGTCGATACTTACCGGGCCTCGCGCTATTCGGTGTTTCCCGCTCTGCGCCGGCGCTACGGCCATATACACACCTGGGGCACCACGGCCCAGGGAGTGTATAAGGCCGGTGATACGATTCAATACAAGCTGTATGTTCGCGACCAGAGCAACGAGACATTTGTGCCGGCCCCCGGCGAGGGTTATACCCTTGAAGTTGTCGATCCTACCGGCAAAATTGTCCATACGGTTTCCGATATATCTTTATCGGATTTTGGTGCCCATGACGGGGAATTTACCACATCCCAAAGCGGCGCCGTGGGCTGGTATCGCTTTCAGTTAACGGCCGCCTTTTCCGAGGACAGCTGGGAGCCCCTGCGGGTGCTGGTCAGTGATTTTACCCCGGCGCCTTTTAAAGTGACCACGGACCTTAACGGCCGCATTTTTCAGCCGGGCGACAGCGTTGAGGCGGCTACCCGGGCCAGACTGCATTCCGGCGGCCCTTATACCGATGCCGGCAGCCGGGTGACCACGACGCTGGAAGCTCGTCTTTTCCGTTCGCAAGACCCGGCCGCCCGAGGATTTCAATTTAACACCTATGTTCCCGGGGCCCCTGCCAGACAAACCGTTCATCAAATTGAAAATACTCTTGACAACCGGGGTAATCTCACGACCCGATTCACCCTTGCCGAAAGTAAAGTCTTATATGGTCGACTGGTGGTTGAGAGTGCAATCAGGGATGATCGCGGTAAGTATATCGCGGGCCGGGCCACGGCAGACTATGCCGGACGCAACCGCTACGTCGGCCTGCGCTCCACGGACTGGGTTATGAACGAAGATGAGCCGGCGGCGGTTGATCTGTTGGTGGTGGACGCCGCCGGCAACCCCCGGTCGGGTGTGCCCATCCGGGTTAAAGTTGAACGCCGGGAAACCAGGGCGGCCCGGGTCAAGGGCGCCGGCAATGCCTTCCTGACCCACTACACCCATGAATGGGTCGCGGTCGCCCAATGCGATCTGCAATCCGCATTGGCGCCGGTTCAATGTGCGTTTACACCCCGGGACCCCGGGTCCCACCGGATTACGGCTAGGATTCAAGACACCCGCAGCCGGCCCCACAGCAGTGAAATCTATCAATGGGTTGTCGGCAAGGGGCGGGTCGTGTGGCAGGAACGGCCGGACAACAGCCTTGAAATCATTGCGGAAAAATCGCAGTATGGCGTCGGTGAGATGGCCCGCTATCTGATCAAAAACCCTTTCCACGGGGCCCAAGCCCTGATAACGGTCGAACGCTACGGCGTCCTGCAAAGCTGGGTGCAAACATTGACGAGCGCCACCCCCATCATCGAATTTGAAATTCAGAAAGATTTTTTGCCGGGATTTTTTCTCTCGGTGGTCGTCACCTCCCCACGGGTTGAATCAGCACCATCCGCCAACCAGGTAGATCTGGGAAAGCCGGCCTTTCGCATGGGCTATGTCAAAGTGCCGGTCACAGATCCCCATAAAGAGATCGTGGTGCAGGTTGAGACCCAGCAGGATACCTATAAGCCCCGGGATCGTGTCAAAGTACAAATGCAGGCGGCACCCCGCCATCCGGCCGAGGCCGAACCGATTGAACTGGCTGTGGCCGTGCTGGATGAAGCGGTGTTTGATTTGCTGATACAGGGTCGGGATTATTTCGATCCTTACAAGGGATTCTATACGGTCGATGGACTCGATCTGGAAAACTACAGTTTGTTGATGCGGCTGGTAGGGCGGCAGAAGTTTGAGAAAAAAGGGGCCAGCACCGGCGGGGGCGGCGGCCTGGATATCAGCCTGCGTTCGGTGTTTAAATTTGTCAGTTATTGGAACCCTTCACTTATTGCGGATTCAGAGGGCCGGGCAAGTTTCGAGTTTGAAGTACCGGACAATTTAACCGGCTGGCGCGTGCTGGTCCTGGCGATGACGCCCGGAGACCGTATGGGGCTGGGAGAAGGCCATTTTAAAGTCAATCGACCCACCGAGATTCGACCGGTGATGCCCAACCAGGTGACCGAGGGCGACAGCTTCGAAGCCGGCTTCAATATCATGAATCGCACCCCCCGAAAGCGTCAGCTGACCGTGACCCTCTCAGCCCAGGGCGTGATTGATACCGCTGAGGGACAAAAGACCCGGCAGGTAACCCAAACCCTGGAGATTGAGCCATTTAAGCGCGCCACGGTTTGGCTGCTGTTGAAAACCACGGATGACGGGATCATAACATTGACTGCGCGCGGTGGAGACGCGTTGGATCAGGACGGCCTGGTTCACACCATCGTCGTCCAAAAGCGCTATCGTCTGGAAACTGCGGCGACTTATGGATCGACGGTGGCACCGGAGGTCACCGAACGAATCCTTTTCCCCCAGGACATCCGCACGGATGTCGGAAACGTGAGCCTGATGCTGTCGCCATCTGTGATCGGCAACCTCGAAGGCGCTTTCAGGTACCTGCGTGATTATGGCTATAGTTGCTGGGAGCAGGTCCTCACCAGGGGGGTGATGGCGTCTCATTACAACGACCTTAAAGCGTATCTGGCCGAAGATTTTACCTGGCAGGACAGCGCGCATCTGCCTCAATCCATGCTGGAGAGGGCTTCGGAATACCAGGCCCCCAATGGCGGAATGACGTATTTCATCGCCCAGGATCGCAATGTCAGCCCTTATCTTAGTGCTTACACGGCGCTGGCGTTCAACTGGCTGCGCAAAAGCGGTTATGAAGTACCTGCAGCGGTCGAAGAAAAGCTGCACGAATATCTTCTCGCCATGCTGCGCCGCGACGTGATGCCGGATTTCTATACCAAGGGCATGGCCGCCACGGTGCGGGCCGTGGCATTGACGGCGCTGGTTGATCACGGAAAAATAAACCTGTCTGACCTGCAGCGCTACCAATCCCATGTGCCGCAAATGAGTCTTTTCGGCAAGGCCCATTTTTTGCTGGCGGCGATAGGTGTCACAGGTTCGGATGCCATCCGTACCGACGTTTGCAACCGGATCCTGGCCCACGCCCATCAGTCCGGCGGCAAGTTCGTTTTCAGTGAAGTGATCGATGACAGCTACGCCCGCATCCTCTCATCCGCGCTGCGGACCAACGGGGCTGTTTTAAGTGCCCTGACGGTCTACGCTCGCACGGATCAGGGTAAACAACTCGTTGGGGATATTCCCTATAAACTCGTGCGCTATATCACCCAGAGCCGCAAGAATCGTGATCACTGGGAAAACACCCAGGAAAACATGTTTTGCATGAATGCCCTGGTTGATTACAGTCGCGGGTATGAAAATGAATCGCCGGCATTGACGCTGCGCGTGCTATTGGATGCCGCAGAGCTGGGCCGGGCCGGATTTACGGATTTGCGGGATGATCCGGTGATATTTCAAAAACCGATTGGCGCTGATGACCCGGGCCGCACGGCTGTCATTAAACTGGAAAGGGCCGGGCCGGGCCGGCTGTATTACAGCGCACGGCTTTCGTATGCGCCTCAAACCCTGAAAACGGATCCCGTCAATGCCGGTATTGAAATACATCGTGAATACAGCCGGGAGGACAACGGGCAATGGGAAATTTTAAAAAGCCCGATGCAGCTCAATCGCGGGGATCTGGTGCGGGTGGATCTTTTTGTGTCCCTGCCGGCGGCGAGAAATTTTGTGGTGGTGGAAGATGCGGTGCCCGGCGGTCTTGAACCGGTCAATCGGGATCTGGCGACGGCTTCCACGGTGGATGCCGACATGGGGGCTTTTAAAGCTGCCGGCGGCTCCTGGTGGTTTCGCTACAGCGACTGGTCGTCTTATGGCGTTTCGCGCTGGAGCTTTTACCATCAGGAATTGCGCCATAACACCGCGCGCTTTTACTCCGAATACCTGCCGGCCGGAAACTATCACTTGTCCTACATGGCCCAGGCCATCGCTCCGGGTGAATTCGTTGTGATGCCGGTGTATGCCGCAGAGATGTATGATCCGGATGTTTACGGCAAGGGGGTGCCGGGGTCTTTGACTGTGAGTAGATGACGGATGACAGAAGTCAGAAGACAGACAGCAGACTTCAGACGACAGGAGACAGAGGGCAAAGGGCGGAGAGCATAGAGCATGGGGCAATGGGCATAGAGCAAAGGGCAGAGGGTAGAGGGCATAGGGCGTAGGGCATGGGGCGGAGAGCATTGAATTCGGAAGGCGGAATGGGGAAAAAGAGAATGACGAACATCGAATAACGAATTATGAATGAAGAAGGAATGAATTCTATCAATTTTATTAGATAGAGCGAAGCGATTCCATAACCAATAGCTAATACCCAATAACAAATACCCACGCCCCGGTTTAAATTATTATGGTATTTAGGACGCAAAGTAAATGTTTGATTAAGTTGGCTATGTTGAGAGGTTGATTAAACAGATCCAATCAACCCAGTCAACTCAATCAACTCAATCAACCCAGTCAACATGAATTTAGGACTTACCAAGCGCAGAAAAAAAATAACCGCAATTCTTCTGATGACAGTGATCACCGCCGGGGCATTTCTCTGGAAAACCCATGCCGACCTGCTGCCCCTGCCGGTCTCCCTCTCGCCGGATGGTTCCCATGTGCGTAAGGTTCAGGTATTGGACCGCAATTATGCGCCCTTGACCGTGACCTACCAGAACCGGTGGAACATTCACGGCCATATCCCCCTGCATGATATTCCGTATTTTTTACAGCAGGCCTTTGTGGTGTCCGAGGATCAACGCTTTTACCACCACGAGGGCGTTGACTGGCCGGCGCGTTTACATGCGATATTTCAGAACCTCAAAGCCCTGGATTCGATACGCGGTGCCAGCACCATCAGCGAACAGGTCATCCGCATGTGGCACCCGCGGCCGCGCACGCTGTGGTCGCGCTGGCTGGAAGGGATCGAGGCCAGTCGCCTTGATAAAGAATTTTCTAAAAGTGAAATACTCGAGTTCTACCTCAACCAGGTTCCTTACGCCGGCCGGCGCCGGGGCGTGGTGCAGGCCGCCCGGGATTTTTTTGACCGCGATCCCGATACATTAAACATGACAGAGCTGCTGGCCCTGGTGGTGATGGTACGGGCACCGACGCGCCTGGATGTGCGTAAAAACCCGCCGAGG
Source organism: uncultured delta proteobacterium (assembly GCA_963765595.1). Taxonomy (GTDB): domain Bacteria; phylum Desulfobacterota; class Desulfobacteria; order Desulfobacterales; family JAFDCJ01; genus JAFDCJ01. The sequence continues at coordinate 67,430 of CAVXXE010000048.1, forward strand.
CTGTTGCGATCGATCGAGCGACTCGCTGATCGTCTGCTCGAATATGGGATCATCGATGGGGGACAGTATACGACGATCCATACTGCCGACCTAAAAAGCAGGGAAGCCGTCTTGCCCGTGAGGGCCGAGCATTTTGTTCAGTATGTATATAAACGGCAACCGCCCTCGGGTGCACACGGAAAAGGCCGTTTGCGCACCACTCTCGATGCCGGCCTGCAGCAGATCGTTCAAACCATTCTGGATAATCGCCTAGAGGATCTTTCAAATCGCGGCGCCAAAAACGGGGCGGTATTGATTGTGGACCATCGGCGCAATGAGATCCTGGCCTGGGTAAACAGCGGCGCCGGCCTGGATGATGTTCCGGCAAGCTGGATCGACGCGGTGACCACCCCCCGACAGCCGGGTTCCACCTTGAAACCATTGTTATATGCCCTGACATTGGAAAAAGGCTGGACGGCGGCCACCATGGTGGACGATTCACCTCTTTCCGAGCCCGTCGGACGCGGGCTGCATTCTTACCATAACTACAGCCGCATTCACTACGGCCCGTTAAGGGTGCGGGAGGCCCTCGGAAACTCTTTGAATATTCCCGCGGTGCGGGCCATTCAGTTTGTGGGCGTCGATGAATTTCTGGCCTGTCTGCACGAATTGGGTATTCGGAGCCTGCAGCAGCATCCGGATTATTACGGCGATGGTTTGGCGCTGGGCAACGGCGAGATCACGCTGCTGGAACTTGTGCAGGCCTATACTGTTTTGGCCCGGCAGGGAACTTACCACCCCCTAAAATTTTTTATGGCCGAAGAGTTCCGCCAGGAAGAAACCTGCAGGATATTTTCAGCCGAGACTGCATCGCTGATCGGCAATATCCTGTCGGATCCGGAAGCTCGCCGGCTGGAGTTCGGCAACGGCGGTCTGTTACGGTTTCCGGTCCAAACTGCGGTTAAGACCGGGACCTCCAGTGACTATCGGGATGCCTGGGCCGTTGGCTTTAATCACGGTTTTACGGTGGGTGTCTGGGTCGGCAATCTGGATCATGACGCCACAGACGGTATCACCGGCGCCAATGGACCGGCCCTGGTATTACGTTCCGTAATGGCGGAGCTCAATCGCCATCTGGAAACACGCCCGTTGTATCTTAGCCCGCGACTGGTGCAAGCCGAGATCTGCAGGGACACCGGATTACAGGCCGACGGGCATTGCACCAGTCTCAGTGAATGGTTTGTGCCCGGTAACGGGCCCAAAACAGAAACCGTGCAGGCCAAGGATCTGAGGCCGGTTTATCTCCGGCATCCCACCCAGGGTATGCAACTGGCGATGGATCCTCGAATTGCCGATGACCGCGAGGCATTCGTTTTCAGGCTGGCCAATCTGAAAACGAATAGGAAAGTTGACTGGTATGTCGACGATAAGCGGGTGGCGACGACCCGAACCGGAGAATATGTGTGGCCGTTGCAGCGTGGTGTCCATTCGGTCAGGGCTCGAATGTGGCCGGCCGGGTCCGGTCAGTTTCAGGATACAGCAGAGGTAAGCTTCATGGTGAAGTAGACCGGTCGATGGCTATTTGGTGACGCAAAGCATCGGTGTCAGGTGTCAACCCGGTCGCCGGCTGCCAAAGCGACCAGGTTAATCCTCCAGAAACCGCGTCATTTTCAAACACGCATCCAATAACTGTATTGTTGGGAGAATCAGGAGCTGGCGCTCTTAGCCAAAACCCGTACTCGTTATTATCAAAAAAGGAACACCCTTGGAAAAAAAAATCGCTTCACGCCGGTATCGGATGCCGGACTTTGGTGATGCAGATATTTTCCACGTACGTACCGTTATGAACCCGCACGCTGTCGTTGGTCCCAGCCGCGTCGATCGCATTCTGAATCGACGCATAGGGATACCCGATGGGTCCCACCTCGAGGATTGCCGCCGTTGCACTGAGCGGTGCAAGGAAGGTCACCGCAATTAAGAGCTCTAAAAGACAATGCCGTTTTGCTCATGGTACCTCCTTTTCTTAAAAACGCTACTCATTAGATGAATTTCGATTTCGCGGTGAGGCTCAGCTCAAAATAGGATTCTGTATGAGGTCAATAGTCAAAACTGTAAGTTAATTGATATTTATTATGGTTAGAGTGTATATCTAGTGGTCAGCCGAAACGTGCTTGGGGTAAACAAATCAGGTGATAAGGTTCATGAGGACAAGTTTCAACCTTGGAACCGCTCCCCTGCGCCAGGTTTAAATACTCCTTCAAAATTACTTCGAGACGGATGTCTTTTGATCGGTTGGTTGATTCCCCTGTCATGATCGTTTATCACTTACCCGTGAATTTGGCAGGTTTCCAGGCGAAATCGAGATGTCCGCCCAAAAGCATCGGTACCATGCCCCCACCGCCCTTGGTCGGCACGGCCCGCCAATTTCTGCTTGAGTATCAATATACGATATAGTAAACAAAAGGCTACCCAGAAAAAGGAATAGACGGACATGAATTCAACCATTGATTCCAAGCTCATCGGTGAAGCCTGGCCAGCAGTTCAACCCTTTGAAAATCTGCAAATCTATGGCAGTGTCGAATTAGATCCCAGGGGCGAGTTTGTAGTCAGGAGTTATGTCTCATTTACCTTGACGTATACCGCCGGCCGATATGGTATTGACGACAGCGGCGCCATCAGGGTCTCTTTCCGTGCGGTCGGCGACTGGGGCAGGCTTCAAACCCACGACCCTGCAGGACCTAACTTCGTCAGCGCCAGGACCAGCAGCCGGGCCAAACTTATCCTCGACGCGAGTCCCAGCGGAATGAGTCCCAGACCGCGAAACAAATGCCTGACCGTGCGGGTGGCCGGCGGCTACCTTGAGGAGGGCGAGGGCATCACTGTCGTCTTCGGTGACACTTTCCAGGGCTCACCGGGTCTTAAGCTCCAGACCTTCGCTGAATCGGCCTTCGAGTTCAAGGTCTCGGTCGACCCATGCGCTACCGGTCACTTTGTCCCTCTATCGGGTGGGCGTGGTCTGCAACAGCGACGACCACAAGGGACGTCCCGGGGCCAGCTATCCCGGCGCTTCGACGTTCGGTGCGTACGGCGGTCTGACCTGCTTTCTGGCTGAAGAGTTGACCCGGGAGGGGATATTCGAGTGCCTGCGGCGCCGACACCACTACGGTACCACCGGCAGCCGCTTGCATCTGGACGTCAGGGCCAGGTTTCCGACTGCGGGAATCGTCTTCGACCGCGATCCTAAGGTTTTCAAAAAAGCCAAATCTCAAAAAACGAAGGAAGTCATGATGGGTGACATCGCTCATACTGAGGATCCAACCGTAGTACTTCGGATTGTGGCAGTCACCCAGGCCGGTATTGAGCGGATCGAGGTTAGAAACGGGACTGAAGTCCAGGAAACAATCCGCGGATATGGCCCCGAGGGTTTGGGAGGGCGGATTCGGGTCATCTGGAGCGGTGCCGAATATCGTGGCAGGCGCAGAGAGACAAACTGGCGCGGACAAGCCAGGTTTAAGGAGGCGTCCATCCGTCATTGGCAAGGGTTGAATGTCTGGAATCCGGAAAGGCTTTTGGAAACGGTCAATAACGACACTGTGGTATGGGATGTCATCACCACCGGCAACTTGGGCGGTTTTGATGTCTGGCTCGATGAGAGCCCCGATGCCCACCTGGAAATCGAAACCAATCATGGGACCCTCGCAGCGAAGCTATCCGATCTGAAAATGGAAGAAACGATAATGGCGGCGGGTGGCCTGGGGAGATGTATCCGGGTGTTTCGTTTGCCCGACGACAAATTGCCCCAACAATACGATACCAAGGTTGAGGTGACCCTCAAACCGAAGGGTGATAACCCCCTTTGGGTCTGCCTCACCCTGGAAGACGGGTCCCAGGCCTGGAGCAGTCCGATTTATCTCTTCAATGCCGGGTAATTTCATACGGGCGCCGCCTTTGGCCGCGAGCGGTCCAGTCTGATCGTGGAAGAAACTAAATGTTTCATGCAAGATTCAGCTAACATCCTTGGAGGCCTTTAATGCACGCAGAAATTGTGATGATCGGAACGGAGCTTTTGCTGGGGGAAATTGTTGATACCAACGCCAACAGGTTTGCCAAAGCATTATGCCAAATCGGTCTTGACCTTTATTACAAAACGACTGTCGGCGATAACGAAGCCCGAATCACGAAAGTACTCGATTTGGCTTTGGATCGCTCAGATGTGATCATAACCTCAGGCGGAATCGGACCGACGGTCGATGATGTGACCCGCCAGGCCGTCGCAAACGCCACCGGACGTAAACTGATTTACAGCCTTGACCTTGAAGCGCAAATCGCAGCCCGTTTTCGCAGTTTCGGCCGCAAAATGGCTGATAACAATAAGCGCCAGGCGTATATTCCGGAAGGTGCCTTGCCGTTGTCCAACCCGGCCGGGACCGCGCCCTGTTTTCTTTGTGAAGATACCCGGGGACGCGGCATCGTCATTTCTCTGCCCGGCGTTCCGCGTGAGCTGGAGTATATGCTGAGTAAAAAAGTGATGCCGCTGTTGGTTGAAAGAATGGGAGGAGCAAAGGTCACGAAGATTCGAATCTTGAGAACCTGTGCCGTGGGCGAAAGCAACGTCGATCGGGTCATCGGCGATTTGATGACGACGAAAAATCCGACCATCGGGTTGGCAGCCCATGCGGGTCAAACGGATATCCGCATCACGGCCAAGGCCGCCACCGAGACGGAAGCCGAGACCCTCATCGCGCCCCTTGAAGCTGAAGTTCGGCGGCGGCTTGGTGTCGCCATTTACGGCGTCGAAAAAGAAACTGTGCCTGAAGTAATCGGAGGGTTGCTGGCCAAAAAAAATCTACGATTAGGCCTGGTCGACACCCTTACCGGCGGCTTGCTTGGCCGGGGTTTTAGCGATGCCGGATTCGGCGATTTGATCACGGTCAACCTGCACACAATAGATGTGTCGGAAGCACTGCAAAAGGCCGGCCTGGCAAGTCGGGCTGAAGCACGGGACGGGGATTACAGCAAACTGGCTATGGCTTTGGCGGAGCACGTCGCGCCGCCCGACGGCATCGGTTCTGCGCTGATTGGTCCCTTCAAAGATAATTCGACTTGGATTGCGCTTTGCGGACCGCGTGATATGCGCCTGACCAAAGCGGGCCGCAACTATCAAAATTTCGATTATATTCGCAGCTGGCTCGCGATCCAGGGCTTGGATTGGATAAGGCGGGCGGTGCTGGGGCAGTTGACCTCTCCGGCGGATTGGAAAGAGTAGCTCAGCTAAGTATCGTTTAGGTTGAGTGGCTTGGGACTGCGCCCTTCGGGCTTCGACCCCACACACAGGGCTCAAGGTTCCGGGTAGAAAAACCCCCAAACAGCGCGTATGAAAGGGATTCTGTCTTCTAAACCATATTAGGTGTTGCGTTGCGCTTCGACACAATCGCAGTATGCATCAAAAACATAATACATACAGGCATTTTTATAGGCTGATTTTTGATAGAATCGGCAATTTTTTTGCTGCTCCCGGCCGGCAGCGTTGCAGACGGAAATAATATCCCGCTCACAAAAACATACTTCGCAATTCTGCACGATGATCTCCTCCTGCGATAGTTATTATCTCGATTGCGCGATACCCGATTAAAGGGCTGCAGAGAGTCTGACTAAACTACACGGGCAATGTTTTTCTTTCGTGGAAAATAGACATATAGTTTGCTATATTTGTAGTAAGCAATATTTGTGCCAATTTGGATCCAAGGGATCAATGCTGCCGTAGCTGCACTGCGGTTGGTTCGCGGAAAAGTAAGATTTTGCCCAAGCTAAACCCTTACTGTTCGGTCTACGGAAGGCAGTGCATCCGATCATCGGTTACGGCTCAGTGCTTAAAGGGGCTGCATATGCAATAAACCGCCGATTCTAAGGCTATCCACGCTGATGTATGAGGAATGATTTATGCGTTAGAAAGGCCGGGATGCTGAATTGAAAGGTAACCCATTTAGTTTAATCGACGAGCTGCCGGGATGGGCAATTCGACAAAATATTGACGTTTTCAGACTTGGCAATTAAACGAATTGAATCGTCGCCAGACATTACATTGTTTTTAACGCTAACGGGAAAAGATCGTTTCATAATCCATTTCACCGCGGCATGAATCGATGGGTTGACAAATATCGTAATTTTGATATCTCATTATCAAAAAAATAGGACTACCAATGAATACGCGGGAACGTTTTTTGGCACTGATGAATTTTGAACCGGTAGACCGCACCTTGAAATGGGAACTGGGGTATTGGGCGGGTACCCAAGAAGAATTTGAACTGGTGGCACTTTGCAGCCGTACCAGGGAAGCCTATGAATATCTTTGCGGCCGACAGATGCCGAGCAACCTGGACAGCGTGACCTTTACCGAACCACGTGATTTGCTAATTCAACAGTGCCGTTCAATAAAGGATTTCAAGGAAGTCGATTTTTTCACTGATTATGACCGATTCCTTTATAGCGGCGAGGAGCAAAATAAAACTGAATATATCGTCAACGCGCGCCATTCCCATCAAGGACACCTGGGATTCGATATCTCCCATAAACGGTTTGCTGAAACCATTTTAAAGGATTTAGATATTAACGCAGAGGAGGCTAAGCGGGGATTTGAGAGCCTGGTGGTTGCCCTCGCTGCTCAGATGTCGCTCAACCAAGGTAAGATTGTCAGCAGAGAAGAAATATTAGCGAGTGTTTGATATGCTACCCCATAAATTTTCCCAACAAGCTGATTTTAAGGAGAACAGAATAAAAATGAGATGAGAGTAAAGTGTTGCGTTCTGCGTGATTTTCATCACGCCAATTGCCAAATGTTATGGAGGTCCAAACGGCTATGCTAACAACGGATGTCAATGTGAGATTGGTTGCCATTGCGAGAACCACGTTTGATACAGAGCTAGCACACCAACTTGCAGTCCAGGTGCGGTCTAGCCTATTGGAAGCCGGCATATCCCTCAAGGGGGCAGAAGCATTTGTCAGTGAACTGGATGAAGCCCAAAACATATCCCAAGAATTGGCTGAAGATCCGCCAGATCTCTTAGTACTGCTTCAGGCGACATTTGCGGACAGCACTTTGGCCGTTCAGCTCGCCGGCAATATGGAATCAGCGGTGCTGCTTTGGGGATTGCCCGAGACCCCTACCGGAGGCCGATTACGATTGAACTCTTTGTGTGGCATCAACCTGGCAGCGCATGCATTTAAGCGCCAAGCAATCGACTATTATTATGTGTTTGCTGCGCCGGATGATTCGGCTGCCGTGCAGCTTGTGCAAACCCTTGCCGCTGCGGGGCGCGTTAGAAGGCTTTTAAGTGGCGCGCGCATCGGCAGGGTGGGGGAGAATCCGGTCGGTTTTGATTCCTGCCAGTTTGATGCAAACGCGCTGGCATCACTTTTGGGGGTTACCATTGTACAGATCAGCCTTGAGCGCGTCTTTCAATTGGCACGTGAAGCCGATTCAAAATCCGTCGATGAGTTATACAGAGGTCTGCAACGCAAACTGAAAGGATTGGAAGAATTGGATCTATCCGCCGTGCGTCGGACGTTGGCCGGTTACTTGGCCCTTCGGCAGATCGCAAACGACGAACAGCTGGGCGGACTGGGCGTTCAATGCTGGCCGCAGTTTTTCACCGAATTAGAATGCGCCGCTTGCGGTGCCATGTCCATGCTTAGCGATGAGCTGACACCGTGCAGCTGTGAGGCGGACATCAACGGGACTATCACCCAGTTGATCCTGCAAACGCTCAGCGGGCAGCCGGCTTTCGGCAGCGATTTGGTAGCTGCGGACACCGAAGCGGACACAGCTGTTTTATGGCATTGCGGCCTGGCTCCGTTGTCGATGGCGGACACCAGCGTGCCTGCAAAAGGCACGATTCATTCCAACCGCAAGCTGCCGCTGCTTATGGAGTTTGCCCTCAAACCGGGTCGCATCACCGTCGCCCGCTTGAGTGAATCCGGCGGCAGATTCCGCTTTGTTTTGGGCACTGCTGATGTAAAAAAAGCACCCCTGAGTTTTTCAGGTACTTCGGGTGTTGTGCAATTTAAGCGGCCGATCAGCGATGTTTTAGACACCATCCTGCGAGAAGGCCTGGAACACCATTTTTCCATCACCTACGGCGACCATGTGTCCGCCCTGAAAGCATTGGCGAAGCAACTCGGGTTGGAGGTCGTTGATTTATAGCCGACCGATCTTACGTAAGTTCAATCCGGCGATGCTCCCGGGCAGACTGTTCAGCGGCCAGGCAAAATTCGACCAGCTTGCGGGCTTTTTCAACTGTATAAAGTGAGCGCCCTTGTGCCAAGCCATCCATTGCCACTCTAATATATTCCTGAATTTCGAAAATTTCACCCGAGGGATGTTCGAGTCTGATCTGCACAGGTGCATCATCCCCGCGACTTTGGGCGGTTACCGAAAAGATCGGTTTATCCGTGCGGTCCATGGCCCCCGACCAGATGGATCGGATGGCACCCTCACTTCCGGAAATTTCAATTACCTGGTGGTGTTCGAAGGCGGAAAGTGTCTGAGATATTACGCCATAAGCACCGGAGGGAAATTCGAAAACAGCCGTGAAATCCTGTGAAAGATTTTTTTCACCGGGATTTGTAAAGGCCGTTACCGCCGTTGGTGCCCCCGTTTTTTCGAAGTACCATAGCATAAGATCGATGAAGTGGATCGGCTCTTCAAGCACCCACGAACCGACGTTTTCCGGGCGGTAGCGCCAGCCGTCTTTTCCGGTCCGATATGGGAACCTGAATAAGTTGAGAAGTATGTATCTCGGACTGCCGATGTCGCCGCGGTCAATGGCGCTTTTCAACCACGACCATTGCTCGGAGCAGCGAAGTTCATGGATCAAGGAGACGCTTTTGTCGCTTTTTTGAGCGGCTGCGACCAGCCTGTCAGCGGCTGCGCTATCGGGTGCCATCGGCTTCTCCAAGAGGACATGTTTTCCGGCTTCAAGGGCCGCGACTGCGAAGGGGACGTGCAGGTGATTGGGGACGACGATATCCACAACGTCGATGTCGTTGCTTGCAATAATTTCGAGGTGATTTGTCGTGATCCGGCATTGCGGATGATCCTTTAAAGCCTGCCGGGCTGTGTCCTGAGACTTGCATGCGATGGCCACAAGCTCGTGATTCGCCAGGGATTTGATCGACGTCGCATGAATACGACCCCACGCGCCATAGCCTATTAAACCGACTCTCATAGAAACCTCCGAATTATGTTTGCTGTTTTAAGAGCGTTGTTTTTCACTTTTAAAAAAAATCATTGCCCGAAAAGAAGCCGGGGCAGAAATAGCGATATTTGGGGAAACAGCACCAAGATCACCAGCACGATAAGGTAGGTGAGAATATAGGGTAATACCGATTTGGAAATGGTTTCCAACGAAATATCTGCGATCTTCATTCCGACGAAGAGATTTGCGCCGAAGGGCGGTGTCAAAAAGCCGATTTCAGCGGTTACGACAAACAAGACGCCGAAATGGATGGGATCAACCCCGAGCTTCATGACGACCGGTAAAAAGATCGGTGTCAGAACGATAATTTGGGAGAACGTTTCGGCCCACGTTCCGATAAAAACCATAAAAAACATGATAATCAGCAAAATCATGACCGGGTCGGTCGAAACGCCGGCGATACTTCGGCCGAGCGCCTGGGGAATACCCTCGAGGGTGAGCAGTCGTGCAAAAACGAACCCGGTGGCCACCAGGATGATAAGCGTTCCCGACAATCTCAGCGTGTTCGCCAGGGCGGCGTATACGTCCCTTAGATTCATCGTCCGATTGATAAACAAGCCAACGATCAGTGAATAAAAGATCGTTACCTCCGCGGCTTCAATCGGTGTGAAGAGCCCTGCGTAAATTCCGCCTAGAAGCAGAATGATGGCGAACAAGGCCCACTTCGCTTGCCAGATCGCCTTCAAGGCTACCAGCAGTGTCATTTTTTTGTAGGCTTGCTTTTTTTCCTCCCTCTCACTATGCATCGAGTAGTTGGGAAACCATCTCAGAAGGATCGACGAGGTTATCGAAAGGGCAACGGCCATGAGAAGCCCGGGGACAATGCCGGCCGCAAACAGGGCGGCAATGGACTGATTTGCAATAATTCCGTACATGAGAAAGGGGTTGCTTGGGGGTATTAGAATACCCAGAGCACCGCCGCTTGATGCCACCGCACCGGCGAATTTGGGGGTGTACTTGGCCCTGATCATAGCGGGGATCATGATGCCGCCGATGGTTGCCACGGTGGCAGGACCTGATCCGGTGACCGCCGCAAATATAGCGCAGCTGACGATCGTAATGACTGCGAGACCGGACTGGAAGGCTGCCATAAAACGCTTTACCATGGTAATGAGGGCCTCGGTGATGCCTGCTTTTTCAAACAGGCTTGCGACCAGCAGGAATCCGGTCACCGCAATCAGGGCATACTGGTCGACACCGGAATACAAAGTCCTGATCATAATGTGCATGGAGGTGCCGCTGGTGAGAAAAAAGATCAGGGAGGTCAAGCCTAGACAAACGTAGATGGGCAGTCCTGTTAAAAGCAGGACAACGAGGGCCAATGCAATCATCATGGCGGGGCGTCTCCCTTCCCCTGAATTTCGGTATGCGACTCCCAAAAAGGCCCACCCTGAATGTAGCCCTGGATAAGCCGCAGGGTGAGAAGCGTGAAACCGAGGGGTACGATTAAAAAGACAACGTGCAGTGGTATTTTCAAAACCGCACTTTCCCCAAGGAAACGTTGCATTTTCTGGTAGACCTGCATGGCCATGATGATGACGGTGATGTTGAAGCCCGCCCAGATAAAATCCGTTACTACCCGAAGGACTTTGCGGGCTCGGGGTGGCAGCAGATTGGAAATGATGTTAATCCGGATATGGTCGTTGGTCCGCATGCCATAGCTCGCCCCGAGATATACAACAAGGACATAGAGTATGCGTGAGAGCTCCTCTTGCCAGGGTAAGCCGCTTTTGAAGAGGAGACGCATCATAACACCGATAAAAATGAGTGACACGACGACGGCCAGAACGATGACGCCGATGATTTCCTCGAATCTCTCGTCGATGAAAGTTAGAATTCTTTTCATAGCTCCCTCGGTTTTCGCTTCGGGTTCACGAATAAAATGTGAAGTTATTTTTGAGTGACCCCTTAGCTCGATATCGCAAGACTAAACTGCAGTTAAACGCCGGCAGAAGCATGTAAAAAACGATACTCCCGCCACTACTGTATGGCAGGGCGGGAGTATTGCGGCAATACAGTTTGAGATTACTTGCCGGCGGCTTTAAAGACCTTATCGATAAATTGCTTGCCAAGGTCGGTATCACCCTCACCGACATCCTCATAGAAGTCCGGCCAGATCGTCCGAGCTTTCTGAGCCCAGACGTCATAGTCTGTCGGACGTCCTAGAAACTGGACGCCATTTTCTTTGATAGATATGTCACGGGCCTCTTTCAGGATCCCTGCCGAACGGGCATCAACCCGGGGTTTGGTATCGGTGATGGCTTTGTCGACTGCTTTTTTCAGATCGTCGGATAGCTTCTGGTAAGCTTCCTCGCTTAATACGGCAACCGATACCTGAAGAATATGATCGTCGTCGGTAATAAATTTTACGACTTCTTTCATGCGGGCGGAAATTAGAACAGAATCGTCAACTTCGAAGGCATCGACGACACCCAACTGCACGGCATTAAAGAGTTCCGACCATTCAACCGGGGTAGGGCTGATTCCCCAGGATTCGACCATCTTAATCATGACCGGGCTCGGCGGAACACGGAATTTCATTTTGCGAAGATCATCAAGCGTGCGGACCGGTTTGGTCGACATGACATGCCGGTATCCCGAATCCCAAAGTACTGCAATGCGCAGGTTGGCACGCTTGATCAGATAGTCGTTAAGCTCCCCCCACAGCGCTTCCCGGGCCTTGCGGAAATTCTGATTGTTTTCAAACATATAGGGCAGGATCAGGGCCCGGAACCGTGGCGCATAGTTGGTAATCAGGTTCAAACTCGTTACAAATACTTCCTGGGCACCCGATACAACCAAATCCGCCATTTCCGCATCACTGCCAAGCTGGCCGGAAGGGTAGATCTCAGCCTGAATTTGACCATTCGAGTACTTTTCCACCAGCTCCTTAAAAATCATGGCCGTCACGTGAAGGGCCGAGTTGTCAAGGGCGGCATTGGCGTGACCAATCTTCCATTTGTAGGTTTTTGCCAGCGGTGCTTGCGTGGCCGCCAGACTTAAAAAAAGTGCCAACACAAGAATTACAGCCATCAATCCAATTCTTCTTTGTTTACCCATAAAATCCTCCTTTCGTGATAGTTTATTTTACCTGTGAAACTTATGTTTAAACGTATTGCTGAGGGCCTGTCAATTTAAAAATGGTCAGTCCGGTTCAGACGCTAATCAAGCAAAGGGGCCAAGTAACGAAAGCTTTTCTGTGCTTCTTCGAGCGTGCCGCATTCAACGCTGAAGATGATCTCACGGGGTATCCGCTGACAGATTTCGATGACCCGCTGCCAATCGACAACACCGTCGCCGCAGGCGCAGCCAACTGCAGTTCCTGTAACCTTGCCCCGTTGCGTGTCGCTCTGCCGGTAACTGATATCCTTTGCATGGAGGTGTACCAGACGGTTGGAAAAATGTTCGAGATACTCATAGATATCACTTTTTCCGGCAAGAAAGGCATTGCCGGTATCAAAATTCAATCCAATCGCTGGTGAGTCGACTAGGGACATCAGCCGCTGCATGCCTGCTATCGAGGCGCTATACTGATGATGCGGTTCGAGACCGATGATAACGCCCCGGCGTTCGGCATCGGCAGCGGCAATCTTCAGTGAATACTTGATAAGTAAAAAATCCTCTTCTTCGGTTGTCCAGGGTCGCTTAAAGCCCTCGGAGGTATTTACGACGGGAACATTCATTTCTCCGGCCCAGCGGATACCCTGGCGAAGGTACTCAACCGCGATATCGGGTTTGCAAAGTTGGGAATGGGCGGAAAGGGCGGACATTTTGACACCACTGTTTTTACAAAAATCACGTACCCAGAGCGGGTCTTCGGACATTGACAGCGAATGCATAAATCCTCCCTCGCAAAGAAGTTGTCTTCCCAGGTGCACCATCGGTTCGATGAACTCGTAGCCGATTCGCGCCGCTTCCTGAACTGCCTGCTGGAAGGACATATTGTGATGGCGTGAAAATTCCAAATTCAGGCCGAGTCTTATACCCATATAGACGGTCTCCTTTTTTACTTGCTGAAATCCTAAAATTGATATACTTAAACCGCACAATGAATGCAAGTTATTTAATGGAGCTTGATCAATGATACAGCGTGTCGGTGCGCAGACCATCGTATGGGGAGAAGACATCCGCGACAGCATGGAAGCCATTTTAACCTATCTTGCCGGAAACGGGTACCAAGGTGTTGAAACCGGAATCCGGCATTTCGACCTTGATCGGCATCAAGCCTATCGAACGCTTTACGAAGAGACCGGTATTATTTTGTTAGGCATTCACAGCGGCGGCAAATTTTGGGATCCCGAGCAGGCCGACAACGAGATGAAAAAGATCGACAATACCCTATCGTTTGCATCCCGGGCCGGATCGAAGCACCTGCTGGTATCCGGAAATCCCAACGAAACGGTCGCATCGATGCGAGCGGCAGCCGCAACTTACAATGAACTCGGGCAGCGCTGCCTTGATGCCGGCATACGGCTGGCGTATCACAATCATAATTGGGAGCTTGTCAACCAGGGCGCCATCCTGAATGTTCTCATGAACGAAACATCTGCCGATCTGGTTTCGCTGGTCCTCGACACGGCCTGGGCCTTTATAGCAGAGATGAGCGTGGCAACCCTGATGCGTCAGTATGGGGACCGGATTGCCTATCTTCATATTAAGGACGTAAGGCAGGAAAAATTTTGTGAACTGGGAACCGGCGAGATCGATCATGACAGCACCTTCACGCTGGCGCGATCATACGGAATTGAATGGCTGGTGGTAGAGCAGGATTACACCTCGTTGACTGCGGAAGAGAGCATGCATATCAATATGCGCTATCTCAGATCAAAAGGAATCGGGGAAAAATGAGCAAACGCTTCAAAGTAATCGTATGTGGTGCGGGCGACATGGCCCGGAAGCATATCGAAGCCTATCGAAACCTCGACAATGTTGAGATTGCCGCTGTCGCCAGCCGAAGTCTTCCGCGGGCGGCGGCCTTGTCGGCGGAGTTTGATATCCCGCGCTGCTATGACGACATCGATGAAGCCTTCCAGCGGGAAAAGGCTGATATTGCCTCCGTGTGCGTGCCGACCGTGCTCCATCCGGCAATCACCGTTCAGGCCATGGCAAAAGGGATGCATGTGATAACCGAAAAGCCCATCGCCTTGACGGTGGCGGCCGCGCAAGAAATGATAGCTGCGGCCGAAAAACACAGGCGCAAGCTTACGGTTGTCTTTAACCGCCGATTCAATACGGTTTGGCAAGAACTGACGCAACGGCTCTCATCTATCGGTACCCCCCTGGTATATAACACCCAGGAAATTCGCTCGATTCGGCCGAAGCCCGCCATGCACTCTCAATCGGCAAACGGCGGTCCAGTTATCGATTGCTGCGTACATGATTTCGATATGCTGTTGCATGTTTTCGGAAAGGCCCAATCGGTATTTGCCTCGGGCACTGTTTTCGGAAAAAACAAGGTGTTCCTGGCAGGGATCAATGATTTTGCCATCGATACCGCCCACATCAATGTTGAATTCGAAAACGGGCACAGAGCCTATTTGTTATATGCCTGGGGGTTTCCCCAAGGCCAGTCGTATTGGCAGTATCGTGAATTCATGGGGCCGAACGGCATCATTCGGCTGATGGGCGAGTTCGGACAGGAAGTCCATTGCTACCGCAGCGACGGAATGCGGGAAAGCGTGCATGATCTCAAGGAAAACGGGCACGAAACCATTATCCGAAAATTCGTAGATTCAGTGGACCGGGATACAGAGGTGCCGGTGCCGCCGGAAGAAGCCATTGACGCCTTAAGTATTTCGCTGGCAGCGCTGAAATCCATCGCCAGCGGCAAAAAGGAGACAGTATGAATGCGTCCTCAGGGAAATACCCGAAGCTGGCGGTAGGGATTTCATACCGGCGCCTTCAACTCCGCCTATTTTTCCTTTCCTAAAACCGTGGAATGGGCGCGGACCCATGGCGTCCACGGTATCGAATGTGGTTTCTTAGACGGCGTCTCCTGGAACCACGGCCTCGGATATTTCCCACATCTGGCGGCGTGGGAGGATCCTGTTGCCGTCAGAGATATGCTTGATCGTAACGGGGTTGCGCTGTCTCAAATCGACGCGGCGTTCCCTATTTCCGGTCGGCAAGGCGGCATCATCGGTGTGCCGTATGTGATCAACACCATCCGTTGGGCGGCTCTGGCGGGCTGTCCCATGGTTGATACCACGGATGGCCTGTACCGTCCGGAGGGCATGTCCGATCAGGAAGCGATGGACGGCATGCGCCGCAGTTATGAAATTATACTTGAAAATGCCGCGCGCTATGGAATTATCATTAATATTGAGACCCATGGGTACTTCACCGCCAATCCCGACCGAATGGAAGAGATGCTCGATTTCAACGATTCCGAGCTTTTGCAAATGACGTTTGATACGGGCAATGTGTACATCGCCGGACAGGATCCGGTCGCATATTTGAAGCGATTTATTGGGAGGGTATCCCACTTGCACGTAAAAGACGTTGCACCCGTTTTAGCAGAGAAATCCAGGGGCAAGCAGTCGGGTATCGGCATGAGTCACAGTGCCATTGGTGAAGGGGTCAATGCGGGCAATATTCGCGAGTGTCTGACCATTTTGAAAGAGTTCGGTTTCGGTGGGGCGGTGAGTCTGGAGTGTGATGCCGGCGGCGGTCCCGTTTTGGAGCGATCGCTGAAGTGGTTCGGGGGTCTGCTCGACGAGTTAATCTATGCCAGTGATCTTACTCTGGCTGTGACAGAGGATGCGTAACAGATGTCACAACGATTGAATGTCAAGAAAGGGTTTTCACTCGTTTGGGACAACGAGGAGATGATCGCGCAGTTGCTTGGCTGCATCGCGCAGGCCGGTTTCGATGGCATCGAGCCGACCTTTAACCCCGGCAAGATTCCATCGCCTGACAAGTATTTGCAGCAGGCGCCGGAACTCAAGAAACGCTGTGATGACTATGGTCTGACAATCCCCAGCTTGCGTGCCGGTGGACGTCCATGGACGACCATCCCGTCGCCGGATCCCAAAGAACGCGGGGAGGCCCTCGAGCATACCCGCCAAGCGCTGGAATGCCTGAAACTGATGGGTGGCAGTGTTCTGCTAGTGGTTCCCGGTCAAATTCAAGCGGATATCGCCTATGATGAGCACTGGAAACGGGTTGTCGAATACGGTCAGCGGGTATCAAAGATCGCCGAGGAATTCGATGCGATTATCGGATTAGAGAATGTCGAAGCGAGGTTTCCGTTATCGCTAAAAGATTGGCGTGATTTGATAACCGCGATCAACCATCCGCGGGTCCGCATGTATCTGGACGTGGGAAATATTACCTGGCTGGGACTCGGTTTTCCGGAACAATGGATTGCAGCCCTTAAAGGATTGATCTGCCAGGTTCATTTCAAAGACGCCGAGTTTGGCGGCGTGCTTCGCAACCTGCTGGCGGGAGATGTCGACTGGCCGGCAGTCGTGGGGGCATTGAGAAACTCAGGCTACGAGGGTTGGATCAGCGTGGAACCTGTTTGGTATCACCATGCGCCGCAGCGACTTGCCCAGCGGCTGTCGCACGATCTTGACGCCATTTTTTCGCTCTGACAAAGGTGGAGATTTTACAATGATAAACGATACGGTAAACCAAAAAATAACAACGCTTGCCGGCGCATTGATCGACCAACATAAGGCCTGCACGATCGTCGAACCCTATGCCGATGAGCCTGGTTTCTGGTTCGGCGGCGGGAATATGATCGCGGCTGATGACGGGGGCCTTTATATCGCCGGGCGTTTCCGCAACAGCGGCGATGCCAGAACCGGTGTCGGCAAAGGCGCCCGTGGTCTCGAGTTGGCTATTTTTTGTTCGCGCGACGGCGGCCGTTCGTTTGAGAAGACCATATCTTTCAGCAAAGACGATCTGAACACAGACGGCAAGCAGGTTGTTTCCATTGAAGGCGTTGCCCTGCATGTCCTCGATGGGGCTGTAGAACTTTTTGTCTCGACGGAAAAGTCCGGTATTGATTATCCTGCGGGTCTTGAAGATCACAAGAAACCCGGCACCGGAGTGTGGACCATAGATCGAATTGAGGCCGCTTCGATCGAGGGACTCAAGCATGCGCCGGTGCAACCCCTGATTGCTTCCACTGATCCCGAATTTCTGCATGTCAAAGATCCCGTGGTCCATACCAACGACAACGGGGATACGATATTGTTTTTTTGTAGCCATCCTTTTAGCTGGACGTCATCCAATTCGGCCTATTGCATTCGACCGGCCGGTAAACGGGAATTCGGTGATCCGGTATTCGACTTTTTTCCGCGCGGTAACATATGGGATGTCACGGTATCACGGATAACCGACGTTTTATCTATTTCCGGAGAGGTTTTTAAACATCCGGAAACGGTTCAGATGGTGTTCTACGATGGGGCCGAATGTATCCGCCGGCATGATGAAAATTCCCGGGCTGTCAGCCGGCCGCGCGGTTATTCCTGTGAAGAAATCGCAGGTTTGGCTGTGTACGCCAATGATAGGGTTGATAAAATCCGCCGGATCAGCAACCTCAACCCTCTGTTCATCTCCCCCTGGGGCACGGGCTGCAGTCGCTATATTCATACCTTCTCCCTGCCGGATAAGGTGATTGCGATGTGGCAGCAGTCCCAGACAACCGGTGCGCAACCCCTTGTTATGCACTCCTTGTCCTGGGATGAAATACGGTCTATTGTCAAAGGGGCATAGCCTGGGGATTTGGAAATACTCATAATGGGGGCCTTAAATTTTATCCTATTTATATTCCTGTTTTGAGTATCAGGTTTCAGGTGTCAGGAGCCAGGTGTCAGAAGCGATGAACCTAAGATCTGAAACCTGAACACTGACACCTGGAATTTTGGGCAAAATTACCAACGGCCTTGATTTAGACCAATGTCGATGTTGCCTCAAGGACTCAGGATAAACGCCTATTCCTTATGACGCAGCAATTCTCGAATCGAGCGGAATCCCAAAGATTGGATATTCTGAGCAGTGATGAATTCTTTGAATTTCGCATCCCGAAACAAACGATATTCTTCGGTGCGAAAGTGGGCCCTTGGCGGAATGATGGCCTCGATATCTCCACTGATATTCGGATGGACGGCCACCAGCGTCAGGCCCGGCGGTAGACCGGCGATGAGTTCGCGATAAGCGCTGTCGCTCTCCCGTGCGGGAACACCCGGGGTCATACGAAAATGATCGACCAACGGCCATCCGTCCGCTTCCAACCTCGCCAAGCCTTCAGTTACCTCATTAAGAGAGATGTTATCAAACTCCAACACGGATGTATATTCGCTCAGGTGTTTCGGCAGCAGCACGGGAATTCTGTATTCACGGCCCAGCCGGATGTAGATATCGATCAATTGTGGTAATAAAGTAACTCCCATGTGGCTATCCAGATGGGTGATATCGATACCTGCGGATAATGCGCGCTCAATCTGAGCCCGCATTTCTGCCTCGGCGGCTTCGGGAACTAGGTGCGCGGCCAGCATGGGCAACCTGTGCCAAAAGTAACCGTCGGCATCGATGAGTCCGGAGCTGCGACGGGTGGTTGAAATGGGGGCCCAGCGGTAGTTTTGCCATTCACTGGTCAGGGTCAAATGAACCCCGAGATCGACATCGGGGTTGTCGGCAGCCATCGCGGCCACCTCGCTAAACCAGGGGCAGGGCACCATTGCAGCACCGCAGGTAATGATGCCGTCCTTTGACAGTTCCGCGAATGCCGCATTGGCACCATGGCACATGCCCACATCGTCGGCATGAAAAATAGCCACCCGCTGGTCAGGCTGAAATCCCAGTTTTTTCATCAGGCTATGGGATTGTAAGTGATTGGTTGCAGGCATGACACGGTTACTCGCTATTTTAGGATGAAACAAAGATTATCAAAAATAATTTCAGAACTATTCGGCCAAATTCAGTATTGTTGACGCGATCACTACAATTCTGTTGCATCAAATATTACGACACGTCAGATGTTCTGAAATTATAGCTCCTCTTTTTTATAGCGGCGGCCCGGTTTACTGCGAAAGCGTGCTACGGTCTCGCGTTGGGCAGCTTGCATGCCTACGGGTGGCAGCCCGGCTAGAATCAAAGACAGATCATCTATGGTCAAATCGCCGATGCGAAAAAAGGAATCCCGCAAGCCGCCGGATCGATGCGCGGAGAGCAAAAGGCCTTCCACCCGGCGCACCGGATTATCGGATGGAACCGGTTCTACCGGGAATACATCGGTGGCGGCGCGAAATTGTCCTTCTGCGACGCGGCCCACAAAGGCTTCGAAATCCACCACGGCGGCCCGGCTCATCAGGATTACGGCGGCCCCCTGCTGGATGAGCGCCAATTGTGTGTCGTCGATAAAGCCTTCGTTTTCCGTGGTGACAGTGGCCAGAATGAATATGACGCGACTGGTGGACAGAACGTCTTCAAGGCTTGCCGGTTCGCAATGATGGTCGCGCACATAAGAATTCGGCAGCCATGGATCGAATACGCGGATTCGACAATGAAACGGCGCCAACAACGGCAGAAGTGCCCCGGCCAGATTCCCGAACCCGATGAAACCGACATCAGCCTGCCTCAGGGAAAACGTGTCGCAATTACCCGCCAGACCGTATTTTTCGTTGCCGGCTCGGAAGTCGCGATCGGCTGCAGTTATTCCGCGAGCAAGATCAAGAGCAAAGGCCAGAGCGGATTCAGCCACCGCCGGGGCAAAGGCCGGGGCCGCGGCCAATACATGGATGCCTTTTTGAAAACACGTTTCGTAATCCACATTCGGCAAAAAATTGCCTTCGACGTTTAATATCGCTTTGAGGTTTTTGGCGCGATTCAGGCGCTCGGCGGGCATATCGGTTTGACCGACGAGTGCCGCTGCAGCCGGCAAATACGTGTCGACGGTATCCGGATCCAGCCGGCCTTCGTCGGCATGAATAATACGGCCCAGTGTTTGAAACCGGTCCCACTGCTGCGGTCGAAAAATGAGGTCCTTGGAGCGCGGCAAGGGATCAAAAAGAATAAGCGGTTTGCTGTTACCGTACATCCACGTTCATCGTGTCTTCTCGATTTGCAGCGATTCGGATAGATTCAAATTTTGACCTCTGAAATACAGGTGATAATCTTTCTGGGGAGCACGACCCACTCCGTTTTTATAGGCTTCCAAGTAAACGTGATAAACGGTATGACCTGAAAATTTAAACCGACCATCGGCATCGGTAGTTGTTTTGTCACGTGGTGATGTAACCAGCAGCGTTTTTTCGGACAGCACCACCGTTGCGTTTTCAACAGGCGAGCCGTCGGAAGCCACGACGCGGCCGGCAACGATACCATCGTCGTTGACCATCACATAAACATTCCAAACCATCGCCAGCAGCGCAATCGTACCGAACGTAATGGTATAGCGATTATACAAAACGGACCTGAGCATGAAAAGCACCCTATCCTTTGGCAGCACCTCTGGTTAGTCCGGCAATAAACTGCTTCTGGGCTAAGAGAAATATAATCAACCCCGGCAAAAGCACCATAATACAAAAGGCGTACAACGCCCCGGTTGTATCCTCAACCACGGTCAGGAAACGCGACAGGCCCAGCGGCAGGGTCTGCATGGCCTGGTCGCGAATGATGACCAGCGGCCATAAAAAATTATTCCAGGACCAGATAAAAGCCAGGATGATGTTGGTTGCGATAGCCGACTGCGACAGCGGAACCAGGACTCGGAAGATAATCCGTAAATCGGAAAGGCCGTCGATGCGGGCGGCATCGATCAAGGATTTCGGCACGGCATCAAAGCTGGATTTGAAAACGAAAATACATACGATGGTTGAACACAGCGGCAGGGCCATGCCGAGATAGGTGTTGAGCAACCCCAATTCTTTGGTAATGAGATAGGCCGGGATGATCGTCACCTGAAACGGTACCATCATACAGCTTAAAAAAAGTACGATGATGATCTTTTTTCCCGCAAACTCCCGGGAAAGCGAGTAACCGGCCATGGCATTGAGGACGATGTTGGCTGCCACAACGATGGCCGACACAATGACACTGTTGATGAGATAGCGGAAAAAGGGGATCGAATACCAGACATCCACGTAGTAAAACAAGTGCGGGTTCTCGGGAAGAATTGACGGTGGATAGGTAAAGATGTTTTCTCCCGTCAGGCTTGTTTTTAAAACCCAGACAAAAGGTATCAGCATCAGGGTGCTGATAAAACTCAACATGAGATGAATGGGCCAACGTGGATAGCGGTGCATCACTCCTCCTATTTGCCTACGTCAACCGCGCCGGCTTCCCCGCCCGAGGCCTTATTGGCCAAAAGGGTCAGGCCAAGGAAGAAAAGAAAATTAATGACGGTAATCGCGGCGGCATAGTCGAACTTCGACAGCTTAAATGCCATCGTGTAAATATAGGTCACCAGCAAATCGGTTGCATGCCCGGGGCCTCCCTGGGTCATGACAAACACCAGATCAAAATTGGTAAAAGAATTAATGATTCCGATAACAAAGCAAATAAAAATGGATGGCTTGAGCATCGGCAACGTAATGCGGCGGAACCGCATCCAGGCACTGGCACCGTCGATGGCCGCTGACTCATACAGACTGGGTGGTATGCTTTGCAACCCCGTGAGCAGGATAATCATGTAAAAGCCGATCACCTGCCAAATCGATGCGACAATCACGCTCGGCAAGGCTAGATCGAAACTTTGTAGAAAGGGAATGCCTTTATCGGTAATGCCCAAGGACATCAAAATGTAGTTGAACAGACCGACTTTTTCGTTGTAGAGCCACTGCCAAATGATGCCGACGGCAACCGTCATGACTGGATATGACAAAAATACGATCGTTCGGTAAATATCCCGGCCGCGAATCCGGGTGTTGACCAGGATAGCAATGAAAAGCGCCAAAGCGATGCCGACCGGGGCACTGGCCATCAGAACAATGGTGTTCCATAAAACCTGCCAGAAGGCATCGTCATACATCAGCATCTCTTCATAATGATATAATCCGGCAAGCTCCGGTGGTTTGTAAGGCGACCAGAACTGAAAACTCAGAATTCCGTTCCAAAGGAGCGGAATAATCCGGTAAAGCGTGAAGATCACCAGCGACGGCGTAATAAAAAACCAAATCAGCAGCAGTTCGCGTGTTCTCTTTTTCTTTATCAGTTGCATCTCGAATATCGTATGACCCGAAGTCACAGAAAGACAATATGCTCCCTTTGGCGCACAATTAAGATGAACCAAAATCCGGCGCAATCTTTGTGTATCTATTTTAATTTGAAAACCTGGTCCATTGGTCCAGGTCAGAGATAATCGGCTCTGGCTGTAACAGTTTCAAGGAGCGATGGAGTATTGGAGTACTGGCCTCCGGCTCGTAGACCCTACGGCTCGGAGAGAGTGATGGTCTAAAGCTTGTGAACTCTGTGCATTAGAGAATCTCGATGGCCTCTGTTAAAGCTACAAAAGATCGGTGTTGGGTTTTCGTTTTTCCAATACTCCATTACTCCAACACTCCATAAGTATGTTGATATGGGTGCTTTTTGCGACCATATCATGTCTTAGCGCTTTCTAAGCACGCGGTTGACTTTTTTTTCTGCGCTGTCAAGCGCTTCTTTAGCACTTTTTTGACCGAGCAGAGCGCTCTGAAGTTCAGGATAAAATGCTTCTTTTATTTCGGCATCCTTTGCCGCCGGCCAATTGCCGACGAGTTTGTCAAGTTCTTCGAGTTGGGTCTTGAGGACCGGAACGACGGCCGGGACATTTTTTTCGAAATACTCGAACAGCTTTTGGTTGGTTATTTTGTCGCCGGTCAGATTATTGGTCCCGACACCCGTTGCGTAGGCTCCCTCCCCACTTGAGACGATCTTAAGGAAATCCCAGGCGGCCTCCGGGTACTTACAGGCTTTGGAAATCAACCAGGAGTGAGAATTGGGGGTTGACCATCCGCCAGGTATTTGGCTGGCGCCGACCGTATCCGAATTCATCCATTTCCCTTTGGATTTCATCCACAAAAAAGCGGGGGCATGGGCCTGGAGCATCCCGATATTACCGGCCGCGAAGGCACTGTTTGGCTCCACCCAGCGACCCGTCCAGCTGATTTTGTTGATGGCGCCGTCCTTGGTCGCTTTGGCCAGCGTTTCCACGAGTTTGATTGCCTGGGGTGTATTGAAGGCCGCTTTTTTTAAATCGGGGGTTAGTAACTCAACGCCGTTCATAGCAAAGAGCGGCCAATAGAGCCAATCGAAATTGAGGGTCATGAAGCCGGACTTTTCGCCCTTCGTCATTTTATAGGCGTAATCTATCAATTCCTCAAAGTTTGCCGGCAGTTTCGAAAGGCCGGCTTCTTTAAACATGAGCTTATTGTAAAAAAGCAGTGTCTTGCTGATGTAGAAAGGCACCCCGTAATTTTTGCCTTCAAACACCCAGTTATTGAGAACATCGGGGTAAATCCTGTTCGTGTAGGCTGTATCGCGCTTTATATAGGGAGTTAGATCCACTAGACCGCCTTTGGATGCATATTCCAGCCAGAGGCCTCCCTGGACATCGATGATGTCGGGTGGTGTGCCGGCGACCACCTGGGTTTGATAATAGGTGCTCCACTCAGAGCCCTTTTTATCAAATCGTTTGATCGTAATATCCGGGTGGATTTTGTTGAACTCGTCGACCCACTGTTGAAATCCATCCTTGAAGTATGAGATGTTCCAGGTGAGAACGCTCAGTTCCTTCTGGGCTTGGGCGGCCGGGGGACCCCAAAAAATCATTATTGCCCATACAGCAATCAGGGTTAAGGTTAAAGTCCGTTTGTTTTCCATCTTTTTCTCTCCTTTCGCTTTTTTTGCACGCCTGTTAAAAACGTTGATAAGGGTTTGTCTCAAAGTTAACAAATCAAAACCGGCAGCCTGGATTTACTTCAGCTGGGGCTCCGGTATTTCCGCGACATACTCTGCAATGGTGAAGCGCACGTCCGGATGCCCTTGTAAGAGGGAAGCGGGAACTGCGGGCGTGACCGGTCCGTGCAGGATCTTGCGCACGATGGCCGACTGCCACGTCCGATTCATATATATGCGCACTTTGCGACTTTCCAGAATCTCCTTCATACCGACCGTCACCGCTAATTCGGGTATGCGGTCGATGTTTCCGCGCGATGTTGTAATGGAATTGATCAATCGGGTTTCGCGCGACAGGCGGACGACCCGCGTCGGAAATTCTTTAAAAACCTCCAATGGTATGGTCTCACCGGGCTCGGGTGGATCGTTGAAGGCGACGTGGCCGGTGATACCGACGCCGCCGAAGCACACATCACACCCGCCATAGCGCTCTATGGCACGAGCTACGATCCGCGGGTCCTTTGGATCGGGAAACAGCAGCTGCTCCGGCGGCGGGGCAAGCTCCGGCGCAAGCTTAGCGATGAAATGCGCCTGCATATGCTTTCGAAAACTAAGGGGATCCGTTAAAGGAATGAATGCCTGGCCATCCTCGGTCAGGTATTCATCCATGTTAATCAGCACCAGGTCTTGCAGTCCGAGGCCTTCCGCATTGCACCGCTCGGCCCAGATATCATACTGCCCTACCGGCCCCACCGGAATGATGAACACAACCTTTTGGCGACCGGCTTCCTTGGCCCCCAGGAATTCACTCATCAAATCATCGGCAAAGCGCTGAATGACGGCTGTATCTTCATTCAGGACTTCAAGCGGGATGGGTGAATTCAATCCCAATTTTTCTTTGGGTACCCTCAGTGGATTCATCAAACAGCTCCCGTGATCATTTGAGCGGTGTAGAGGCCGTAGTTATATCATCCTCTCGGTCGATGGATCAAAGAGATGCATCTTATGCATGTCGATTTTTAAGGGAAGACGATCGCCGGCTTTGAAATCCGGCAGCGGCGGCAAGCTGGCAACCACTTCCGTGTGCCCCAGATTGAAGAAAAACAATGTGTCCGAGCCCAGTGGTTCGAGGACGTTTATTTTTGAAGAAATACAATTTTGGTTTTGATCGGCGGATGATCCCTCGGTCAGACTGAAAAAGTTCGGTCGTAGACCCAATATAACGTCGTGATCACAGTAAGGCATGTAGTCATCGGTACGGTCAGCGGGGACAAACAGCAGAATACCGTCTTTGAGTTCCAAAGCGAGTCGGTGGTCCTGGCGGACCAGACGCGATGGTATGAAATTCATGGTCGGGGCTCCGATGAAACCCGCTACAAATATCGTACGCGGTTGATTGTAGACTTCCTCGGGTTTTCCAACCTGTTCGATGGCGCCATTTTTCAGCACGACGATGCGGTCGGCCAAGGTCATGGCTTCGACCTGATCGTGGGTCACGTAAATAATGGTTGTGGCCACCGTGCTGTGCAGCTTTTTTATTTCCGTGCGCATCTGGGTGCGTAGTTTGGCGTCCAGGTTTGACAGTGGTTCGTCGAAAAGAAACACGTTCGGATCACGAACAATGGCGCGTCCCATGGCGACGCGCTGGCGTTGGCCGCCGGATAAATGCTTCGGCTTGCGGTCGAGCAACTCAGAAATGCTCAAAATTTCGGCTGCTCCATGAACCCTTTTTTTAATTTCGGCCGCCGGCATTTTTTTCATCTCCAGTCCGAAGGACATGTTACGAAAGACATTCAGATGAGGATATAGCGCGTAGTCCTGGAACACCATTGCGATGTCGCGGTCCTTGGGAGCGAACTCATTGATAACACGGTTGTCTATCGCAATTTCTCCTGCTGTAATATCTTCCAGGCCGGCGATCATGCGCAGGATGGTACTTTTACCGCATCCCGAGGGGCCAACCAGCACAATGAATTCATTATGTTCGATTTCAAGGTCAATGCTGTGCACCACTTCATTGTCCCCGAAACGCTTAACGATCCTACGCAAGCTGACCCCCGCCATATCAGTTCCCTTCTGTCTGATCCCAGGCGTCGCCGAAAATCTTAAGGCCTTTGTCCGTAAACGGGTGCTCAAAGCTGTCTTTGTAGACCGCCAGGCCGGCTGTAGCGATATGGGCGCCCATGGCGGCGTAAGTTGCGATCTGATTGCCGTTGCGGATAGCGGCGGCTATGATTTCGGTCTGAAATCCGAAATTGACAAAGGAATCCAGAATGTCCTGCATAAATTGGGTGCAGTCAGCTCCAGAGGTCTCCTGCCATCCGATAAAAGGCGACACGTATTTGGCGCCGATGCGTCCGGCCTGCAGGGCTTGTGAAGCGGTGAACACCAGCGTCACGTTGGTTCGCACCTTCTGTTCTTCAAGTTTTTTGGCAGCAATCAATCCCGCTTCGTTACAGGGTACTTTGATGACGAAGTTATCCGAGATGGTTGCAAGCTTTTTTGCCGCTTGAATCATATCTTCGGCTTTGGCCAAATGGGGATTAATTTCCACCGAGATTGGAAAATCCTTGCCGCGGAATTCTTCGGCCAGTTCATTGATGACCGTTAAAAACGGTTTGCCGGAATCCATGATGTGCTTGGGATTGGTGGTAACCCCGTCGATCTTGTAATTGTCATAGGCGTAACGGATCTCATCGATTTTGCCGGAATCCAGGAAATACTTCATTTCGAAAATCCTTTGTTTGATATCAAGTTTTGTATATTCACTTTTAATACATTTCAGGTTTTTAATAGTGACAAATGTGTCATTGGTCAATAAGAATTCGCCCAAAATTAAGAAAAGGGGGTGCCACACTCCTCAGTTGACTTCAGGTTGAGGAATTGAGCTGACAAATCTCCGACTATCAGATTCAGATTGACCTTCAAAGAAATAGTTTGATATCTGGTTATAGGAAAATATCGGGTCAGAGCCAAACCGACTCTTGAAGCGGTGTTGGAGAAATTGATTCAAACATCTGATTAATTAACTCAGTGAGCACGAATACTTACAGGTGAAAATATGGCAACCAAGTCGGCTCCGGAAGGTCTGAACAGGGATGGAATTCGAGAAGAAACCCTTTGCGGAAGTGAGAGTATCGCCCGGGCGGTGGTCGATGCCGGAGCCGCGGTGGCGGCTTCCTACCCCGGAGGACCGGTAACCAGGATTGTTGAAAAATTAATTGATTTATCTGCGACCTGCGATCTCTATGTGGAGTGGTCCAACTGTGAAAAGGTGGCCTTCGAGGTGGCCCTGGGCTGCTCGCTGGCCGGCCGGCGATCGGTGATTGCCGCCAAGCATGTCGGCATCAACCATATTCTAGACCCTTTGATGACCGTCAATCTCACCGGTTGCGGCGGGGGCATGGTGATTCTGGCAGGTGACGACCCGGGGTCCTACGGTTCCCAGAACGAGCAGGACAGCCGCCTTTTGGGCGCTTTTGCCGAGATTCCCATTCTGGAACCGGCCACCCCCGATCAGGGCTACCGCATGACACGCCAGGCCTTTCGATTGTCCGAAGCGTATCGTCTCCCGGTCATGGTGAGGTTTGTGGCTGATTATGCGGCCGACACCGCACCCGTTTCGACAGAGCCCCCGTCGCGCCCAGCCCGCGCCGAGTTTAACCGGGGGCTGCGCTGGCAGGCCCTGCCGGCCCTGGTGGTTGACGATCATGCGGCGCTGCATCAAAAACTGAAACGAATCCGTCAATCTTTCGACCAGCCACCCTATCAATCTTTCAATAACACTGACGGCGGCGGACGTACGGGTATTATTGCTGCCGGGCACATGGCGGCCCGGTTGCAGCAATATGCCCCCCTATCCGATGTCCGCGTTTTCGAACTGGGCACTATTTTTCCCCTTCCCAGGGAGCAGATGACTGCTTTTCTCGCCGATCTTGATCGGGTCTATGTCCTTGAGGAAGTCGAGCCCTTTATCGAGAGCCAGGTCAGGGTGCTGGCCCAGATGCAGAAGTTAGATGTTGAGATTTTCGGCAAGACCACCGGTCATGTCCCCTGGGAAGGAGATATCCACCTGGGAAAGCTCGCCCGCCTGCTGACCGAACAACTCGGACAGTCATTGGCGGCATTGCCAGCGCCCAGCCGGAGCTATCCGAGCCTTCAGCCCTTCGGTGAGGGCTGCTCTTACACGCCTTTTTTTAAAACCCTGCAGCAGATGATCGCTGAAAAATCTATACCCAAACCCATTGTGGTCGGCGAGACCGGCTGCCTGGTCAGGCTCAGCAACCCGCCTTTCGAGATGCTGGATGTCAAATACTCCATGGGATCCAGTATCGGCATTGCCTGCGGTTTGTGGCACAGCGGTGTCGCTGACAGGATCCTGGCGGTGACGGGCGATTCCGTCTTTTTTCACACCGCCCTGAACGGACTGGTCAATGCCGCCCATCACCAGGCCGATATCATTGTGGTAATCATGGACAACGACACCGTTGCCTTGACGGGTTTCCAGGATCGCACCGGGGCCGGGATCACGGCCATGGGAGCAAATGTTCGACCGATCTACCCTGAGAAAGTGGCCGAGGCCATGGGGATCGACAATGTCTACACCCTGGATGCTTTTGATGAAAAGGCCATCAGAAGCGCGCTGCAGCAGGTCTTTAACCAAAAAGGGCTGTCTTGCATGGTGGTGCGTGGACGCTGTCCGTATATCGAAAGTAAGCGGTGTCGGGTAACGAAGGCAACTGGAGATCGGTGAATATACTATTCCTAAGCGTAGTCGCTTTCTTAAATTGACAAAATTCCAAGCATCAAATAACAAATATCAAATAACTTCCAAATTCCAAGCTCCAATGATCCAAACCTGTTTCGGTCGTTGAATATTGAGATTTGTTTGGGATTTGAGTATTGTGATTTGGGATTTAAACGATTTCACATATCTCTATTTTTACTGCTGATACCTGGAACCCATCATCTATTTTAGGCCAATAAACCCTAAGGGAGCAGATAAAATGAACAACGACATCAAAAACGTGGCCTGCATCGGCTCGGGGCTTATCGGGCAGGGGTGGGCAACCCTGTTTGCCGCTGCGGGCTATGCCGTCAGCATGCAGGATCTGAGTGACGACAAACTGAAAGGCGCAATCGGGCAGGTAGGTATAAATCTGAGACTTCTGGAAGACAACGGGCGACTATACCATGATACGGCTGCCGGGGCTGCCAAACACATCCGAACCACCCTAAGTCTGGCCGAGGCCGTTAAAGGCGCTGATTTCGTTCTGGAATCCATCCCCGACAATTACACGGCCAAAAAGACGGTTTTCAAGGAAATGGACGTGCTGGCACCCGGCAACACGATTCTTGCCAGCAGCAGTTCCGGTTTGCTGATGAGTGAGATTCAAACAGCCGTTACCCGGCCGGAACGTTGTGTCCTGGTGCACCCGTTTCTTCCCGTTCATCTGTTGCCCCTAGTTGAGGTTGTCGGCGGTGACCGGACGGTTCCGGAGACGGTGGACATCACCTGCGGCTTGATGGAAAAAATCGGCAAGACCCCGGTGCGACTGAAAAAAGAGGTTTCCGGCTACATCGTCAACCGGCTCCAGGCAGCCATTCTGCGCGAGGCCGTTGATCTGGTGGCGAACGGTGTTGCCAGTGCGGAGGAGGTGGATCTGGCCTTCTGCAGCGGCATGGGAATGCGGGACCCCTTCATCGGTCCTTTACTGCGCGCCTATCTGGCAGGGGACGGCATCGAGAACTTCTTGGATCATTATGCAGAATCTTATCGTTTGAGATGGGAATCGATGGCCACCTGGAACGTGATTTCTTCCTCGGTGAAGGATCGCCTTGTTAACAGCGTCAATGAAATGCCCATTGTGCGTGAGAACTCACTGGAGAAAATTAAAATTTGGCGCGACAAGATACTGATGGAAATCCTGAAGCTGGATCGGACCTGTCGCTGAAATCTTATCTCCGCAATTCTAATCCCAACAAGGATATATCATCTTGAGGTTTTGTGTTATGGCCAAATTCAATAAGTGATTTAAAGGATAGGTTTATCAATTCAGATACGGGTCTGTCTTTTAGACCCATTAAATTTTGGCAAAATCGCTCGATGCCGTAAAATTCACCCCGTTCGTTTTGATATTCAGTTACACCGTCTGTGTAGAATACTAATTTATCACCTGCTTGGAGTTGCTCATGTTCCTCCAGATATACAATAGGTTCATCTTCTGATATCCTTAAATCTATTGTGCCGATTGGACGCCCCCCTTTTTTCAAGGACATCAGCCTTCCATCTTTGCGCAAAATAAGGGGAGGTGGGTGCCCTGCACTGCTGGCGGTCAATGTACCCGTTGTGGTATTCAAAATCACATAGTTGATGGTAAAAAAGCTATTAAATCGTTCAAACGGGTATTCCCGATCAAGGAACTCAAGCACTTTTGCGGGCTGGCGTATTTCCTGTGCAGGGATAGATTCCATTGTCCCTGATATACGGATACCGCTCTGATGTTGCAGATATTGATAGACGGTAACTGCTATCATTGCTGCTTGAACACCGTGACCGGCAACATCAATCATATAAAAAGCCCAGCAGGCATCATTTAGAGGAATAATATTAAATATGTCACCCCCAATTTTATCGCAGGGTCGAAATTTCCAGGCAATCTCGATAACATCACTAACAGAATATGGATCTTTCGGTAGAAGGCTCTTCTGAATTTCAGCCGCTGCCGACAGGTCTAGTTCTATTCGATCTTGTTTTTTGATTAATTCTCGATTGAGTAGTTTTAGCTTTTTTTCCGATTCAGAATATTTTATGACTAACTCCTGCAGGAGTCGGTTGTTAATTTCCTTGTCTTTTATTGTGGCCCTATGTTCTAAAAGTTGATGAATTATACGAGAAACTTTTGGATCTTTGCTTCTTAGCAACTTGAGACATTCATCGAATAGATTTTGATTCATCATTTTATTCTAAACCGCTTTTTGAAATTGCTGTGATCAAATTCATAATCAGCCGTAATGATTCCATCTATTCCGACTTCTTCCAATGATGAAAGTCGCTCGAAAACATGCCGAATTGTATCCCGGTCTTTGATAATGCTTCCATGCTGAGGTGCTATGATTTCAAAAGGAATTTTCCCTAGTTGTTCCAATGAATATCTTAGTGCCTTTGCCGATGTCATTATTTTTCTATGGAAGTGCAAAATGCCGTTAACAGGACAATCAGAAAGCTTCTTTGCACACTGCGAAAGATTTTCACATTGGTAACATTCCGCAGTAAGATGCAGGTACAATTCCCAGTCACGACCGTAACTGCCGAACAAGTCGCTGGAAAAAAGAACCTTTGTCTTTGAATCGAAAGTAACAAAGCTGCCTGCTGAATGAGAATAGGGTGTCTTTATAAACTGGAGCCTTCGACCTGATTCGAACTCGAACTGAAATTTTAATTTGCTAAGCGGAACCATCGGTGAAGATATGGAGTAGTGTCTGATAAACATCAAATTTTCTGAAGCTGACAATATTTTCAGGTCGTTTCGCTTTATGATATCTTCAAAGTTCGGTATGCTGCCGCAAAGATCAGGATCATAGTGTTGATAAATGAGCGCTTTGATTTGTTGTGGCGCAACGCCTGCCTGTAAAATCTTCATAATCACGGTAGCAAAATCCGGTCGGCTGCCACCGTCGATTACCACAACTTCATCGTTATCTTTGATGAGATAGGGGTTGCAATGCAACCCCGATTGCGCATCATAAAATCCTACCCAGTATATGCCTTCAGCTATTTCAATGGGGTTCTTATATTCATGGTTAATTCTTTTTGACTCCGACATCGGAATTTTCCTTATAAATTCGAATGCAAATCAATTCCCAAATATCATGATACATGTAATTTGAGACTATGGCACTTGCGCCAATACCAAAGATATCATCATTGCAAGTTGTCATCAAGTCAAGTAATTTGTGATGTTGATGATGATAAGATCATCTCCCTCCAACGCGCTTATTTGGATCATCTCTATCCTTCAGCAGGCGCCGAACTTCTCGGCGCAGTACCTTTCCGGCCGGGATTTTTCAGGGCGATCCATGACGACCAGGTTTATCTTGTGAGCCTGCAGATGTTCGTAAAGGGGTGGCAGCAGTCTGTTTTCAAGAAAGACGAGCTTCGGCGCGGCATAGCTAATCCGGCTTGCCTGCTCGCCGACGGAATCGCGCACATCGATCCAGACAGCTCCCACCGGACTTTTCAGCATCCAGGGGTGAAACAGGGCCATGTTGTCGTTGTCCAGGATGGTGGCGTAAAAATCCCCTTGCCGGAGACCGAAGCGATGCTTCAGGACGTGGCTCAGTCGGTTGGTGAGTTCGTGCATCCGGGCGTAGGTAAACCGACGGCCCCGTTCGACGTTGATCACCGCGGGATTGCCGGCAAATCGCAGGGCAGTCTGCTGAAATACGCGGCCCATGTTTACGATTATAGGATTAGGCTCCTCATCTATCAGATCATATTAGAGGTTATAAGCCTTTTAAAATCCCAAATTGCAAGCTCCAAATAACAAATAAATCTCAAATTCCAATATTCAATCAACCGGCAAGCCTTCCATACGCATAATTTTCAAGGCATTGGTGGTTGGACAGGGACCGGGACGCAATTTATAATCAAATACCATTTTTCCCCCGACCACGTCTTCTCTGAAGTGGCAGTTGGTGATATCGGAAAAATCATCCGCCAGTTTGACGAGTTCCAGATCATGGGTGGCAACCAACCCCGCGCCGTTTTGACCGATCAAGTTGTGTATATAGGAACGGCTGCCGATCAGTCTTTCACGGTTATTGGTGCCCTTGAAAATTTCATCAATTAAAAAGAAAAGCGGAAATGGGTGATTTTCCCGCAGCGCATCCAGCAGCGCTTTCAAACGCTTGACTTCGGCATAGAAAAAAGAAAATCCCTCGACGATGGAGTCGTTGATTTTAATACAGGTAAATATTCGAAACAGGGCGGATTGAAAACTCTCGGCATTGACCGGTCCCCCGGCGTAAGCCAGACACAGGTTAACGCCGATTGTTTTTAAAAAAGAACTTTTGCCGGACATGTTGGATCCGGTGACGATAAAGGCTTGACCTGATTTGTTTAAGGAAAAATCGTTGCAAATTTTCTGGTCGGTGGGAATCAAAGGATGCCCCAGATCTTTAGCCGTTAATATCGGTTGATCCTTGTTTTCCCCGTCGGAAATCAATTCAGGGAATATATAGTCCGGATTCAAATAGGCAAAGTCTGCCAGGGAGATCGCTGCTTCCAATTTTTCCCAGGCGTTCAGCCATTGCGGTAATTGCTGTGCAATTTCGTCCCTATATCGATGGATGAGCGCACCAAAAAAGAAGTCCCAGGGAAAAGCGACATTCAGCAAAACGGTCATGATCGGATTCATTCGGAGCCCGATCGCGGTCGAGACGAACTTAACTTTCCGAAGCCGGCGTGAGGGTAATGTTTCATGGCCTAAAAATGGTGCGCACAATGCTTTCAGATTCCGGTTTTTGCCGTAGGGGTATGTCTCTAGAAATTTCAGGATTTGTCTGAATTTACCAAGCTCATCGTCTAACTGAGCAATGATTTCAAAAAAATGCTTAAGCAACTTCAGATTTGAAAGATAAAAAACGATATAAATGAAAAGTGAAAGCATCCAATACGGTGGAATATTTCCGAGTCGATGCCCCAAAAAAAGTGTGATGTTTAAGGCTGCAAAAACAAATGAGATCGTCGCCAGATTTTTCACGCTTTTTGAGGGCGGCTCAGTCTGGAGCCAGTCCAGCAATTTTTTCCCTTCCAGCTGTGCGCCGGAAACCAGTCGAAAATTCAACAGCAACCTGTTTCTGAATCGAGTCAAGGACACCAATTCCCGGATAACTTTTTGGCGGTTGAGGATGCCGCCGAGATCGGGAAATTTCGGCAATAGCCAGGTTGCAAGTCTCCGGCTGCCTTCGCGGGAAATGGCAATGTCGATCAGCTGATGAATGGATCGGCTGCCGGTAATATCCAGATCTTTTTCAAAGGAAAGATCGGAGAGGGGCAGTTGCAGAATCGATCCGGGAATTTTTTCCCAATCCAGTTCCATCCGCGCGATCTGGGACTTTTTTATTTCCAGCCAGATTTGATGTCTGCGGATCCCCCTTGCCAGCCGATGGTGATACCCGGCGATGATGCTGAAAATTAAAAATGCAACCCCGGCCAGGAACCATGCCAAATTTTTACTTATCCAAAAAAATGAAATAAAGACCAATGATCCGCCGATAATGAAAATGACCAGGCGATACCAGGATAATCGCCGGCTCAGGGCGAGCAGTTTCGCCATTCGATTACCCAATCGGTCAACTTGATTTTTGATGGCTTTTTGTCTCTTAGCTCTTCTTTGACTCATCATTCCATGACCGCTGATTTCAGATCTAATGTATTTTATGATGGAAGTATGGCAGAAAGAAGATTGCGGGTCAAGGCAGCGCGGAGGCGCTTTATTTCATCATTGACATCGGGCCTGTTTCTGCCTAAAGAAACTTAGCCCATGGTAAAAGTTCAGCAAACCAGAACGCAGAGCTCGCAGAGACTTTCTTAAATAAAAAATACTGTTTCTTGTGATTTATCAGTAAAGAATCATCGAAGCCGAATTACGTATGATGAGCCAATCAGCCGCATCTAAAACGACCGGCAGTTATCGAGATGTGCTGCGTGTCAGCATGCCGATAGTGGTTAGTATGACCACTACCGTGGTGATGACGTTTACCGATCGGGTGTTTTTGGCCAATTATTCCATCGATGCCATTGCCGCCGCTCTGCCGGCCGGCATTATCGCTTATGTATTTCTTATTTTTTTTGCCGACACGGCCGGTTACGCCAGTGTCGTTATCGCCCAGTATACCGGCGCGGGCGCCCTGCAGCGTGTGGGCAGTGCTTTGTGGCAGGCGATATACTTTGCGCTTATTTCCTGGTTGATTATGGTGGGGCTCTCTTTTGGTTCCGGGCCGCTGTTTCGGTTGGTCGGCCATTCGGCTGAGGTACAGCAGCTGGAAGTGATTTATTTCCGGGTACTTTGCCTGGGATCGGGCACTCATATCATCGGGATGAGCCTTTCCAGTTTTTTTACCGGCCGTGGCGTAACCAGACCGGTGATGATCATTTACATCATCGCCATGCTGCTGAATGTCCCTTTGGACTATGCCTTAATTTACGGGATTTGGATATTCCCCGAGCTGGGTATTCTGGGTGCGGCGCTTGCCACGGTTTTTTCATGGACAACTGCCACGCTGATGCTTGGCGTATTTGTGTTTGCGCGCGAAAACGACCGCACCTTTAAAACCCGGCAGAATCATCATTTCGATGCCGACCTTTTTCGACGGCTGCTGCGATTCGGCGTGCCCAGCTCGCTTCAGTTCAGCCTGGATGTGTTTGCTTTCAGTTTTTTTGTTTTAATGGTGGGAAGGATTGGAAAAGCGGAACTCGTTGTCACCAATATCGCCATTTCACTGGATTCAGTCTCCTTCCGGCCGCTATCAGGCTTTGCGCTGGGCGCAAGCACCCTGGTGGGGCAGGCCCTGGGCCGCAATCGACCGGATGAGGCGGTTGCAGCGGCCAGGGCCACCATGGTTATTGTGGCCTCGTACATTGCCGTGTTCATCCTGACTTTTGTATTCGTTCCGCAGCCATTACTGGAACTTTTTCGTCCCAGGGACATCAGCCCTGAAAGCTTTGCGGCCATCAAGGATATGGGGGTCGTGGTTTTACGATTTGTGGCCGCCTATTTATTGCTCGATGGGTTATATATGATCGGTACCGCGGTGCTCAAAGGTGCCGGTGATACCAGATTTATCCTGTGGAGCATGGGGGTGCTTTCCATCTTTGGCATGATTCTGCCGATATACATCGGGATAGAGGTTTTCGGCGGCGGGCTGTATTTTGCCTGGGGCTGTACCGTTTTTTTTCTTTTACAGCTGGCTACGGTTACCTGCTGGCGGTTTTATCAGGGCAAGTGGAAAACAATGCGGGTCATAGAGCAGGGCGCGTAGGGCAAAGGGCATGGGGCAGAGAGCATAGGGCTAAGCGCATAGAGCAGAGAGACTTGAATGTGGAAGTCGGCCTCCGGCCCGTCGGGGCCACAGGGGCCTACGCCCCGGAGGGAATTCGGAAGTGGGAAAATAAAGAGGGTGCAAGGCGTTTGAATGCGGCCTCCAACCCTTAGGATCTGCGCCTACGCCCCGGGGGAAGACGGAATGACTGAGGCATAGGATTTTGCTAGATTATTCATAGTGCGTCCACATACGTATCATTTTTACAATTTTTCTTCGTTAAGAATCTGATAAATCATTTTGTCACCTTGATCACCACAATCGAAACATCATCTTCGACCGGCCTGCCGTCTCTGAACCTATCGAGGGCAAATAGACATGCAGTAAGGATACCATTGGCATCGATATCGGGATATTGATTTAAAATCCTGATAATTGGACTCCTGCCAAACATTTCCCCGTTGCGGTCCAGGGCCTCCCACAGTCCGTCCGTGCCCAACACGATGATTTGGCCGGCTGTCAGTTCCTCCTTGCAATACTGCCGGTAACGCCAATTTTCATCGATTCCGAGAGCCATCCCCGATCCGCGCAGCTGTTCCGTCGTTCCGGTCGCTTGATCGTAGAAAATAGCCGGGTTGTGACCGGCGCGTACCCATGCCAGCGTTCGTCTTTGAAGATCGAAAGTAAGGTAAAAAAGTGCCATGAATCGGCAGGATTCCTCAACATCGCACACCAACTGGCGATTGACATCCGTCACGATATCCGCCAGAGTTCCCGGCACGGCGGTACGCTGTCGCACGAGGGCCCTACAGGTGGCCATCAGTAGGGCGGACGAGATTCCCAAACCGCAGGCATCACCCATGATCACACCAAGCCGACTGCCGTCGGGCTTGGGTGTTTGCAGAAAATCAAAGTAGTCGCCGCCGGTCTCCTCGCAATAGACACTCCGGGCCGCGATGTTCAGACCCTCGATGACAGGCGGTGATCCCGGTAAAAGGGCCAGCTGAGCTTCCCGCGCAAGATTGTATGAATGCCGCAATACTTCCCCCTCCACCAGGCCGACCGTCATATTGTTAATTCCGTCTCCGAGAACACCTAATTCATCGTTGGACACTACCCGGGCACGGTGAGTGTAATCGCCTGTCCGGACCTTGCGGATGGTGCCGATCATATCCCGGATCGGCTCCAGGATGGAGCCGCTGACGAGGAAATTAAGCCAGAGGGAAAGAAAGACAAACGTGAGATACAGACTGATTGTATAGAACAGCAAATCTTTGCCGTAAACGGTCACCGTTACGGCGGACCCCCTGACCTCGGCATCAACGTAAACAAGAGTGCCCACAAAGATAATCATGGGCACCACCGTACCGGAAAAATACAGAAACTGAATTCTTCGGCGGATTGATACTTGCCACACTTTTTTATGTGACGCCAGCCGGCCTTCCGGGAAAAAGATGGGAATCAAATGTTTGCGCGAGTAAGCCTCTACCAAAAGAAGCGCAAGTCCCGCGGCAAGGGCGCCGACTACGATTCCTCTGAACATTGTGAAATAAATCGTATGCCATGAGGAGCTGTAAAGTGGCGATGTATTTAATGACGGGATGAATTTTGCCAGTACCATCCAGGATGCGTCCAGCAGGCTCAGACCGGTCCACATGAAAATATTTAAAAGAGAAATAAAGGCGGGCAATATAAGCAATCGGCGGCGGGCTCGCTGAATTAGTTTTGATTTGTTGACATCTTTTGAATTTTGGGAATTAAAATACATTTTCAACGGTCTATGGGCAATATATTGTAGACCCGCACCAAGGGCGATGATTATCGGATACATCAATAATATGTAAATCCAGCCGTCATAGACAATATAGCTCCGCCATAACTTGAAAAATTCTGTCGGTGTCATCAGATTCAGGGCGCCCACAATAAGAGACCCGATCAGGTTGGCCGCGGCGTTAATCAAGTATAGATTCAGGAGAAGTTTTTTATGATGGCGTTTTTCGATCATAAACAATTCACTTTAACCTAGCGCTTCTATTCATAATTTTGGTAACAAATTAGCCGCTATATATTTTTTCCACTATTCTTTTTTTATTAGAATCCATTCCGCAAGTTTTAAGTTACTGTATTTATGAATCCATGTATTTAGTAATCCCGCTATAATTCGTGCGCGTCGAATGCAGGTTGTACTTAAATGTATATATGTACTTGATTGTCAGGTATTCGAATCGACAATTTTTATAACCAACATCGTGATATCATCCTCTCGCAGCGCACCGGTTTGAAATTCTTCCAGCGATTGAAAGCATTTGCCAAGGATATCCCCGGCCGCTGAATTTCTGTTCCGCCGGACAATATTATAAAGATGCTTTTTGCCGAACATGTCGCCTTCCTTATTGCGGGCCTCCCAGACACCATCGGTGGCCAATACGATGATCTGACCAGGCGTTAATCCGGTTCTTTCATTATCTTCAAATACAGCCTGTCCACTAATCCCCAATGCCGGACCTTTTCCGTGCATATCAATAAAGCCGTCCGAAAACGGGTTATAAAAAATTGCCGGATCGTGCCCGGCCCTGATCCAGCTGACGCAGCGCTTGGCCGGATCGAGTCGTAGATAAAACAGTGTCATGAAGTTGCCGGAATCTTCTACGTCAGCCAACAGTTGGCGGTTGACATCGGACATCATTCGGCCCAGGTTGCCGGGCAGGTGGGCCCGCTGCCGCAGGAAAGCGCGAACAGAAGCCATTAGGATCGCAGATGAAATACCATGACCGGATACATCGCCAATTACAGCATCGAGTTGTTTGTCATCATTTCCAATGAAATCAAAATAATCACCGCCGGTTTCATCACAGTACAGGCTCCGGGCAGCAATATCCAGACCGTCTATATCTGGACACTTTTGCGGCAGAAGGGCCTGCTGAATTTCTTGGGCCAGGTAAAGTCCGCGGCGCAGCCGGTCGCGCTCAATTAACCCATCCGTCATGGCATTCATGCCGGCGCCCATGACCCCGAGCTCGTCATTGGATACGACCCGGACTTTCTGATCAAAATGACCTTTGCGGACGTTGCGAGCAATCCCGATCATGTCATCGATGGGGCGCAGAATTGACTTTGCCACCAGGAAATTCAAGCTGAGTGACATGATGATGAAAATGATAAAAACCGAACCCGAGAAAGTGATGATGTCGCGGCTGAATTGTGCCGTCGTAACCACCGCTTCGTCTAATTCCCAAATGGCAAACGCGACGGTCA
Organism: uncultured delta proteobacterium; assembly: GCA_963765595.1. Taxonomy (GTDB): domain Bacteria; phylum Desulfobacterota; class Desulfobacteria; order Desulfobacterales; family JAFDCJ01; genus JAFDCJ01. Next base: position 106,786 of record CAVXXE010000048.1, read on the forward strand.
CACAAAGCAGAACCATGGGTGCGTGGGTCCCAACACCGAATAATACGCGAATCCGTCTCAGTATGGATATTCGCCACCGACCGGATGTTGCTGCCAGTTGCCCTTCAGGGAAAAGGATCGGGACCATTTTTCCCCGGACGAAATCATCGATCAAGAAAAAAGAAATGAATGAGGCGATCAGCCCGATCATAAGAATCCTGAAGAAATTGTAAAACAAACTGATCAGCGTCATGTTTAATAGGGCATACATCACCGGTGTAAAAATGATATCCAGAAACAGCCACAGGCAGAGATTGGCCAGACCGAGCAAGGCCGGCAAATTCAAAAGCCGCCGCCCGGCTTTCAACTCAAAGGATTTTTGGATTTTTTCAGCGTGCTCCAGACAGGTTAAGTACCTGGATATCGGACGCTGGATTAAATACTGCAAAGTGGTGATGATGATACAGGCGGTTATAATGAAAATGGGAATCACTACCCAGCCGCCCCCTGAGAGAAAGGACAGCCAACCTTTTAGAAATTCGAGCGGGGTAACCATATTCAGCAGAACAATAATGAGGTTGCCGATCAGATTGGCCGCTATGTTTCTGATATAAAGGCTTGTCAATTTCGAGTTTAATCTCTTGCTATACATTTACGTCTGACCAAACCGCATACTCATTGTCATTGGGATCAGTAAAATGAAAGCGACGGCCACCTGGAAAAGAGAATATCGGCTTTATGATTGAACCACCGGCGTCCTCGATTTTAGCTTGGGTTTGCTCCAAATCTAAACTGTAAAAAACAATAAGGGCACTACCGGTATCGGTAGAGGCAGATAAGTCGGAATGAAAGAAGCCGCCATCTATGCCTGCATTTGAAAACGCCGTATACTCAGGACCGTAATCGACAAAAGACCAACCGAAGACCTCGGTGAAAAATGCTTTAGTCACCGCTATATTTTTTGCTGGAAATTCAATATAGTTTATTTTTTCATACGCCTTCATAAGTCCTCACCCTTTGTTTTTTATTCTAACATTGAAAACCTGGTCCTCTGGGTCAGTCGAAGATCCCGTCGCCGGGGGTCAGAGATGATCGGTTCTACCATAGATAAAAAGTCTTCATGGGTTTCAGGTGTCAGCCCAGCCGCCGGCCAAAAAAACGGCGAGTTCAATCGAAAAAGAAACTTTTTCAATGTAACTTCATATTAGGGGTTGACTAAAAAATGAACATCGAACATTGAACGTCCAACATCGAATAATGTATTCTGCCCGTCGAGAGCCTCAGGGCCTAATGACAGGGTCGAACGATCAATTTAAAAAAAGACTGAGCAACACGCGGCGCAAGCGCCTGCGCCGCGCGAGCGAACCTACTCTTGGAAATTCTGCTGTTTGCTTGTTTTAAAATCGATAAAGCGTAGCGTCATCAATATTCAACGTTCGATGTTCGATGTTCTAATCTGTTCACTGTTTCGGCCAGTTTATTCATCAAGAAACCGTGCCATTTTGGCGTAGTTTCACACGAGGTGTCAGTAGAGAAATCGCGAGAGCCGGCCTGAAACCTGAAACCCATGCTCGGAGAAGGTTTCATCACGCCCGACAATGTCCAAAAAAAGAGCTATTTTTATAGTATTTTACGAAGCCTCCTCTAGGTGGCGTGGAGAATTATTGCAGGCTTTCGCATCCCGGAATTGGGTATGATAGAGACTTGCATATAGCCCTTCTCGTTCCAGGAGCTGTTCGTGGGCGGAATGGGTTTCCGAACGGTGGGCCTGCTCGACGATAGAGCCTTGATCCAAGACCAGGATCAAATCCGCGCCCAGAATGGTGCTGAGCCGGTGGGCAATGACCAGGCTGGTGCGTCCCTGCATAATCCTTTCCAAGGCCTCCTGAATGAGGGCCTCGCTTTGGCTGTCGAGACTACTGGTGGCCTCGTCCAGAACCAGAATGCGCGGATCTTTGAGAATCACCTTGGCAATGGCGATCCGCTGCCGCTCCCCCCCACTCAAGCGATAGCCTCTCGCTCCCACCACTGTGTCGTACCCGTCCGGCAGGCCGGCGATAAAGTGGTGGATGTTTGCCGCCCGGCAAGCGGCCTCAACCTCGGCCTGGGCGGCGTCAGGTGCGGCATAAAGGAGATTGGTCTTCAGGGTGTCGTTGAAAAGATAGGTTTCCTGGGTGACCATCCCGATGGCCTTGGCCAAAGAAACCTGGGAGACATCGCGTAGGTCGTGTCCATCCAGACAGATCTTGCCGCCGGTAGGATCGTAGAGACGTGGCAATAAATAGGTAATTGTGGTTTTGCCGGCACCGCTTGGTCCGACCAGGGCCGCTATCTCACCGGGCTTGATCTCAAAACTGACGGCCTCCAGAGCCTTTTGGCGGCTCGGGTTTTGGGCTGTGATCGCGGCCGTCGAGTCAGTTTCTTTCGTAAGTCGATCAACCCGCAACCCCAATAAGGCCGAACCGCCGTCGCCGCCCTCTGTGTAGCTAAAGGTAACATCATGAAAGGCGACCGCACCGGTAACATCCGCCAGCATGATCGCATTCGGCTTATCCCGGATTTCGACCGGGAGATCCAGCACCTCGAAGACGCGCTCAAAACTGACCATACTGGTGGCGAATTCGACATGGGCATTGCTGATGGAACTCAACGGGCCATAGAGTTGAGTCAGGTAGGCGCCGAAGGCCACAATCGTCCCGACCGTGAAAACGCCCCGCAAAACCATGTGCCCGCCAATCCAAAACATCACGGCGGTTCCGACGGCGCTGATCAGACCCAGCCCTATGAAAAACCAGCGTCCCACGATGGCCGAGCGAACGCCGATATCGGCCACTGCTGTGCTGCGCTGTCGAAACCTGGCCCTTTCATCGGCTTGCCGTCCAAATAGTTTGACCAGCAAGGCCCCGTCTATGTTGAGGGTCTCCTGCATCAGGGTATTCATCCTGGCGTTCAACTCCATACTGCGCCGGCGGATTTTGCGTAACTTTCGACCGACCCGCCTCGTCGGCGCCACAAATAAGGGTACGATCGCAATGCTCAAGAGGGTCAAACGCCATTCCAGCGAGAACATCATGGTCAACGTGGCGACAACGGTCACAACGTTTGTGACTATGTTGATAAAGGTGCCCGTCAGCGCGTTCTGGGCGCCAACAACGTCGTTGTTGAGCCGGCTCATCAACTCCCCCGTTTTGGTGTGGGTAAAAAAGCGCAGGCTCATGCGCTGCATGTGGTTGAAAAGGGCATTGCGCAGATCAGCGATCAGGCCCTCGCCGATGGTCGCGCTGAGGTAACGCTGTCCGAAGCCTATGGCCGCACTGAGAATGGGTATGCCGATCATGCCCAGGGCCAGCCAGTTGAGCCGGGTGGTGTCTCCGTTCATGATGGCGTTGTCGATGAGATCGCGATAGAGCAGCGGCGGAATCAAGCTTAACCCTGTAATGGCCAGGATGGTCGTTATTAACCCCAAGACCTTGCGTTGATAGGGCTTGGCGTACCCCCACACACGACGAAACAGGGCCCAACTAATTTTGGGGCGATCACGTTCCTGGTCATATCTTATATAGGTCCACCAACCGGTACCGATACCTTGTGGCATTATTTTACCTTATATCGCAGTTACTATAATTCTGAAGATCGGATTTTATAATAGAGCTATGGATAATGCTCAAAACAACCCCGACACTATCTTCTTCGCTGGTAAAAACGTTCTTTGGTCATCAGCTCTCTGATGCATTTTTCGATTCCAGCATAAGAAGGAGTTCTTCAGGAGAATAGACATTTATCTTCGATTTTTTAAAGCTATCGAAATCACGGGTGACAATCCCCTGAGTTTCTTTATATACACCTGACGCATGCACAACTGCGTCTTCAAAATCTTTAAATCCAGATGTTAAAGCGGCATCTAAAACTGCCCGGTTCACCGGGGCTACCTCAAACAGCATCAGTAATTTGTTGATTTCTTCAATTGCCGAATCGGCACCAATCACTTTACTCGAGATGTAATGGAGGGTGGTAATCGTTGTTGCACAAACATACCCCGTAATCTCCCCTGTTTCTACTTTTGAAAAAAGCTTGGCTGCGGTCGAGGAGAATGGTTCGCGATCCAGAAGTACATCCAATATCACATTGGTATCAAACAGAATTCTCAAAGGTGCTTCTCCTCGAGATATTTATGATAGTCTTTTTTACCTACCTTTACCCCCTTGAGCGATCCCTTTAAGGATCGGACAATTGGGGTGATTTCGGATGTATCTTTTGCTGGTTTATCGTCCAGCAGTGAAAAATAGCCGGCCACAATCTGCGATACCGACTTTCCACTTTTTCTGGCATAGGATTTTGCTCGGTTAATTAATTCATCGTCTAATCGTAATGTTAGTTTTGTTTGCATGACAGATCTCACCCTTCTTGACGTATAAAATTATAATTGATATACGTCAATCCGTTTTGATTGTCAACATTAGAAATTCCAGCAACCAGTCGTGTTTTCGCAATTTCATCGCCTCAACCAATCCTTTCGCTGAGTAACATTAAGTCTTTCGGTTTCTGGGGCCATTTTGAGCCTTCCAATGCGCATAATTTGATGTATTAAATTGAACTTTTTATGCGTCTTGTTAAACAGATATTTGAATGCCGGCCGATGAAATACGGAGTCTAATCCATATGGGTTGCATGGTTTGAAACGATGTGGCCGTGAAATCGGTGAGGATAAACTCTCGATATAAAACCTTATAGTTAGAAAAATAATAAATTTTATTATTTATTGACACAGATAAAATATTTATCAGTTACAGTAATTTGTGATATGCCCATTTCGCGCAGGTAACATGCAGCCACCCCGGGCGGAAATTTTGTTTGAGCCACAAACCTCAATTTTAGGAGAAACCAATGCAAAGTGATGATACGGCCATTGCCTTTATAAATGAAAATGCGATGATATTCAGTGAGCTGTCGCGCGATATTTGGGAGCATCCCCAGCTGGGAATGGAAGAAACCTATGCCGTCAAGCGACAGACCGAGGCCTTGGCCCGGGCCGGTTTTTCCATCCGCAGCGACCTCGGCGGCATGTCCACGGCCTTCTCGGCCTCATGGGGCCACGGCCGGCCGGTCATCGGTGTCTTGGGGGAGTATGACGCCCTGCCGGGACTGTCTCAAACGATATCGCCTCAAAAAGATCCGGTTGAGGAAGGTGCTCCCGGCCATGGCTGCGGGCACAACCACCTGGGGGTGGGCAGCATGGCGGCCGTAATGGCGGCCAAAGCGGGCATGGAAAAAGCAGGCACCCAGGGAACCGTCATATATTTCGGCTGCCCGGCTGAAGAGACGCTGGTGGGCAAAGTTTTTATGGCCCGGGCCGGTGTGTTCGACGAACTCGACGCCGCCTTGACCTGGCACCCTATGAGTGTCAATACTGTTTGGGCATCCGCCTCGGCGGCCATGAATTCCTTCAAACTCAACTTTTATGGGAAAGCGGCCCATGCCGGGTCTACTCCCTGGGGCGGCCGCAGTGCGCTTGACGGTGTCGTTTTAACCGATGTGGGCGTCAACTATCTGCGCGAGCACATCATACCGGATGCCCGCATCCATTGTGTTATCACAAAAGGCGGCGAAGCACCCAATATCGTTCCCGCCGAGGCCCAAGTGTGGTATTTCGTGCGGGCCCCGCGGCGGGATCAGGTGGAAGAAATTTACGGCCGACTGCTGGATGTGGCCAAAGGGGCCGCCCTCATGTCGGGCACCCAAGTCGAGACCGAGTTTATCACCGGCTGTTATGATTTTCTATCCAATGGTGTTCTGGCCCGGGTCCTGCTGGAGAAGATGCGGCAAGTGGGGGCGCCGCAATTTTCTGAAGCGGAGAAAGATTTTGCCGATAAGCTATTGGGATCCGTTGATTCTTCATTTGTCGAAGGGCAGATCAAAAAGACCGGATTGAGCAGGGAAGAACTGGGTTTTCCCCTCTGCGATAAAGTTCTGGAAGGTGTCGGCGGATTTCAAAAAGGGGATCTCGAAGGCGGCTCCACCGATGTGGGCGACGTATCCTATATTGTCCCTACGGCCCAATTGTGTGCCGGTTGCGCACCCATCGGGGTGCCGGGACACAGTTGGCAATTCACCGCGGCCCAGGGGTCTTCGATCGGGGAGAAAGGAATGCTCTTTGCTGCAAAATCCCTGGCCCTGTCCATCACGGAACTCATGCGCAGCCCGGACATGTTAAGGGCGGCCCGTGAAGAGTTCGACCAGGCCGTCGGTCCCAAAGGCTATGTCTCTCCGCTGCCCCAGGGCCTGGCCGGCCCGTCTTCTTAAAATTCAAAGTCATTCAGGTGCTGATTAACCCTAACGTTGCAAAAGCCGGAGGGTAGACAACATAGAAAAATCGATCCAAACCTTCGAATTCACTAATAGGGGTATCCACAAAATGATCTTCCCGATGCGATATTTGAAATAATAACAATAAATTAACTATCCTGTCCAATAAAATAAATTAAAAATCGAATCCATTCAACACTTAGTGCCCTTGTCGGAAAAAATATTACGGCGAATATGCCTCACCATATTGATTCAGATGAACTTTTTCATTCTGCAGTTCTTCTTTTGAATGGGGCGACTTGCTCTCAGCCGGATAACCGATAGCGATCATCAATTCAACCTTGAGATCGGAGGGGATATTCAATTGATCCGCTATATAGGCCTCGGCGGTGCGGGTCTCATCATGCATGCGATCTCTGATTTGTATCCAGCAGCTCCCCAGTTCAAGAGATGTTGCCGCCAGTTGAATAAAAATAGCGGCAATGGATGCGTCCTCAACCCAGACATCCGATTTTTTAGGGTCGGCGCAGACAACGATACCGAGCTGCGCATCTTTCAGAAAAGTCGATCCATGGGGTTTGGCCCCGGAGAGCTTTTCCAGCAGATCAGGGTCGGTAATAAATATAAACTCCCAGGGATTGCTCCCGCGTGAAGAAGGGGCACGCAAAGCAGCCTCCTTCAACAGTTCAATTTTTTCCTTTTCCACCTTATCGGTTTTGAAGCGCCGAATGCTTCTGCGATTCGTTATGAGATCCATGAACATGGGTGTTCTCCTTTATTTTTTAGATTAGATGATAATTGCAAGTGCCATAAAATATTGAAATTATGCCTAAAAATCTTTTTTGTCAAGCATTGTAATTCCCTTTTCGTACCAAATTTCTTTTTCAGATTCAATCTGAATCACCTATCGTTGACTTTGAGGTTTCCCTGCGCATTCAGCCTTTTTGGTTGTATTTGTTGAATTAGTTTCCTATAAAACCAGCTGGCAAGGCTGTTCAAAATATCATTTGCAGAGGTCTGCTTGTGGCTATGTCACTTCGTGTCAAAGGTGTCATGAAATATGTGAATCATCGTTTCACCGGGGTTTTCTTTTTGCAATTTGCGGTTCTGATCGGCCTGGTGGTGACACCGGGTCAGGCGGCTTCGGATCATGCCAAGGCCGGTACCTGCGCCGCATGCCTTGGGGACCATAGCCCCTCTGTGGTTCCCGGCGATACCCACCCATCGACATTGCTCGCCCAGTCAGAGTATCCAGTTCTAAGTGAAGATCCCCTTGGAGGGGACCAAAAACCGGATACAAAAACGGAAGCGGTTAAGCCCGTTACAAACAAGCTACCCATCTGGGGTCAGAAAGTCCGGGACATGGGATTTGATCTGCCGCTTCCCTTTGGTGCTGGAGCTAATTTCGTTTTAATGGATCAGGGGATAGATATCAGAAATGTCAAAGTCGGTATTGGCGACCCGACCTTCGAAATTGAAGATTTTGGTTTGAGCGATGCCCGGGCACGCGATACCGCCATCACCATGAGGCTGGACATGTGGCTGCTTCCGTTTGCAAATATTTACGGTATCTTCGGATACATCAACGGCGAATCGGAACTCGACCTGGATATTAGCAAAATTGCGAGCAATCTTCCGATACCTGGACTTCCCCCAATCTTCGAACCGGGAAAAACGATCAATTTAAATATTCACTATAAGGGAACCACCTATGGCGGGGGGATGACCCTGGCGGGCGGGTACAAAGACTTTTTCGCCAGCGTTGACGGCAATTATACCTATTCGGATATTGACATTGTGGATGGTGATATTACAACTTTGACGATTTCACCACGGGTGGGCTTGTTGGTAGACTCCCCTGCCATCAAAGGCTCGTTGACCTTTTGGATCGGTGCCATGTACATGAAATATAAACAGACGGTAACAGATGATATCAAGCTGAATGAACTCGATTCCAGGCTGCCTCCCGTGCAAATAGATTTTAAATTAGACGTCAAAAACGATGAACCCTGGAACTTTCTTTTCGGCGGCCAGTGGGAAATCACCAAACGCTGGCAGGTTATGGCCGAAGGCGGGGTGGGCGATCGGAAACAATTGATACTGGGCGCATTTTTCCGATTTTAAAAATAACCCCCACTTCCAGTAGAAGGCACAGAAATTTTCTACCGTCCCGGGGAGAGAAAGCGAAATAAAATTTTATGAAAATTTCGAGGTCAGACCGGATAAAAAAACTCATGCTGGAACTGGTGAGCATTCAGAGCGACACCGGCACCTGCCAGGAACAAGACGTTGAGGCCTATCTTTACGACTGGCTGGGCCAGCGTAAATATTTTAAAGGCCACCCGGATCAGTTTGGCCGATACCCCCTGGCAAAGGACCCACTGGAACGTTCGGTTGTATGGGGCCTGGTAAAAGGGCAGGGCGATCAAACCGTGATCCTGATGCATCATCATGATGTCGTCGATGCCTTTGACTACGGCAGTTTGGCAAAATGGGCCTACGATCCACCCAAACTGCAAGCCGCCTTGGCCGGGATGGAACTGACCCCGGAGGCCCGCCTGGATTTGGAAAGTGATGCCTGGATTTTCGGCCGCGGAACCGGTGATATGAAAGCCGGGGCTGCCGCGCAGTGCGTTCTGCTGGAAGAATATTCCGAAAAGTCGGATTTCAAGGGCAATATACTGCTTTTGTCGGTTCCGGATGAAGAAAATTTATCGGAAGGCATGCGCGGCAGTTTAAGTCTGCTGACCGATCTTAAAGCCGCCTACAACCTGGATTACAAGATCATGATCAATTCCGAACCGCACGCAAAGGAGCAGGGCAACATCGGCACCTTCCACGTCGGTTCTGCCGGCAAGCTGCTCGCGGTTATCTACATCCGGGGTAAAAAATCCCACATCGGCCATATCTACCAGGGGTTTAATCCTGTGCTGCTTTTATCTGAAATAGTGCTACAAACCGAGTTGAACACGGATTATTGCGATGTGGTTCGCGGCGAAGTCTCTCCGCCGCCGTCCTGGAGTTACATGCGGGACAACAAGGAAGTCTATGATGCCTCCATTCCGGGCTCTGCAGGCGGATACTTAAGCCTGATCTCTTTAAACAAGACGCCCGGGGAGTTGATCCGGCAATTAAAAGAGACCTGTGAATATTCGGTTGGTCGGGTTCTGGATAAAATTCGGCAAAGCCACGCAGCATACAACCGTAAATTGGACCGGCAGGAACCCGATCCATTCTGGCAGGTGCACGTCAAATCATTTTCAGAGCTTTACCAGCAGGCCCTGAATGACTCCGGCCAGGCTTTTGCCGAGGCATACGCCGGGGGGTTGGAATCAATCATATCCGACATCCGGCAGCAGCGCCTGAACTCCCCGGAGGCCACCCTTAAGATCGTCGAAATGACCCTCAGCCATGTATGCGACCTGTCTCCAACTGTGGTGATTGCCCTTTCGCCTCCGTATTACCCGTCGATTCACAATGATGAGTTTCTAAACCTGCCCGCCAGGGTCGTCAGCTTAACCGATCATTTGATTGGAATTGCCGACAACCGCTGGCAGGAAGCCTACCGGAAAAAAAATTATCTCATGGGGCTGACGGACCTGAGTTATGCCGCCCTGCAAAATGGAGAGGGTATCGTACCGGTTATCGGACCCAATATGCCCTTATGGCAGAAAACCTACGACCTGCCCTTTGCCGGAATGGAGGCTCTGTCCGTGCCGGTCATCAACATCGGTCCCTGGGGCAAGGATCTCCACAAGTTTACGGAAAGGGTGTTTGAGATAGATCTCTGCGAGAGGACGCCGCAATTACTTGAAAGTGCGATTGATTACCTGCTGGCGGCAGATTAGGGGAGGTCGGAAGGCAGAAGTCAGAAGACAGAGGTCAGAATGCAGAGGTCGGAATTCAGTCCAGCCTCCGATTCCATGACAGCTGAAAGCTGCTGCCACAGCAAATGCAAGACCATTTTCATATGAAACCTAGCAACCCTACCCATAAGCTGGCCGGAATACTGGAAAAGGCCGACCGGGAAGAAATCCTTGCCAGAGAAGAAATAGCGTTTCTTCTGCGCCTGAAGCAAAGAAGCCAAATCAATGACCTCTTTCAGGCAGCCAGAGTTCTGCGTCACCGGTATTTTGGCGAAAACGTTTTTTTATATGGCTTCATTTACATTAGCACTTATTGCCGTAACAATTGCAATTTTTGCTATTATCGCCGCGCCAATTCCCATAGCGTGCGTTACCGCCGTGAAGCGTCCGAAATTATTGAGGCAGCGAGTCAACTGGCCGAATCCGGAGTTCATCTTATCGATTTGACCCTGGGAGAAGACCCGCGATATTTTCACGATAGTCAGCTTGGCTATAGCCAGTTGCTTCAACTGGTAAACGCGGTAAAAAAGGCAACTGAGTTGCCCATCATGATCTCACCGGGCGTGGTTCCTGATTTTATGTTTTCCGAACTGGTAAAGGCAGGTGCCAGCTGGTACGCCTGCTATCAGGAAACCCACAATCCGGTCCTATTTAAAAGGCTCAGACCCAGACAAAGCTATGCTGCGCGTTTAGCAAAAAAACAGCTGGCCCACAAACTGGGGCTGTTAATTGAAGAAGGCCTGCTTTGCGGGGTTGGAGAATCTGTTGCGGATGTTGTTGAATCTATTGAAGTGATGCGGTTTTTGGAGGCTTCCCAGGTGAGAGCCATGAGTTTCGTGCCCCAGCCAGGAACTCCAATGCAAAGCCTGAAAGCGTCGGATGATTTGCAGGAATTGCTTACCCTTGCCGTCCTGCGACTGGTGTTTCCTGACAGGCTTGTTCCGGCTAGCCTGGATGTCGCCGGCCTGGCCGGTTTGCAAAGAAGGCTGGCGGCCGGAGCCAATGTGGTAACTTCGCTGGTGCCACCGGGTTTCGGTCTGGCCGGCGTGGCCCAGAGCTCATTGGATATTGCTGAGGCCAGGCGAACTATGGCAAGTATTCGCTTGGAACTGGAAAAACTCGATTTGCGTGCGGCCTCGGCTGACAATTATTTGGATTGGATTAAAAACCGCCGCCGTAACATCATGGGAGATTCATCGAAGGAGAAAAGCGCTTGTTAGTGGCAGTTTTCGGCGGGAAGCTACAGGGCGTCGAAGCCACTTATCTGGCTCACAAGGCCGGATGGGAGGTCAGAGTCGTTGATAAAAACGATCAGGTACCGGCATCGGGCTTGTGTGATTCGTTTGTTCAAGCTGATGTGACATTAGGACAGGATCTTTCCAGGGTATTGGCAGATGTCGACCTGGTTATACCGGCCCTTGAAGATGACGATGCTTTAAGTTGTCTAACCCGCTGGTGCCGTGAGGCGGTTGTCCCTTTTGCATTTGATCCGGATGCCTATGCCGTCTCATCATCCAAATTGAAATCTGCCGAATTGTTTAGCCAATCAGGGCTGCCGGTTCCTTTGCCATGGCCGGATTGCGGGTTTCCGGTGCTTGCCAAGCCAAGCAGGGGAAGCGGCAGCGAGGCGGTGGAGATTTTCCACGATGTTGACGCATTGAAACGTCGCTTTGCTGCACCATTTCCACCGCCGGGTTGGGTGCTGCAGGCATATCTTGATGGAAGCCAGCATTCCCTTGAAGTCATGGGTGTGCCGGGGCATTATCGTGCGCTTCAGGTGACCGACCTTTTTGTGGATGAGATTTACGATTGTAAGCGGGTCGTCGCACCGACAGGGCTGTCGCCCGAGCGGGTCGCGGAATTTGAAAGACTGTCGCTTAGGATTGCCGAGGCCTTACAACTGCGCGGTATCATGGATGTGGAAGTAATTCTGAATCAGGAGGGTTTCAAGGTACTGGAAATAGATGCCCGGCTTCCCAGTCAGACACCGATAACGGTCTATGGGTCTACGCGCCAAAATATGGTTCACATCCTGGGCAAACTGTTCAGCGACAATTTCACAGAAACTGCATCCGGCACCGATACAGTTCGCGGAACCGTCTATGAACACATTCGGGTGTCTTCGGAATTATTAGAAACAAAAGGTGAACACATAATGACGACGGGCGGGCCGCTATATCTAAGGCAAGATTTTTTCGGCGCCGATGAAGCCATCACCGACTATGATTCCGCCAAAAAATCATGGGTGGCGACCCTGATAATTACAGAGACAGATCGGTCTTCGGCCCTGGCGAGACGCGATCGAATCGTGGAGGAGATTGCTAAGCACTTTTCAATAAAAAAAATCGATGATTCGATTCCTTAATGTTACTAATGACAGGTTTAAAAAAGGGACATGACGAGACTGCAATCGGCTGACATAACGGGAATCTGCGCCCGTTTAAATGAATATGATGAGGAACTGCTTGCAAAGACCGGTCGCACCCTGAGGGGCCTGGCCTGCTATGCCGTGAGGCTGAGTGAAGAAGACATTGCGGCCGGAATGGCCAATATTCGTATAGGAATGGTACCCATTGGATGGGGCATGGGGGTGATCGGCGGATTTTCGGAAACAATCCGTGACATCCTGATACATCTGGGATTTCAATCCTTTGTTAGCGGGAATTCGAACGTGTCCGGACTGGCTGAAGCATTAGAGAAACGTGCCGACATTATTTTCCTGTCGGACGACGATCATTTTGTGGCGCTCAACGTTGAATGCCGCCGGGTCGTCGAGAATGCTGAGGCCACTGGGAAAGGATTCGCGGCCGGTTTGAATCTGATGTCCGGCGGACTTCAAGGACAAGAAACCCTTGTTATCGGGTGCGGGCCGGTCGGCACCAGTGCGGCCATGACCCTGGCAGATTATGGTGCCCTGATTTCAGTTTATGACATCGAGCCTTCGCGCAGCCGTCAATTAGCACGTGCCCTGGATAGAAAGCAGAACATAAAGATTCGGATCGAGTCTGATTTATGCCGGGCTTTGTCCAAACATCGTTTTTTGGTCGAAGCCACTAATTCAGCCGACATTATTCGCGCCAAGGATCTTTCACCCACCACATATATCGCGGCCCCCGGCATGCCGCTTGGATTGAACCCCGCTGCGAAAAAAAAAGCATTTGCCCGGCTTTTACACGATCCGCTGCAAACCGGGGTGGCCATCATGGGGTTGGCGGCCTTGAAACCGATACTTATGCAAAAAACAAATTGCAAACACCTTGGTGCTTGAGTTTAAAGATTTATCTATGCGCCAACTGTTCGTCGGCGGTTGTGATTTAAAGGCAGGTTTCCAAGGGTATATTTAAATATTGGTTGACCTTTATTAATTGTTTCGTTAACTATAGAAATTTTAAAGGTTAACCAATGAAAAACGATCCATCAAAGAAAGGGCAGTTGCTTAAAGAGCTCAGATCACAGAGGGAAATTAAATCCGGAGAACAGCTCAGTGCAGTCCTGGGAATTTCGAGGGTATCTGTCTGGAAGCACATCCACAAACTGCAGTAACTCGGCTATCGGATTATGTCAAATCCCAATGGATAACGGCTCATCGATTCGCCGGATATTCCTTTCCCCTGGTAATTTGCCGACCGTGGTTTCAACATTTATTATTATCCGGAAGTGTCTTCTACCATGGATACTGCCAAAGAGCTGGCTAGAAAAAACTGCCCTGATTTTACTCTGGATGAATTTGAAAAGCGTCTGCAGAAAGTAGAATTTGAAAATGTCATTTCAGAATGGAAAAAGTATACCGTTACATTGAACCGCCAAGTCAAAATCGTTACCCACCAAGAGGTATCCGAAGGCCTCGCGGTCGATGTGGAACAAGACGGTGCGCTGGTGTTGGAACTAGCGGACGGTACACGCAAAAAAAAATTATATACGGAGATTGCTTCCACCAAAAATGAACTCTGCCAACCAACTTCGAATGACGGTGTTTGCCTCACTGCTGGCGGCCTTAATGGCAGCCGGTGCATACCTTTCCATTCCGATTGGCCCGGTACCCATCGTTTTGCAGAATATGTTCGTCTTTCTGGCAGGTCTTCTGCTGGGGAGCCGGTGGGGGCTCGCCAGCGTTGCCGTATATCTGCTGAGCGGCGCATGCGGACTGCCGGTTTTTGCCGGTGGTATTGGTGGAATTGGACGGATCGTGGGGCCTACCGGAGGCTATTTAATAGGCTATCTTCCGGCCGTTTTCATTGCCGGATACATTTCAGAAAAGGCCGGCAAGCGAATCGGTTATGATGTTTTGGCAATGATTTGCGGGACCATTATTTTGTATGCCTGTGGGGTAACCTGGTTAAAAATCCTGACCGGGATGACCTGGGCGAAAACGCTGACCTTGGGAATGTATCCCTTTCTTATCGGCGATGGCCTAAAGATCGCAGCTGCAGCATTGTTAGCCAAAGCCTTACGGCCGGTTGTGGGCGTTCCGGATAAAGTAACTGCTGCTGCCGGTCGGATTTAGGTCATTCGCATATCGGACGGTAACGCGCAACTGACGAAATCCGATACGTCTGGATTTTTTGATAAAGAACCTTCAGTTCTATTTATGATCCACAACTCGTAACTCTTAACTCAAAATGAACATCATCGAAATCGAAAACCTCTGTCATCGTTTTGCCGATGGCACTTTTGGTATTGAAGGTATCAATCTCAACATTCGCGAAGGATCGTTTGTGGTCATCGCTGGACCCAACGGTTCAGGGAAAACTACATTGCTAAGGCATTTGAACGGACTCCTGGCACCCACTGCCGGAATGGTGCGACTGGCCGGTATACCCGTTGAACAGAACTTATTAAGGGCCCGACAATTGGTCGGCATGATGTTTCAGGATGCCGACAGTCAGATCGTCGGTGAAACAGTATACGAAGATGTGGCTTTCGGACCGCATAACCTGCGCTTAGATCACCGCAAAGTAAAACGAAGGGTGTTAAACGCACTTGACGTCGTCGGTTTGAGGGATTTTATCAACCAACGGCCTCATTTGCTTTCGGGCGGCGAAAAACGCCGGCTTGCCATTGCCGGCATTCTCGCCATGGAACCCAAGGTCATCGTATTTGATGAGCCCTTTTCAAATCTGGATTACCTGGGTGTCAAGCAGGTATTGCAGCACATCACCGCCCTGCACCAATCGGGCCAAACGATTCTGGTGACAACCCATGATCTGGAAAAGATTATCGCCCATGCGGATCGTATGATTTTAATGCACAACGGTAAAATTATCAGAGACGGAATTCCAACGAGTATTATGGCCGGCATCGAGGCCTTCGGAGTTCGAACTCCCTGCTCTTTCCGGCTGGGACTGGAAGTGAAATCATGGCTGAGTTGACCTCGTTTAGTTACCAGGCCGGGGATTCATTGCTGCACCGTATCGATGTTCGATTTAAAATTCTATTTGTCATTTTAATCAGCCTGATTTGTTTAAACCTGTATTTTGCTGGACTTGCAATTCTAACCAGCCTGCTGCTGGGCCTTATTTTGCATGCCCGTCTATCGCTAATTTCAGGGTTGAAGGAGCTGCGCTATTTTCTTATTTTGCTTTGTTTTATCTTTGTTGCCCGGGTGCTCTCAACCGATGGAACGTCCTTAATAGATCTTCGATTTAGCAGCGTTTCAATTCAGGGCTTTCACAATGGCATTTTGGTTTGTTGTCGACTGACCATTATTGTCATCCTTGGATTCGCATTTATTTCAACGACCCGTCCCGCGACAATTAAAGCTGCGGTGCAGTGGTTTCTAAAACCCGTTCCCTTCATTCCGGAAAAAAAAGTGGCTCTCATGATGGGCCTGATCCTGCGTTTTGTTCCAGTGATTTTCCATCAGGCCGGAGAAATAGCGGAAGCCCAAAAAGCCCGTGGCGTGGAGAACAGAAAGAATCCGGTATATCGATTGACAAAACTTGCTTTCCCGTTATTGCGGCGGACGTTTGAACGGGCAGATAACCTGGTAGCCGCTATGGAAGCAAGGGCTTATACCGAAAACCGCACCGATCCCGAACTGGTTTTTCACAAACGGGATTGGATCTCCCTGATTGCCGTATGCTTCCTGTCTATCTGCATGTTGTTATTATGAAAATCACCCTGATTTCTCAGCATTTCAACAATCCAGCGGAACCTTCATTCTTGACTTGAAGTGAAGAATGAAGACGACCCCTCTGCCTTCACATACGACCTAACAGACGAGATGATAAGTGGACAGTTTACTGTTGAAACCTGATAATTAAGAGGCATTGCTTTTCCAATTGATAATTGAGTATTGGTAAATCTCAAATCTCAAGCACCAAATTTAAGATATTCCACGACTTAATTGTCTTTTACGCCTCTGACATTGTATTTTTTCAAGAGTGAAAGGAACAGTTGGATGGACTTTGCGATTTTCTCGACGCGGATTTTCACCGGAAACCCGGTACAACCCTGGGCCGAGGCGCTAAAAGTAACTGACAACCGGATCACCCAGGTCGGCAGCAATGCCGAGGTTAAAAAAGTCTGT
Source organism: uncultured delta proteobacterium (assembly GCA_963765595.1). GTDB lineage: Bacteria > Desulfobacterota > Desulfobacteria > Desulfobacterales > JAFDCJ01 > JAFDCJ01. The sequence continues at coordinate 123,463 of CAVXXE010000048.1, forward strand.
GGCAAACATACCACAATGCTGGATTTACCCGGAAGGCTGGTGACGCCCGGCCTGGTGGATGCCCACTGCCATTTTTTGAATCTAGGACGGTCTTTCCAAATGGTAAACCTGCGTAATGCGGCATCTCTGGCCGAAGTCCGCGAAAGCATTCAAAAAGCGGCTGTTTCACATGGGCCGTCGGAGTGGATTATCGGCCGCGGCTGGAACCACCATCAGTGGGAAGAACAACGGGAACCCACGCGAAAAGACCTGGATGACATTATTCCCAATAATCCGGCCATGATGGTGCGCGCCTGCGGGCACAGCGTGTGGGTCAATACTAGGGCCCTTGAGCGGGCCGGCGTTACGCGCGAGACCCCCAACCCGGATGGCGGGCAGATCGATAAAGACCCCGGCAGCGGCGAGCCCACCGGTTTGCTGCGTGAAGCCCGCGACATCATCGAAGCGCATATTCCGCCGCCCACGCTGGAAGAACGCAAACAGATGGTTTTAGCCGCCCAGGAGGATGCGCTGCGAAGCGGGATCACCGGCGTGCATACCTGTGAAAGTCTCAAAGAATGGGAAGCCTTTGCGGCCCTGGAGGCGGAAGGGAAGCTGAACGTGCGGGTCTACCATCTGCTGCCGCCCGATGATCTGGAAGCCGCTGCGGGCCGGGGGATCACCGCCGGCTTTGGCAGTGAACGGCTCTGGTTCAATCATGTGAAACTATTTGCCGACGGCTCCCTGGGTTCCGGAACGGCCCTGATGCATGCCCCCTATAGTGACGACCGCGATGAATGCGGTATCGCCTGCCTTGAAAAAGGTATGTTGGAAGAAAAAATTAAACTGGCCTACAGCCATGGCTGTGATGTGGCGATTCATGCCATCGGCGATCTTGCCGTGACCAATGCGCTGGAAAGTATCGCCGCCGCCCGCAAACAATTTCCGGGCGACCACAGAGATCGGCTGGAGCATGTGCAGCTTTACCGCCCCCGGGATCTTTCACTTTTCCAGGATCTGGAGGTGGTGGCATCGGTGCAGCCGGTGTTTATCCCGACGGATTGGGCGCCGGCCGATAGACGCTGGGGGCCGCAAAGATGTCGTCATGCCTATGCCTGGAAATCTCTGCTCCAGGCCGGTTTGCGGGTTCAATTCGGCTCCGATGCACCGGTGGAAACCATCAATCCCATTTTTGGAATCCACGCTGCCGTCACGCGCCAAACCGTGTTCGGGGAGCCGCCCGGCGGATGGTTTCCGGAGCAAAAACTGGACCTTGAAGACAGCATCACCGGTTTACCGCGGTGGCGGCCTGGTCCGCCCGGCGTGAGAATGAGCTAGGTTCCATTGCAGCCGGTAAATGGGCGGATCTTACAATCTATAATCAGGATCTTTTCAGTCTCTCGCCGGACCACTGGCCGGATATCGAAACAGAAATGACGGTGGTGCACGGTGAGATAGTTTATTGTAGGGCATAGGGCATAGGGCATAGGGCAGAGGACAGAGGACAGAGGTCAGAGGGCAGAAGACAAATGTCAGAGAACAGTAGACAGAAGTCAGAGGTCAGAAGACAAATGTTTCCGTAATGATGAATAGGAGCAATTAGTCATTCTAGAATTTCCAAACTGCCATTTTAAGCGGTAAACAGCTTCCGGGGTGCGTAACTCTTTCCCCTCTATCATCTCCTTAATTGCCGGCGTGACTCGATGATATAATTTGTATAACCCATCCATAAATTCAAGTTCAGAGATCTCTTTCCATTCCTCATTTTCGTTATATCTGACTTCATAGCGGGGCATTGCAAACATAATCCACCTTTCCTGTTGAATTGCGGTTAAAAACAAATCATACCCATTTATTTGTTACGCACAATTCATGCCAGGAAGGTGACATGTTATGCTCATTCTTTCAATCTACCTAATCTTTTAATATTACACATAATCTGTAATCAGATTGGATATGTTCAGTTGCGGCCGGATGCTCGCGGAAAGAAGAATCTGCAAATCAAATATACAGCTAAACATCAACTTGATTTACACAAACACGAGCAATCCATATTTCTTCACGCCACATATTGGTGCGCCCATTAGCCCCAACAATACTCATCCGAATAGCCAAAGCAGGTTTTGTTGCCAAGCTTGTTTTCTTAAAGCAAAATCTGGTTTCTCAGGGATCTGGATTCGCCGGCGGCAATGGTTCTTATGGCAGGCAGGCCACGCACGGGACATTTGTTTTCACAGATACCGCAGCCAATACATTTTTGTAAATCAACGTACGGCAATTGAACGTTCAGCTGTTTTGCGGCCGGAGCCGTCACTATATCATTTCTGACATAGATCGCCTTGGGTGAGGTCGGGCAAACTTCCTGACAGACGATGCAGGGCGCATTTCCGGACCAGGGAAGACAGCGCCCCCTGTCTATGTAAGCAGAGCCGATTTTTACCGACTGACTAATCTTTTCTTTTACACCGATCTCGCGAATGGCACCTGTTGGACATACGCTGCCGCAAAGGGTGCAGGTATACTCACAGTAGCCCTGGGTCATGATGAGATGGGGCGTCCAGAAACCGGCCATACCTGCTTCTGCCAGGGTGGGGTTAATGACATTGGTGGGGCAAACCTTCATGCACAATCCGCAGCGTTGACAGAGGTCTAAAAAGCTTTCTTCCGGTAATGATCCGGGCGGTCTGATCAGCCTTGGATCGGAAATTTTATCGATCTGACCGTCCAACCTTCCCATAAACGGAATGGATACGCCTGCCAATAGACCACCGAGAAGCGCCCGTTTGCCGATATCCGGTTGCCTGTTCAGCTTAAGGGTCCATTTGAATTTAAATGCAAGCGCGTCTTCCGGACAGACATTGTAGCAGTTAAAGCACATCAGGCATTCGGCGGTCTCCCAATCTTCATCGGGTTTCGGAGAGGCTGCTCCCTGACAATGCTTCGTGCACAAATTGCAACTGGTGCATTTCTCAGGGTATTTTTCCAGCTTCAGGACACTGAAACGGGAAAAAATGCCGAGCAGCGCTCCCAGCGGACATAAAATTCGACACCAGAAGCGCGGTCGAATTCGGTTGAGAAACAATATTGCCAAAAAAATAAGTCCAATGAACCAGCCAGTTTGATAGGACTGGTGAGTGTAGCCGAAAACCGGGGATACCAGAACTTCCCCGGCATAGCTGAGCATGCTCAACATTTTGATGTCGCTGGCGGCCAGGGCATCAAAAACAGCGCGTAGGGCCGTCCCGAAACCCGGCAGTACCGCGAGGGCCATGGAACGAAAAAGCAAGGCAATGGGATCCAGCAAGCCGGTCATATTCAGCCCCAGCAACGCGCCGGCCAGCATGAATATGAGTAAAAAGTACTTTAAGCGCTGGCTGGAGGTCTTTTGATTGGCCTGCACCATCCGGGAACCTTTCAGAGCCGGTTTGGTCGTACCGACCGCATGGTGAAGGGTGCCCAAAGGACATAGAAAACCGCAAAAAACCCTGCCGAGCAACACGGAGAGAACAACAATACCAGCACCCCACACAAATCCTTTGATCAGGGTTTGACCGGACAACAGGGAAGATATACCAACCAGCGGATCGAGCTGGAAAAAAAAGGTCACCGGTTGTTCGAGCCTCAAATCCTGATCTGTTGAAAGCGCCAGGGAATAATTCAGATAGATATCCTGAGAGAGGCGGCTGACAATTAAAAGATAGAGAAAAAAACTCAAAAACAGGATTTGGGTTATCCGCCGCAGCCAAACAAGATGTCGCACCTTCACAGGGTCACCTTTTTCCGAGCCAATTTCTGAAAGTCATAGGTACCCAATCCATATTTTTGCCCAAGCTTGATGAACCCGATTTGTTCCGGTTTGCGACCGAACCACCGGGCGGCCCGGGCATCCGCCGCCACGGGATCATCGCTGAGAATCAAGGTATTTTTCTGAACCACATCAGCTGTGCTGCCACCGGATGGACCGTTACGGGTCATGATGCGGATGCCGTCAATCAGGGTTAAGGCCGGATTAAAAAATTGTGCCAGATCCACAATCGTCATATGAATATCCTGATGAAGCTTGTTTCGTCGGCCACCGACCGCCCCGATCCAGTTTTTCATACCCAGTGTAAGGGTACTCAGAGAATGGTGCTTGGCCACCGGTAGGTTAATCACCTTATCGGCCTCCACCAGTGGAACAAAAACCGGCCAGATGTCCAATCGATTGCCTTGCAGCTTCATCCGGCGCATCAAGGAGGAGCGTGGATAAATCAGGTCGGCACCGCTATTTTTCGCTACCATGCCGGCCCCGGTTAAAGCAAAACAGCGACGGGCATCGTGAATGGTATTATCGGCAATGCGTACCTTTTGGGCACCGGCTTCCTGACACAGCTCGACAACGGCCTCCATAACATATGGATTGGTGGAGGCCGCCATTTCAGGGCGTCGGGCCCAGGATATATTCGGTTTGACCACCACCACATCCCCTTTTGAAATAAATTTTGACATTCCGCCGGCGGCCTCAAAGGTTTTTCTCGTCAGCTCTTTGACGTTATAGTCCGATGTTTCACCGACGCCCTCAACCATAAATCCGTTATTGGTAGTTGCCGACCGGCTGGATTCGGCTAAATCAGAAGCAAAGGCGGCCGTACCTGCGAAGGTCAGACAGCCGGAAACCCTCAAAAGTTTCTTTATCGATTCGCGCCGGGTAACAGCTTTTTCAAAATTCATATAAGCACCCCCTCTTCCCACCCCAGCTTGATTAATTCCATCCTTGCCGGTTGGCTGTTGCCGAGTCCATATCTGGTATCGGCAGCTTCGATATGCAGGGGCCGGGGGCTGATGGGCCGTTCTTTGCCGAAATATTCATTGCGCTTGGCCTGAATGATGCCGGCCCCAGTGGCATCAGCAGCCACCGGATCGGTACTGACGACCAGGCCGCAGTAGGGCCAGATGTAGCTTTTGCTGTAATGATGCGGACCCACACCGTGAAAAAGCGGGGTCATCATTACCAGTATGTTCAGGCGGGTTTTGTCTTTGACAGCGGATTTTTGCCAAACCGCTCCCAGCTTTTCACAGGCGTTTCCGTGGTACAACCAGGGCTGGGATGCAAACATGATGTAATTTTTGAGCAATGTACCCAAACCCGACCAATGGTGGGTTCGCATGGGACGTACATTGATCAGAGCCGTAGAATTTCTAAAAATTGGGTTGCTGCGCACCCCGCGATCATCGACAGATATGTTCTGCTCTTTGACACCGGCTGCCACTAAGCGCTTTTGAAGGATGTCCTCCAGTTCCCGGGGCGTGGGCAACCGGGCCCAAGCGTTGCTTTTAATCCCAACCACATCTACCGGGCTAAACAGCTGCTGCCAGGCCGCAGCGGCATTGTTGGTATTAAAAAGCGTTATCATCGCCTGATCCATCATATCCGCCAGATTTCCCGGCCGTGTAGCCCCGGACCCATCCATGACATTCTCGTCACGGACTAGCACCACACGACTTTTGTCGGTTTTAGTCTCGGCAGCGCGGCCCATCATAGGCAGCGCGATGAGACTTCCCATGGCCATATAGGAACTGGTGCGAAGAAAATCTCTGCGGGTGATGACTGGCTTTGATTCTTTCATGGTATCAATCTCCTATTCAAGGATATTTCTGTTTGACGGCTGTTAAGAGCCCTTCAGCCAACTGCCGGCTATCCGCTTCCAAAACAATCATCAGCAACCGATCGTTAACTTTGGCGGCACACCACGTGTCGTTTTCCAGCATTGCCATGCCATCTTTGTCTGCATCCCCAAGGTAATGTTTCAAAAACGTGATGTATGCTCTGGCTGCCGCATCCGGTTCAGGATAAATTACCATTAGAATCAGGGCCTGTTCGGCCTGGCGCTGGTAGCTTGCTACAACCGCATCGGTCTGTGGGGATAGATGCAGCAAATTTGTGTCTGAAATATAATAATGATAATTTAAAATTGTTGGGTGGTGCAGATAACGAACACTATCGGACTTCAGGCCTTCCGCCGGCAGCAGCTTGAGAATTGCCGGACGGTTGCCACGCGTTGGAATCAGCGAATCGACCATTTCCCCCAGCGCCCTGACAGCTTGTATCGCTGAAGCCGTTTCTACCTCTGTATAAATGGACACGAAAAAACGGTCTTTCCAGAAATTCAGCCAACCCGGCCGCAGCCGGCCATCCTGCCCCAGCTCTACCACCTCTCCTTCCGGGTCGTGGGTGAATACACCATAAGCGTCCCCGGATGATCCCATATCAAATATGTCCAATACGATAGCCGGTCCATCGGGTGATGTATAGCGTTTAGAAAGACACCGCCGCATGTTATAAGCCCTGTAAACCTCGGCTCCGCCGTTAATATAACCGAAGATGGTTTCGGAATTGTAAATACGATCATCCGTTGCGGCCGACCAGGCCAGGACTTGTTTGGGCAAAGCTGCCCTTAGTTTATCAAGTGTAACCGCATGCGAGTTTTTGGTCATAGGAAACTCCAAAAGGCACAAAATTACGACTGTCAGGCACAAAAAGAGATGTCGGGTTGAAGAAATCATTGTAATTTGATCATTATTCAATCTGTTATCGTAGGCCGCTTTTTCCTAGTAGTTTATAGCTACGGTCCTTTGTGTTCGACATAAAAATCTTTCACCGCCACCGATTTCGGATCAAGGTTCATCAGACCGTAGTGCTCGGCCCAGCGCATGGCTTCCAGGTATTCCTTGGCGGTAATGCTACGCCAGATTTGGGGATATTCATATGCGCTGTAATCCACATGGTATTGATGCATGATATTTACATACGTGGCCTTGGGCAGGTATTGGGTTAATTTTGACAGAAAACACATCGCAGATTGCAGTTGGAGAAAAATATGGTGCCGGAACCGTGCCGGCCTACCAAGGATTCCGCTTCGCCGTAGCTGGGAGTTGCAGAATAGATGACCAGTTTGGCTGATGCTCGGCAAAACCCAGTTTCACCCGCCAATCGATCTACACCGCACTCTCGGGAACACAAACGGCATTCCTCGAAGATAGCGTAAGCCTGCTCACCCAGTGAGCCAGTTGACCCTTGTTTGCTGAAATCTCCTATGCCGGCCGCCATTGCGGTTCTTTTCCCCCGGTGACATCCGGAACTATGTTTGGCAACCACAGCAACCCGCCGAGGGATAGCGTTCCTTAACTTACCTTGTTTTAAAAATAAAGCGATAAGAAGCTGCTTCTTCAAAGCAGATAATTCGCAGCTGGTGGATTGTGTATTGATTTCAGCTGCCACCCAGCCTTATTAAAGCGCCCATTGGCGCAAGCAATATCCACCTGGATAACCAAAGCAGGTCTTGTTGTCAAGATTAACTTTTTACACCGGTATTGCAATTGCAGGCCAGTTTGAGTCCGTGGACTTGGAGATCTTTCTGACGAGTTGCCATTCTCGATGAATAAAATTATGGTTGACTTTTTTCGCCTGTTTCGTTAACGCTTCCATTTCTTTGGGTTAACGAAATTAGGGCGATTAAACCATGAAAGCTCAAATCTTAAAATTGCTCCGGTCACAGAATACCATCGTGTCAGGGGTAGAACTCAGCACAGCCTTGGGAATTTCCAGGGTATCGGTCTGGAAGCATATCCACAAATTGCAGGAATGCGGCTATGATATCATGTCAAGCCCCAACGGTTACCGGCTGATCGACTCTCCCGATATCCCTTTTCCCTGGGAATTTGCGGACCGCGGTGTCAACATTTTGTACTATCCTGAATTGTCTTCAACCATGGATACCGCCAAAGACCTGGCTAGAAAAAATTGCCCTGAATTTACGGTGGTTGTTGCCGGACGGCAGACCCGGGGCCGGGGCAGGTTGAAGCGCCAGTGGCTGTCGGAGGACGGTGGTCTCTACTTCACCATGGTGCTGCGGCCGGACATCCCGGTGCTGTTGAGTTCCAGGGTAAATTTTTTGGCCTCGTTGACGCTTGCACGCGTATTGCGCGAGTTGTTTCAAATCGATGCCGCCGTCAAATGGCCCAATGACATTTTGGTGTCTGGCCGCAAAATTTCGGGGATGCTCTCCGAACTGGAGGCCGAAACCGATCGGGTTCTTTTTATCAACATCGGTATGGGCATTAACGTCAACAACGATCCTTCCGTGGTTGAACCCGGAGCATCTTCATTAAAAAAAATTACCGGCCGGGAAATTTCAAAAAAAATGCTGTTGGCCCGATTTCTGGCTGAATTCGAAAAACGCCTGAAAAAAGTAGAATTGGAAAATGTCATATCGGAATGGAAAAAGTATACCGTTACACTGAACCGGCAGGTCAAGATCGTTACCCACAGAGAGGTATCCGAAGGCATCGCGGTGGATGTGGAACAAGACGGTGCCCTGGTGTTGGAACTTGCGGATGGCACACGCAAAAAAATTGTATATGGCGATTGCTTTCATCTAAACCGGGATTGAAATTTTTAATTTAATGGCCATAAAAAAAGTACAGATATCGTTAATTGGTTGATTAGTTGATTGGTTAAGGGGTTGTAAATATGAATTTATCCCATATTTGCAAAATAATTGGAAGATTTGGCGTATGCTCATATCTTAGCAGCGGGGGATGACATATGGCCGGAAAAAAAAACTTGAAACCCCTTGATGAAAACTGGGAAAGGGCTCTGGCGGTGGTTGCGCACCCGGATGATCTCGAATACGGAGCTGCGAGTGCTGTGGCGCGCTGGACCTCCCAAGGCAAGCAAATAAACTACCTGATGGTATCCCGGGGGGAAGCGGGAATTGACAGTATGCCCCCGGAAAAGACCGGACCGCTGCGGGAAGAAGAGGAAAGGGTCAGTGCGGGTCTGGTGGGAGTTGAAACTGTCGAATTTCTGGACTACCAGGACGGGGTCATCGAGTATGGGTTGCCGCTTCGTCGCGATATTGCCCGGGCCATTAGAAGACATCGCCCGCAGGTGCTGATTACTTTGAACTTTCAGCTTACCTTTGGCGGCCCTGAACTGAATATGGCCGATCACCGCTGGGTTGGCCTGGCGGTGCTGGACGCTGCGCGGGATGCAGCCAATCGCTGGATATTCCCGGAATTGCTGCAGGAAGGACTGCAACCCTGGGGCGGCGTCAAGATGGTCTGCATTTCCGGCTCGCCCCGGGCCGACCATGGCGTTGATGTCACCGATTTTCTGGACAAGGGGATTGCCTCTTTAAAAGCCCATAAGGCCTACATCCAGAACCTGGCGGGTGAATTCGATCCTGAAGCATTCCTGCGAAACAATGCCTCAGCGACCGGGAAAAATTTCGGATGCCAATATGCGGTGGGTTTTGAAGTGATGAAGATTTAAATTCGAATTTTGATTTTGCGATGTGACTCGATTGCCTTCCCGGTTACGGTAAAGAGAGATAGATGAAAACATATTGCCCGCCGTTAATATCAATGGTCAAGTCGCCTCCTCTCGATTCCGCATATAAAATCCAGGCCGGTTTACCGCCCGGTCCGCATTCCAAATTGGGATACGACTCGCCGGTTTTACCCTGGTACCAGGACAGCATCATCGGATCGGCACAATTTTCTTTAGCCTTTTGTTTTGCAAGCCCCTTTGCTTCTGCAAATTCAAGGTTTGGATTAGCGACGTTTATTTTGATGTGCCGACCCGGATAATCTTTACTATTCGGATTCAACAATTCCATGGCGACCTCCATAACTTTAAGCATTTAGGCCCTTAGCTGGTTTTTTCTGACAACATGTTGTCAGATACTGAAGGTTTCAGGTGTCAGTGTTCGGGTTTCAGGAAAAAAATTTCAAATAACAAATCACAAATACCAAACAAATCACAATGATCTAAATTCAAAATCCCATACAATTGGCGTTTGAACTTAGTTAAGATTTTGATATTGAGATTTGGAATTGATTTGGCCCAATTTTAAGATCAGGTGATGCTTGTAATTTGTTATTTCCGATTTATATAGGTTAGGCATTTGCAGCTCCAATTTTGGTATTGACATCCGCTCCGCAGGGCCCACTTTTTCCCAGCGTCGTCTCGGAAAAAGCTTAGTATCTATGTAGTCTTTCAGGGCTCTTTTTTGGTCTTTCTATCCGCATAAAGGGCGTTAAACAATAATTCCACCATGTCCACGATTCTGGGCCCCGTGCGGCAGGTTAAGGCACAATCGAAAACAAAAACCTTGCCGGACTGCACGGCGCTCAGGGAGCGCCACTCCGGGTTTTTCACCAGCTGTGGGATAGAGTTGAGATCAAAGCCGCAGCTAAAAATCACCTGTGGATCCCATTGGCGCAGCTGGATCAGGGTAACCTTCGGATAGGCTTCCTGAATCAAACCCGTCACATTGCGGCCGCCGGCCCGTGAGATGATGTCGTATTGGAACGACAACGGCCCGGCCACATAAAACCGGTTGTCCTCCATGTCCAGAATCCGCGCGGCCGTAATCCGATGTTCGGCGGGAATCGCGCTGACCCCGGTATCCAGGGCGGACAGGCGATTGCGCAGCGCCGCCACCAGGATTTTTGCTTTTTCCGGCACCCCCAGCAGATCGCCAATCACAGCCAAAGTGTTGATGGCCTCATCCACCGTGATCGGATTTACCAGATATACCCGCATACCTTTTGATTCCAGTTTTCGCTTCAACGGGCGGTGGGCGGTCTCGAGCCCCAGGACCAAATCAGGTTTGAGGGCATACAGTTTTGCCAGATCCGGATCGAACCAGCAGGCAACCTGGGGCCAATTTTTAACTTGGGCCGGGTAGTCGCAACTGTCCGTTACCCCGACGACCCGATGACTCAACCCTAAGGCGAACAGAATTTCGGTCAATGCGGGGGCCAGCGAGATGATTTTTTCCGGATATTTACTTGTTTCAGGCACAAAATCCTCTAAACAGATGAATTGAACGAGGTGGATTGTGTATCAATTTCAGCTGCAACCAAGCCTATTGAAGCGCCCACTAGCGCAAACAAACCCCATGCGAATATCCAACCCGGGTTTTGTTGTCAAGCTTATTTAGTTCGCCGGGATTGCAAGTTCAGACGAGTTTGAGCCTGCCTGGGGCGGATATTTCTGGGGTCGAAATTTTGGGCGGCAATAGTCGGGATTGAGCAGGCCTGCCCGTTGTAAGCGACAGTTCGGGCCCAGCGGGACCCGGATGCACCCAAAATAACGGGATCAACCCAATGCCGTTAACAAAAGGATTGGTGAAAGCCGTATTCTTGTGGTAAAAGTGTCAGCTGCAGCGTTGACCCACCGATACCCCTGGCCCAGACCGAACGCTGTATGAATTTGGAAGATAAGACATTATTGGGATCTCTTGCAATGAACAGTGAAAATCCGTCATGTCGCACTCTCCGAGGCGTAGGCTACGAGCCGGAGGCCAGGGTGGGCTGAAGCCTCAAGTTTCTGACAACATGTTGTCAGAAAAAAGCTAAGGGCCTAAGGTACCCAATCAAAGGATAATACATCACCACCGCTAACAAGGGTCCCGGAGAGGAGGCTATTATTGCCGCCATTCGGCTGTGATGCAAACAACTCTTCGACCGTATCCGTATCCTGATCGGCAATGTAGCCTATACCGGAGTTGTCCGACGCCCATTTAAATTCCTGCACGTCTCCGCCTGTCACGAGCGGACCGGAAACGATATTTGTAGCATCGCCATCACGGGTAGAAGAGAACAGCTCGAATTCGTCGACAATATTCGGGTCGGCAATATAAGCAATCCGGGAACTGTTCGGCGCCCAGGCAAAGTCTTTCTCATCATCACCCACCAGGCTACTGGAAATCAGGGTGCTGGGCTCAACGTCGCGCAATGTGGTAAACAGTTCAAATACACCGCCTAAAAGCATATCGACGTATGCGATCCGGAGGCTGTCGGGCGCCCACTTAAAAACGGTTACATCGGTGGTGCTTACTAGAGAACCTGAGACAAGAACGTTGTTGCTGTTATTGGGTGAGGTCGTAAACAATCGGAAGAAGCCTGTAAACGCTCGGTCAGAAATGAAGGCAATCCGGGTGTTATCCGGCGACCATTTGAAGGTGGTCACTTCCTGACCGGGTTCCAGTCCCGAACTAATCTGCTGGAAACTTGAGCTGACATTTGGCAAGGCTGTAAAAAGATCGATTGCCGTAATGAGGTTTTGATTGGCCCGATAGGCAATCTGCCGGCTGTTCGGTGCCCAGGCAAAATCATCAACTTGGCTGGAATTTCCCTGGGGCCCGGATATCCTGAGGTTGTTGGTGCCGTCCGGCAAGTTTGTATACAATTCAAATTCGTCAATAGCGTCAATGAGCTGGTCGGCGAGAAAAGCCAGGCGGGAACTGTCCGGCGCCCAGGCAAACGCATATTCTCCTGAAGGTACAGGCGCTAATTCTTTAATTCCGTTGCCATCCAATAGTGCCCCGGAAACTTTGACATTGGGGGTGTTGCTGTCAGAGGGGGAAACGTACAATTCGAAAACTTCATCGGTATCCTGATCTGCGATGTAAGCGATTAAGGTGCTGTTCGGCTCCCATTCGAAGTTTTCCACATCAGGATCCGGATTGGTCTGTGGATCTGGATCCGGTAAATTCGAGACGATATCATTTTCTATGCCGTCCGGAGTGGAGGTAAACAGTTCAAATACACGCAGTCTATTCTGGTCGGCAACGTACGCAATGCGGGAGCTGTCCGGCGCCCATGCAAACACGTATTCTCCGGAAGGCAGCTGTAAGATGCCGTTGCCGGCCATTTTCCCCGAGACCTTGACTGCGGTCTCATCAGTAGTTTTGTCGACCGGAACCACATAAAGTTCAAACAACCCGGCCGTGTCCTGGTCGGCCACATAGGCCACGAAGATACCGTCGGGTGAAATCCGAAAGGCAACCACATTCCCTTTGGCAACCAACGGGTCGGAAAGCTTAATAATCTCGGCACCGTCCTGAAAGGCGACAAATAGTTCATCGATTACGTTCACATCTTTATCTGCGATAAAAACAGCGGGTGGAAAAATTGAAGATCCCTGCTGCCCCCCATCATCATCACCCACGCTGCCATCGCAGGCGATGATCAGCATGCACGCGAGCAGCAATCCAAAGATCGAAAACTGCATCCGGTGTTTATGTGTTGTTTTCATGAATAATATTCTCCTATTATCAAACATGTCTGAATCCCAAAAGGTCTGTTTATTTTAACTGAGCGTTGCTATTGTTTAATCAGAAAGCAATAATCATGCAAAAAATAGTTTTAACCTGTTATTAACAAAAAGTGACAAAATTACAGTAATTTATATAAAACATAACTGAAAGTCAGGAAAGATTTTATGTAATTATTTGCCAAAGTTTCTGTAATAGAATACACAATCTAGTCTGCTTACATTTGACCGGGCGCAAACGGCTCTTTAAATTTGATAATTGAACAATTAAAAAATAGAAATATTTATTATTGAAATTTATTGACAATAGAACAATTAAGGATTATATATTCTACAGTCAAATAATTATTGCCAGATATTTCAGTTTTATTGTAATTTACTATAATTCCGGAGACAAACCCAACGAATTTTTCAAATCGGATTATTTATAATCGAACGATGGGTTTTGGGAGTACCTATCGCGTTTCTTATATCTTGCTTTTCCAGAAGAGGCGCAGTGTCCCAAAAAGGGGTAAACGCATGACGAAACATGACTATTGTTTTGAACTCAAAAGTAAATTGTCTGAATTACAAACATTGTGCCGGCATCTGGAAGACTGCGGCAATGTTATGGAACTGCCTCAAAAGTGTCTGCTCGAAATTAATTTAGGTCTGGATGAACTGTTTACCAATATCATCTCATACGGGTTCGGAGACAAATCAGAACACCAGATAAAGTTTTCCCTGGCAAAGGAAAGGGAAACGCTGGTTGTGCAGGTCGAAGACGATGGCATACCTTTCAACCCCCTCGATGTGACAGGTCCCGAGGTTTCGCAGGATTTAGATTCGATTCATATCGGCGGACTCGGTCTTCATCTGGTAAGAAAGATGATGGATGATATCGATTATCAAAGGGTTGAAGGCAAAAATAAGCTCATCTTAAAAAAATGCGTCGCCGCCGCCTAATTAGCGAAGATAGCAGATAGTGTGTCGATTACAGCTGCACCCCGGAATATCGAAGCGCCATTCGTGCGCAAACAATACGTATTAGGAGGACGAAATAACAAAAGTTGGAATTATGGCCCTCCTGATGGACAGGAGAATTGGATGTCCCGGTACCTCTAATGCTAAATTCCTCTGAATTATCAGCTATTGACTGAACAGGTGTGCTAGGATATTTAAACCCGAAATGAGCGATTTTTAGCTCGATCTGAGTCGATCGCTACCCAAAAAATCGCGCAAATCAGGCTCAAGCGCCCCTATACTGACAGCAATAGAAACCCCGGGAATAATATGCCGCTTGAAAATGTGACACCCGATCGATTCAACCTGTTTCAGCGAATCCGGTATTCGATTTTTCCCGCAGCCCACGACGGCAGGGTCGGTCGGCAACCCTATCGCTATCTGTTCAACAGCCTGCTGTTGCATTTCCGCCCAAAAACAGTCCCTGAGCGAACGCTCAAATTCACCCTCACCTGGGGGCTCGGCGGCATGGCGGTAGTGCTGGTGGGTATGCTCTTCCTTACCGGCCTGATGCTGAAATTTGCCTACCAGCCTGTTCCCGATCAATCCTATACATCCATAATTCAGCTGCAGAATACCGTGCTTTTCGGCCGCTTGATCCGCAACATGCATCACTGGAGCGGAAATGCCTTGCTGCTCGTTGTGTTCCTCCATTTTTTGCGGGTATTTTTCACCGGCGCATTTCATTCACCCCGGCAGTTTAACTGGATTCTCGGCCTGGTGATGTTTCTTTTGACACTGGGTTCCAATTTTACCGGATATTTACTGCCCTGGGACCAGCTGGCATTCTGGGCCATTACCATCTGTACCGGCATGCTGGAATACATTCCCGGGATCGGCATCGGGCTGCAAAAGATGATCAGGGGCGGCGGCGAGATCGGTCCGGCAACGCTTTCCAATTTTTTTGCCGTCCATACGGCTGTCATTCCCGCCTGTCTCGTTATTCTGATGCCTTTTCACTTCTGGCGGGTACGAAAATCAAAAGGACTGGTGATTCCGCGAACAGAGCTGGAAGATCCGGCCGACCGGGGCGAAACGGTTGCGACCATCCCAAATCTGATTTTACGGGAATTGGCCGTGGCCGCGGTGCTGATTGCCTTGATCATGGTCGTTTCGGTCTTTTTCAATGCCCCCCTGGAAGCGAAAGCCAATCCGGGGCTCAGTCCGAATCCTACCAAGGCGCCCTGGTATTTTGCCGGCCTGCAGGAGTTGCTGCTGCATTTTCACCCATTGTTTGCCGTGCTGGTCATACCGGTAGTCACGGTTACAGGATTATTCTTTCTCCCTTATATCCGTTATGATGCCGACACTGCCGGTGTGTGGTTTGCTTCTTTGCGCGGCCGACGAACGGCAATCACGGCGGTGATTGTCGGCTTAATCATCACTCCGGCGGCGATCATTGCCGATGAATTTTTTATCGATTTTGCCGCCTGGGTGCCCGGGGTACCGCCTGTTATCAGCAACGGTCTGCTGCCGGCCGCCCTGGTCCTGGCAGGGATCATCGGCTTTTACGGGTTGATCAAAAGATATTATGCCGCCACCAACAATGAAGCCATTCAAGCGGTTTTTGTGCTGCTGTTAAGCGCTTTTATAATTCTAACCATCACCTGTATCTGGTTTCGGGGCAAGGGGATGGCGTTGATGTGGCCGGGGTAAAAGGCGAATGACGAGGGACGAGGGATGAGGGGCGATGACGAGGGACCAATGACGAAGGAAGAGGGATGAAGACGAAGGACGAAGGACGAAGGAAGAGGGGCGAGGGCTGAAGGACGAATGACGAGTGACGAATGATGGAAGCGCTTCGTTCTGCCGTTTTCTTCAGGTTTGGGGCTACGGACCATAAGAGCTAACTTATTTTTAAGCTGGGAGACAGTGGGAGGTTCGCTGAAAAAGATGAACATCGAACGTCCAACGTTGAATCCACCAAAGGCGGACTGTAAGCATCAAATGTTGAATGGGAAAATACTTAAAACAGACCTATGACTTAGTATAAGGCTGCTGGCGTGTTTGGTGAGAATCCTTTTAGACGCGAATCAGAGAGTATCATATGAAAAAACGAGATGAAGAAAAAGAATCGTCGGCTATCCCGTCTCGTCGTTCATTTCTGAATATATTATGGCTATCCCTGGGGTTGGTTGCTCTGGTTGAGTTTATCACCGTTGCCTTCGCTTTCCTGCGGCCGGACAAATCGAAAGCGCTTCGGGAAAAATCCGATGCCATCGTCAGCGCCGGAGCCCTCGATCAATTCATGCCGGATTCGGTCACCGCCTTCGTCCGCGGGCGATTTTATCTTGCCCGGCTGGCAGACGGCGGCTTTCTGGCACTATCCCGCAAATGCACCCATTTAGGCTGCACCGTACCCTGGGTGGCAAAGGAACAAAAATTTATATGCCCCTGTCATGGATCGGCCTTTGATATTACCGGTAATGTCATCAGCCCGCCGGCGCCCCGGGCACTGGATATGTATCCGGTACTTATTGAAAACGAAATTGTGAAGGTGGACACCGGCAACCCTTTGAAAAGAAGTGAATTTCGTGCCGACCAGGTGGCCTATCCGAGGAAATTATCTGACAGGATAACAGGATAGACAGGATAAAAAATAAGTTATCAAACACATATATCACAGCCTGGAGGAGGCAATATGGAAAATATGAAACTTACGGAAACTATAATTAGGATGTGCTTATCGCGTATATAATCGAATGGGATTTGGGTTTCTTGAGTCGGTTTATGAGAAATGCATGCTTATTGAATTGAATAAAACCGGACTAAATGCAGATTCACAAAAGCCCATTAAAGTCTATTATGATAATGAAATTGTGGGTGACTTTGTGGCTGACATTATTGTCGATGATACGATAATCTTGGAGCTTAAATCAGTCAGACGGATTATTAAAGCTCATGAAGTGCAACTAGTTAATTATCTCGTTGCTACGAGAAAATCCGTTGGACTACTTTTAAATTTTGGTGAGAGAAAAGTCGATGTTAAACGTAAAATTCGGATTTTAGAATAAACTGTAAATCAATGTTTTTAATTATCCTGTAGATCCTGTTATCCTGTCTCAAATTATCATGAAAAGCTGGAAAATAACCGGAATCATTTCAACGCTGGTTATCGTGGTCTCCATACCGGTCTACGTAATGAAGGCGACATACTTTCAACCGCCGGCTGAGCCGACGGCCGGGGCTGTTTTCGTCGGCGGTCAAAAGTGTGGCGAATGCCATAAAAGCGAATATGACAAGTGGCGGGGGTCACATCACGATCTGGCAATGGACGAGGCCAATGAATCGACAGTGCTGGGCAATTTTGACAATACCGTATTCAAACATTTCGACGTGATGTCCCGTTTTTACCGCAAAGACGGACGGTTCTTTGTAAATACCCAGGGGCCCCAGGGCAAAATGGATGATTATGAAGTCAAATATGTTTTCGGCGTTTATCCCCTGCAGCAATACCTGGTCCCCTTTCCGGGTGGACGTCTGCAATGTCTGCCCCTTGCCTGGGATGCCAAGGGGAAAAAATGGTACCACCTCTATCCGGATGCCCCCATTGACCCCGACGACTGGCTATACTGGACCAATGCCGGTCAGAACTGGAACGGCATGTGTGCCGAATGTCATTCCACCAATTTAAAAAAGAATTTTAACCTCAAAACCAACTCCTACCGTACGACCTGGTCGGAAATCGATGTCAGCTGCGAAGCCTGCCATGGTCCGGGTTCACGCCACGTTGAATGGGCTGAAATTCCGGATATGGCCAGGCCCCTGAAAGAAAACTACGAGCTGGTGGTGAAAACTGCAGGGATCAGCTCTCGTGAGCAGGTAGAGCTGTGTGCGCCGTGCCATTCGCGGCGTGCAATATTGGGGGATTACACCCATGCCGAGACGGATTTGATGGACACGATGCTGCCCACCCTGCTGACCGAGGAACTGTACTTTGCCGACGGTCAAATTCTGGAAGAAGTCTATGTCTACGGCTCGTTTACCCAGAGCAAAATGTATGAGCGTGAAGTCCGCTGCAGCGACTGTCACGACGTCCACAGCATAAGGACAATAAAAGAAGGTAATGCACTGTGCCTGCAGTGCCATCGGGCCGACACGTATGACACCAAAGAACATCATTTCCACAAAAAGAAAGGGGAAAAGGGCGAGCCCGTCAAATCAACCGACGGTCGAGTGCTGTTTGAAGTCGGTACTGGGGCGGAATGTGTGCAGTGTCACATGCCGGGCCGGTATTATATGGGGGTTGATTACCGACCGGATCACAGTCTCCGGATTCCACGACCCGATCTCAGTATTTCACTCGGCACACCAAATGCCTGCAATCGCTGCCATGTTGATAAGACAGAACGCTGGTCGGACGATTACATCACGAAATGGTATGGCCCGGGACGGCGCACCCATTACGGCACCACTATCGCTGCCGGGCGCAAACGGCTGCCCGCCGCCCAGCAGGATCTCATTAAACTGGCGGCAGACCCCTTGTATCCGGTGGTTGTGCGCGCCACGGCGCTCTCACTTCTCGGGGCCTATCCTCCACCGGAAACCAGCCCGGCGTATGAAGCGGCCCTCGTGGATGATGAAGCCTTGATTCGGCGCACAGCGGTTGATCGCCTGAATGTTTCCGACTTAAAAAAACAGGCCAATCTTCTGGCCGCCACCCTCTATGACCCGGTCAAGGCGGTTCGCCTGGAAGCGGCCAGACGTTTGACCGAAGTATCCGATCCGCAATTGGACGACAGCCAGAAAAAAAATTACCAGGCCGCCCTGCGGGGTTACCGGAAATCCATGGATTATTCGGGTGATTTTGCTTTTGCCAGATTTAACCTGGCAAATCTGTACCGCAATTTAGGAAAGTCCGAAATAGCGGTTGAAAACTACCGGGCCGCCTTTCGCATCGACCATCAGTTTTATCCGGCCAAGGTCAATCTGGCCATGCTCTATAATCAAATGGACCGCAATGATGAAGCCGAGGTGTTGTTGCGCGAAGTGGTAAGTTCCCAACCTGAATTGTTTGAAGTGCAATATTCTCTGGGACTGCTGCTGGCGGAGAAGAAGCAGTATGTTGCAGCAGCGCGCTATCTGGCAGCGGCGGCCGATGGGATGCCGGATCACGCCAGGGTCCACTATAATCTGGGTATGCTGCTGGATTTTCTGCAGCGGGATATGGCGGCGAAATCCGCGCTGTTGCGAGCGCTTGAACTGGAGCCGGTCAATATGCAGTATTTGAACGCCCTTGCAGAATTTCATCTCAAACGGCATCGCTACCGGGAGGCCAAAGAGATTGCCGAGAGGATGCGCGCGTCCCATCCTTTGAACCGCATGGGGCCGGATCTGTTGAACTATATAAACAGAAAATTGGAAGCGGATAAGCAATAAGAAAATAATGCCGGGGTTTTCAGGCTGCTTTCATCAATTCGCCACCTGATGAACATTGCGGCTTAGTTGACGTTCTGCCTTGATATTTCAGCACCTTCGCTGCCGATCCGATCTACGATATTGCCTTATGCAGTGGTATTTTTCTTGACTAACAATTCCTCCTTCGCTATACGATCCTTTTGCAGTAAGTAAAATCTTATTGGTGAAATGCCGTTTCTGATGTAAACGAAGCTCGCACAATTCCCGGCCCGTCATAGCATGGCAACCGGGATCGGCGCCGGAATACTGCGGCTGGAGTGGAATTGGTTGGCAAGATTGAATCCCGGCAACGAGTCATTTACTGCTAGATAAAAGGGGGGGAAGCAAATGAAAAGTACTAGACTACGGGTAGTGACGTTACTGGTTATCATGGCAACATTGGCTCTTGGGAGCCCGGCTATGGCCGAAAAGGTCCTCAGCATCGGGATTAAATCGGCGGACATGGGCATTCTCGATCCCCATCTGTCGGCCACCACGGCCAATCTGCCGATCATGGATTCCATCTTCAACGGCCTGGTCCGTTTCCGTCCGGGTTCGGTGGATCTGGAGAAAATCGAACCTGACCTGGCGGAAAGCTGGACATCCTCGCCGGACGGCAAAGTCTGGACCTTCAACCTGCGCAAAGGGGTCCAGTTTCACCACGGTTTCGGTGAGATGACGGCGGAAGACGTGGTTTTCAGTTTGAACAAGGCCGCGAACCAAGAGACCAGCCGTTGGTGGACCAACTACAAGTCCTTTGACAAGGTCGAAGCGGTCGACCCCTACACTGTCAAGATCACCCTCAATAACAACGTCCCGTCCATGTTCGGGCTGGTTCTCAACTTCCACGGCGGCATGGTTCTGTCAAAAAAGGCGGTGGAGGAGTACGGCGACAAATTCAAGCTCAACCCGGTCGGGACCGGCCCCTTCGCCTTTGCGGAGTACGTGCCCAAGCAGCGCACGGTCCTCAAGGCCCATGACCAGTATTTCCGCGGCAAGCCCAAAATCGACCAGATCGTCTACCGTTTCGTGCCGGTTGATCAAGGCCGTGAGCTGGCCTTCACGAAGGGCGAGTTGGATATGATCGAGGGGACCAAGGCGGAATGGTGGGTTGAAAAGATGCGCAAGGATAAAAACGTCATCGTCGACATTCTGGGCCCCGGTGAGTTGACCGTGCTGCACTTCAACCTGACCCGTAAACCGCTGGATAATCTCAAGGTCCGCCAGGCCATGGCTTACGCCTTGAAACGGCAGGAGTTCCGGGTATTAGACGGCCTGTCGATCACCGAGGACGGCGTCTCACCGGTCGCTCCGGGCCATCTGGGCTACACCAGCGATGTCGAAAAATACGAGTACGACCTTGACAAGGCCAAAGCCCTGATGAAGGAAGCCGGTTACGAAAACGGATTCGACCTGGGCAAGTACGTCGCCAGCCCCATCTACCTCAGGACGGGCGAACTGGTCCAGGCCCAGCTCAAGAAAATCGGTATCACCTTCGAAATCCAAATGGTTGACCACCCGACCATGCACAAGATGATCCGCAATGACGTCAACCCACTGGTCCCCTATGGATGTGCCCGGTTCCCGGTGGCCGACGTTCTGCTGACCCAGTTCTACCACTCCAAATCAATTGTCGCAACACCGACCGGCGTGACCAACTTCAGCCACTACGGCGCGGCCATGCCCGGCGTGGACGATCTGATCGACGCCGCCCGGGTCGAACCCGACACAGAGAAACAGAAGGCCCTGTGGGTCGAGGCCCAGAAGAAGATCATGACCGACCTGCCGGCTTATCCGCTGCGCGTGGTCTACGTTCTGTTCGCCCGCAAGGCCAGCATCGATTTGGGCTACGATCTGGAGACCAACATCAGCTTGATGTACCAGATCACCGAGAAGACGGACAAGAAATAGGCTAACGGTTTACGGGTAACGGTCGCATATCATGCTCTCGCACACCATCCGGCGCATATTGATGTTCATCCCGACCCTGTGGATCGCTCTCACCATTATTTTTCTTCTGGTCCGGGTGGTCCCAGGGGACCCGACGGCTGCCATCATGGGCGATTACATCACCGAGGAAGGCGTCCGGACCCTCAAGCGCCAGATGGGCCTGGACCGACCCTTGATCGAGCAGTACTTCAAATACCTCTACGATCTCATCCGGGGAGACTTCGGGCGGTCGCTGGTCACCGACGGTCCGGTCATCGATCAGCTCAAAACCGCCCTGCCGCATACCCTGGAGCTGACCTTCTGCGGCATTCTGGTGGGGATGGTGACCGGGATTCCGCTGGGGTTGTTTCTGGCTCTCAAACGCAACACCGTCTGGGATTACCTGGGCCGTTTTTTTTCGTTGGCCGGCCTGTCTTTTCCGGTGTTTTATACGGCCATTCTGCTGATTCTGGTTTTCAGCATCAAACTCGACCTGCTGCCGGTCATGGGCGTCGGTGAAGATGGCAACTGGGGCGACAGACTTCGTCACCTCATCCTGCCCTCGTTGACCCTCGGCCTGTTGATGATGTCCTACCTGACCCGGATCACGCGTTCGTCGATGTTAGACGTTCTGGGCGCCGACTACGTTCGAACGGCCACTGCCAAGGGTTTGAAACGGAAAAAGGTCATTGCCAAACATGCTTTCAAAAACGCCTGCATACCTATTGTGACCGTTTTAGGGCTGTACACCGGCATCCTCATCGGCTCGTCGGTCCTGACCGAGATTATTTTCAACCGTCCCGGTCTGGGCAGCCTGATCGTCGGCGCAATGCAGAATCGGGATTATATTACCATCACCTCGGTCATGACGCTTTACGCGGGCCTGGTGATCACCATCAACCTCATCACCGATCTGAGCTACGGATTTATCGATCCGCGTATACGATATGATTAGACGGATATCAGATTTCGCAGATTGCAAGAAAATAGGTCTTTTTATGGGACATTATCCGGCCTGGTGAAGCCTTCTCGGAGGATAGGTGTCGGGTGTCAGGTTTCAGGAGATTCTCGCTTTTTTAGAGTTTCATTTTTGATCAAACTGGCTGCTTTTCAGGCCGGCGGCTGGGCTGAAACCCGGACACTGACACCTGAAACCGAACGGTCTTTACAACATGTTGTCAGATAAAGCCCGGCAAGGGCCGAATACCCAATGCCCAGTACCCAATACCACCTGATTGAGTATCGCTCAATCAGGTCTGGAGTTAAATGAACAGCGACCTCGGACGGAAAATCATTCGGACGTTTGCCCACAACCGGGCTGCTCTGTTCGGATTGGCCATATCGGTCGTCGTGATTGCGGCGTGTCTGCTGGCCCCCTATCTGCCCATAGACGATCCGCTGGAGCACTCCATGGCCCAGCGCTTTCGTCCTCCCAGCGCCGAACATCTCCTGGGAACCGATGATTTCGGCCGCGACGTGCTCTCCCGGGTCATCTGGGGCGGCCGGATCAGTCTTCTGGTCGGGGTTTTGTCGGTCGTTCTGGCCATGAGTCTGGGAACGGTCATCGGCCTCGTTGCCGGTTACACCGGCGGTTTCCTGGATAGCTTCACCATGCGCATCGTGGACGTGCTGATGTGTTTTCCGACTTTGATTCTCGGCATTTTGTTCATGGCCGCCCTGGGCTCGGGCATGAACAGCCTCATCGTGGCGATCGGCGTGGCCATAACGCCCAGATTCGCCCGCCTTTGCCGGGGGTCGGTGCTGAGCGTCAAGGAAAAAGATTTTGTCGAAGCCGCCCGCGGGATGGGCTTGAGCAATACCCGGATCATGTTCCGCCACATTTTACCGAATGTGGTCGGCGACATGGTCGTCATGGGTTCGCTCTGGATCGGGGCGATCATCGTGGCCGAAGCCGGTTTGAGTTTTTTGGGCCTCGGCGTGCCCCCGCCGACACCCAGCTGGGGCCGGATGGTCCGCGACGGGATGGATTTTCTGAGCCACGCCGATTGGGTCAGCGTTTATTCCGGCGGCGCCATTTTGGTGACCGTAATCGGTTTCAATCTTTTTGCCGATGGTTTGAGGGATATCATGGATCCCAAGCTGAGACAATGAACCGTACGCTGACAGTGGACAGTCGGACATGACGACACCCGCCAATAAGATTGTAACCGTCGAGAATCTCCGAACGGTATTTCATATTCCCGAAGGGATCGTCCCGGCGGTCAACGACGTCAACTTCCACATCCGATCTGGGGAAACAGTCTGTATCGTGGGTGAGTCCGGCTGCGGCAAAAGTGTCACCGCCATGTCCATCATGCGTCTTATTCCCGATCCCCCGGGCAAGATCGTCGCCGGCCGGATTGATTTCAACGGCCTTGACCTGCTGCGGCTGCCGCCGTCTAAAATGCGCGAGATTCGAGGCAATCAGATTGCCATGATCTTTCAGGAACCGATGACCTCTCTCAACCCCTTGTACACCGTCGGCAATCAGATCTCGGAGGCCTATATCGAGCACAAGGGCATGGGCCGACGCGACGCCTGGGCGGCTTCGGTGGAGATGCTGGGCAAGGTCGGCATCCCGGCCCCCGATGAGCGCGCCGGGCAGTATATTCACGAAATGAGCGGCGGCATGCGCCAGCGGGCGATGATCGCCATGGCCCTGGCTTGCAATCCGACGTTGCTCATTGCCGACGAGCCGACGACCGCTCTGGATGTGACTATCCAGGCCCAGATACTAGTTCTGATGCGAGACCTCCAAGCCCGGACGGGCGCGGCGATCCTCCTCATCACTCACAACCTGGGCGTCGTGGCTGAAATGGCCGACCGGGTCATCGTCATGTATCTGGGCCGGGTGGTCGAGGATGCCGGCGTCCAAACCATTTTTGACGAGCCGCTTCATCCCTATACCCGGGGCCTGATCGCTTCCATCCCCTTTCCCGGCCGCAAATCTCTGCTAGGCAAGCTGCCGCTGGAAGAAATAACGGGAATGGTACCGAGTATGTACGACCTGCCCCAGGGCTGTTACTTTCATCCCCGCTGCAAAATGAGCCGCGACAAATGTCGACGCGTTTCTCCGGAACTGTTTAAGTTGAATGGAAATCATCAGGTGGCCTGCTGGGCGGCCGAAGGGCAATGGACATGAGCCCACAGACCGAACCCATCCTGGCCGTTGCCGATCTGAAGAAGTATTTTCCCGTTAAAAAGGGCATTTTCAAGAAAACGGTCGGCTGTGTCCACGCCGTAAACGGGGTGTCATTCAAGATACAACCCGGAGAGTCCCTCGGCCTGGTCGGGGAGTCCGGCTGCGGCAAGACGACTCTGGGCAAATGCGTCATTTTTTTGAACCGGCCTACGGCCGGCCAGGTCGACTTTGACGGCGTCAGGTTAAACGAGTTGGACGACCAAAGCCTGAAGCGGATCAGACCTCGGTTCCAGATGATTTTTCAGGATCCCTACTCCACCCTCAATCCCCGGATGTCGGTGGAGAGCATGCTCGCTGAGCCGGTGAAGCTCTGCGATAACCTGAGCTCCGGCCGGCGCCGGGAACGGGTTCGGGAATTGCTTGATATCGTTGGACTCCGACCGGAACACGCATCACGCTACCCGCACGAGTTCTCCGGCGGCCAGCGTCAACGCCTGGCCGTGGCCCGGGCTCTGGCCCTCAACCCGTCGCTGATCGTCTGCGACGAACCGGTTTCAGCCCTGGATGTCAGCATCCAGGCCCAGATCCTGAACCTGTTCGATAAGCTTAAAGATGAATTCGGCTTCAGTTACCTGTTTATCTCCCACGACATCGGGGTCGTCGAGCATGTCGCCGACCGGATCGCGGTCATGTACCTGGGGAAAATCGTTGAATTGGCCAAGGACACGGATTTGTGTCAGAACCCAAAACATCCATATACCCAGGCGCTGATGGCGGCCATACCCCTGCCCAAGGCCGGTGCGAAAAAAAACAGATCGAGTTTGTTGGGCGGCGACGTTCCAAGCCCTATTCATCTACCTTCCGGGTGTTTTTTCCATCCGCGCTGCGCCTTCGCCGAGCCGCGCTGTAAAGAAGAAGCGCCTGTTTTGCGCCAAACGCAAGATGATCGGGAGGTCGCATGTCACCTGTTCGATTAGTAAGAAATCTATAGTTGTTTAGACATGGATTCACCGCCCGCTTCGCTCGAGCCGCGGAGATCGCAGAGGAAATACGCCTATTGGCAATATGGTAGCGTGCTATTTTTTTTCCATCCCGCCTAAGTATTTTCTTGCATTTGAGGCGAATGGTCCTTTATGTTTGCCGTCCTTTTTGTCCGCCGGTCTGTTTGGCGGATCAGCGGCAAACATAAAATAACTATTCTCTGCGCCCTTTGCGTCTTGGCGGTGAATAAGCTATTATAGCTCATTAAAAAATGTCTAAATCAACCTATATAACGCATATTGGAGTAGAAGGAAGATGAAAGTATTGGTGCTCGGAATTGGACTTCAAGGCAAAGCCGTGGTCCACGATTTGGATAAGAGCCGTCTGATAACGGAAATCATCGCAGCTGATACGGACTTGACGGAGGTAGAGCGCTATTTATCGCGTTCCGGGGTGAAAAAGGCAAAAGCCGCGGCTTTTAACGCCTCGGATGAAGATCAGCTCAAACGGATAATATCTGAAACAAATGCGGATATCGTAATCTGTATGCTGCCGGCTTCTTTTGGGTATCCGACGGCAAAAGCCGCCATCGATGCCGGCAAGCCCTTTGTTTCAACCAGCTATCCAGGCCAAATCGTCGAATTGGCGGCAAAAGCCAAACAGAAAGACGTCGCCGTTCTTCCGGAAATGGGACTTGACCCCGGAATCGACTTGATATTGGGAAAGATGGCCATTGAAGCGCTTGACGAGGTTCATGGCTTGTACTCATACGGCAGCGGCGTGCCCGAGCCGCAATACGCAGACGACAATCCTCTTAAATATAAGATCACCTGGACCTTTGACGGCGTCCTTCTATCCTACAAGAGGCCGGCCCGGCTGCTTAAAGACGGCAAAGAAATCTCGATTGCGCCGGAAGATATATTCAAGAAAGAAAATATTCACCTGGTGGACATACCGGAATTGGGCCAAATGGAAGCCTATCCCAACGGCGATGCGATTTCGTATATCAAAGGGTTCGGCCTCAATCAGCGTGTGACGCATATGGGGCGTTTTGCCATGCGCTGGCCGGGGCATTGCGATTTCTGGCGAATCATGTCCATGATGGGTTTCCTGGAAGACAAGCCGGCCATGATTGACGGTGTCGAAGTATCACCCTTCCAGTTTGTATCGGCCCACCTCTCGCCTCGGCTACAGTATCGGGAAAACGAACGCGACGTCGTCATACTCCGGATTCACTCCTGGGGACTCAAGCATGGCCGCCAGACCCATGTTATCTGCGATCTTATCGATTATCGGGATCTATCAACCGGCTTCTTCGCGATGAACCGGACCGTTGGCTTTACCGCCAGCATCGCAGCCCAGATGATCTTGAATGGTACGATCACCGAAACGGGACTTCTCTCGCCAACCCAACATGTGCCGCCGCAGCCCTTAATTCGTGAACTTGAAAAAAGGAACATAAGGATTCAATACCGGGAGGAGGGGTAATTTCGGTTAAATGCAGGTTTTTGATCATTCCACAACCGCCCATAAACTGGCCGAGTTTATAACCGGCTTGAGTGCTTCGGATATTCCTGCCTCAGCTATTGAGATGGCAGGCCGTTGCGTTCTGGACGTCATCTGCGCCGCAATTGCAGGATTCCAGACGCCGGCGGCGGAAGCGGTCCGAGGTTTCGGGAGCACCTTTTTCCCAAATGGTCCGGCCATGATCTGGTTGTCCGATCGGAAAGCTACGCCGGCAGGAGCGGCGATGATAAACGCCGCCGCTGCCTGTGCTCAGGATCTGGATGACGGCCATCGAGAAGCCGGCGGCCACCCCGGCGCTGCGATCATTCCGGCCAGCCTGGCCACGGCGGAAGCTGCCGACGCCGACGGGAAGCGTTTTCTTGCAGCCGTCGTCGTCGGCTACGAAATCGGCCTTAGAATATCAGCTGCCAGAGATATGAAGGCCGTTGATACCTATTCAACCGGCAGGTGGTGCGGCTACGGTGCGGCGGCGGCCGGCGGATGGCTACGGGGCTTAAAAAAGGATAATCTGGCTCAGGCCCTGGCTATTTCAGGGATATATGCCCCGCTGCAGTCCGCCTCGGCATACAGCAGGATGGAGCACCATACCAAGGAAGGCATCCCCTGGGCCACACTGACCGGCCTGGCCGCTGTGGATCTGGCCGAGTCGGGTTATGGCGGCCCCTTGGATATACTGGACCATATCGACCATTTCAATGCCGATAAAATCCTGGATGGTCTTGGAGAGACATGGGCCATCGCTCAAACCTACTTCAAGCCTTACGCCTGCTGCCGCTGGTTGCATGCGCCGCTTGATTGCTTGCTTGATCTGATGAATCGATACAATTTAAAGGCAGATCAAATCATATCCGCTGAAGTTCACACCTTCAAGCGCGCCCTGAACATAAAAAATCATACCCATCCGAAGAGCATTGAGGGCGCTCAATATTCAATCCCATTTTGCCTGGCGGTCGCGGCCCATGAGGGTGCCGCTGCGTTGCTGCCGCTCAGTGCGTCTTTACTGGGCAGACTCGATTTTTCTAATTGGGCCGAACGCATCAGCCTGCATTTTGATCCGGAGGCGGAAGCACTGTTTCCAGCCATGACAAAAGCACGCATCGTTTTAGAGACCTGTCAAGGCCGGCTTGAGGGGTCTGTTGATCACCCTTTCGGCGATCCGGCCAACCCGATGTCAGTCGGCGATCTGGAAAATAAATTCCGGCGCATCGCTGAAATGAGCCTATCGAAAAGTCGCGTAAGCGCTATTCTTGATGGCGTGGCTTCTCTGGCAGATAATAATTTAGCACCGCTGTTAGCGGCGGTCAGCGGAGCGCCAAGCTAGTCAATGTCGAGCAATCCATGAAATACTATGATTCAGATGTTGTCGTTGTCGGCGCCGGAATCATGGGCGCCTTTACCGCGTTGCGCCTGGCCCAGAGAAAGCGAACTGTTTTTCTGCTCGACAAAGGAGACATCGGGCGTGAGTCGACCGGACGATGCGGCGGCGGCGTCCGGCAGCAGTATCGTGATCCCGCTGAACTGCCCCTGGCCATGAAGGCCATTGACATTTGGGCCGGTTTGGCAGAGGAGTTCGGCGAGCCGCTGGAATATCGCCGTCACGGCAGCCTGAAGCTGCTTCACAATGACGCTGAACTCGAGGAAGCGCAAGCCAGAGTTGCCAGAGAACGGGAATCCGCTCTGGACGTCGATTTACTGACTCCGGCGGAAGTCGTTGATTTCGCACCTGCAATCGGATCGGATACGGATCTCACCGGGGGAACTCTTTGTATGACCGACGGTACGGCCAATCCGCTTCTTTTGGCGCGTGCACTGGGTCCTGCATTGGATCGCACGGGTGTCCACGTCAAAACCCATGAACCGGTCCGCCGGTTCATAGAGGCCGACGGTCGGGTTGTCTCAGCAATAACAGATCAGGCTGAATATCGCGCTGAAACCTTTGTCAATGCCGCCGGCAGCTGGGCCGCCGGACTGTGCCGTAGTCTGGGACTTGATCTTCCCTGCTCGGCCCGCAAATCGCAACTCCTGATCACCGAGCCGCTATCGCCGATCATCAGAGGATTTATCAGCTTTGGCAACGGATATATCCGGCAGGCACTCGACGGGAACCTGCACCTCGGGGTAAGAGGCCTGCCGATCGACGTACTTGAAAAATCATTGACCTACAGCGCTTTAATCGACGCCGGCCGATTTTTCCCAAAAATATTTCCCTTTATCCGCAATATTAATATCATCCGCGGATTTACCGGTTTCACCACCTGGTCGCCGGACGGCCGCCCCATCATCGATAAAGCGCCGGGGCTCGACGGTTTCTATCTGGCCACCGGTTTTTGCGGACATGGGTTTTGTCTCGGGCCCATGGTCGGGCAGCTATTGGCGGAGTGGATTTGCGACGGCTCAAGCACCCTTGATTTAAGCCAATTTTCATGGACCCGATTTAACCAAATAAAAAGTAACGCGAAATCCCAGCCAAGGGAGGACTGAATTGACTGATTCGGTTAAAGCGATGCGGATAGGGCCAGTATCTGACCGCGGTGCGTCTCGTTGAAATTATCGTGGATGGCGATCCGATTCAAGCATATTCAGGCGAAACGGTCGCCGCAGCCCTGATGGCCGCCGGCCGCTGGACCCATCAGATCCACAACGGCCGCCCTCTGGCTGCCTTCTGCAATATCGGTGTCTGTTATAGCTGTTTAATGACCATTAACGGCGTCAGCGGCGTGCGAGCGTGTCAGACCCATGTCGCCGACGGATTGATCATCGAAACCCGCCGTCTGGCAAAAGACCGTTTGAAATGATGAAGCAATTCGAAGCCGTGGTTGTGGGTGCCGGACCGGCGGGGATGGCTGCAGCGCTGGAGCTTTCAAAACACGAAGTAAATACGGCAGTCATCGATGAAGCCGAAGCGCCCGGCGGGCAAATCTACCGGCCAATCCCGGCGGCCTTCAAAGTGACGGCGACAAAGCGTATGACGCACCGCCAACGAACCGGACGGCGGTTGACCCAGGCATTCCTGCAACCAAACGATAAGCTGACGATTTTTGCGCAATCTGCGGTTTGGGGTTCATTCGAGCCCCATAGCCTCGATGTATTACATAACGATCGGATTTTCAAACTGGCATATGATAAGCTGATCATCTGTGAGGGCGCAAATGAACGCTTTATCCCCTTTCCGGGCTGGACCTTACCCGGCGTCATGAGCATCGGCGGCATCCAGAAATTGCTTCGTCACCAGCGTCTTATTCCCGGAAAACAGATACTGCTTGCCGGCAGCGGCCCGCTGCTGATAGCGGCAGCAGCGGAACTGATTCAATCAGGGGCCAATATGGCCGGCGTCCTCGAAGCTGCTAAATTGTTGGAAGGTCTGCCATTGCTGTCTGAGATGTTTCGGCAGAAAGGGTTGCTTGGGGAAAGTATCGCGCATGCCATCCCACTCCTTAAAAACAGAAAGCTTTTCCGGCAGCGCACTTGCATCGTCGAGGCCCATGGAAAAGATCGGGTCGAGGCGGCCACCATTTGTCAACTGGACGATGACTGGCGTCCGGTCGCCGCTTCTGAAAAAGTCGTGAAAACCGGCGCCGTGGGCATTGGTTTCGGCTTTAAGCCCGGCGCCCGGTTAAGCAGGCTCTGCGGCTGTAAACACATTTTCGACAGCAAAAAAGGCGGATTTTTTCCCGTTGTGGACGCTTATCAAGCCGCCGACCGGGCGGACATTTATGTCGCCGGCGACGCGGCCGGCATTGGCGGCGCTGCACTGGCTGAAATACAAGGGCGGATCGCGGGACTACATGCCGCCTATTCACTTGGCCGGATTTCCAAAAACCGGTTCGGTTCCTTGATCCAACCGCTATTGAACAGCAAAGAGAAAGTGGCGCGATACTCCCGCAAACTGGAGCAAATCTACACGCCCCGGGACGCCCTGTATCAAACCATAACCCCCGAAACCATTATCTGCCGTTGCGAAGGGGTCACCGCCGGGGAGCTATGGGAACAGATGGGAAAAGGCCGCCTGGACCTAACGTCTCTAAAACCGGCCCGCTTGGGGATGGGCCCCTGCCAGAGCCGGGGCTGCGAATCCATTGCAGCGGAATTGTTGCGCCTGGAGGGCGTCGATCCGCATATGATCAAGCCCTTGGGACTGCGCCCGCCTCTGATTCCGATGCCGATTTCGGTGTTTGAGAAAAATAATGATGAGGTATGTGGATAAGATGCTAAACTTTTTCCGAGACTGCGCTCGGAAAAAGTGGCTGTAGCGGGGCAGCAAGGATGCTGATAATTCAAATAGGTTTCCCCGCTTACGCTTCGCTTCAGACGGGATCGTAGACAGGTGTCGGGTGTCAGGTTTCAGTATCTAACATCTCCTTTCCCTTATATGAAACTGCATTTATTTAGACAGGATTAACAGGATTAACAGGATTTTTTTTGCTCAGTCTGGTTATATCCTGTCTATCCAGCCTGCCGGGGCGAAGCTTTTTAGCGAAGTCTGGTTGATCCTGTCAGAAAAATAAAATTGCATTTGTTAAGTTTTTTATTCGATTTGACTGGCCGTCTTTTTGGCTGGTGGCTCAGCTGAACCCTGAAATCTTCATTATTTCGCGACCCGTTTAATTGCTTATAAGGTTGGCATCATCCAACGCATTTACGATGGCCTGATCGGCATATTTTCGGATGATCGGCGCTAATTTATCTATCTCGGATTGCGGTAAATTTTCCAAATCCCCTGAAAGGTCGAAATCTTTTAGAGGCGACTTCTTGTTTATGGGTTCCCCCGATCCGATGTAATTCAATGGTTCAGTCTTGAAAACAACAGCAGCTATGTTTGCATAGGCATGCGCCTGTTTTGATATTAAAAACACTTTTGTAAATAGACCATAGCCCTGTAATTCTAATGGTTTATCACCCCAATGCGCGTATCGGCAGTGAATTGAAATTTCGGCTGCGGTATCGCCGTGCATCCTGATATCAAGACTGCTGTTGTGATGGCCAAAAAGAATCGTCGAATCATTTAAACCCCTAATCCGTATGGATTTGTAATTTCAGCTAAATATGGTGCCTTTTGGCAAATATTACAACCAAATTAATAAATCAATTCTATACTAATGAATATATATTCATTTTTGATAAAAATTGTCTTTAAATATAGATTTGAGCCCACTTCCAACTTTTTTAATATAACAATTTGTATTAATTAATAATAAATTTCTTTCAATCAAAGACATTTTATTTAATTTAACACTTGACAGAGCATGTGAGTCTGTAATAAAAATGAATGATCATTCATATTTTTGTAATTATGGCTATTGCAGCGGGGAGCCTAAGATCAATAAAAAAAATAAAAATAACAAATACCATCTTATCCTGGAAGCGGCGGTGAAGGTATTTGCCCGACAGGGGTTTTACCAGTCAACCGTAGCCCAGATTGCCAAGGAAGCCGGTGTGGCGGATGGTACAATTTACCTGTATTTCAAAAATAAAGACGACATCCTGGTCAATTTTTTCCATTACAAAACCAAACAGGTCTTTGAACGGTTTCGGGCGGAAGTCGACAAGGCGGAAAGCGGTCTGGATAAGCTGCGCAATCTTATTCGACGGCATCTCGCCGAGTTTCAACGGGACAGGGATATGGCCATTTTGTACCAGGTGGGAACCCATCAGATCGACCGCCTGGCCGAAGAACAGATCCGGGAGATGTCTAAACTGTACCAGGACCTTGTTTCCGAGATCGTCGAAGTGGGGCAGCAAGAGGGCAGCATTCGCAAGGATCTCTATGTCGGTCTGGTAAAACGCTTCATTCTTGGCGGCGTCGATGAAGTGATCAATACCTGGCTGCATTCGGAAAGCGATTATGACCTGGTTTCCATGGCCGATCCGTTGGTGGAGCTTTTTATAAGAGGCATTGGGATTGATGATAATAGCCTATCGCTGACGGATAACCGATAATTTGACCTGTCCTAAAAATTCAGCCGCTAAGGCATTGAAAAATTGAACGTTTCAAATTTTACCTTACTGTGTTTAGAATCTATGTAATTTATGGCTGAAATTCAGCGCAAGATAAAAAAAATAAGGAGAGATAAATAATGGCACAACAAATTGCAGATCGAAGGGATGTTGACTTTGTTCTCCACGAGCTATTGCATGTAGAGGAATTGAGCGATCATGAAATTTTCGCCGACTTCAACAAAAAAACTGTAGATCTCATTGTAGCCGAAGCCCGCAACCTGGCCATCAAGGAGATTTTGCCGACCCAAATTGACAGCGATCGGGAAGGCGCCCACTTCGACGCCGGCAAGGTGACGGTGCCGGAGTCCTTCCACAAAGCCTGGGAGCTGTTCAAAGAAGGTGAATGGCTGGCCATGACCGAGGATCCGAAATGGGGAGGGCAGGGCATGCCCCGGGCCGTCGCTCTGGCTGCCAGTGACTATATGAACGGGGCTAATTTCGCCTTTATGATGTATGCCGGATTGACCCATGGGGCCGGCAAACTGGTTGCAACTTTCGGAACCGAGCAGCAAAAAGAGCTTTTTTTAAAGAAAATGTATACCGGTGAGTGGGCCGGCACCATGCTCTTGACCGAGCCGGAAGCCGGATCCGATGTGGGGGCCTTGACGACGTCGGCCGCTAAAAATGAGGACGGCACCTATACGATCACGGGTAACAAGATTTTTATTTCATCCGGTGAGCATGATCTCGCCGAGAATATTATTCATCCCGTCCTGGCGCGCATCGAAGGTGCGCCCAATGGCACCGCCGGTATCTCTCTTTTTATTGTCCCCAAGATCTGGGTCAATGACGACGGCAGCCTGGGTGAGGCCAATGATGTTGTCTGCACGGGGGTGGAAGAAAAAATGGGAATCCACGGGAACGCGACCTGCTCGATGTCGCTTGGCAGTAAGGGGAAGTGCCGGGGATTGCTGCTGGGCGAAGAAAATAAGGGGATGCGCAACATGTTTCTGATGATGAACGAGGCCCGTTTGCTGGTGGGAATGCAAGCGTTTGGCTGCGCCAGTGCAGCCTACATGTATGCCGTCAATTATGCCCGCCAGCGGGTCCAGGGCAGGCATCTGCTGAACATGGAGGACAAAAGCGCGCCATCGGTTCCGATTATACAGCATCCGGATGTGCGACGCATGTTACTGACCATGAAGGTTTACGTTGAAGGGATGCGCAGCCTCCTGTATTATGTCGGGATGTGCGACGACCGGATCGATGTCGCCGAGAACGAGGAAGAAAAAGCCAAATACAAAGGCCTTATCGATCTGTTGATCCCGCTGGCCAAAGGCTATGTCTCCGACAAGGCTTTTGATGTCTGCAATCTCGGCGTCCAGGTTTACGGCGGATACGGCTATATCAAAGAATATCCCATGGAACAGCTTTTACGGGACTGCCGGATTACCCCCATTTATGAAGGCACCAACGGTATTCAGGCCATGGACCTTTTGGGAAGAAAGCTTGGGTTGAATAAAGGCAAGCCGATCATGGATCTGATGGGTGAAATTCAAAATACCATTGCCGCTGCCAGGACCCATGCAAAGGTAGAGGCATATGCCGGCAAAGTGGAGGCGGCGCTCAATAAACTGGGTGAGGTTGCATTGCATCTGGGTAAAAAGGCCATGTCACCGGAGTTAATGACCGCTTTTGGCCACGCCTACCCGTTTATGGAGGTATCCGGCGATGTGGTCATGTCCTGGTTGCTGCTGTGGCGTGCCACCATCGCCGCCGAAAAGCTTGCAAACGGCGCCAAGAAAAAAGATGCCGCTTTTTATGAGGGTCAGTTGAAAAGCGCCGAATTTTTTGTCCATTGTATGCTGCCGGTCACCCTCGGCAAAATGGAGACGATTCTCGCAACCAACAGTGCCGTGGTGGATATCGCCGAAGATTCGTTCGGGGGGAAATAGTGTAGAATGACGAGTGACGAATGACGAATGACAAAGTGAGGTCAGAAGACAGATGGCAGAAGCATTTGAATTCGGAAGGGGGAATTCGGAATTCGGAAACGTGAAGGAAGACAGATATTGGAATTCGGAAGTGGAAAGGCGGAAGAGGGAAGTGAGAAAAACGAATGACGAGTGACGAATGTCGAATGTCGAATGAAGGAATTCTTTCTATTTTATTTGTTAAAAAGAGCAGAGCGAAGCCTCCGGCTCGCAGGGCTTGTAGCGCCTACGCCTCGGAGAGCGACATCCACAATTCGTCAATCGTCACTCGACATTCGTCATTCCATGAGGTTTCATCCGAGTCCAACCGGTTGTCGCCGAAGCTTTCGGGTTCTGCGAAAAAGAGGCTTCGGCAATAATTTCAAACCGGTCTTGTCCGACCGGCGCATTCATGATATGCAAGCCGCTTGTGATTGATTTAGGTGAACCGTTCAGTTTAGGTCTGATTCAAATCTAAATAAAGGAGAGTGAACGAATAACATGCAACCCGCATTGATTTCACCGGCGTCGGCCTCATTCCTTGGCATCCCCTTAAACATTATTTATATCGTGATTCCCCTGGTCGGCATCGGGGCCTTTGCCTATATCATCTATAAACGGATTGAACCGCTGCTTAAGGCGGCTCCGGATGATCGCTTTAACAGATTTGCAGAAAGGATCCAGTCGGTACTTAAAATCTGGCTGGCCCAATGGCGGCATCCCCGCTACCTGCTGGCGGGTGTCGTGCATATTTTCCTTTTTGCCGGTTTTCTGATTCTCGGGGCCCGCTCTACCCAGCTTGTATTCGTGGGCTTTGTGGAAGGCTTTGAGTTACCGGGTTTCAGCGGGAGCCTGGGTACTTTTTACAACGTATTGAAGGATTACGCCGGTACCTGGGTTCTGATTGCAGTGGCCATCGCCGCTGTTCGGCGGGGACTTTTTAAACCGGCCAGATATGCGGTGCCGCCCCAGTACGGGCGCGACCATACCTGGGAGGCACTGCTGGTACTGGGGCTTATTGCAACCCTGGTGATCAGTGAAAGTCTATTCGAGGCCTCTCTCGTGGTGGCCCAGATTCAAAAGGGATCGCATACTGAAATCGTCGCCCCATTGACCCTGATGTGGTTTTTCAGGCATTTGGTAATCGATGCGTCACCAGCGACGCTCCAGGGTTTGCATTCGTTTAGCTATTTTGTCCATGAGATTACCTTTTTCTTTTTCCTGTGTTTTTTGCCCATGGGCAAGCATTTCCATGTAATCACCTCCATTTTCAACGTATTTTTCATGCGTCTGGATAGAGGCAATGTGAAACCCGTACGTTACGGAGTGGACGACGACAAACTGGACGATCTGGATTCATTTGGCGTGAAGGTGTTTGAAAATTTCACCTGGAAGCACATGCTCGATTTTTACTCTTGTGCCGACTGCGGTCGCTGCTCGGACCGCTGTCCTGCCAATGCAGTCGGCCGACCGCTTTCCCCGCGCTTTATTTCGATCAAGGGACGTGATTACGCATTCAAACACTATCCGTTGATCGGCGGCAACGGTGGGGCGCCGAAGCCATTGATCGGTGATATCTACAGCGAGGACGAGATTTGGTCTTGCACCACCTGCGGCGCCTGCGAGCAGGAGTGTCCGCTGGGGATAGAATACATCGACAAAATGGTGGATCTCAGGCGCGGTATGGTGGACGACGGCATGGTGCCCCAGTCTCTTCAGAAACCGCTGAGCGCTCTTGAGAAACGGGGCAATCCCTGGGGGAAAATGGAAAAAAAGCGTGCTGATTGGACCCAGGAGCTTGCTGAAGACTGTCCCGTCAAAATCCTTGAAAAAGGCAAAACCGCCGAAACCCTATATTTCCCGGACAGCATATCCTGCTTTGATGACCGCATGCAGGGCATCGCACGTTCTACGGCCAAAATCTTAACCGGCGCCGGCATTGATTTCGGCATTCTGGGCAAGGCCGAAAGGGACAGCGGGCACGAAGTGAGAAGGTTCGGTGAAGAAATGCTTTTTCAGGATCTAAAGGATCGCAATACGGATGCAATCCTTAATAGCGGTGCTACAAAAATCGTTACCGCCGATCCCCATGCTTACAATGCCTTGAAAAAAGATTATCGGGATATTCCGCCGGTGGAGCATATCAGTCAAACCATCGTGCAAAATGTGAAATCAGGAAAAATCCGGTTAAAAGCCGTGGAAGACTCCGGCAAAACATATGTATATCATGACCCCTGCTATCTGGGCCGCCACAACAATCTTTATGACGATCCCCGTGAGGCCATCGATGCCGTTCCGGGTTTAAAGAGAATTGAGATGGAGGGCAACTGCCGGGATCGGTCGTTTTGTTGCGGTGGCGGCGGTCTGATGCTGTTTTACGAACCGGAAGAGGACCAGCGCATGGGAGTGCTTAGAGTCGAGATGGCAAAAAATGCCGGGGCCAATGTGATTGTGACGGCCTGTCCCTTTTGTCTGGTGAATATCGAAGATGCGATTAAAGTCACCGGGCTGGAAGGAGAGATGGAGGCCATTGACCTTTGTGAGTTGATTGAGCAGCATATGATAAATGATAACATAAGTTGAGCGGTTCAAGGTTCAACGTTCCGGGTTGAAAAAAAACAGACAGCTCGTATCAAAGAGATCGTGTATTCATCTGGTTATAAATTCGTTTCGTGGGCCTAAACGATAAATTTTAGGTTGGGTTAAGCCGATGGTCTGCAATTGATTTTGTTGGGTTCGCTAATTTGGATTCTATTTCAGACTGTTGAGATGCATTAAGATAGGCGAACCCGCACAAAAATTGTGCCGGTATCCCGCTTAACCCAACCTACTATACTATGTTTTGAATTTGTGTTTTGGTCATTGGAAATTATTTGTTATTTGGGATTTGTTTTTTGTATTTTCGATTTATCCGGGTTAGAAATAAACAACCACAAATAGAAATTTTGGAGGGAAAATGGAAATTTTGGTATGCGTAAAAAGGGTTCCCGATACCGCTGAAAATGAGATCGAAGCTGCCAGCGATGGCAGCGATATTGAACGGGACGATCTCGTTTACTCGGTGAACGAATGGGACAACTATGCGGTGGAAGAAGCCATTCAAATTGTCGACAAAGTGGGCGGATCAGTGACGATTGCATCCGTCGGCGATGAGGATGCCGAAGAGGTCGTCAGAAGGGAAATGGCCATGGGCGCCAATAACGGAATTTTGCTGACGGATGATGCCTTTGAGGGTTCAGACGGTAAAGGCATTGCAACCGTGTTGAAAGCGGCGGTGGACAAGGGTAACTATGACCTGATTTTTACCGGTGCAATGGCCGATGACGGTGCCGGGCAGGTTGGCGGTATGCTGGCCGCCATGCTGGATCTGCCCTATGCTTCGATTGTCAACAAGATTGAAATCCTGGATGATAAAAAGCTAAAAGTCGGACGGGAAATCGAAGGCGGTAATCAGGAAATGAATGAGATTGATCTGCCCTGTGTGCTTTCGATTCAAACCGGTATCAACGAGCCGCGCTATGTCGGCATTCGCGGTATCCGCAAAGTAGCTTCGGCGGAAATTCCTGTCTGGGGGACATCCGATCTTGGTATTGCCGCTGATTCTGTAGGAGAGGCAGGTGCCCGGGTGAAACGCGTGGACTACTTCGTTCCCGAACTCGGTGAA
This sequence comes from uncultured delta proteobacterium, assembly GCA_963765595.1. Taxonomy (GTDB): domain Bacteria; phylum Desulfobacterota; class Desulfobacteria; order Desulfobacterales; family JAFDCJ01; genus JAFDCJ01. The sequence continues at coordinate 162,099 of CAVXXE010000048.1, forward strand.
GGTGCCGAAATTCTTGAAGGCACGACGGAAGAGATGTCCGAAAAATTGATCGAACTTTTAAAAGCCAAAGGAGGAATTAAATAATGGCCGGACAGATTTTTGCATATATCGCTCACAAAACAGGCAAGGCCGATGATTCCGCGCTCGAGCTGGCAACTGCGGCCGGAAAAATTTACCCGGATGCACCCACCACGGCAATCGTCACCGGGGCGGGGGCTGATCTGGATGCGGTTTGTAGCGAAGTGGCCCAATCCTATAAAGACGTATGGAAATTTGATCATGACGCTCTGGCTTATCCCAATGCCGAAGCCATTCGCAAACTGCTGATAGGCATTTTACCCCAGGATGCGATCTTGCTCGCTCCCCATGATACGTTCGGAATGGACCTTTGTCCGGGGCTTTCGATTAAACTGGACACCGTTTTTGTGCCTGATGTTGTTGATTTTGAAGGATTGGAGGGAAATACCCTTAAAGTTGTCCGGCAGGAATACAGCGGACAGGTCAGCACCCATTTGACCGGTGATATCGCCAATGGGGCCGTTATTACTGTTCGTCCGGGTGTCTTTCAGCCGGATGAATCCGGCAGCGCCGGCGGGCAGGTGATCGACAAATCTTCGGAAGTCGCAGACCTGACCACTGGTAGGCGGTTTCTTGAAATTGTCGCGGCCGAAGTCGGTGATGTCGACATCACCAAAGAGGACGTTCTGGTATCCGTCGGTCGCGGGATCGAAGATCAGGATAACATTGAAATTGCCGAAGAACTGGCCGAGGCCATGGGTGCCGTGGTATCCTGCTCGCGACCGATTGTGGATGCCAAATGGCTGGAGAAATCGCGCCAGGTAGGGACCTCCGGACAGACCGTCAAACCCAAAGTTTACCTGGCTCTGGGAATCAGCGGATCCTTCCAGCATTTGGGTGGGCTCAAGGGAAACCCCTATATCGTGGCGGTCAACAAAAATTCGAAAGCGCCGATTTTTCAGGTGGCCGATGTGGGAATTGTGGAGGATTTGCTCGACTTTGTTCCGGTGTTGACGGAAAAGATACAGGAAGGGAAGTAATCCGATGGCCCCATTCACCCCAATCTTGCAGCCTTAGGGCTTCTATTGCGCATCGATAGCCGTCTGTTATGGGTATGAGCAGACGGCTATTATTTTTGATCCCAATACTACACGGATTGCGGCTGATTTTATCCGAATTACCTTGCAGTAACGCAACGCTTTTTGCACCTGATTGATGGTATAGTCAGATTGAATATTTAAGCAATTCTATCAATTTAAATAGAAAAGACAGAGCGACACGCGGCGCAAGCGCCTGCGCTGCGCAAGCGATACCACAAATCTTCAATCTTCAATTCCCCGAAAAAGCGGGATCTCCGCTGCGCTGCGACCGGCTGAGCTTGTCCGGGTTGGGTACGCATGGCTTCGGGCCTTAGATGGGGTTAAGAAACCCCTTCTAACCTGCATTCCTGCCGATATAAGCAGCCAGATCGATCTCATATTTTTTAATTCGCTTCCATATCGTAACCCGGCTTACGCCTAATGCCCGCGCAGTTTCAGACTGATTGCCGCCGAACCGGCGCAGGGTATGTATCAGTTTTTCACGCTCTTCCTGCCAATAGGCTGCACTCGATCTGGTGTTCGCGGACGTTAATTTGCTGTCCATGGTGATTTTGGGCGGTAGATGGTCTTTCCCGATCCAGCCTCCGGTGCAAAGAACGGAGGCATACTCGATGGCATTGCGAAGCTCGCGAACATTTCCCGGCCAGGAATAGTTTAAAAGGGCCTCCATGGCTTCCGGGGCAAGGCCCGAAATTTCCTTGCCGCCTTTAGCGGCATTTATTTCTATAAAATTTTGAACGATAACGGGGATATCCTCAAGCCGTTCGGCCAGGGCAGGACACGATAAGGGAAAGACATTGATCCGGAAAAAGAGGTCTTCGCGAAATAATCCCTGGCTTATCAGTGTTTCGAGATCCTTATTGGTGGCGGAAACAATCCGGACATCAACTGAAATGGGTTTGTGATCACCGACGCGCTCGATCTCTTTTTCTTCAAGTACCCGTAAAAGTTTTACCTGGGTTGACAGGGGAATGTCACCAATTTCATCTAAAAAGATTGTTCCCTCATGGGCCGCCTCAAAACGGCCGATGCGCGTGCGATCGGCACCGGTATAGGCCCCTTTTTCATGACCGAAAAGCTCACTTTCCAGGAGGTTTTCGTTTAAGGCGGCGCAATTGACTTTGATGAAAGGTTTGGCGTTGCGGGGGCTCTCTTCGTGCAATGCTCTGGCGACCAGTTCTTTGCCGGTCCCGCTCTGTCCCTGAATTAACACCGGTGCATCTGTCTGAGCCACATTTTCGATGAGTTCAAAAAGATCCCGCATCGGCTCTGATTCGCCCAAAAGCCCGTGGTGCCCTTCCTCCAACCGACAGCTCCTGCGCAAGGACTCTATTTCCTGTTTCTGGCGCACCACTTCAGATATATCCGTGAAGGTTTCCACCGCGCCAAGCAGACGGCCATCTGAATCTTTTAAAACGGACGCATTTTTGACAACATGCACGGCGCGTCGGCTTTTGTCGGAAATCAAACATTTTTTCGCCCTGACCTCACCACTGACAAACAGACTGCACCATTGCTTGCCTTCACCGCGGCCGTAAATATCACAGCCGGTGCAGTTCAAGGTCCGGCAATTGTTACCTATCAGTTCTTGCGCTGAGTATCCGGTCAGCCGTTCGGCCGCCGGATTTACCGCCAGAATGTTACCCACGGTATCGAGCACCATTAATCCATCCTGCATGGTGTCGACAATAATTTTCCAATATTTGGCTATTTCCATCAGTGCGTACTCCTAATCAGCAAAATTAATCCGCAGTTTTATTAAAAAGGGCCATCACCTGCTTTTAAACGCAAGCGTTAACTGTTAACTTAACCGATGTTAACTTAACATTAACTGTTAACAATTTCAAGGACTGAAGAGAGTAACAATTGAAAAATATTTTGTTTTTTTATGGCTAAAAAACTTCCGGATAAAATATTAAAAACCGATAACTCATTTAAATTTAATACAATATATCGCGTGATATGATCTTTTTCCATCTTTCCGAAAATTGCAGCGGGATTAGACAAGTTGAAAATAGTCTGTTGGTACAATTATTGCTGATACCGACCTAAAGAAACAACCTAGCGGCAGGTTTAGGGTGCCCACCCCTGGACATGATAAGTGGCCGGCTGGAGATTGAAGATGGGCTAGCAAGGGAAGACCGGGAATTTCAAATCAAGCCCGCGAAATAATATACATTGCAATTTGGATGGAAATATTACAGCCATAAATCACAAACATTTAATTAGAGGAGGAACCATGATCAAAAAAGTATTTTTAACGTTACTGGCATTTGTTTTTGTGTTTGGCACCGTGAGTGCGGGGTTTGCTCTGGAAAAGGGCAACAAACGCAAGGGAAAGTACACCTACCGCAAAGTCTACAATGCCTGCTACGCCCGCGGAGCAATTGAATCCAAAACACCGCCCTTGAGTCCGGCCGACAAAACCCAGGCCGAGTGGAATGCCGTCTTTGAATCAAAAGATTTCAAGCAGTTCAAATGCCAGGAAGAATGGGGGAACCTGTCGGAAAAAGATGTGACTGACATATACACCTATATGCATGATCACGCTTTTGATTCACCCTCGCCGGCAAAATGTAAATAACAGTGATCACCGTATTTCTAAAATCCATTCATTGATAAAGGAGTAAGTCATTATGCCCATGAAAAAATTATCGGTATTATCCCTAGTGCTTGGCCTTATTCTGGCGATGGCCTTTGGATGTACCGCTACCCAGAAAGCCGCTGAACCGGTAGACACCAGCTGGCATTATCACGACATTGCAGATGTCGCCCTCGTGCAGCAGTACGCCAAAGTGCCTAAACCGGAAGGAGCGCTGATCATAGATTCGCGGCCGTACAAGCCGAAATATGTCAACGGCCACATCCCCGCAGCGGTAAGCATCCCGGACAGCCAGTTTGATAAAATGACGGACAAACTGCCCCAGGATAAAAACACACTGTTAATTTTCTACTGCGGCGGGCCCACCTGAAAGCTTAGCCACAAATCCGCCAGGAAGGCGGAAAAACTCGGTTATACGAATGTCAAGGTCTTTGCCGACGGTTTTCCCGGCTATATGAAAGCCAAGGGCAGCTATGCAGCGGTGTCCGTCGAGTATGTATCCAGCCAGCTGTTAACAAATGAAGCTGTTCTCGTTGACGCCCGACCGAAGAAAGCGAAATACGACAAAGGGCATATTCCCTCGGCCATCAGCATTCCTGACAGTGAATTCGACAAACTGCAGGGCAAATTGCCGGCCGATAAAGACATGTTGTTGATCTTTTACTGCGGCGGCTACACCTGAAAGCTAAGCCATCAGTCCGCCAGGAAGGCGGGCCTACTTGGATATAGCAATGTAAAGGTCTTTGATGCCGGTTATCCGGCCTGGAAAAAAGCATACGGTGCAGCGCCTGCTGCAGTCGCCGTCAAGGCCGGAACCGAGGAAGGATCAATTGATCTTGAGACCTTTGGAAAAATCCTGAAAGAAAATCCAGCGAGTGTTTATCTGGTCGACGTAAGAGATCCGGATGAATTTGCCGCCGGCCATTTCCCGACGGCAGTCAATATTCCCGTCGGTGAACTCGAGGAAAAGGTTGATACCCTTCCAGCCGGCAAGCCGATTGTCTTCGTCTGTTCGACGGGTGCCAGAAGCGGTGAATCCTATTATATGCTCCAGGACATAAAGCCGGAACTTAAAAAAGTATATTACCTGGAAGCCGAAATTGAATACAATAAGGACGGATCATACAAAATCAATAAAACCCCGTAGCGTATTCCAGCGGATAAATAAAACGCTCGGCCTGCCGGAAGCGATTAATCACCGGCAGGCCGTCAAAAAATGAGGGGCGTCAGTCTGAAACTGGTTCCCTTTTTTTTGGTTTAACCCGGATCAAGCTGTTTGGTGAGGGTGAAAGTGGTTTCTATTCGACTTTTTTTAAAATATTTGTGGAACCCAACCCCATCCATCCTGGTGGTCATATGAACGAACGTGAAATCAATCGCTACTGGAAAAAGATTGTCAATACCATGACCGAAGGCCTGATGGTGGTCGGCCCGGACGGAACCATTGTCATGGTAAACGAGGCCTTCGAAGAACTGACCGGATACACTGCGCGCGAGATCATCGGAAGAGCGTGCACATTGCTTGAATGTGACGCCTGCGAAGGTACGATGAAAGCCTCGGAACACAAGTGGTGCAAATTATTTGAAGAAGGCCAGGTAATTAAATGCCGCTGCCATCTTTTAACAAAAGACGGCACCTATGTGTCGGCTCTCAAAAACGCTTCCGTACTGAAAGATGACAACGATGTGCCTCTGGGGGCGGTGGAGATTCTGACGGATCTTTCCGAGCTGGACCGGCTGGATCAAAAAGTTGAACTGCTTTCACGGCAACTGGATGAGGACGACGGCTTTTTCGGTATTATCGGAAAATCCCCAACCATGCAGAAAGTCTATGATATCATACAAAAAGCCGCAAAAAGTGAGACACCGGTAATCATTTATGGCGAAAGCGGCACCGGAAAGGAGCTGGTAGCCCGTGCCATTCACCAGTTGGGCAACAGGAAAGAAGGCCCTTTCGTGCAGTTCAACTGTGCCGCCTTAAACGAAGCACTGTTGGAAAGTGAGCTCTTCGGCCATATTAAAGGCGCATTTACCGGCGCCTATCGCCATCGCAAGGGACGCTTTGAAGCCGCCGGCGGCGGGGACATTTTCCTGGATGAGATCGGAGATGTGCCCATGTCGATCCAGGTCAAACTGCTTCGGGTTTTGGAGACCAAACAGTTTGAACACGTGGGAGATGATCGTTCGGTCTCGGCGGATGTTCGCATTATCACGGCCACAAACAAAAATCTTGAAGAATTGATCTCTCAGAAAAAATTCCGTGATGATCTTTATTTTCGCATTAACGTCTTTCCGATCCATCTGCCCCCTTTGCGAGAACGGGCGGATGATATTCCATTGCTGGTCAATTTATTTATCCGCCGGCTGAGATCCAAGACTGCAAAGACCATCTCCGGGTTAACGCCGGCCGCCATGAAACGTTTTATGGGTTACCCCTGGCCTGGCAACGTCAGGGAGCTGAAAGGTGCCTTGGAATTTGCTTTCGTAATTGCTGAAGATGGCTTAATCGACCTTGACCAGCTGCCTCCCCAAATTGCCGCTCCCGACCGAATGTCCCGGCAGTATGCCGCTGACCAAGTCGAATTCGGAGTGACCTGGAAGGATCAATTTCCTCCCGCTGACCCACCTGAAAAAATGGCACTCGTCGAAGCATTGAAAACAACCAACGGCAACCAGTCCCGGGCGGCACGTATTCTGGGCATAAACCGCGTGACGGTCTGGAACCGGATGAAAAAATACGGCATCGATTTAAAAAAAGTGCTGACAACCTGAAATAGAATTTCCGCAATTCCCAACCCTGACAAGCCGGAAATGAATATTGAAGATTGAAGAGTTGTGGTATCGCTCGCGCAGCGCAGGCGCTTGCGCCGCGTGTCGCTCTGACGTTTCTATTTAAATCAATAGGGTTCCCGATCCAAATATTTTCTGCTATAAGAAAATCTTCGACCACAGCAATAATTTGACCTTCTGAAAAAATTGTTGTAATTTCCCGTCCAAACTTTAATCGTATCGAAACCCATACAAGTCCGACCCGTCAGCGGAGGCAAAAATGAACTTAATTGATCAAGCGCTTAAAGATGGACGCACCGCACTTTCTGAATATGAATCCAAACAGATCCTGGCGTCTTACGGTATACCGGTGACCCCGGAAGAGCTCGTCAGCAACCCGGAGGGCCTTTCCGATGCTATTTGTAAAATCGGATACCCCTTGGTTATGAAAGGGTGCGCGGCGGAAATCGCTCACAAAACCGAAAAGGGCCTGATCCGGGTGGATGTCAGAAATGAGGATGAAGCCCTCACTGCCTTTAAAGAAATTACGGCCGCCATGGATGGCACAGAAAAGGCGGTCCTGGTTCAGCAGATGGTCAAAGGCCAGCGCGAGCTGGTGGTCGGGCTGACCCGCGATCCCCAGTTTGGTCCTTGCGTTATGTTTGGCCTGGGTGGAATATTTACCGAGATTTTAGAAGACACCGCTTTTAGGGTCGCACCGATCGAAAAACGCGATGCCCTGGAAATGATCCAGGAAATCAGGGCCCACAAGATCCTGGATGCCATCCGCGGCATGGAACCGGTAGATACAGATATGTTGGCAGACATTCTAATAGCGATCGGTCGGATCGGAATTGAGAATGAGGCCGTCAAAGAGATTGACATCAACCCGCTGATTATTTCCCGGGGCAAACCGGTGGCAGTGGATGCACTGATGGTATTGGCATAAACTCTCCCTCCATTTAGGCCCTTAGTTGCTATTTTTGTGTCCTCCATAGGCGGATCTACGACATTTTGTGGAAATCCGCGGAATATTGGATATTTTCGCTATCTTCAAATGATTGAATATTGTCTATTGAATGCTGATATACAAGAATGAAAAAGGGGAATGCTGTGGGTGACTTGGACGTTTTTCTGGATCCCAAGTCGGTAGCGGTTATCGGAGCATCTGAGAGGCCAGGCTCCTGGGGATCATTTATTATGAGGGGGCTGCTTTCCTCGAACTTCGGCGGGCACATCTATCCGGTAAATTCACGGGCCGGCAAGGTTTTCGGCATCCCCGCTTTCAGGGATATAGCGGAGATCAACACTCCCATCGATTTGGCCGTTTGCGCCATACCGGAAAAATTTGTAAAGCAAACCATTGAAGCCTGCGGTCAAAAGGGCGTCAAGGGCATCACCGTCATCTCGGCCGGCTTTGCAGAGACTTCCGACCAAGGTCGGCAGCAACAGGCATTCCTTGCCGGGCTGGCGCGTTCGCTCAGTATCCGGCTCCTCGGTCCGAACGTCAGTGGCACTTTCAATCTGCATGCCGGTTTCAATGCATCATCAATTCCCGCCGATGGCCTTATGGCCACGCCTATTGCCGCCGCCTGCCAGGGCGGCTACGCTTTTTATGACATCCTCTCTTCCGGTCGGGCCCAAGGACTGGGGGTCGGTAAGTTTATTCACACCGGCAATGAGAGCGACCTTACCGTCACGGATTTTCTGCAGACCTTTGGCAAGGATCCCGAAGTTAAAGCCATCGTTATGTATATCGAAGCCCTTCGCGATGGAAAGCGCTTCATGGAAATTGCCGGACAAATCACTAGAACCAAGCCGGTGGTGGTTTACAAAGCCGGTCGGACCGTCGACAGCGCCCGGGCGGCACATAGCCACACCGGAGCCCTTGCCGGACAGTGGCAGGTTTACACCGGCCTGTTGCGCCAGGTAGGTGCGGTTGTTTCACCTGCCATGGAGCTGCTGCTGCCCATTGGTCATGCCTTAATAGAACGACCGCCGATGAAGGGCCGTCGGGTGGCGATCATTACGGTGGGGGGATCCTGGGGAGTGGCCCTTACGGATTCTCTATCGGAAGCGGGTTTGTCCGTTCCGAAATTCAGTCCGGACCTGCAGCAGGAACTGCGATCTCTGGGGATGCCGGAACGCGCCTCGGTCAAAAATCCGCTTGATTTCGGCGCTTCCGGACAATTTCTGGCCGTTGATTTTCCGGTATCTCTCGCCCGCGCGATATTGGCTTCCAAAGAAGTGGACGCCCTAATCCTGCATGGCATCGGCAGACCCGGCATGCATTTGCCCGAGACCCCCGAAGAATGGAAAATATTTTTGGAAATTGAAAAGCAGCAGGTTAACGAAATCTGTGCAATGGAAAAGGAAATGGGCCTACCGATATTAATCGGCAGCCACTACAACCCCTGGGAAAGCCAGGCGATCAGCGATCTCAACAATCAGGGCGTGCGCATTTACAATCGGCTCCATGAAATCGCCTGGCTGCTGACGGCAATGTATGAATACGGACATGGAAAGTAAAGAATCCAGGCCCAAAGGACCAGGATTTCTAAGTTTGATTAAAGGACATGGTTCGGAAAATTTCGCCACCCCAGGCAATACTTCAGCAAATCCCTTTCGCCAAGCCGTCTCCAAAGGGGCCGATCATTTTGGTGAGTTCGTCCGTTTCAAACTCAAGATACTCGCGCAGTTCTCTAGACGAAAAATTCAGCAGCCGCTTGCAGCACCTTAAGGATCCGGCAGGTTTGTGCGCAAAGTTCCGGGCAACCTTAAGCGCGGCATCTCGCAATTCACTGAAAGCGACGACCTCATCTACCAGACCAAGCTTCAACGCCTCACCGGCCGTGATATCTTCTTCGGACAGCATTATCTTATATGCCCCGCCGGTTCCTAAAATCTTCGATAGAAAAAAAGCGCCGCCGCCTTTGGGCACCAGCCCGTATTCAAGACAGGGGTTCTGAAAAACCGTGTTGTCCGCCACAATCCGGTAGTCACAAGCCAGGCTAATATTCAGAAACAAAGGCAGCACATTTCCACTATCGGCATGAATGACGATTTGATTTACTTCTTTGATCTTTAAGATGAGGTCATCTACGGCATGGAAAAGTTTATGGACCGCATTGATATCCAATGCCGATTGAATGACCTGGTTATAAAATTTGCAATATTCTTCCCTTCCTGCTTTCCTTGGCGAACTCACAACCAGCAGGACCTTGACTGTATCGGTGCGGGACAATTGATCCAGATAATCTAGAATCGTGCTCTTTACCTTCAGACTGGTTGCCCGAAACATGAAATTATCTTTGAAATTTAGCACCAATACCGAACCGATGATTTCGCCTTTAAAAAAATCGAAGTCACTCTCCAAATCGATTCTTCTTTTCATTCAGCCACCTCCTTTCTGAATTTCACCCTATTGTAGAAAAGCCAGCTGATTAAATCAATAAAATCCTTTTTCAAGGCTCTACCAGGCCGGTTCCTTCGCTGCCGCATCGCAGGTGTCCCGCCGCTGAATGATATTTTGCTCAATACACTAGTCCAGCATCAGGACCAGGGAAAGCGAAAAGAAGGATAAAATCGTGGTCGAAAAAATGTTTGCTGAAGCCAGGTCCGTATCACTGTTAAGTTGCGAGGAAAGTACATACATGGCCGTGGAGGTCGGCAGTGTGAATAAAATCATACTGACCTTGAAAGGAAGTCCGCTGACATCGAAGGCACTTAACATAAAATAACCCGTTAACGGCAGAACCAACAATTTAAAACCGCTGGCAGCGATGGACAACCTGAAATATGTCTTTAGACTTTTCAGTGTCAGAGTTCCGCCAATTGACAGCAGTGCCAGCGGCAGTGTCACCATGGACAATAACGAAAATGTGTTATCGATGGACTTGGGGAAAACGTTTAACGTATTCGAAAAGACAAATCCGGCAACACAGGCGATAAATAGCGGGTTGGAGAACACGGCCTGGAAGGTCGCCTGCACTTGTTTCCAAAAGGTAAACCGGCGCCCGGAAAACCAAATCAAAACAGTGACAGCCATCACATTGACCCAGGGTATGATGATCCCGATCAAAATGCCGAAATACCGGCCACCGGACTCTCCGAATGCACTCAGCACCAATGCCATTCCCACGTAGGTATTAAATCTGTAGCAGCTTTGCGAAAATGTTCCCGCCTGAAATTCGCCGACTTTTCCAATTTTGATGTACAAAATGCTCAAAACGAAAACCACCGTGACCGCTGACAGTGCTGCCAGACAATAATCGAAATTCATGCTCGCTGCCGGTGGCGCGGTGCCGATCTTCCAAAACAGTAAAATGGGGAAAAAGATAAAATAGATCAGGCGATCGGAATTACTGAGAAATAAGTCAGTGGTCAAACCGAAGCGTTTAAGTATATGGCCCAAAACGATAATGGCAAATACGGGAAAGAGACTGTTGAGTATCATACGTAAGCCGCCATATAGGATAAATTCCCGTGTGAAACTACACCAAGTTAAAGGCGAACCGCAGAACCGCAGAATATCGAATATCGAATGTCGAAGGGTGGGTTCGCTCGCGCAGCGCAGGCGCCGCTTGTAAGTAAAACCTCTTTATATGTCATATCACATCTTGTGTGAAACTATATGCATTTCAATCTCGATTTCATAAATAAAATTCCGCCTGGCCGGAACATTGAAAAGGATGAACGTTGAACATCAAACGTCCAATATTGATGACGCTGCGCTTTATCTAATTTTAAAACAAGCGAACCGCAGAAAATCGAAGTCTCTCATCCGTATGGCGGTGTATGAACTTCTGTTACTTATTACCGGGGCTTTTGTCAAACAATAATCGATGCGCAAAGGAAGGTACCGGCCGCATAAATTCGGTTATCACCTGTACGAGCCTTCCGAGATAATTGAAGAACAAGTTGCCAGGGGTGATTTGGGTGTAAAGACCGGAAAAGGCTTTTATGATCATTCTGATAATCTTGATCGGTTGATTGAGGACCGCAATCGAAATATGATAAAAATAATGTAGGTCCTTAAAAAGAATTAGCAGCATTTGGGACCGCCAGCGAATGAAGGGAATCGCCATTTTCGAATTTCTAGAGATGAAAGCCAGCGGCATTCCAAAGGGCTTGAAAGGTGTGGGTTACACGGTAGAGGATCTTGAATACCTCACAGAGGGAGCATACCACAGAGGCGCCCAATCGATAATGACCCCCTGCCGATTAGCCGTGAGCAGTTAAAAGAGTTTTACAAAAAGGCGCCGGCGTACTGGTCGGCGCCAGACCACCGTCACCCCCCTCCGATGGGGGGAATGATGGAAATGATATCCCCGTCCTTCAGCTGCTGGTCCAACATGGCCTGGCGGTCGTTGATACTCAGAACACCGACCTCTTCAAGGCGGATACCGAGTTGACGAACCAGGTCCACCGCATTGGACCCGTCCATCAACTCAACGGTTTGTGTCCGATTTTTACGCAGATGAAGAAACAGTTTCACCTGTACCTGTATCGTCATTATCTTCAATCAACCATTCAAGATTCAAATCAATCAATTTGCCCGGCGTGGGCTTGCCGTCTTTATCCCATCCGGAAAGTTCATAATACAGCTCAACGGCAGCCTGGAATTCTTTCGGATCGATGCGCTGACCTTTAAGGGGTCCGTCCGGCATGGGTTCATGCCAACGACGGATCACGCGATCATCTCCCGGGCTGAATCCTTCACGGTTATTAAAAATGCGCGCCATCACATTAGATCTTTCCGAAACGCGCAGAATCTCGAATAGGCTGGTTTCCCAGCCGGTGATGGCTTGGATGGCCTCAACCAGGCGGGTAAATGTCATAGCATGAATCGGAACCGAACAGAAATTGCAGATGCCATAGCAATTGTTGATGCCCCAGGCTTTTTGACCCAGTGAAAAATATCTGGCCTTGGCGGCATCCGTTTCCAGGGGTCGGACCGGTTCAAGAATACCTAGCGGTAATACATTGGTTATATCGACAGCAAACGCCGTATCGTGAGGTGTCTCAACATGGTCAGGCATAGCGGATAGGGCATATCCCATGGCCATGCCGGTCTTGCCCCGGCCGTCGTGGACCGGCAGTTCACTACCCTTGATATGAAAGGCATATTTATCTGCCCCCCGGCCGATGGCGGCAGCCGCCTTTTTCACGCCCTGGGATAGAACTTTTCCGATACCCCGTAGATTCACCATCTCTTCAATCAACCACAGCATGGCATCGGCGTCGCCGAATTCAAGCGCTTTACCCCCGGTATCCTCCGTGGTGAGAATGCCGTGTTCAAAACACTCCATGGCAAATGCAACCACGCAGCCGGTTGAAATGGCATCCAGGCCCATAAGGTTGCAGACTTGATTTGCTCTGGCGATAGCCGGCAGATTATCAATATCCAGCAGGGAGCCCAGGCAACCCAGGGATTCGTATTCAGCTCCGCCGAATCGGGGATCCAGTGGATAGGCGTCGTCTTCAAGCGCTACCCGGCGCTTGCATTTGACCGCACATGAATAGCAGGTGCCGGATGAGTGAAAGATCGTCGCATGATAGGCCTCGGCATCGATCTTATCGACACCGTTAAATACACCGTACTTGAAATTATGGGTCGGCAGGATTCCAGCCTGGTTTAAGCCCTTGACAAGACCGGAAGTTCCCACTTTGCTCAGCCCCACGTTGGGCGGATGCACTTTGAAGCGTTCGTTGTGCCAGTGCCGAATCTCCTTGACGCTGTCCGGGTCGGCCATTTCAAGCTTTTGCTTGCCCCGAACCGCGACCGCTTTCAGGTTTTTGGACCCCATCACGGCGCCCATCCCGGCCCGGCCGTTGAAATGCTCCAGATCATTCTGGACACAGGCAAAGGGGATCAGGCGCTCCCCCGCGGGCCCGATGGAGGCCACCCGGATGCGTTTATCACCGAGTTCCTCCCTCAGCCCCTCGAGGGTCTCCCAGTTATCCTTTCCCCACAGATTAGCGGCGTCACGAATTTCGACGTCACCGTCCTGAATCCAGAGATAGGCCGGTTTGGGCGCACGGCCGTAAAAAACGATGGCGTCAAATCCGGCAAACTTGACCTCGGGGCCGAAATATCCACCGGCTTCGGCTTCTCCAAAACCGCCGGTCAAGGGAGACTTGGCAGCTACGGTATACCGGCTGAACCCGGAAAGCGGTGCACCGGTCACTGCGCTGCAGGCGAAAACCAGAACGTTTTCCTCAGACAGCGGATCAATACCGGCTTTAATTTTTTTCAACAGATAATACGCCGCCAGTGACGAACCGCCAACATAGGTTCGGTACCACACCTCGCCGGGTTCTTCTACCTCCCAGCTGGCATCGGTCAGGTTGACGTGTAAAATTTTACCATTGTACCCGTACGGCATATCAAAACCTCCTTATTATCACTCTTATTTTTCAGAAATGTAGTAATTACCAGTTGTATCAGCCGCTTCTTTCAATTCGTCAAATTTGCTCGATGATCCCGCCAGATTCTTTTTAACATCATTCCAAATGGCAAGATGGGATCCAACTCTGCTTATCCATTGCTCTTTTTCATCCGGACCAAGCCTGTAGAACTTGACACCGGCCGCAGCCATCTGCAACTCAGCATGGGCACGCGCCGTCGGCACCTTGGCGTGGTTCTGCCGCATCGTCATTTCGCTGGCGAAATCTATAGCTTCTCTGAGGGGCAGCGAAAGCCGGTTGAACCATTCAAGGTTGCAAAAGTATATCTGAGCATCGTGAACGATATCGGTAAACGTGATATGGGAAACCAGATTCTTGAATCCGAACACGTAGAGCGCCCCAACGCACGGGTCCAGGGCATCGACATGCCCTTGCCGGATGGCGGTAGCCGCTTCCACCCATTCCACCAGCGTGGGATTGGCCCCCAGGCGCTGGTAAATGCGCTGAAGCATATTTGAATTTGGAATTCGGAATTTAATCCCGCGCAACTGCTCGGGTGTCTTGATGGGTTCCTCAAAGCCTTTGCCAAGGGCTGTGGTGCGCGGATCGATGCACGGATACCACAGCGGTTTGAATCCCCGCGCCTCAATCTTGGGATGGATTTCTTTTTTCCATATATCAGAGGTGACCAGGTTAACGAACTTTTGATTTTCACTGCACCAATAAGGAATGTTAATCAAGTCGACCTCGGGCACAAATGACGAAAAATTGGAAATGGAGCATTGCCCGGCCTGGATGGTCGCTTTCTGCACCTTGCGGGCCAGCGCGCCGCTGGCCCCCACCTGTCCTGCAGGTGCCAGTTGTACATAGATTTTACCGCGGCTTGTATTCTGTATGTTCTCCTTAAAATCAAGCTGCATGATCGGGTAGCTTCTTGAAACGCCAAGGGCATAAGCCGTACCCAAGATCATGGTGTGTGAGGCAGCAGCCTTGAGCTCTGCCTCTTTACGGACGATCTGAGCAGAGGCTTCTTGCGAGCCTAAGACACCTTTTGAAAGCGCTACCATTGCGGCGGTGGCACCAAAACCGGCGCTCAATTTAAGGAAGCGACGACGCTCAGTTGATGTGGGCCCTGTCTGTTTGCAGTCTTTTTCCATTGTTCTGTCCATTATACAGTTGGGGCGAAATGCAGTCCATTCCTCCCTATATTAGTGGAAAAAAGTTTAACGTCTCCATCTGAAAGGGATCAATTAATCAACCAGAGTGAAATCCATGGAATATAGCCTATCATCAGCGCGATGACGAGCATGGTCGCCACAAATGGAAAGACGTATCTTGAGATGGATATAATCGGTACCTGGGTAACCCCTGAAACCACGAACAGGTTTAAGCCCAGCGGTGGGGTAATGAAACCAATGCCCAAGGCAGTGACCATGAAGATACAAAAATGAACTTCGTTCATACCGATTTCCTGGGCCAGGGGCAGCAGCAGCGGCGCCAGAATAACAATATTCGGCGTCGTCTCCATAACGCAGCCGGCGGTCATCAAAATGACGATCATGATGACAATAATCAAATACGGATTGCTGGTCAGGGAAGTCATGAAGCTCACGAACGCTTGAGGAACCTGCAAACTGGCCAGGGTTTGAGCCAGGGGCAGACTCATGGCGATAATGGGTACGATCACACCGCTCACCTTTGCCGAGGTCTCTAAAATCTTAGGGATATCGCTGACCTCCAGCGTTCGCTGGAAAAATCCGATAATTATCGCGGTGAGGGCTGCCACGGCCGCGCTTTCCGTGGGCGTAAAGACGCCCGAGTAGATGCCGCCCAAAATGATCACGGGTATGAGAAGCGCAAAGCGCCCCGCGTATACGGTTTTCCGCCAGTGTTGAAAATTGAATCCGGCGGTGCTGTTTTCGTAGCCTTTCACACGGTTGACCAAGGCATTGGCAAACATTATCGAGAGCAGAATCAGCACCCCGGGAATGGCAGCGGCCAGAAACAGGGTTGATGCGCTGATGCCCAGCACCAGTCCGATAATAATATACGATATGGATGGCGGAATTAATATCCCGGTGCATGCCCCCGATGCCACTAACGCGCAGGCATAGGGCTTGGGATAACCTTTAGCCGTCAACCGGTCGATGGTGATTCTGCCGATGGCTGCGGCGTCGGCGGCATCGGAGCCGCTGATACAGGCAAAAAAACCGCAGCCCAGTACGGTGGAAGTTCCCAATCCGGATCGATTTGCGCCCATGGTGGCTTCGGCCACGTCCAGCAGCTTACCGGACAACCCGGTTCGCACGAGAATGTCTCCGGTAAGGATAAACAACGGCACTGCAATCAATGCGAATGAATCGATTCCATCGAACAGCGCCTCCCCCAGCAGCGTAGGCGGCAGGACACCGGTCAATAACAGCATGGCAAACGAACCGACGCCAATGACGACCCAAATTCGAACGGCCAGTAAAATCAGGACGACCATCAAGATCAACGGAACAAAGAATCCCCATCCGAGAATGATTTCTTCTTGTTGCATCAAATATTGTTGAAGCATGTGTAGACTCCTAATCGAAAAGTTTCTTGCCCTGAAAAATCGGCCGACCAGCCTTGAGATTGGAAACATCTCGGACAATGGACTGAATCAGCCGCACAAGCATCATGGCGAACCCGAGCGGCACGGCAGCCAAAAACCAGGCCAGACTGATTTGCAGGCCATGGGTTACCGACCCGAATTTAGTTGATACCAGAACCGTCTCAAGCGACCACCAAAAGGCGAGAGCAGCCAGCACAATGGTAACCACATCGCCCAAGATCAAGATCATGGCCCGGGTACGTTCGCCGACGAATGGCAGGATTATATCGATACGGATGTGTGCCCGCTCCTTAATGGCGGCCGACGCGCCAATCCATGAAACATAAATAAAGGCGTAGCGCGCGACCTCTTCCGCCCAAATCGAGGAGTAACTGAGTGCAAACCGTCGGAACACTTCCATAAAGATTGTGACCACGATCAGGGCGTAAAGCGGCAACATTAACCACCGCTCGCCGTTTTTATCAATATTGTGGAGGAAATTTTGAATTGTCATGCGTTCACATCCTTTTGTTAGACACGTTTCCGGCGATGCGGTCGGCGGCACCATTGTGGTGGGCGGTGCCGCCGTCATCATGGTTACGCCTTGACGTCATGCACGTAGAATCGGCCCATCGTATTGGCCGCTTCGCGAAACATATCAAATTTATCCAAAGATCCGGCCAGTTCTTTCTTAAAGTCATCCCAGGCCGGCAACTGAGCCCCGGCTTTGTCCACCCACTGCTTCTTTTCATCCGCGGTAGGCACGTAGAATTTAACACCGGCCGCGGCCAGTTCGGCCATGGCATAGGCGCGGGCGGCCGGCACTTTGGCCAGATTCTGCTGCATGGTGATTTCACTGGCAAAATCAATGCCCTCTTGAATTTTCTTCGGCAATCCTTCAAACCACTCGAGATTACAGGAATAAACCTGACTGTCGGGTACGGCTCCGTTGAAGGTCACCCAGTCCAGAACATCCTTGAAACCGAAAACATGCAGCGCTTCAACCGAGGGATCCAGGGCATCCGCCACACCCTGCTTGATAGCCGATGAGGTTTCGCCCCAGGCCACGGGAGTGGGATTGGCGCCCAACAACTGATAGAACTGTGCCAGAATCTTGGACCCGGGTACACGAAACTTGAGCCCCTTCATCTGATCCGGCGTTTTGATAGGACCGGCAACCCCTTTACGTGTGGCAACCACCCGCGGATCGATGACGACATACCATAGAACTTTAAATCCTTTTGCGGCCACCTTGGTATGAACTTCTTTGCGCCAGGCATCGGAAGTGACCAGATTGACAAACTTTTGATTTTCACCGCACCAATAGGGGATGTTGATCATATCCACCACCGGGGCAAAAGGGGCGAAGTTGGAAATGGAATGCTGGGCGGCCTGTATCGTACCGGATTGAACTTTTTGGGCCAGCGCAGAGCCGGCTCCAAGTTGGCCGCCGGGTGCCAGTTTGACATAAACCTCTCCATTGGTGCAGTTTTGGATATTTTCTTTCATATCCAGCTGCATAATGGGATAGCTGCGCGATGCCCCCAGGATATAAGCGGTGGCGATGTTCATTTTGTATTTGGCTGTCTTTTGGCGCTTGGCCTCTTCCTTGGCGACCTGCGCGCTGGCCTCTTTGGAATGCAATACGCCACTGAACAGCGCTACCGTGGCAGCCGTAAACCCGATTTTCGTAGTCAATTCCAAAAAGCGACGCCGCTCGATCATTTTGGGACCAGATTCTTTTTGTTCGTCATTCTTCATTTTTTCACCTCCGTTTTGTTTGAGTTCAAGTCATTTTTTCCGCAGTTTCACGCTTCAAAGCCGCAATGATCAGTAGGATGCAAGCCCCGAATAGCAGGAGAAACTCGGCCACATTGCCTAAATGTGGGAGATTCAGGCCATATGAGATACTGATTTTCCCCAAAAGCACGTTGATCAAGTATAAGGCGAACAGAAGAAAGCAGGCAATTAGCGAGATTCTTTCCCCTTTGCCCTTTATCCGGTTGCTTTTTTGTGCGTTCATGGGCCCTTACCTCCACAGTCTCAATTCTTTTGACATTGATGATCATTTATTAAATAACTCGATATACATCCTATCACCCCTATATTACTTAATAATCTTATACATGGCATTACAGTCCTCTTTGCCGTATCCGGCTGCACTGGCAGTTTTAAGATACTCAAGGGCCACCTTCATGGTTTGCGGGGTCATCCCCCAGGCATCCGCCATTTCGCAGCCCAAGCGAACATCCTTTAAGGCCAGGTCCAGCCCGAATCGGCTCGCAAAGTCTCCTGCTGCGATCCAAGGTCCGCGGACGTCCATCTGAAAGCTCTTGGCGCCGGTGTCGTCGAGCAGCTCCAGCAAGAATTTCGGTTCGATCCCGGCTTTCTCCCCAATGCGGATGCCTTCGGCCATCACCGCCAGATTGGTCATGCCGATGAGGTTGCTGATCAGCTTCAGCGCGCAGGACGCTTCCACTTCTCCCATGTAGTAAACGGGAGCGCCGATGATTTCGAGTATTGGTTTCAGCTCCTCGAATACTTTCTGATCGCCGCCGACGAAAATCGGCTCCTCAGCCGTTTCAGCCTGGGCCGGGGTTTTCCCCAGCGGGCATTCGAGAAATTTGACGCCTTGTGCTTCAGCCGCGTCGGAAAGCTTGCGGGCCGTTTGAGGATCGATGGTGCTGACATCGATATAGGCGGCTCCCGGCTTCATCGCCTTGAGCAGGCCGTTTTCGCCCAGCATGGTCTCTTCCAGGTGCTGGGGAAGCGGCAGGCTGGTGAAGACGACATCGGCCGCCGCCAGTTCCTGCAGCTCGGCAGCTGCCTTGCCGGTGCTCCCTGCTTCCAGGGTTCGCTTTACCGCCTCAGGGTTTAGGTCGAATACCAGGACTTGCTTGCCGGCACGGATCAGGTTGCGTGCCAGCCCCCCTCCCATGGCTCCCACACCGATAAATCCAAATCAACATGATTTCTCTCCTTTGTAAGGGGTGATACCCCGGGCATCACCCCATTGGTTAAAGTCCGCCACCATCAGTAGATCTGGTGGTTTAACCCAACAGTTAGGCGCTCTCGTAAAGCTTGGTCAGTACGAACTCTTCATGCCCGAGCACTTCATTGGCGGTCAGGCGGCCGTTACAGGTCCGCACGAGCATGTCGAGCAGGTTGTCCCCCGATTCGTCCAGGGTCATCTCTCCTTGCAGGATGGCCGAGCAGTCATAGTCGATATGCTCGGACATGTCGCCAGCCGTGCGCGGGTTGGCCGTTAGTTTGATCACCGGTTCGATGGGGTTTCCGATGATATTTCCCTGACCTGTTGGGAAGAAATGGGCTACGAAACCGCCGGCGGCCCAGAGGGTGACTGCCTCTGCCGCTGCCGAAGACGTGTCCATGTACCACAGGCCCGGGCCCGTGGGCGTTTCGGCCTTGTCCAGCACGCCCACATACTTGCACTGCTTACCGATCTTCTGCATGTTGCCAAAGGCTTTTTCCTCGATGGTGGTCAGGCCGCCTGCGATGTTGCCCTTGGTGGGCTGGCTGCCCGACAGGTCATCGGTTTTGTAGCGCTCGATCATTTCCTGATATTTGTTGAATGTAGCCATGAACTGTTCGCCGACTTCGGGCGTTGCTGCCCGTTCCTTGCAGACCAGTTCAGCACCGGTTATTTCAGAAGTCTCACCAAACGAGCAGGTGGCGCCCATGGCATCGAGCTTGTCAAAGGCATTGCCGACGGTGGGGTTTGATGCAAGGCCGCTGGTGGTGTCTGACTCTCCGCACTTGGTGGAAACCCAGATCTCGCTCAAATCGCATTCTTCACGCCTGCAATTCGCTGGCCCAATGCATGTACTCCTTGGCTTTCCAGCTGGCCATTTCCACGGTCTTGATTTCACCGTGGCGTTCAATACTAAAACCGGTCACGGGCTTACCGGTTTTGGCGATGCCCTCGACCACCTGGTTGGTCCATTGCGGCTCGATGCCGATAACAACGCACGCCGCCACATTGGGATTGGCGCCGGTGCCGATCAGGGTGCGGAAGAACAGCTCCAGGTCTTCTCCGAACTGCAGTCGCCCGTAGGCATGCGGCAGCGCCTTGCAGCCTTTGGTATTATAGGCCACTTTTTCACAGGCTGAGTTGCTCAAATCGTCCAGCGGTAGAATGATGACATGGTTGCGGATGCCGACCCGTCCATTTTCACGTCGATAGGCCAATACTTTGGGATTGCTCATGGTTACCACCTCCTTGTCTTTAGATTATGGGTGTGGACGTGCCCACCCTTTTTGATGTCAGCCACGATCCTTCCGATGTCAGCGCCGTATTTGATTACGGATTCGTCAACCTTGTGGTCGATCATGGCGATTTTGTGACCCAGGGGGATATCGTCCAGCGTCTTCACTTCGACCGGTTCCTGGGAGTCCATGTACAGTCCCTTGGCCGTTTCACCGGCCTTGACGTCGACGGTGGCGACCCCGACACTGTCGGCTTTTTCATGAACCAAAAATTGAATCATTGCATTGACTCCTTTCTTCTTTTAGTTGTTGTTAAACATACCAGCCCTTCTTAAAGGACGGGTTACATATGGTAAAAATACGTCGTATTGGCATTGGGGACCACGGCGATGCGCGGGCGGCCTTTGAAAGCATCCACCCATTCACCAACGATCACGGTTGGGTCGGCAGCCCGCAGATGGCACTTTCTCAGGATCCCAGGATCGAGATCCGAGGATATCGCCACATCAAAATCGGCCAAGGTTCGGCCGAACAGGTAAGCCTTGTGGGCACCCATTTGAAAACCGGTTTTTTGAAAATCGCTGAGAACGTCTTCCGGAGTCGTAAACTGGGAGACGTAATCAAAGTAAATGTCGTCCCCGACTCCCTGGGGTGATGCGGCCAGGAGCAGAATGTGACCCCCCGGGCTCAACGCCTGTGAGGCGAGATTCAGCCCTTTCTGGGCCTGATACAGGCAGATATCCTTGGGATGGCCGCCACAGGATGCGATCACGATGTCGAATTTTTCACCGATGCCCACGCCGTAAACGGCGGAACAGGTCTTAGCCCCCATTTCAAGCACCTCCAGGGGTTGGCCTGCCAGCATCTGAACGATATTTTTTTCGGCATCGAGAACAAGGTTGAGCGCCAGTTGGATACCGATCATTTCACCGGCTTCGTTAAGATCCTCGCGCACTGGATTTCCCGCTATCCGCCCGACCCGGGCCCCCTCGTGAAACATGAGGCTGTGATTGTGCTCGATGGTTTCCGACGCGGCGCAGCCAATAACCACGCCTTTGGCGCCGCCGGTAAAACCGACAAATTGATGGGGGTCGATCTGGCCGATAACGATCTTAAAATCGGCGCCGGCAAAATCCGCATTGATCCGCACCGGTGTCTTGCGTGAAGTCAGTCCATAGTCCACCATAGGATCCCGCCGGGCGTCGTGGGCGATAATCCGGCATCCCGGGGCAATGTGGCGGGGAACCACCCTCTCCCGGCCATTGTCATCCAGCGGGGGGTGCAACCCGCCGCCGATGATGATGGTGATCGCGGAGGGGTTCAATGCCGGCAGCGTCTTGCGGATCTCTTCCAGGATCACGGGTAGAATCGGTTTCAACGGGGCCGGCCTTGTTTCGTCCGGTACGGCGATGGCAATCGTTTCGGGGTCCGCGCGCCGCAGCATCTGCTGAAACGATTCACACCCCAAAGGATCAACCAGCACTTTCTCTAAAGCATCTGCAATCGATCCAACCGTGGGGGTTTCGGACGGCTTTAATATCGTCACATCGACCCGGTCCGGAATTCGGATCAGTTTCCGGCCATCGCCGTATCTGAGTTCTATCTCCATATAAATATGATCGTGGCAATTTATGAGATTTTGATTGTGGGAGCGGCTTCCAGCCGCGATTATGCGATGAAAGCTATAAAGCGACTTTTTTTTCGCGGCTGGAAGCCGCTCCCACGAGGAATTGATGTAAATTAGTTAAGAAGAGCAGAGCGAAGCGACATCCACAATTCGTCAATCGTCATTTCATGAAGTTTATAGGGGACGAAGGACGAGGACGAGTACGACGACGAAGTCCACACTCTGTAACCGCCTTTTTAGGACAGCAAGGTCCATGCCGGAAAGGTTGTTTATCCTAACTCCCTATTATGCCATTGTTTTATTTTGATGCGTCAAAAATCACAAAAGAATTGGGGCCTAATATTCGGCACTGTGCCAAATATTGGGCTTGATTTTCGGGGTGAACGCCGATAGGATGATCGATGTTTACGATAGATGTCCTTATTCCAGGTCAACCGACCACAGGAGGGGCGCCGATGAGATGGACCACCGCGACGCGCTATAAAATGCTTTTGGAGATCAACAACACCGTTGTTACCCAGACGAGCAGGGAATCGCTGTTCAAAGCGTTGGCCAATGAACTGCGCAACCATTTCTTCTATGACCGCATGTGCATCAATCTATACGATGAACAGACCCAGTCTCTGTCTTATTTCGCCGCGGCCGACGGTATCCAGCCCGGCGGCATTTTAACCAAGGAGAACAGGCCCCTGGCCGAAGGGACGATTGCTCGTATGGTGGTGCAGTCCCGACAGCCCGCAATTATTGATGATTTGAGCCATTATTCGGATCTTTCTTCCGTTGGGGCTCTGGTATCAGCGGGTTTAAACGCCACCATGGCTTTTCCCTTGGTCATACGCAACCGGGTGTTGGGATCGATCCACTTTTCATTTAAAAAGGCGCCGGAATTCATCTCCGAACTGACCGAGGTGCTTACTGACGTCTCCCGGCAGGCGGCCATTGCGGTGGACAATATGCTTGCCTACACCCGCCTCAAAAAGCTCAACACCAGCCTGCAGCGCCAGAAGCGCTATCTCATGGCCAGCAACCATGAATACAAGCAGGAAGACTTTTTTTATGCGTCACCGGCCATGGCGGAGACCATGAGGCTCATCGAGCGTTCGGCCAACTCGGATGCCGCCGTGTTGATCACCGGAGAGACGGGCACGGGCAAGGATTACCTGGCACGCTGTATCCATCAAATGAGCCCCCGCAGAGATCAACTTTTTATCAAGGTCAACTGCCCCGCCCTGGTTTCATCGCTATTTGAGAGCGAACTTTTCGGTCATGCCAAGGGAGCCTTTACCGGCGCCGAAAAGACCCGCGTCGGCAGGTTCGAGCTGGCCGACGGCGGATCGGTCTTTTTGGACGAAATCGCCGAATTGCCCATCGCCTTGCAGGCCAAACTGCTTCACGTCCTTCAGGACAATCATTTTGAACGCGTCGGAGAGCATCGTCCGGTGAATGTCGACTTCAGAGTCATCGCGGCCACGAACAAAAACCTCGAGGAGGGAATCCGAAGCGGCCAGTTTCGTCAAGACCTGTTTTACCGCCTCAACATCGTCCATGTCCGGGTGCCGCCCTTGCGTGAACGCCTCGAGGACATCGGCCTGCTGGTGGAAAAACTCACCCAGGTTCAGGCCAAAAAGACCAACCGTCCGGAGCCGGTCTACTCGCGGGGCGCAATTAGAAAACTTGGCACATATGAATGGCCGGGGAATGTGCGTGAGTTGAAGAACCTGGTCAAACGGATGATGATCCTGAGGCCCGGGGAAAAAATTACCGAAAACGATATCGGCAAGATTCTCAGCACCGCGAATACCGATTGCCGGGACCTCCCCAATGAGGTGTCCACCCTTGCCGATGCCCAACGGCAGCATATCATCCAGACGATGATTAAAACAAGGGGGGTCATCGGCGGCTCAAACGGCGCAGCCCGCCTGCTGGGTCTTCCACGCTCCACCCTTCAGTATCGCTTGAAAAAGCTCGGCATCCAGCCAAGCGATTATACCAAGGAGAATTGAAGCGGAAGGACTGTCGGGTCATTTAAAAAGGTGCCGAATATCCGTCAATGTATTTATATTTGGGCACTAAAATTCGGCTGCAACGATCCGATTATTTCACTTTATATGTAATAACAGATAGTTGGCGTACTTCATGCGAGTGGCATGTTATTTGCGCAGGCAGATTGGAATCGTATACCATTTAATTTATTTACCATTGAGCAAAGGAGGTAAACTGTGAAGAATTTAGTCATTGCCGTTTTCTGTATCGCTGCTGTTCTGGCTATCAATTCCCCGGCTCAGGCGAAGTATCCCGAAAAGTCGATTACCTATCAAATTCCCTTCGGGCCCGGCGGTCAGTCCGATCTGGAAGCCCGCCGGCAGCAGCCCCTTTTGGAGGAGACCCTGGGTGTCAAAGTTCTTGTCCAATACAAACCCGGCGGCGGTGGTTCCATCGGCTGGGCCACCCTCATCAAGCAAAAACCCAATGGGTATTTCATCAGCGGTATCAACATCCCCCATATCGTATTGCAGCCTTTGGCCCGGGGCAATGCCGGATACCAGACCGAGCAGCTCAAACCCATCGCCTTGTTCCAGGCGACGCCCATCGGACTGGCAGTTTTGAAGGACAGCCCCTTTCAGTCCCTCGCCGACCTGATTGAATATGCCAAAAAAAACCCTGAAGCGGTGGTTTGTGGCGGCTCCGGCACCTGGTCAGGCCACCACATCGCCCATCTGCAATTCAGCAAGATGGCCGGAATTAAAATGACCTATATACCCAGCAAAGGCGCAGCCAAGAGCGTAGCGGCCTTTTTGGGCGGGCATGTAAAAGCGCTGTGGGGCAATAGCAACGACCTGGTTCAACACGCGGACAAGATTCGTGTACTGGGCTTCGGCACCAAGGAGCCATTCCCAAACATGCCTGAGGTGCCGACTTTCAAGAGCATGGGTTTTGAGCTCTATGCTTCCATCGATCGCGGCGCCGGCGCTCCTCCTGATACGCCCGATGACATTATTCAGGTACTGGAGAAAGCGTTTCTGGACATTGCCAATAGTCCGGATGTGAAGGCACAAATGAAGAAAGATGGTTTCGTGCCTATCTCCATGGGCGCGGCCGAGTCAAAGGCCTACATCGCCGAAAAAGTGAAGGTATGGGCCCCCGTGGTTAAAGAGTTTAAAAAATAGTTCTCAAATAGATTTTGGATTTCGGATTATAGAGTTTGGATTGAAGGCCCGACTCACCCCGATCGGTAGGCTCTATCCTCTGGCTTGCAGGCCCTACGGGTTGGAATCAGGGCCGGGAGCCGGCGGATCAATTTAATAAAAAATGATAGAGCGAAGCGATACAACACATCTGCAATCCCAAATCCAAAATCTAAAATTGCCCTTCTAATGGAATAAAAATGGGTTAAAAATTAAGCAACGGGTTATGCTTGTTATGCTTGAATTACATCATCTTAGTTTTACCGCCTCAGCGTTTTCCGGAGACCCAGATGTTTGATTTCGCGCTAACAGGCCTTTCTCAAGTTTTGCTCCCTAACCACTTTCTGGTATTATTCATCGGCGTCTTCATGGGGATCGTCTTCGGCGCCCTTCCCGGGCTGACGGCCACCATGGGCCTGGCTCTTTTGGTGCCCTTTACCTTCACCATGTCTCCCACCGCCGGGCTCATCATGTTGGCCGGCATCTACGTGGGCGCCATGTACGGAGATGCCATCCCGGCCATTTTGATCAACACGCCGGGCACACCGGCCGCCATAGCCACAACTTTCGACGGTTTCCCCCTGGCCCAGAAAGGGATGGCCCAGCATGGCCTGGTGGCGGCCGCTGTGGCCAGCTCATTCGGATCCCTGGTTGCCAATATTGTCCTGGCCGCGGCGGCGCCGCCCCTGGCCGAGGTTTCCCTGAAGTTCGGCCCGCCCGAGTATTTTTGGTTGGGGATTTTTGGTCTGACGATTATTTCCACACTTTCAAGCGGCAGCCCTATCAAGGGGTTTCTGGCCGGGTCCATCGGCATGATCCTATCGGCGGTGGGCATGGCCGATCTGGGCGGCGACATTCGTCTCACCTTCGGCTTCCCGGAATTGCAGGGTGGCATCGAGCTGATCGTAGCCCTCATCGGCTTCTTCTGTCTGCCCGAGATTCTCTCCAGCGTCATCGGGCAGCGTCGGGCGGCCTATGCTGAAAAGATGACCAAGCCCAGCCTGAACGTTATATGGCAAGTCATCACCGCCCTGTTCAGACGTCCGACATTGATGCTACGCTCCTCAATCATCGGTACGGTAATCGGATTTGCCCCAGGGGCGGGAGGCAATATCGCAAGTATGGTCTCATACAACGAGGCCTGCCGATGGGATAAACACCCTGAGGAATACGGCAAGGGCACGATCAAAGGTGTGGCCGCCAGCGAAGCGGCCAACAGTGCCATGGCGCCGGGATCCCTGATTCCCCTGCTCACCCTGGGTATTCCCGGTTCCCCGCCGGCAGCAGTCATCCTGGGCGCCCTGATGCTCCATGGCATGCGGCCGGGGGCTGAGCTCTTTACCGACTATGCAGATATCACCTACTCTTTTATTATGGCCCTTTTGGTGGCCGCATTTCTGGTGACGCTCATCGGCAGCTTCGGCAGCTTTTTTTTCAGCCGCATTATCAACATCCCTTCCCGCTATCTAGCCCCCGCCATCGTCTTCATGACAGTCCTTGGATCCTATGCCATCCGCAATAATATGCTCGATGTATGGATCATGTTCATTTTCGGGATCATCGGGTACGTGAGCAATAAATTGAAATTCCATCCGGCCCCCATTGTTTTAGGACTTATTTTGGGACCCTTCGTGGAGGAGGGGCTGGTGCAATCCATGCTTGCCGGAAAAGCCGCCGGCAGCACTTTTATATATATGGTATACCGGCCCATTAGTGGTGTCCTGATTTTTCTTTGCATCATGTCGCTGCTATGGCCCATTTTTGCGGCCCTGAAAGCCAAACACAAGCAGGCCGGCGTCGACAATCCATTTTCAGCGGAAGAAAAGGAGGGCTGTAATGGGTCAAAATAGCGAAACCCAATCAGCCAAACGACTCAATGCAGATCTGATCGTTGGCATCGTTTCCCTTGGGTTGGCAGCCCTGGTTTACTTCTCCACAAGGGAACTGAGCAAACTGGGAGGCGTGTTTGTGGATTACACCCTGGTGGCTCTCACAGTCCTGGCGCTGCTCACCACCGCCAAAGGCTTAGTCAAGCCCGAACGTATCCGATTCTTCGAATCAGTCGTCGAACGGAATAATGTGCTGGTGGGTATCTGCATACTGCTCCTCTATCTTATTTTCTTGCCTTTGGCCGGGTTTCTGCCGGCCAGCTACGCATTCTATTTTTGCTTTAATCTCTATCTCGCCGACGAACGCTTCACTACCCGAAACATTCTCTCATCTGCGGCCCTAACGGTTCTGGTCGTGACAGCCTTCTACTTCATCTTTCATGATTTCCTGGAAGTACCGCTGCCGGAAGGAAGGTGGTTTGGATAGCCATGCGCGGCAAAGTCGTTAAATGATAAAGGTAAAAATGGCGAGTAACCATTCTAAAAAAAAAGAGGAAATTTATGGCCCCGTCAAATCCAGATGAAATACGAGATGCGCTTACATCACAGTTCTTAGGGCTAAATTGCAGGTTTCTGCTAAAGCTGAGCATTTGACATCACCCACAATTTTATGATACCTATTTTAAATAATACATTTTCAGTTAGTTACGATTAACAATCTATCTGAATTTTTGCGGATTAGCTAATATGGGAGAAACCTGCGCAGACAAAATTGAACTCAAAATTGGAAACATAAATATTATTTGGGATGGCAGTAGCTTGATATTCCAGGATGGCGATAATGCAAACTTGAATCTAACGTTTTCCGCTTCCAACCTTCCGGATCTAATTGATTTCCTTTGCAGTTTGAAGCCTGGCGAGAAAGAACTACGTTTGGGATTCCGGGTACCACTCTCAATTTCAAGCGGTCTTTCCGCATCCATTACATTTGAGGACAAAACGTGTTCGGCAAGGCCATTGAATCTCAGTCTGTCCGGCATCTTTGTAGAGTTATCAGAAAGTCAAGTATATGAGATGCCAATTGATAGCAAAATCAAAATAAGGCTTCAACTGCAAGATACAACTGCAGTTATAAATGGGGTTGTTAGCCGTCGCAGTGGCAACCAATATGGCATTTTCTTTCCGGACTCGGTCCGGGGCAACCAGTTAGATCCTCCGGATTCGCTCCAAGCTATTTGCACGAAACTTGAGAAGCAGTGGCTTCGTGAAAGAGTAAAAGAATGAACGAAGCGAAAAAAATCGCCGGCCACGGTTGCAATCTGAATAAAGCTGCTTACCTTTGCCAACCACCACGCATGCATTGGGTGGGTTGTTTTAAAAGTTACAAACCATTCTGTAAAAATTTCACAGGGCAGGCAGGATTTATGGGACTATTTGGAGATTTTAAACCCCCGGTTTCCGGATGAAACCGTGAAATAATCCGATTCATCCTGTTGATCCTGTCAGATTAAAAATATTTAAAAAGAGTCCATTCCTTATTGCTTTTTCCAGCTTATCCGGGTTAGGCCTCGATAAGGTCCATCTTTTTTAAGTCCTGTGCGATCTCAGACAACCCGATCCGTGCAAGCGTTGCCGCCTTTTGCAGACCTGACTTAGTATCCCAGCCCCGCAGTTCATAGTATTCTTGGCGCATTGTCTCAAAGACATCGCGATCCAAGGTTTTACCTTTGCGGCTGATCACTTCCTCACCCACTCCGGGAATGATGACTTCAGGATTCATAAAGACCGATTCGACCGGATCCGTAAAATTGAAATCTTCGGGGCAATCATCTTTTGGGGGACACCGGCCCTCGCGCAAAAGAATCGCTCTTTGAAGATTAAATATTCTTTCACCATATTGATTGAGACGGGTTTCATTTGTTTGAATTCCGGTAACTGCGGTGAATAGGCGACTTTCCAATCCCGGATCACCAACGTGGTCCGGCGTATTCCAGGAAACCATCAGGGGCCAGCCGGAATCGCATAGCAGCAGACTATCCTTGACAAAGGTTCGATCCATAATTTTGACTGCTGCCTGGGCCTTGCCTTCATGGGTTGTTAAATCCCATGCCTGCTCATTTCCCCAAAATTTGGCGGCGGCGGCCCGAAAGACGTCGGAAGATACGGGTGAAGACTTGGGATCGGCCTGATGCATGACCCAGAAACCGGTCAACCGACTTATTTCATGGAGCATCGCAATCGGCTGTCTGGGTTCCAGTGCATACAACAATCCGTTCGTAAGGTATTCGCGGGCGGAGTAAGTCGCACCGTCACCGACGCCGGAGACTTCATTTGAAAAAAGAGCCCTGGCCGCTTCACCGAGCTGCTCCCCGGCTCGAAGAAGGCCTTCGGCCAGAATATCGCCGAATCCTTGACGACTGGCAATCATATTGCAAAGGCTTTCAAAAAATTCGAGCGTGCCAAGCTTTGAAATATCGAGCCCGGTATCTTTATCGCTGAGGTATCCCGCCTTATAGCAGGTGTCCAGCCACTGAACGATATTGTACATTTCCATGGTACAGATCGACAGGTCGTTGCATATCCCGGTCGCCTCAACAGCCGTTTCGGTGGACTCACTCGGTCTTCCCATTACCCAGGGGAAATAAACGAACATGGCCTGACATTTTCTGACATAATCCTTCCCGGAAGCAGTCCGCAACGTATTCCGCATGATGCAATCAAGACCACATTGATAACAGGATGCCTTTCCGGTGCGGCGAACCTGTTCTGCCGGAAAAGGAATAAAAAGAGGATCGCGTTTATTAAGATGGATGACCAGTTGGTTGAGCTCTTTCAATTCCTCAGAATCAGCCACCAATGGATTTCCGGTGCCCAATACCACTAGGGCCTTGAGATTTTTTGACCCCATCACCGCCCCGAACCCGCCGGTGGCGCTACCCTCGTTGTCTGTCATCAGGTTGGCAGTGCGGCACATATTTTCACCGGCCACACCGGTGGTTATATATCGAACGTTTTGCCCGTGGGTTCGTTTTAAAACATCCCCAACCGCATAAACACCTTTGTTCCATATCATGGATGCATTTAAGATTTGGACTTTCCCATCATTAATCCAGAGATAGACCGGCTTCTGAGATTGTCCTGAAATGACAATCCCGTCGTAACCGGCTCTTTTCAGGTAAGGCCCGAAAAATCCGCCGAGGTTCCCGTAACAAAACCCCTCCGGAAATAGCATCGGCGATTTTCCGGCAACAACGAAGCGAGAAGCTCCCTGGGCACCGGTAGCCCCCAGGGGACCGCTCATAAAAATCAGGCAATTTTCGGGATCAAATGCAGCGATTTGAGATTCGACGTGATCCCAATAAATTTTAGTGGCAATCCCACGCCCGCCCAGAAAACGGTCCGCGTAGTCCATGGTTTCCAGTTCGGAAATTCTTGAATCCGTAAGATCGACTTTGAGTATTTTTCCACACCACCCGTAAACATTCTGAGTCATATTCTCCTCCTGATATGGTGTTGGCCGCCGTATTGGTCAAGCTCCACAGCCGGTTGACAATGTTGCAGTTTTGTTATTTAAAATGCATCATATTTGGTAAACCCGTCAAGTATCCGGCACATCTTGAAAATAGTACCATTCCACGGGTGCTGCTTAGCATATCAGATTTACCGGCAACTTTGAATCTGATTTTCAACAAGGTTACACACATGAAACGTATAGATATTTGCGTTCAAGATCGAAACATGTAACCAGAATAAACTTTTCACAAAGAAGCAATGCGGCCTACCGAAAAAGTATGGAATGGATTGTATTTAAGGCGAATTCAGTTCTGGCAATCTGGGATGGAAGGGAAAAAGGGACTATTGGAGGCACTTGGGAAGCGGTTTCTTTGAGTAAAGAAATAAACAAACCAATGATTCATATTGACAGTAACAGCAGAGCGATAAACCTTTATTGTCATATAGGCGATAAATACAAATTACATCGGAATCTCTCTGTCGATCAAATTATAAAGTTATAATCTTTAATAGTTAAGATGTGAAATGATATGTCAAATATCAAAGACGAGTCGGACATTCGTGGCGCGAGCAATTTAACGATTGACGCCATTACCGGCATTACCAACCTGGTAGAATCAATGCATCATACAATTGCCAGTTTAGGCGGAATACTCGGTGAACCGAATCAAAATCGAGCAACAGGCATCACAGAAATGGTTTACCGTAACATTCGCACAGTATCAGGATTGGTAGGGGTTAGCATTGATTTATTGCTTAAACAGTTCTCATCACTGCTCGGAGAAAAGTGTTCATCACCAGAACGTGAAGTAGTTCTGGCTGCGTTAAATGGAGTCTTGGGTGATCACCTTGCAACGAGGAACAACCCACTTGCCATCCCAATGCAATTTCGCCGGAGTGGGGTGCCATTAACCATGGGCGATCAAGCCTTTAACCAATCGGTTCGTCATTCCGATGGTAAAATCGCTTTGATGGTGCACGGATCCTGCATGAATGATTTGCTATGGAACAGGCGCGGGCATGACCATGGAGCAGCGCTTGCCCGCGATCTGGGATATCTTCCGGTTTATCTGCATTATAATACGGGTCTTCATATTTCCCAAAATGGCCGCGAATTTGCCGATCTAATTGAAGTGTTCATTAAGCAATTGCCACAGCCAGTAGAACTTGTGATCATTGCTCACAGTATGGGCGGACTCGTTTCCCGGAGCGCCTACCATTATGGAAAGATAGCAGGTCATTCTTGGTTAAATCATCTTCTGAAGATCGTTTTTCTCGGCACGCCGCATCATGGGGCACCTTTGGAGCGCGCCGGCAACTGGATTGATATCATTCTTGAAATAAGCCCATACAGCGCACCTTTTTCCCGCCTTGGAAAAATCCGAAGTGCCGGAGTTACGGATCTGCGTTATGGCAATATATTGGATGAAGATTGGAAGGGACGCGACCGTTTCGAATATTCCAGAGATCACCGAATCGCTGTACCTTTACCGGACGGACTGAAGTGCTACACAATAGCCGCAACCACCAGTGAAAAGTCGAGCATACTTGGTGATAAGCTTATCGGGGACGGATTGGTAACATTAAACAGCGCCTTGGGGCGCCACAAAAATTCTGACTTGAATCTTTTATTTCCGGAGACTCATCAGTGGATCGTCCGTGATATGAACCATCTGGACTTGCTTAATCATTCTGAAGTATATGAGACCATTAAGCAGTGGTTAGAAAGCGAATGATATATAATGAGCACACGGATCGTAGATTAACTGAATTAAAAGATCATAACGATTGAATGGAGAAGGATCTCCTACACTGCTCTCGTTCTTCACTCCGTTCTGGAAGCCTCTCATTCAGACGT